>NZ_JAXCFQ010000012.1:0-228282 GCF_056150265.1 Micromonospora desertarenae
CTCGTCCATACCGGACTTCTTCGTCGCCGCGATGATCGCCTTCACATTCGCGGTCTGCTCATCGTTCAGCTCGATGCGCGACTGCTCGCCCTGCACACCGTGCGGGATCAGCTTCGCCTTGTCCACACCCGGCTTGTCGGCCTGCACGGTCACGGCGACCGGCTTGACCGCCTCAACCGGAGCAGCGTCGGCGGCGGCGGGGCCGGCGACGACGCCACCGGCGAACGCCAGACCAGCAACACCCAGAACGCTCTTACGCATGATCGTGTTCATCACAAAAGCTCCTTCGGGGGTCAACGCCACCAGCCCAAACGGGGGGACGGGCACGGTGGCGCAAGCACCACCAGGGCGCTCAGAAAGACTTCGGGGGATCCGGCACGCGCGGGGCGGGGGATGCCCTGGTACCGGGATGCCCGGCAGACCCGCGAGACGTGTCCTTCGCGGTGCCGGACCGTGTGTAACGACCACCAGGCCACCATCATTCCGGGGCCCGGGGCCCTCAAACCCTCACCGGCGTGTGCTGGGCAAGGGCTGCCGCGATCGTTCGGGGGGATGCAACGACCACCGGGCCGCCGTCATTCCGGGGCCACGATCCTCAACCGGCGGGTGCCGGCGGGACCGGTCCTGCGATCGTCAGGGAGATGCAACGACCGGCCGCCCGCGATCATTCCGCCAGGCCCGGGGTCTCACGCCGGCCATACCAGCGAGCCCTTGCTCGATCGTCCGCGAGATATAACGCCCCCGACCCGGGCCCGATTCCACCACCCGGATGCCACCGATCACACCCACGAACCCGACAAACACCCCAGGCGGCACGGCGGCTCATACGGCCGGCCCTCGGTCGCCGGGAAGATCGACTCCATGTCGCCGATATGGGGCCATCCCGACCCAGTTGACACCGCCACATCGGCGAAACAGCGCAGCGCCTCACGCACCCCGACAACCCCATGCGGAGGAATGTCCGGATAGCCCGACCGCCCGGGGTTCCGCGACGGGGTGAACCCGGTTCGCGCCGCTCAGCCCGCCGGCACGGAGCAGCCGGGCGAACCTGGACCACCACAACGTGGCCCCGCCGCACCGACACGGGCGGACCGGGACCACGACGCGGGTGTGGCCCGCCGTGACCGGCGCAGGGATCAAGCCTGACCGCCCGGAGCCGGTCACGGCGGGCCACACCCCAACCGCAACCACCCACGCACCGCAAGTGAACCCCGGCCCAGGAACCAAGCCCAACCGCCCCGAAGCCGGGCACGGAGGGCCCACCCCCAACCACCCACGACACCACAAGCGAACCCCGGCCAGACAGCCCGAAGCCGGTCACTCCGGGCCGCACCCACCGCAACCAACCAGGCCCCCAGGCGAACCCGGAACACGGACCCAAGCCGTCCGGAAAATTCTTCCCGGACCCCGTCGATTTCGCCGTGACCCGATCGTCGTCATCCTGTACGGCACGGGGCCGCACGACGAGACACCGAGGAGTCGGACATGAAGTACATGCTGCTGATCCACGCCGGAGCAACCGACGGCGCCGACCAGTGCACGGTCGAGGACTGGATGATGTACGACAAGGCGCTCAACGAGGCGGGCGTCGTCGTCTCGGGGCACTCGCTGAAGGACCTGACCACCGCCACCACCGTTCGGGTCGGCCCGAACGGCGAACGGACCGTCACCGACGGGCCGTACGCGGAGACCCGCGAGGTGCTCGGCGGCTACTACGTGATCGACGTACCGAACCTCGACGTCGCCCTGGACTGGGCCGCGCGCTGCCCCGGGGCGCGTGGCGGCGGGTCGGTGGTCGTCCGGCCGGTCGCCGAGTTCGACCAGTGACCGCGGCGGACGAGCGGAACACCGGCGTCGGGGCGTCCGTCGAGTTGATGTTCCGGGAGGAACGCGGCCGCCTGCTCGCCTCCCTCGTCCGCCGGTTCGGCGACCTCGACCTGGCCGAGGAGGTCACCTCCGAGGCCATCGAGGCGGCTCTGGTGCACTGGCCGGCCGACGGCGTACCGGCCAGGCCCGGGGCCTGGTTGCTGACCACCGCCCGGCGCCGGGCGGTGGACCGGCTGCGGCGCGACCGGGCGTACGCGGCGCGGCTGGCGATCCTGCAGGTGGAGGCGGAACGGGCCGACCCGGCCCCGCCGGCGGACGCGGACACGGACCTGCCCGACGAACGGCTGGAACTCTTCTTCACCTGCGCCCACCCGGCGTTGCCCGCGGAGGACCGGACGGCGCTGACCCTGCGGTGCCTCGCCGGCCTGACCACTCCCGAGGTCGCGCGGGCCTTCCTGGTGCCGGCGGCGACGATGGCCCAGCGGATCGTCCGGGCGAAACGGAAGATCCGGGAGGCCCGGATCCCGTTCCGGGTGCCCGGCCCGGACGAGCTGCCCGACCGCCTGCCCGGCGTGCTCCAGGTGCTCTACTCGATCTTCACCGAGGGCTACGCGGCCAGCTCGGGGGCCCGCTTGCAGCGCCTCGACCTCGCCGAGGAGGCGATCCGGCTGGCCCGGATCCTGCGCCGGCTGCTGCCCGCCGAGCGGGAGGTGGCCGGGCTGCTCGGGCTGATGCTGCTGGTGCACGCCCGGCGCGGCGCCCGCACCGGCCCGGACGGCGGGCTGGTGCTCCTCGCCGACCAGGACCGCGGCCGGTGGGACCGGCAGATGATCGACGAGGGGCGTGACCTGGTGCCGGTGGCGCTGACCGGCGGCCCGCCCGGCCCCTACGGGGTGCAGGCCGCGATCGCCGCGCTGCACGACGAGGCGGCCGACCTGGCGGGCACCGACTGGCCGCAGATCGTGGCGCTCTACGACGTGCTGTTCGCCGTCGCGCCGTCCCCGATCGTCGCGCTGAACCGGGCCGTGGCGGTCGCCATGCGGGACGGGCCGGCGGCCGGCCTGGCGCTGCTCGACGAGCTGGCCGACGAGCCGCGGCTGCGCGGGCACCACCCCTACCCGGCCGCCCGCGGCGACCTGCTGCGCCAGCTCGGCCGGTACGCCGAGGCGGCGGCCGCCTACCGGGCGGCGCTCGACCTGGCCGGCACCGAACCCGAGCGCGCCCACCTGCGGCGCAACCTGCGCGAGGTGGAGCACGCCCACGGGCGCCGGGAGACCGGTGCCGCCGACCGCTGAGGTCGGCTGCCGGCGTGCCGCGCGGACGTGGACTCCGCGACCCGACCACGCCGACGGCGGCTGGCTCATGGCGCACCGGACGCACGCGTACGCGCACCCCGGCGGTCGGGGGCGTTACCCTGACACCATGTCGGCCACTCCCACCACCGCACCCCGCGCGGCCCACCTGGCCCGTCCGGGGCGTCCCGCCGTGGTGGCGCGCACCCTGGCCGAGCTCACCGGCCCCACCCGGGGCGAGGTCGAGCTGCCGGTGCGGCTGATGTGGTGCCCCGACCGCCGGTTCGACCTCGGCGACCCGGACCAGCTGCTCTGGATGTACGAGAACGTGCTGCGCGAGACGACCCGGACGGAGGACCTCCGCCGGCTGATCAACGGCCGGACGCTGCGCCGGGTGTGGCGGCTGCTCAACCTGCCACGCGGTGTCCGCGCCGCCTGGGAGGACCGGCACCGGGGCCTGCGGGCGGCGTGAGCGGCGCCCACCCCCACGAGTTCTACCGCGAGGTGGCCCGGGTGGCCCTGTCGGCCGCCGGGCGGTACCGCTTCGTGCTCGGCGGCGGGGTGGCCTGGGCCGCGCACGGCCTGGTCACCCGCCCCACCGAGGACGTCGACCTCTTCGCCGACGTGGAGGGCGCGGCCGCGGCCGCCGCGACCGGGGTACGCGACGCGCTGCGGCGGGCCGGTTTCCAGGTCGACGACGCCGACCCGGACAGCGACCTGGCCGAGCTGTTCGACGGCTTCGACCGGGACCTGCGGGACTTCGTGGTCAGCCGGGGCGACCGGCAGCTCCGGCTGAGCCTGGCCCGGCTCGACCGGCACCGCAGCCCGGTGGTGATGGACCTGGGCCCCGTGATGGACCTGCGCGACCTGGTGGCCAGCAAGACCGCCGCCCTGGTCAACCGCCGGGAGGTACGCGACTACATCGACGTCGCCGCGGCCCGGGCGCACTACCCGGTGACCGAGCTGCTGGCCCTGGCCCACCAGTTCGACCCGGCGCTGGACCCGGAGGACGTCCGCGCCGCCGGCCGCTACCTGGACCGGCTGCCGGACCGCCGGTTCGCCCGCTACGGGCTCGACCCGGCCGAGGTGGCCCGGGTCCGCGAGCGGCTCGCCGACTGGCCGCGCTGACCGCCCGCCGTGCGACCCGCGCCGCACGGCGGGCGGTGCTCACTTCGTCGGCCGGCCGCCGGTCACGCCGAGCACCTCGCCGGTGACGTAGCTCGACTCCTGGCTGGCGAAGAAGACGTACGCCGGCGCCAGCTCGGCCGGCTGCCCCGGGCGCCCCTCGGGAGTGTCCTGGCCGAACTGCTTCACCTTCTCCTCCGGCATGGTGGCCGGGATGAGCGGGGTCCAGATCGGGCCGGGGGCCACCGCGTTCACCCGGATGCCCCGCTCGGCCAGCTCCTGGGCGAGCGCCTTGGTGAAGTTCACGATGCCGGCCTTGGTGGTGGCGTAGTCCAGCAGCTGCGGCGACGGGTCGAACGCCTGGATCGACGAGGTGTTGATGATCGCCGACCCCTCGGACAGGTGCGGCAGGGCCGCCTTGCACAGCCAGAACATCGCGTACAGGTTGGTCTTGAGCACCCGGTCGAACTGCTCGCTGCTGATCCCGGCGATCCCCTTCTCCTGCGCCATCTGGAAGGCGGCGTTGTTCACCAGGATGTCGAGGCCACCGAGGTCGCGTACGGCCCGGTCGACCAGCTCCTGGCAGTGCCGCTCGTCGGTGATGTCGCCGCGCACCGCGACGGCCGTCCGGCCGGCCTCCTCCACCCACCGCACGGTCTCCCGGGCGTCGGCGTCCTCGGACAGGTAGGAGATGAGCACGTCGGCGCCCTCCCGGGCGAACGCGATCGCCACCGCCCGGCCGATCCCGGAGTCACCGCCGGTGATCAGCGCCCGCTTGCCGGCGAGCTTGCCGCTGCCCCGGTACGACTCCTCGCCGTGGTCCGGCTCCGGCGTCATCCGCCCCGTCGAGCCCGGCGGCGCCTGCTGCTGCCCCGGCTGGCCGGACTGCTGGCCGTACTGGGTGGTCGGGTCCTGCTGGGTGTACTGGTCCTCACTCACCGACGTCTCCTCGCGCACCTGTCGATCGGTCCCCGACAGCCCTACCCCGGCTCGGCGGACGGAAACGGCGGCGCGGTACGCGGTGTGACGGCTGGGGCCTCACGGGCCGCTGTGGCAGGTGGGACAGCCGGCCGTTATGGTGCGCTCGGCGCCCACGAGGCGTCTCCACCCCCATGGAAGGGCATCGCATGACCTCTCCCTCCGGCCCGTCCCGCCGCACGGTGCTCGCCGCGGCGGCCGCGGCGGCCTCCGCCCCGCTGATCGCCGCCGGCCCCGCCCGGGCGGCCGGTGCGGCCCGGCCGCGCAGCTGGGACCTCACCCTGCTCGGCACGTCGGACACCCACGGGAACGTCTACAACTGGGACTACTACAAGGACGCCGAGTACGACGACAGCCGGCACAACGACATCGGCGTCGCGAAGCTGGCGACGCTGATCAACCAGATCCGCGCCGAGCGGCGCGGCAAGGCCACGCTGGTGCTCGACGCCGGCGACACCATCCAGGGCACTCCCCTGGCCACCTTCTACGCCAAGCAGGAGCCGATCACCAGCACCGGTGAGAAGCACCCGATGGCCCGGGCGATGAACATCATCGACTACGACGCCGTCACCCTGGGCAACCACGAGTTCAACTACGGCCTGCCGCTGCTCGACCTGTGGATCCGCCAGCTCGGCTTCCCGGCGCTGGCCGCCAACGCCATCAACGTCGCCACCGGCAAGCCGGCCTTCCTGCCGTACGTCATCAAGAAGGTCTCCCTCGGCTTCGCCGCACCCACCCTGCGGGTCGGCATCCTCGGCCTGACCAACCCCGGCGTGGCCATCTGGGACAAGGGCAACGTCGAGGGCCGGCTGCGCTTCGACGACATGATCGCCACCGCCGCCAAGTGGGTCCCGGTCATGCGGGCCCGCGGCGCGGACATCGTGCTGATCTCCGCGCACGGCGGCGACAGCGGCACCTCCAGCTACGGCCCGGAGCTGCCGATCGAGAACCCGACAGCGCTGATCGCGGAGCAGGTGCCCGGCATCGACGCGATCCTCTTCGGCCACGCGCACGCCGAGGTCGCCGAACGGTTCGTGACCAACGCGCGGACCGGCGAGCAGGTGCTGCTCTCCGAGCCGTCGAAGTGGGGCCAGCGGCTGACCAGGATGGACTTCGAGCTGACCCGCGAGCGCGGCCGGTGGAAGATCACCAAGAAGGCCGCGGCGCTGCTCAACACCAACACGGTGGTCGAGGACCCGAAGGTCCTCGCGGCCGTGCGGGCCCAGCACCAGAAGACCGTGGCGTACGTCAACCAGGTGGTCGCCCGCTCGACCGTGGAGCTGTCGGCCGCGGAGTCCCGGTACAAGGACACCCCGATCCTGGACTTCATCAACCACGTGCAGACCGAGGTGGTCACCGGCGCGCTGGCCGGCACCTCGTACGCGAGCCTGCCGGTGCTGTCGATCGCCGCGCCGTTCAGCCGCACCGCCGTCTTCCCGGCCGGGGACGTGAAGATCCGCGACGTCGCGGGGCTCTACGTCTACGACAACACCCTCGAGGCCGTGGTGCTCAGCGGCGCCGAGGTGCGCGCCTACCTGGAGTACTCGGCGAAGTACTTCCGCACGCTCGCCCCGGGCGCGCCGGTGGAGCCGGAGACGATCAGTGACCCGGCCGTTCCGGACTACAACTACGACGTCATCTCCGGCCTGGACTACGACATCGACATCTCCCGGCCGGTCGGCCAGCGGATCACCCGGCTGGTGCTGCCCAACACCGACACGCCGGTGGCCGACAACGCGCAGTTCGTGGTGGCGGTGAACAACTACCGGCGCAGCGGTGGCGGCAACTTCCCCGGCATCGTCAAGACGCAGGTCTACAACGCGCAGCAGGAGATCCGCCAGCTGCTCATCGACTGGGCGCAGGCCCGCGGCACGATCGACCCGGCCGACTTCTTCCAGCCGAACTGGCGGCTGGTGCGCGAGGGCGTTCCGGTCTTCTGACCCGTACCACCCGGCGGGCCGTGGGCGGTGACGCCCGCGGCCCGCCGGCGCGTCTCAGCCGTGCCGCAGGTCCCAGCGTTCCGCATCGTCGAGCGGCTCCGGACGGTCCCGGCGCGGGTCGGTCTCGGTCAGCTCGACCCGCTCCTCGGGACGCACCGCGGGCGGCAGCTCGCCGAAGCGGACGTGCCGCAGGAACGCGTACTCCTCGTCGGTGAACGACACATCGGTGCGGTCCTCGGTCATGCGCTCCTCCCCTCGACGCCGCCATTCTCCGTGCTGGCCACTGTCCTGGCCAGCACGCCGGCGGCGTCACGTCGCGTAAGGCATCCTAGGATCCTGGATTACAAGGTGGACGGTCGATGGGTGCCACGGCGTCGGTGCGGCGAGGTGGTCAGCCGGGCAGCTTGGCACCCGGGCGCCGGGGCGCCGGCAGCCGGTCCAGCAGCGCCAACGCCGCCCGGACCGGCGCCCGGGACAGCGTCTCGTCGAAGCTCGCCCGCCCCTGGCAGAACCGCACGAACATCCGCCATCCCGGCGGGCTGGCCAGCAGCGCGTGGAAGACCTCCGGCCGGCGGGAGAAGACGTCCAGCAGCCGGTGTCCGGCCCGCATCGACGGCACCAGCCGCTCGGTGACCGCGCGCTCGTAGCCGGCCAGGTCGCCGGCCGCGACCGCCGCGCCGGCCAGCTCGCCGGAGCGCAGCGCGTAGCTGATCCCCTCCCGGCTCCACGGTTCCAGCAGCCCGGCGGCGTCCCCGACCACCAGCACCCGGCCCCGCCGCAGCGGCGAATCCTCGGCCCGGCAGCGGGTCAGGTGCCCGGAGTCGTGCGCCGGTGGCACGTCCGTCAAACCCAACCGGTCGACGAACCGGCGCAGGTACTCCCGGGTCCGCTCCCCCTCGCCGCGGGCCGCGATCACCCCGACGGTGAGCCGGTCGCCCTTCGGGAACACCCAGGCGTACGACCCGGCGAGCGGGCCCCAGTCCAGCAGCACCCGGCCCCGCCAGCGGTCCTGCTCCGCGGGCGGCACCGGCAGCTCCACCTCCAGCCCCAGGTCGACCTGCCGGTAGTCCACCCCCACGTGCCGGGCGGTCACCCCCGACGAGCCGTCCGCGCCGATGACCGTCCGGGCGTGCACGGTGTCGCCGTCGGCCAGCCGCAGGCGTACGCCGTCGGGGTCCTGCTCCACGGCGCGGACGGCGACCCGCTCGCGCACCTCGGCCCCGGCGTCGACGGCGGCGGCCCGCAACCGGTCGTCGAACTCCTCCCGGCGGACCATGGTCACCAGCGGCCCGCCGTGCCGGCGGGTGAACCCGCGCCGCCCGTCCCGGGTGAAGGTGACCCGGTCGACCCGGTCGTGCGCCGGCACCTCGATCCGCTCCGTCACCGCCGCGAGCGAGGTGCCGATCAGCCCACCCCCGCAGGTCTTGTACCGCGGGTGCGCGGCGCGTTCCACGACGACGGTGCGGAGGCCGGCGCGGGCGGCGACGTACGCGGCGGAGAGCCCGGCCGGCCCACCGCCCACCACGGCGAGGTCCCAGACGATCACGGATGCAGCCTAGGGCACCCCGGGATCGGTGCCGGCGGGGCCGCGCGAGGCGTCCCGCCGGCACGCGCCGCGACCTCCCGGCGGGGGCCGCGCACCGCCCGATCGGGTGGGCATCTTCGGTCACGCAGGGGGTAACCGCGCAGCGCAGACCGCCCGCGCGGAGGCGGGAGAACGAAGGAGGAGCCATGCGGCAGGTACAGCTGTCGGAGGTCGAGGAACGGGTGTACGAGGCGGTGACCGCGCTCGAGGCGCGCGGGCAGGTGCCCTACCCGGACATGATCGCCGAGGAGTGCGGCCTGACCGAGGAGCAGTTGACCGGACCCCTGCACATGCTCACCGAGAAGAACCTGCTGCACCGGGAGGATTCGCCCATGGCCGGGCTGGACTTCGGCCCCCGGTTCTGCGCCCGCCAGATGGCGTGACGCGACGGCGGCCGGCGCCGGACGACCGGCGGCGCTGGCAGGCCCTCGGGGTCGGGCTGGTCGCCGCCTTCATGACGCTGCTCGACGTGAGCATCGTCAACGTCGCCGTGCCGTCGATGGACCGCGCGCTGCGGGCCTCCCCCAGCGACCTGCAGTGGATCCTCTCCGGCTACGCGCTGACCTTCGGGCTCGCCCTGGTGCCCGCCGGGCGCTTCGGCGACGCCCGCGGCCGGCGCAACGCCTTCGTCGCCGGCATCACCCTGTTCACCCTGACCAGCGCGCTGGCCGGGCTGGCCACCTCCCCCGAGTGGCTGGTCGCCGCGCGACTGCTCCAGGGAGCCGCCGCCGGCGTGGTCAACCCGCAGGTCACCGGCCTGATCCAGGAACTCTTCCAGGGGCCGGAACGGGCCCGCCCGTTCGGCCTGCTCGGCGCCACCATCGGCATCTCCACCGCGATCGGCCCGCTGCTCGGCGGTCTGCTGATCGCCCTCGGCGGCGAGGACCACGGCTGGCGGTGGGTCTTCTTCGTCAACGTGCCGGTCGGCGTCGTCGCGGTGATCCTCGGCTGGCGGCTGCTGCCCAGCCGCCCGCGGAGCCCCGCCGACAACCGGCGCCTCGACCCGGTGGGCGTGCTGCTGCTCGGGGTCGGCGTGCTCCTGGTGCTGCTGCCGCTGGTCCAGCAACAGCAGTGGCGCGGGCCGGAGAAGTGGCTGCTCGTCCCCGCCGGGCTGGTCGCGCTGGTCGCCTTCGGACTCTGGGAGTGGCGGTACGCCCGCAACCAGCAGCCGCTGTTCGACCTGCGGCTGTTCACCGTCCGGTCGTACACCCTGGGCTCGCTGATCGCGTTTGTCTACTTCGGCGGGTTCACCGCCATCTTCTTCATCTTCACGCTCTACCTGCAGAACGGGCTCGGCTACAGCGCCCTCGTCGCCGGCCTGGCGATCACCCCGTTCGCGCTGGGCTCGGCCGCCACCTCCGCGCTCGGCGGGCGGATCGTCAACCGGTACGGACGCCCGCTGGTCGCCAGCGGCCTGGTCACCGTCGTCGTCGGCCTGGTCGGCGTCGTGGCGATCCTGGAGCTGGACCCGGGGCACACCGCCGTACCCTGGCTGACCGCCGGCCCGCTGCTGGTCGCCGGGCTCGGCAGCGGGCTGGTGATCGCGCCCAACCAGACCCTCACCCTCTCCGAGGTACCGGTGCCGCAGGCGGGCAGCGGCGCGGGCATGCTCCAGACCGGCCAGCGCATCGGGGCCGCGGCCGGGATCGCCGCCGTCGGCTCGGTCTTCTTCGCGTCGTTGACGGCGAGCGATGGGGACTGGTCGGTGGCCTTCCGCCACTCGCTGCTGCTGGCGGCCGCGATCATCGCGCTGGCTCTGATCTCCGCGGTCGCCGACATCAGTCGCAGTCGACGGTGATCGGCTTCGCTCGCTTCGCGTGGACTCGCCTTGCCGGGGCTCGGCCTTGTGTGCTGGGCCGGCCTGGGTTGCGGTGGCCCGTCGGGTGCGTCGTGTCGCGGTGGTCGCGTCGGTGGCTGGTGCGTGGGGGTGCTCGCGTCGCGGCCTGCGGGGTGGGGGTGGGGGTGGGGGGTGTGACCCGCCGTGCCCGGCTCCGGGCGGTCAGGCTTGATCCCTGCGCCGGTCACGGCGGGCCACACCCCGGACCTGGTTGAGCCGCCGACGCGTGGTCGCGGTCAACCTGCCGGTGGGTGTCTCGTCTTGTCCGCGTTGCCGTGCGCGGCTCGTCGGGTTCGGATCTTGGACAGGTGCCGTTCGTGGCTGACGGTAACTGTCCAAGATCCCAGTGCGCCGTGCGCCGTGCGCCGTGCGCGGTGACGGGTCGTCGCGCGGCTGAGATCGGCGGCCTCGGCTTGACTGGGGGACAGGACGCCGCAGGGCCGGCACCCGGTCGGTGGGTGTCGGCCCTGTGGTGGTGGATGTGCTGCTGGCCGGCACCCGTCGGGTGCCGGCCAGCAGTCCCCCTAGCGAGGAAAGTCAGTCGGTGTTGGTTGGGTCAGTTGTTCCAGTGCTCGGTGACGAGGTCGGCGGCCTGCTGTTCCCACTGGGCGTAGTGGTCGGGGTAGGCCGACACCTGCACCGTCTGCGCGGCCACGGTCAGGGGCATGTCCTGCCAGCCGTCGACCTGCTTGAGGCCCTTGAGGAACGCCATGGTGGAGTACTCGGGGTCGGTGATCTGCTCGACCGTGCCCCAACCCGAGGACGGGCGCTGCTGGAACAGGCCCTGCGAGTCGTGGTCGTTGCGCTCACCCAGGTGGCCCAGGTTCTCCAGCTTCGACTCCTGCAGCGCGGTGGCGATGGCCACCACGGCGGCCCGCTCGTCCATGCCGGACTTCTTCGTCGCCGCGATGATCGCCTTCACGTTCGCGGTCTGCTCGTCGTTCAGCTCGATGCGCGACTGCTCGCCCTGCACACCATGCGGGATCAGCTTCGCCTTGTCCACACCCGGCTTGTCGGCCTGCACGGTCACGGCCACCGGCTTGACCGCCTCAACCGGAGCAGCGTGGGCGGTGGCGGGGCCGGCGACGACGCCACCGGCGAACGCCAGACCAGCGATACCCAGAACGCTCTTACGCATGATCGTGTTCATCACAAAGGCTCCTTCGGGGGTCAACGCCACCAAGCCCAAAAGGGGGAACGGGCACAGGGGCGCAAGCACCACCAGGGCGCTCAAAAGACTTGGGGGAAAGATCCGGCACGCTCTCGCGGGCGGGGGATGCCCTGGTACCGGGATGCCCGGCCAGACCCGCGAGACGGTGTCCTTCGCGGTGCCGGACTGTGTGTAACGACCACCGGGCCACCATCATTCCGGGGCCCTCAACCCTCACCGGCGGGTGCCAGTGGGGACCGGTGCGGCGATCGTTCGGGGGGATGTAACGACCGCAGGGCCGCCGTCATTCCGGGGCCATGACCCTCAACCGGCGGGCGCCAGGCAAGGACTGCCGCGGTCGTCAGGGGGATGTAACGACCGGCTGCCCGTCATCATTCCGCCAGGCCCGGGGTCTCACGCCGGCCGTGCCAGCGCCGGTGCCCCTTGCTCGATCGTCTGCAAGATATAACGCCCCCGACCCGGGCCCGATTCCGCCACCCGGATGCCACCGATCACACCTACGAACCCGACAAACACCCCACACCGGCACGGCGGCTCATGTGCCAGTCGGCAGTCGCCGGGATGATCGACTCCATGTCGCCGATATGGGGCCATCCCGACCCAGTTGACACCGCCACATCGGCGAAACGGCGCACGCCCTCCGGGTCGATACCGCCGCATCGGCGAAACGGTGCGGGCCCTCGGGGCGGACACCGCCACGTCGGCGAGACAGCGCAGCCCTTCGCGCACCCCGACACCCCCGTGCGCGGAATGTCTGGATGACCCGACCCACTGCCCGGCTCCACGAAGGGGTGAGCCCTCGGTGCGCGCTCGCCGATCAGCCCGCCCGGCACCGAGCCGCCCTCGGGCCCCCATGGCGGGGCGGACCCCAGAGAACGAGCGCCGGGACGTCTGGCCCTGCCAGGCGCGGCAACCAAGCGCATCCGCTGATACCTCTACGGCATATTGATGACACAGAGGCATCACCCTCACCGGACACCATGCCCACCCCAGACGACAACGTCCGCCCCGGCCAACCGCCGGCCGGCCATGGTGACGCACCCGACACAGGGCGAGCGAACGAGGTGGGCACGGCGATCGCCAACGCACCGTGACTACGTCACCGGCAGCCCCAGGACCAGGCGCGCGGACCCGGACCGCGACCAGACCCGGACCGCGACCAGGGCGGGCGCGCCGTAACCTCGCGAACGGACCCGGACCGCGGCACCGGTGGCCCCGTGACGAAGCGAATCTGGACCAGCAAACCGAGCAACCCCGCCGCGACCTCCCGCGCGGACCGGGACCACGACGCGGGTGTGGCCCGCCGTGACCGGCGCAGGGATCAAGCCTGACCGCCCGGAGCCGGTCACGGCGGGCCACACCCCCACCGCAACCACCCACCTCGCCAGGAACGCGTAGACAACGCGGAACGGCCGCACCGGAGAGCCAGAAGCCGGGCGCACCGGACGGCGGCGGACCTCGAGGTCCCAGGCCCTAGGGTGGTGACCGTGGCGACCCTTCTGCTTCTGCGACACGGCCGGACGACCGCGAACGCGGACGGTGGGCTGGCCGGCCGCCAGCCGGTCGAGCTGGACGACACCGGCCGGGCCCAGGCGACAGCGGTCGGTGAGCGGCTCCGGGCGGTGCCGCTGGCGGCGGTGGTGACCAGTCCGTTGATCCGCTGCCGGCAGACCCTCGAATTGGCGTTGCCGGAGGCGACCCCGGTCGTCGAGGAGGGCCTGATCGAGTGCGGTTACGGCAGCTGGGAGGGGCAGCCGTTGAAGAAGCTGGCCAAGGAGCCGCTCTGGCCGGTGGTGCAGCAGCATCCCAGCGCGGCGGTCTTCCCGGAGGGGGAGGCGATGGCGGCGATGGCGGCCCGCGCGGTGGCGGCGGTGCGTTCCTGGGACGCCCGGGTCACCGCCGAGCACGGCGCGGAGGCGGTCTGGCTGGCGTGCAGCCACGGCGACGTGATCAAGGCGATCGTGGCCGACGCGCTGGGCGTACACCTCGATCTGTTTCAGCGGATCGTGGCGGACCCGGCGTCGGTGACCGCGATCCGCTACACGCCGGTGCGCCCGTTCCTGCTGCGGCTCAACGACACCGGCGGTGACCTGGCCGGGCTGGTGCCGCCGCCGCGCAAGCGGCGCCGGCGGGCGGCCCGGGCGGCCGACTCGGACGCCGCGGTCGGCGGGGGCGCGGGGGCGTCGCGGTGAGCGCGGCGGGCGCGGTCCGGCCCGGGTCGGCCCGGCGGTACGGCGGGGTCGCCGGGGCGGGGGCGATTCGGGGTGTCGGTGGGGTGCGCGTTGCCGTTGCGGGCCGGATAGGGTCGTGGGTATGACCCACCAGGTGCACGCCTTCGAGCCGCCGGAGCGGTTCGTCGCCGGGACCGTCGGGCCGCCGGGGGATCGCACGTTCTTCCTCCAGGCGCGCGGCGGTGGCCGGCTGGTCAGCGTCGCGCTGGAGAAGGTCCAGGTGTCGTTGCTGGCCGAGAAGCTGGAGGAGCTGCTCTCCGAGGCGCAGCGCCGGTTCGGCGTCGAGCTGCCCGAGCCGGCCACCAGCGTCGGCGACAACGACCCGCTGGACACGCCGGTCGACGAGGAGTTCCGGGTCGGCACCCTCGGGCTGGCCTTCGACGTGGACACCGCCACCGTGGTGATCGAGGCGATCGCGGCCGGTGAGGCGGAGGCCGAGGTCGAGCTGGGCGAGCCCGACGACGACGAGGACGCCGACGACGACGAGCCCGACGACGACCTCGACCGGCTCCGGGTGCGGTTGACCCCGGAGGCGACGCGGCAGTTCATCGAACGGGCCCGGCGGGTGGTCAACGCCGGCCGGCCGCCCTGCCCGCTCTGCGGTCAGCCGCTGGACCCCGCGGGCCACCTCTGCCCGCGGCACAACGGTTACCACCGGTGACGTCGTCCGGGCTGCAACCCCGCCAGGACGGCGACGCCGCGCTCCGGCTGCTCCGTGACGGCGCGCTCGACCTCGAGGGCCGGCTGGTGGACGCCTCGAACACCACCCTGCGGGGGATCCTCACCCTGGACGGGGTGACCGCCCGCTGCGTCTACAAGCCGGTGCGGGGCGAGCGCCCGCTCTGGGACTTCCCGGACGGTACGCTGGCCGGTCGGGAGGTGGCCGCGTACCTGGTCTCCCGGGCCAGCGGCTGGGACCTGGTGCCGCCGACGGTGCTGCGCGAGGGCCCGTTCGGGCCGGGCTCGTGCCAGCTCTGGATCGACGAGCCGGCCGACGCGCAGCCGCTGGTCGGGTTCGTGCCGGCCGACGCGCTGCCGCCGCGCTGGTTCCCGATCGCCGCCGCCCGCGACGACGACGGCACCCCGTACGCGCTGGCGCACGCGGACGACCCGCGGCTGGCCCGGCTCGCGGTGCTCGACGCCGTGATCAACAACGCCGACCGCAAGGGCGGCCACGTGCTGGTCGGCCCGGACGACCGGATCTACGGCGTGGACCACGGGGTGAGCTTCCACGTCGAGGAGAAGCTGCGCACGGTGCTCTGGGGCTGGGCCGGCCGGCAGTTGCCGGCGGACGCGGTGGAGATGCTCGACGGGCTCGCCGGGCAGGTCGCCGGGGCGCTCGGCGCCGAACTGGCCGACCACCTGACGATCACCGAGATCGCCGAACTGGCCGCCCGGATCGACCGGCTGCGCGACACCGGCCGGTTCCCGCAGCCGCCCGAGGACTGGCCGGCGGTGCCCTGGCCGCCCATGTGAGCCGCTGTCGTGATGATCACCCCGGTGCTCGTCCTGCCCTGTCGTACCGCTGGTTAGGCTGGCAATCATGGAGTCTTGGGCGGGACATGAGGTGCCGCGGCTGCCCGGCAGGGGCGGGCCGCTGGCGTTGTTCGACTCGGCACGGCAGGGGGTCCACCCGAGCACGCCGGACGGCACAGCGACCATGTACGTCTGCGGCATCACCCCGTACGACGCCACCCACCTCGGTCACGCCGCCACCATGATCACGTTCGACCTGGTCCAGCGCGTCTGGCGGGACGCCGGGCTGAACGTGAAGTACGTGCAGAACGTCACCGACATCGACGACCCGCTGCTGGAGCGCGCGGCCCGCGACGGGGAGGACTGGAAAGTCCTCGCGATGCGGGAGACCGCCCTGTTCCGGGAGGACATGGAGGCGCTGCGGATGATCCCGCCGGCGCACTACGTGGGCGCGATCGAGTCGATCCCGGACATCGCCGAGAAGGTGCTGGTGCTGCTCAAGGACGGCGCCGCGTACCGGCTGGAGGACGGCACCGGCGACGTCTACTTCGACATCACCGCGGCGCCCCGGTTCGGCTACGAGTCCAACCTGTCCCGCGAGCAGATGTTGGAGATCTTCCCGGAGCGCGGCGGCGACCCGGAGCGGGCCGGCAAGCGCGACCCGCTCGACCCGCTGCTGTGGCGGGGCGCCCGTGAGGGGGAGCCGTCCTGGCCGGGCGGCGAGCTGGGCCCGGGCCGTCCGGGCTGGCACATCGAGTGCGCGGTCATCGCGCTGGGCCTGCTCGGCGACCGGATCGACGTGCAGGGCGGCGGCAACGACCTGCTCTTCCCGCACCACGAGTGTTCCGCCGCGCACGCCGAGCGGCTCACCGGCGAGGCGCCGTTCGCGACGCACTACACGCACGCCGGCATGATCGGCCTGGACGGCGAGAAGATGTCGAAGTCCCGGGGCAACCTGGTCTTCGTCTCCCGGCTGCGGGCCGACCAGGTGGATCCGATGGCGGTGCGGCTGGCGCTGCTGTCCGGGCACTACCGGGCCGACCGGTCCTGGACCGAGGACCTGCTCACCACCGCCCAGGAGCGGCTGGCCCGCTGGCGGCGGGCCGCCGCCGCGCCGGCCGGGCCGTCCGGGGCTGAGCTGCTGGCCGGCGTACGCGCCCGGCTCGCCGACGACCTGGACACTCCGGGGGCGCTGGCGCTCGCCGACGCCTGGGCCGAGCAGGCCCTCGCCGGCACCGCCGACGACCCGACCGCCCCCGCCCTCTTCGCCGACACCCTCGACGCCCTCCTCGGCATCCGCCTCTAACGACCCCCACCCCCACCCGGCCCCACCCGCTTGATCATGAAGTTGTTGCCGCGACACGCCGAGGCGGCAGGCGACTACTTCATGATCGCCGGACTGGAGCCGGGGAGGGGGAGTCAGGCGAGGGTGAGGCCGGGGTCGGGGTCCGGTTCGGGGGCCGGGGCGGGGATCCGGTACTCCTCGGTGAGCGTGGTGACCGGGCCGGGCCAGGTGGCCTGGGCGACCTCGATCGGCTTGCGGGCGCCGTCGTAGGCGACGTGCAGCAGGTGCAGCACCGGGGTGTCCGGGCGGATTTGCAGGATCTCCGCCTCCTCCCGGCTGGGCTGGCGGGCGCTGATCGTGTCGGTGGCCGAGACGTACCGCCGCCCGATGGCCTCCTCGGCCTCCTGGTAGAGCGGCCGGCCGTACGCCTCGCTGCGTTCCAGCGAGGTGCCGGCGGCGTCGGCGGGCAGGAACCAGGAGGCGCCGACCTCGACCGGGGAGTCCTCGGTGCGGACCAGGTGCCGGCGGCAGACCAGCTCGGTGCCGTCGGGCACGCCGAACGCGTCGGCCACCTCCGGCGGGGCCGGGGCGCGGCCGACCGAGACGAGCTGCTGCTTGTACCGGGCGGCGAGGTCGGTGTGGTAGCCGCGGAAGCCGCCGTACCGCCCCCGGGAGAGCCGGTTGAGCCGCCGCCGGGTGCCCCGGACGTACGTGCCGGAGCCGGGCTTGGTGATCAGGATGCCCTCGACCCGCAGCTGGTCGACGGCGCGTTGGACGGTCTGCTTCGCCACCCCGAACATCTCGGCGATGGCCGGGATGGACGGCAGCCGCTCGCCCGGCCCCCAGTCGCCGCGCCGCACCTGCGCCTTGAGCTGCGCGGCGATCTGCCGGTGCGGGAACTCGGCAGCGCCCGGATTGATCTGCATGCCCGCCTCCTCGATCACAGCTAGGTTCCTAGGATGGCCTAGCGGGTGTGACCGCGCCACCCCCGACACGCCGGAGCACCGCGCTTCGGCCCGGAAACCGCACCCGAGGCAGGCACCGCGGCGGTGAACCGTGGAACGTCGGGCGAGAAAACGACCGGACCCCGGAACGGCTGTCCGGGGCCCGGTTCGCGAAACGGGGGAGAGGGCTACCAGGAGCCGGCGGTCGGGCCGGCCGAGCCGCCGCGGCGGCGCAGGTACTTCTCGAACTCCTGGGCGATCTCGTCACCGGTCAGCGGGGTGATGCCGGCGTCGCCGACGCGCTCCTCCAACTCGCGCACGTACTCGCCCAGCTCGGCGTCCTGCTCGGCGGCGCTGCGCACCCGCTGCTCCCACTCGGCGGCCTCCTCGGCCAGGTCGGCCATCGGCACCGGCAGGTCGAGCACCTCCTCGACCCGGTGCAGCAGCGCGAGGGTGGCCTTCGGGCAGGGCGGGTTGTTGGCGTAGTGCGGCACGTGCACCCAGAACGAGACCGCGTCGACCTCGGCGCGGGTGCAGGCGTCGTGCAGCACCCCGACGATGCCGGTCGGCCCGTCGTAGCGGGTGGGGGTGAGCTGGTAGCGCTCGGCGGCCCGGGAGTCCGAGGCGCTGCCGCTGATCGGCAGCGGCCGGGTGTACGGCACGTCGGCCAGCAGCGCGCCGAGCAGCACCACCCGCTCGACCTCCAGGCTGTGGCAGATCTCCAGCACCTGCTCGCAGAAGGTGCGCCAGCGCATGCTCGGCTCGATGCCGCGGATCAGCACCACGTCGCGTTCGGTGCCCTCCGGGCTGGCCACCATGAACCGGGTGGTGGGCCACTGCACCCGGCGGGTCTCGCCGTCGGCCATCGTGATGGTGGGCCGGCTGACCTGGAAGTCGTAGAAGTCCTCCGGGTCCAGCTCGGTGACCTGCCGGGCGTTCCACACCTGCTCCAGGTGTTCAACTGCGGCGGTGGACGCGTCCGCGGCGTCGTTCCAGCCCTCGAACGCGGCGATGGCCACCGGGGACCGCAGCACCGGCAGTCCGTCGAACTCGGTCACGCCGTCACCTCTCCCTGCTGGTCGCGGACGGTGCCGGGGCCGCGCCCGGTGTCCCGCCGGCCGGGCGCGGGGGCGCTGCTGTAGTCCTTCACGTCCGCCAGCCTACGTCCAGGGGCGGGGCGCGGCCCGGTGGCCGCGCCGGTCGGCAGGCGTGAAGCAACCGGCATAAGCCTACAGACCGGACAGGGTGATCCGGCTGACAGTATCTGGGACGGGGGTATGGGCCGCGACGCGGTCGGGGCCGGCACACTAACCTGAACGGCGTGCGGACTTCGTTGCTCGACGTACTGGCAGAGCGGATCCTGATCGCCGACGGCGCGATGGGGACGATGCTACAGGCGGCCGACCTGACCCTTGACGACTTCGAGGGCCACGAGGGCTGCAACGAGGTCCTCAACGTGACCAGGCCGGACGTGGTCCGCGGCGTGCACGAGGCCTACCTCGCCGCCGGGGCCGACTGCGTCGAGACCAACACCTTCGGCGCCAACCTGGCCAACCTCGGCGAGTACGACATCGCCCACCGGATCCGGGAGTTCTCCGAGGCCGGCGCGCGGATCGCCCGCGAGGCGGCCGACGCGTTCGCCACGCCGGAGCGGCCCCGCTTCGTGCTCGGCTCGATCGGTCCCGGCACCAAGCTGCCCACCCTGGGGCACGCCGACTACGCCACCCTGCGCGACGCGTACCGGGAGAACGCCGCCGGCCTGATCGCCGGCGGCGCGGACGCCCTGATCATCGAGACCTGTCAGGACCTGCTCCAGGTCAAGGCGGCGGTGGTCGGCGCGAAGCGGGCGATGGCCGAGCTCGGGTCGACCGTGCCGATCATCTGCCACGTCACCGTCGAGACCACCGGCACCATGCTGCTGGGCAGCGAGATCGGCGCGGCGCTGACCGCGATCGAGCCGCTCGGGGTGGACCTGATCGGGCTGAACTGCGCCACCGGCCCGGCCGAGATGAGCGAGCACCTGCGCTACCTCTCCCAGCACGCCGGGCTGAGGCTGTCGGTGATGCCGAACGCCGGCCTGCCGCAGCTGACCGCCGACGGGGCGGTCTACCCGCTCACCCCGGTCGAGCTGGCCGACGCGCTGGAGCGGTTCGTCGCCGACTACGGCGTGTCGCTGATCGGCGGCTGCTGCGGCACCACGCCGGAGCACATCCGGGTGGTCGCCGAGCGGTTGCACGGCGCCCGGCCCGGGGCCCGCGAGCCCCGGCACGACGCCGGCGTCTCGTCGATCTACCACCACGTGCCCTTCGCCCAGGACGCCAGCGTGCTGATGGTGGGGGAGCGGACCAACGCCAACGGCTCCAAGGCGTTCCGCGAGGCGATGCTGGCCGCCGACTGGCAGGCCTGTGTGGAGATCGCCCGCAGCCAGGCCCGGGACGGCTCGCACCTGCTGGACCTCTGCGTCGACTACGTCGGCCGGGACGGCACGACGGACATGCGCGAACTGGCCGGCCGGTTCGCCACCGCGTCCACCCTGCCGATCATGCTGGACTCCACCGAGCCGGCCGTGATCGAGGCGGGCCTGGAGATGCTCGGTGGCCGGTGCGTGGTCAACTCGGTGAACTTCGAGGACGGCGACGGCCCCGGGTCCCGCTACGCCCGGGTCATGCCGGTGGTCGCCGAGCACGGCGCCGCGGTGGTCGCGCTGCTCATCGACGAGGAGGGCCAGGCCCGCACCCGGGAGTGGAAGGTACGCGTCGCCGAGCGGCTGATCGAGGACCTGACCGGCCGCTGGGGCCTGCGCCGCTCCGACATCCTCATCGACGCGCTGACCTTCCCGATCGCCACCGGCCAGGAGGAGACCCGGCGGGACGGCATCGAGACCATCGAGGCGATCCGGGAGATCGCCACCCGCTGGCCGGGGGTCAACTTCACCCTGGGCATCTCCAACGTCTCGTTCGGGCTCAACCCGGCCGCCCGGCAGGTGCTCAACTCGGTCTTCCTGCACGAGTGCGTGCAGGCCGGGCTGACCTCGGCGATCGTGCACGCCAGCAAGATCCTGCCGATGTCGAAGATCCCCGACGAGCAGCGCGAGGTCGCCCTCGACCTGGTCTACGACCGCCGGCGCGAGGGCTACGACCCGGTGCAGCGGTTCATCGAGATCTTCGAGGGCGTGGACGCCGCCTCGGCGCGCGCCGGCCGGGCCGAGGAACTGGCCGCGCTGCCGCTGGAGGAGCGGCTCAAGCGGCGGATCATCGACGGCGAGCGCAACGGCCTGGAGGCCGACCTGGACGCCGCCATGGCCGGCGGCCGGACCCCGCTGTCGATCATCAACGACATCCTGCTGGACGGGATGAAGGTGGTCGGCGAGCTGTTCGGCTCCGGGCAGATGCAGCTGCCGTTCGTGCTCCAGTCCGCCGAGGTGATGAAGACCGCGGTGGCGTACCTGGAACCGCACATGGAGAAGGCCGACGACGGCGGCAAGGGCCGCATCGTGCTCGCCACCGTGAAGGGCGACGTGCACGACATCGGCAAGAACCTGGTGGACATCATCCTGTCCAACAACGGCTACGAGGTGGTGAACATCGGCATCAAGCAGCCGATCACCGCGATCCTCGACGCCGCCGAGGAGCACCGGGCCGACGCCATCGGCATGTCCGGGCTGCTGGTCAAGAGCACGGTCATCATGAAGGAGAACCTCGCCGAGATGGCCTCGCGCGGGGTCGCGGAGCGCTGGCCGGTGCTGCTCGGTGGGGCGGCGCTGACCCGGGCGTACGTCGAGGACGACCTGCGGTCGATGTTCCCCGGGCAGGTGCACTACGCGCGGGACGCGTTCGAGGGTCTGTCCCTGATGGACCGGGTGATGGCCGCCAAGCGCGGCGGCGCGCCGGTGATCGACGCGGAGCGGGAGGCGGCGCTGGCGGCCCGGCGGGCGCGCCGGGAGCGGCAGCGGGCCATCGTCAACGAGTCGCTGCCGGAGCTGGACGACGCGTCGGTCCGCTCCGACGTGGCCACCGACGTCGAGGTGCCCACCCCGCCGTTCTTCGGCACCCGGGTGGTCAAGGGCGTGCCGCTGGCCGACTACGCGGCGCTGCTCGACGAGCGGGCCACCTTCCTCGGGCAGTGGGGCCTGCGCGGCGCCCGGGGCGGCAAGGGACCCTCCTACGAGGAGCTGGTGGAGACCGAGGGCCGGCCGCGGCTGCGCTACTGGCTGGACCGGCTGATCGCCGACAAGGTGCTGGAGGCGGCCGTGGTCTACGGCTACTTCCCCGCCTACGCCGAGGGCAACGACCTGGTGGTGCTGGACGAGAACGGGCACGCCGAGCGGGCCCGGTTCTCCTTCCCCCGGCAGCGGCAGGAGCGGCGGCTGTGCCTGGCCGACTTCTTCCGGCCCCGCGGCGACCAGCTGGACGTGGTGGCCCTGCAACTGGTCACCGTCGGCCAACCGGTCAGCGAATACGCGGCGAAGCTGTTCGCCCGTAACGAGTACCGCGACTACCTGGAGGTGCACGGGCTGTCGGTGCAGCTCACCGAGGCCCTGGCCGAGTACTGGCACAAGCGGGTCCGTGCCGAGCTGACGCTGCCGGGTGGCCGTACGGTCGCCGACGACGACCCGGCCGACCTGGCCGGCCTGCTGCGCACCGACTACCGCGGCTGCCGGTACGCGTTCGGCTACCCCGCCTGCCCGGACCTGGAGGACCGGGCGAAGGTGGTGGAGCTGCTCGGCGCCGAGCGGATCGGGGTGCAGCTGTCGGAGGAGTTCCAGCTCATCCCGGAGCAGGCCACCGACGCGATCGTGGTGCACCACCCGGAGGCCAGCTACTTCAACGCCAAGTGACGACCGCGGGCGTTTTGACCTGCGGCGAGAACTCGTCACGGCCCTGATGGGCTCCCCCACGGGGGTGTGGACACCCCGAGACTGGATCTTGAGTCCAGAGGAAGGGGTGTCCCCCCGTTGGGGCGCCCATCGAAGTACCCGCAAGAGTTTCGGCGCGACGCGGTTGACCTGGTGCGCTCGTCCCGGCGGCCGATCATCGGGGTCGCGCGCGTGTCAACCAGGACCGTGAACGCTTGTGGTCAGGGCACTAGATCCTGCGGCGCCGTACCCGCCACACCACCACACCGATCAGGACCGCCGCGACGGCGAGGAACAGGGCCGCCTCGATGAGCTGGAACGTCCAGAACCGGTCGGCCGGGTGGTAGACGTTGAACTGCTGGATGCCCCGCGCGTGCAGGAACTGGTTGAGGTTGGTGCCGGCCCGGTTGGCGGCGGCCTCCAGCTCGTAGTACTCGGTCCAGCTCAGCCTGCGCCCGGTGGCGTCTGCGTAGCCGTGTTCGATCATCCAGGAAGCGTTGCTGGGCACGGGCCCGTGCCCAGCCTGGTCCTTCGAGCCGCCGACGGGGATCGGCTCCATGGTGGTGAGCGGCGTGGCGTACGCGGGACGGGCCAACAGCGCCACCGGCATCCGGACGGCGAGGAACGCCCCGAACGCGACGCCGAACGCGGGCAGGCTGCGCCGCAGGATCGCCCCGGCGGCGGTGGCGACGCCGAACGCGAACAGCGCGTACGCCACCGGAACAAGTCCCTCCAGGTCGAAGGCGTCGTACTGGAACCGCCCTTCCCACGCGTCGAAGGGCTGACGGAACCAGGTGACCACCGCGGTGAACATCCCGGTGAGCGCGACGGTGACGCCGGCCAGTGCCGCGAGCTTGGCCGCCAGCCAGCGCATCCGCGGCACGGCCTGCGTCCAGGCGAGCTGCCAGGTGCCGTCCTCCAGTTCGCGCGCGAGCAGTGGCGCACCGAGGAACGCACCGATGACGACGGGGACCAGATAGAAGCCCGCCAGGAGGTTCTCGACGTACCCGTACTCCTCGTCGAGCCGACGGAAGGAGGCCGCGCAGGCCTCGTTGCTGCCGGCCTCTCCCGCGCACCGGGCGGGACCGCCGGGGAACAGGTCGTGGGCCTGCGTCCCGAGCACGAGCAGGGCGATGCCGAACGTGCCGACAAGCAGACCCAGGACACAGACCTCGGTCCGGTGCTGGCGCCAGATCAACCACGTCATGCCGCCACCCCCGAGGTGACCGCGGCGCTCGGCTCGGACGGCCGGCGCAGGTACGCCAGCACCAGGTCCTCCAGCGCGACCGGCCGCGCCTGCCACCCGGGCGCGGCCGGGATCGCGCCGTCGCGTACCAGCAGGGTCGTGTGCCGGTCGCTGTGGACGGCCTCCACGACGGCGCCGGCCCGGTCGAGGTCGGTGGCCGTGCGCGGGCCGACGAGCAGCCGGTGCTCGGCGAGGAGGGTGTCGATGTCACCGGTGAGCGTGACCCGGCCGTGGTTGAGCACGACCAGGTGGTCGCAGACGCGCTCGAGCTCGTGCACGACGTGGGAGGAGAACAGGACGGTCACCCCGCCTTCGGCCACGGCGCCCATGAGGACCTGCAGGAACTCGTGCCGGGCCAGCGGGTCGAGGCTGGCCACCGGCTCGTCGAGGACAAGCAGGTCCGGCCGCTTCGCCAGGGCCAGAGCCAACGCGACCTGGGCCTGCTGCCCGCCGGAGAGCGTACCGGCCCTGCGGTCGAGCGGGATGCCCAGCTTCGCCAGCCGGCGCTCGGCCAGCCCCTGGTCGAACCGCAGGTTGCAGGCCCGGCCGAAGCGGAGCATCTCGGCGACGGTGAAGCGCTTGTACAGCGGGTGGTCCTGGGCCAGGAACCCGACCCGGGACAGAGTTTGCGGGGTGCTGGCGGTGACGTCGTGGCCGAGGACCTCCACCGTGCCGGTGCTCGGTGCCAGCAACCCGACGACCAGGCGCAGCAGCGTGGTCTTGCCCGCGCCGTTCGGCCCGACCAGGGCGATCACGCCGCCCGCCGGCAGGGCCAGGGTGCAGTCGCGCAGCGCCCAGCCCTTCCGGTACCGCTTGCCCACACCGTCGGTGCGCAGCGCGAACTCGGTCCCTGTCACGCCACGTCCTCATTCCTCGTCTGGTGGTGGACGGAAGTAAAAAGCGCGTTGACCGCCTGCTCGTCGAGGCCGGCCGCGTAGGCGCGG
Organism: Micromonospora desertarenae; assembly: GCF_056150265.1. NCBI lineage: Bacteria > Bacillati > Actinomycetota > Actinomycetes > Micromonosporales > Micromonosporaceae > Micromonospora > Micromonospora desertarenae. The sequence continues at coordinate 24,737 of NZ_JAXCFQ010000012.1, forward strand.
CGCAGCCAGGTCGCCAGGCCGCGGCGCAGCGACGTGTACGTCGATGCCGGCATCACGGCCGACTGCTGTTCATTGACGAACGTGCCCTGGCCGGGACGGCCGGTGACCAGGTTCTCCTGCTCCATCTGCCGGTACGCCTTGGCGACGGTGTTCGGGTTGATCGCCAGGTCCTCGACCACCTCGCGGATGAGCGGGAGGCGGTCCCCGGGTTGGAGAAAGCCCAGCAGCACCGCCTGGCGGACCTGCTGGACGAGTTGCAGGTACGGCGGCACGCCGGAGTGGGTGTCGAGCCGGAAGACGAACACGGTAGCCCCTTACTGCTTTCCTAGTAGCATAGTAAAGCAGTAAGTTGGGCGGTCAAGAGGGTCGACGGGCCCGCACGACCTCGGCACCACATCCGGGCGCACGCCTGCCCCGACCGCCGGCGGGTACCCGCGCGCTCGGGGCGCCGGCGGCCGGCCGGGCCGCGCGGCCACGAGCCCGCGCGGCGTAGGGGAGCGCACGCCGGCCGCGTCGGCGAGCTGCCGGCGGTCGCGGGGTTGCGGCTACTGCGCCTCCGGCGGGGCGCTCCGGCTCGAACTGCGAACGAATCGCCGGTAAAGGCGTGGCATCGGACCTGTGTCGTCGTGCGGGCGGAGGCAGTTGACGGTTGGACCGCCGCCAGCGGATGATCCATCGATGTGTCGCTCGGGTTAGCCGGCCGGGACGCTGGTCCTCATGGACAACATGACCGCCGTCATGCGGTGGCTTCAGGAGAGCGGATTTTGATGAAGTTCCTTCTCACGTCCTCGGGCATCGGTAACCCGAGCATCTCCGACGCGCTCGTCGACCTGCTCGGCAAGCCGATCGCCGAGTCCACGGCCCTGTTCATCCCCACCGGTGTCTACCCCTTTCCCGGCGGCGGTGCGAGGGCATGGAAGGCGATTCACGGCCAGGCTTCGATCCCGCTGTGCCAGCTGGGTTGGAAATCCCTGGGGCTGTTGGAGCTCACCGCGCTGCCGACCATCCGAGAAGAGAACTGGGTCCCGGCGGTCCGGGAGGCCGATGCCCTCCTCGTCTGGGGCGGCGACGTGCTGTACCTGACCTACTGGCTGCGCCGGTCGGGCCTGGCTGACCTCCTGCCGTCGCTGAGTGACACGGTTTATGTGGGCGTCAGCGCCGGGAGCATCGCGGTCACCCCGTACAACTGCGACGCCGAATTCGACCTTGGATTCGTCCCTGACGGCAGCGACATGGCGCAGGGCGCCGACCGGGCGCTGGGGCTGGTGGATTTCACGCTGTACCCCCACCTCAACCATCCGGACATGGAGGACGCCAAGCTGTCCGACATCCAGAAGTGGGCGTCCGGAATCCCGGTCCCGACCTACGCCATCGACGACAACACCGCCATCAAGGTGGTCGATGGCACCGTTGACGTCATCTCCGAAGGCGACTGGAGACTGATCAACCCGTGACCGAGATGTCCCTTCAGCCGAGCCAGCCCTACACAGGGCAGGTCCACAACTCGCGAACACAGCAATCGGCCGAAGAGACGTGGGCCCGATAAAGGCGAGCCCTTCCTTCCTGTCGACGGTGAGGACTTACTTCCCGCGCCACCACACCGCCAGCATTCCCACGAGCCCTACGAGGACGACACATCCCAGCCCGGCGCAGAGCAAGAGCGCCGCGCCGGCAAATGCTCCACTGTCCACGGCCGGACTCTAGCTTGCGGGCAGGGTCGTGCCCGATCCGTGCCCGATGCAGCGGTCAACAGGGGTACGACTCGATGCGGCACAGTCCCGTCAACCACGTGTCCGCCAACTGAGGTGCGACCGGTCAGCGGCCCGGAGGCGGCAGGTTGGCCACCGACGAGACGTGCTGTCCGGCGGAGGCCTGGATGAAGCGTGGGCCAGCTGGTCGGGTCACGCCGGTCTGACGGTGGCGAGGAACGCCCGCACCCGCTCCATGAGCAGCGCGGACGCCTCCGGGTCGTACCCGGCGAGCGAGGAGTCGGCGAAGAGGTGCTGGTCGCCGGGGTAGACGAACAGCTCGGCGTTCGCCGTGGAGCCGGCGAGTTCGCGTGCGGCCGGCAGGTCCTCGTCGAAGAACTCGTCGTCCTCCTTGCCGTGGATCTGCACCGGCACGCCCTCGGGCCACGTCTCGCCGAACTCCGCGACCGGGAGGCAGGAGTCGATGAGGAGTGCCCCGCGGGCGCCGGGCCGGGTCTGCGCGAGCCGCTGGGCGATCGTCACGCCGAAGGAGAATCCGGCGTAGACGAGCCCGGCACCGAGTTCGTCGGCTGCCGCGATGCCGCGCTCCCGGAGCGTGTCGAATCCCACCTCTCGCGCGAATCCGAACCCTTCCTCGATGCTGCCGAACGTGCGGCCGTCGAACAGGTCCGGTGTGTGCACGGTGTGCCCGTCCTGTCGGAGGCTGTCGGCGAAGCTCCGGACCCCGTCGGTCAGGCCCTGGATGTGGTGGTACAGCAGCACGTCGGCCATGGCGTCGCACTCCTCGCGAACGATCGAACTTTTTGGAACGTTCCGCGATGCTAGTCTGTTACGCCATGGCGGACAACCCCCCGGACTACGAGCTTGCCGATCGGATGGCGCTGACCAGACCGGACCAGGTGAAGGCCATCGGCCACCCGCTCCGCACGGTGATCCTGCAGCTCCTCCACGAGCGGGCCGCGACCGTCACCGAGCTCGCGGCCGCGGTCGAGCGCCCCAAGAGCACCGTCGCGCACCACGTGGACGTGCTCGCCCGGAGCGGCCTGCTCCAGGTGGTGCGCACGCGGAAGGTGCGGGCGATCGAGGAGCGCTTCTACGGGCGCACCGCGCGCATGTTCTACGTGGCAGCCGAGCCATCGCCCGCCGGTGGGCAGATGCCGGGCGACTTCAACGACTTCGAGGTGGCTGCACGCGAGTCCGCGAACGCGTTCGAGCAGGGCAAGCTCTGGGGCTTCATCCGGCATGCGCGCATCTCGGAGGACCAGGCCGCCCAGTTCTGGGACCAGATGGCGGAACTGGTCGATGCGTTCGACCGGATGCCGAGGTCCGGCGAGACCATGTACGGGTTCGCGATCGGCATCTACCCCACCGACCACCCGACCCTGCCGGCGGCGGAGTGACCACCGACTCGACGTTGACAGTGCGTGATCGCGCGGATCGCGGCAATTGGGCGGTTGCCTCGGTGCGCGCTGCGGAAAGTCAGTCGCTCGCCGCGGAATCCCAGGGAAAGATCTTGGCATGACCATCCACCAGGACGAGGTCCGGGTCGACGAGGGCGTTGTCAGGTCGCTGCTGGATGAGCAGTGCCCACAGTGGGCCGGGCTGCCGCTGTCGCCAGCGGGTGCCGGCACCGACAACGTCATGTACCGGCTGGGCAGTGACCTGCTCGTGCGGCTCCCGCGAACCGCTGACAAGGCGCGGTCCCTGCGCAAGGAGCAGGAATGGCTGCCCCGGCTGGCGCCGCTGGTGGCATGCTCGGTCCCGGAGCCGGTGCATGCCGGCATGCCCGCCGCCGGCTATCCGCTCCCTTGGTCGATCTACCGGTGGATCGACGGCGACGAGGCCGGGCCGGACACCGTCCAGGACTGGTCGGCCTTCGGCGCTGATCTGGCGGCCGTCGTGCGGGACCTGCACGGTATCGACCTCATGGGGGCGACCCGCACGGGCGACCTGAGTTGGTACCGCGGCGGACATCTGCGGGCCTGCGACGAGTGGATCAGCAGGTGTCTCCGGGACTGCCGAGCCACCGTCGGCGGGGACATCGACGTCGGGACGCTGGAACGGTTGTGGCGCGAAGCGCTCGCCCTGCCCGAACCCTCCGGACCCCAGGTGTGGCTGCACGGCGATCTCAAGCCCACCAACCTCCTGGTGCGGGACGGCAGGTTGCACGCGGTCATCGACTTCGGCGGCCTGTCGATCGGCTTGCCCGACGCCGAGCACTCCACGGTGTGGGACCTACCGTCCGAAGCGCGACACACGTACTGGGACGCCCTGGGCCTCGACGAGCTGACCTGGACGCGCGCCCGCGCCTGGGCCATCGCGGTGGGCGCCAGCGGCATCTCGTACTACTGGCACACCTACCCCGCTTTCGTCGCCGAGTGTCGAAGCCGTCTCCAGGCGATCCTCGCCGACGCAGCCACCCGCTGAGCACGGCCGGACGTACCCGCCCTTCCACCGGCCAGGTGGGGCCGGGGCCGGCCGTACGATGACGGTGTGAATCAAGCCGTTTCGCCCTGCCACTGCATCCTCTGTCACGAGTACGGCGACACGGACGACGGACACCCCATGGAGCTGACGACGATCGGACACGTCCAGCAGCACGGCTGGAGCGTGGTGACGATCCCCGACGATGACAAGGGGCCCGGCTGGCGTACACGATCGGGCTGTGGCACACCGGTTTCACTGGGACCGGGACAGCGAAGACCACCTGCACCAACGGCAGCCTCAGCTCTGGAAGCGGCCTGCGGATCACCCGACCGGCGTCTGGACGCAGGATCTCTGAATCGTCGAGTCGGATGTGCCAGGCACGTCCGAGACGCCCAGCGCAACGATCTCCTGGTGGTGTCAGGCGTGCTCGGCAAGCCATCGCTCGATCACGACGAAGTCCGGGTCGGACAGTCCGGCCCGCGGGTCGACGCGTGCAGGAGTGCCGGTCCGGGATGGTGAGCCGCCCACCGTGCGTCGGGTTGAGCCTGGACAGGAGCGGATTGGACATGTCCTCCGGTGCGGCGGTCGCGGCAACCCTGACTGCACCCCCTTCGGGGTCCTTCGGCGAATCCCCGCCAAACGGAATGAGTGGTCCGTCGACGTCGAGGAAGAGCAAGGGACGCTCGGCACCAGCGGTCACCGTCGCACGATAGCGATCCCTCTCTGCGAGCGTCACCCATCGAGTGAAGCCGGCCTGGCGCCATCACGTGGACCCGCCGGTGGGGTCAGCTCTGTGGCCGTCGTGCCCAGAACAGTGCGTGACCGCTGTCCCCCTCCGGGACGAAGTCCTCGGCGGTGACCTCCAGTCCCGCCCGATGCAGCCAGGAACGGTAGGTCGAGGCGCCAGCTTGGCTCCACCACATGGCGGCCGGACCACCGAGCCAGTTGTCCTCGGTGCCGGTCCAGGCGCTGGTGCCGACGGTGGTCAGCAGCCAGCCCCCGGGCCGTAGCCAGGTGGCGATCCGCCCGATGAGCCGCGGTTGGTCGGTCAGGGGCATGTGGATCAGGGTGTAGAGGCAGACCACGGCGTCGAACGAGGCCGGCGGCAGGTCCAGTCGGGTGGCGTCAGCGCGGCGGAAGGTGCCGGTCGGCACCAGGCGGCGGGCCCGCTCGATCTGCACGTCGCTGATGTCGATGCCGGTGACGCGGTGGCCGGCGCTGGCGAGGGAACGGGCGACCGGCACGCCACAGCCGCATCCGAGGTCGAGGACCGTCGCCGAGGCCGATAGCCGTCCGTGCAGGTCGTCGAGCCAGGGACCGTACTGGCCGTCGGCGGCATCGTCCGCCCGGTAGTGGTAGGAGAGTTCGTCGTATCCGCGTCGGACCAGGTCACGCGGGTCACTGCCGCCCATCCTGGCGAGGCTACGAGTCTCGGGGCCGCTTGCCGATCCGTTTCTGGCGAGCGGAGCAGCCGCACCAGCACCGCGGATCAGGTCAGGCGTCTCGCGTGGACCCGAGCGTGCCGGCCGTGCAACCGAATCCACCTCGGCACGCATCCAGGCGTTGAAGGCCGCACGGATGGGAGTGATCGGTGGACGTTTCGAGTACGGGCTGCGGGCTCGGCGGTGGGGCCGGTTCGGACCGCGCGACGGGCGGGTCGACCCGATGACCCGGCGCATCGAGCACGACGGCGTGATGGTCGTCGCCTGGCGCGTCCTGCTCGGCCTCGCCGCCGCCGGCGTCGTCGGCATCGTCGTCGCCGCCGGGTGGGCCCTGACCTGGCTGGTCAGCCGGGCCGGCGGCGGGTGACAGGTCGGGTGCCGGCCGAGCGGAGGTACGGCCGGCCGCGGCGACGGCGGGGCGGTGCGCCGCGGCGGCCGCCCCTACGATGGCGCGGTGCTGCTCACCGACTGGCTGCCCGACGTCTGGGCGCGGACCCGGGCGGTACGCGTCCTCGACGGCGGTCTGGACGGCGGGCCGCTGGCCGACCGCGCCGTGCTGGCCGAGACGCGCGACCCCGTCCGGCTGGCCCGGATGCGGCAACTCACCACGGTCGGCCGGTTCACCGGGCGACGTCTGCCGCTGCCTGAACGGCCCCACCCTGGCCCTGTACGGCGTCGACGACGAGTTGCTCGGCAGCGCCACCCTGCATGGGCACGGCAGCGTCTCGTGGCAGCGGTCCAGGTTCGCCGACGACCTCGAGGTCGCCGAGCCGCGGGCGTTGACGCTCTTCCTGGCCGAGTGCGGGTTGAGCGGTCTGCTCGTCGACCTGCTCGGTCCGCTCGTGACCACCCTCGGGTTCGACGAGGCGCCGGACGGGCCGCAGTTCCGCCCGGTCGGGGCGCCGGGGGTGCTGGTCGGGCGGGAGGTGCCCCTGGTGCTTCGGGACTTCCTGGTCGGCGTCGCCGGCGACACCGCCGCCCGGCTTCCCCAGGACCGGGTACGCCGACTCGCCGAGCGGCTGGCCGCGGCGGAACCGGATCCGGTGGCCCGGGCGGGTGCGCTGCTGGCGTGGCTGGGCCGGCTGCCGTACCCGACGGAGGCGCTGTGGGGTGAGGGCGTTCTGGTGCGGCGGCTGCTCGCGGCGCTGCCGGTCGCCGACATCGTGGCGGCGACGGCGTCGGGCGGCCCGGTGGTGGTGCTCGGGGCGCTGAACTGGGCGGCCCACCAGCCGGACGATCGCGTGTTGGCCGCCGTGATCGCGCCGGCGCTGCTCGGCTGATCCACTGCGGAATCCGCGGCGCCGCTGGTGGACCGGCCGCCCGCCGTGGTCGACACGCCGGGACCGGTTCGACCGTCGCCGCGCGGGACTCCCGGCGGCCGGGCAGGCTGTGGGGCGTGACGGTTCGTACGGTGGTCATGACCTCGGGTGGTGGTCACATGATCCAGTTTCCTGGCAGGGTTGAGTGATGGCCGCTCAGCTCCGCGCTCGTCTGACCGACTGGACCGTGATCGTGCCGCTGCTGGCGGTGCTGTTGCTGACCCTGACCTGGGGACGCGAGTTGTCGGGCCCGCTCGTGGTGGTGGTGGCCGCCTTCCTGGCCGGCGCGGTGCTGGCCGCCGTGCACCACGCCGAGGTGGTCGCGCACCGGGTGGGGGAGCCGTTCGGCTCGCTGGTGCTCGCGGTGGCGGTCACCGTCATCGAGGTCGCCCTGATCGTCACGCTGATGATCAGCGGCGGGGAGAAGACCCAGTCGCTGGCCCGGGACACCGTCTTCGCCGCCGTGATGATCACCTGTAACGGGATCCTCGGCCTGTCGCTGCTGATCGGCGCGCTGCGCCGGCGGGTGGCGGTGTTCAACTCCGAGGGCACCGGCGGGGCACTGGCCACCGTGGCCACCCTCGCCACGCTCAGCCTGGTGGTGCCGACCTTCACCACGAGCCGCCCCGGCCCGCAGTTCAGCCCGGCTCAGCTGGCCTTCGCCGCGGTGGCCTCGCTGGCGCTGTACGGGCTGTTCGTCCTGGTGCAGACCGGCCGGCACCGGGACTACTTCCTGCCGGTCACCAGCGAGGGCGCGGTGATCGAGAGCGACGGGCACGCCGCACCGCCGTCGACCCGCAAAGCGCTGATCAGCCTCGCCCTGCTGCTCGTCTCGCTGGTAGCGGTGGTCGGCGACGCCAAGTCGGTCTCCCCGACGATCGAGGCCGCCACCGCCAAGGCCAACCTGCCGCACTCGTTCGTCGGCGTGCTCATCGCGCTGCTGGTGCTGCTGCCCGAGACCCTGGCAGCGGTCCGCGCGGCGCGCCGGGACCGGGTGCAGATCAGCCTGAACCTGGCCCTCGGCTCGGCGATGGCCAGCATCGGGCTGACCATCCCGGCAATAGCGCTGGCCATGATCTGGCTGGAGGGCCCGCTGGTGCTCGGCCTCGGCGGCACCCAGATGACCCTGCTCGCCCTCACCGTGGTCAGCGGGGTGCTGACCGTGGTGCCGGGGCGCGCCACCCTGTTGCAGGGCGGCGTCCACCTGGTGCTGCTCGCCGCCTTCGTCTTCCTCGCCGCCAGCCCCTGACCCGGCGCCACCGCACGCGCGGCACCGCGCACGCGCCCCGGCGCCACCGCACACGCCCCGGCGCTGCCGCACGCGCCCAGCACCGCCGCACGCGCCCAGCGCGCCGCGGTGCTGCCGCAGGCGCCCGGTGCCTCACCCGCCGTCGAGGCGGTCGGCCCGGGCGTGCAGGTAGCGCTGCTGGGCCAGGTTGGTCGACCGGGCGGCGGCCGCCCGGTAGGCGTCCCGGGCGGCGGTCCGGTCGCCGAGCAGTTCCAGCAGGTGCGCGCGGACGGCCGGCAGGCGCGCGTCGCCGTCCAGCCGGCCGTCGGCGGCCAGCGCGTCGACCAGGGCGAGTCCGGCCGCGGCGCCCCGGCTCATGGCCACCGCCACCGCGTGGTTGAGCGCCACCACCGGACTGTCGGAGACCTGCCGCAGCACCTCGTACAGCGCGGTGATCTGGGCCCAGTCGGTCGCCTCGGCGCTCGGCGCCTCGTCGTGCACGGCGGCGATCGCCGCCTGCACCTGGTAGGGGCCGACCCGGCCGCGGGGGAGCGCGGCGGTGACCAGGGCGATGCCCTCGGCGATCTGGCCGGCCTTCCACCGGCTGCGGTCCTGCTCGGCCATCGGCACCAGTTCGCCGTGCGGGCCGGTGCGCGCCGGCGCCCGCGCGTCGGTGAGCAGCATCAGCGCGAGCAGCCCGGTGACCTCCGGGTCGTCCGGCAGCAGCCGGTGCAGCAGGCGGGTCAGCCGGATCGCCTCGGCGGCCAGGTCGGCGCGGAGCAGGGCCGGGCCGGCGGTGCTGGCGTACCCCTCGTTGAAGATCAGGTAAAGCACGTGCAGGACGGCGGCGAGGCGCGCGGCACGCTCGGGCCCGACCGGCATCGCGAAGGGCAGTCCACTGTCGCGGATGCGCTGCTTGCCGCGGGTGATCCGGCGGGTCATCGTGGCCTCCGGCACCAGGAACGCCCGGGCCACCTCGGCGGTGCTCAACCCGCCGACGGCGCGCAGCGTGAGCGCGATCTGGGAGGCCGGCGACAGCGCCGGATGGCAGCACAGGAACAGCAGGGTGAGGGTGTCGTCGGTGTCGGCCGGCGGCCGGTCGGCGGCCGGAGCCAGCCGTTGCTCGGGCAGCACCCGGCGGGCCACCGCGTCCTCCCGCCGCTGCCGGGCCTGCTCGCTGCGCAGCAGGTCGGTCAGCCGGCGGGACGCCACGGTGATCAGCCAGGCCCGCGGGTTGTCGGGTACGCCGTCGCGCGGCCAGCCGGTGGCCGCCGCGATCAGCGCCTCCTGGGTGGCGTCCTCGGCGGTGTCGAAGTGGCCGTACCGGCGGACGAGCGCCCCGAGGACCTGCGGCGCCAGCCGGCGCAGCAGGTCCTCGACACGTTCCCCGGGCATCGCCGGCTCAGCCGTCCAGGTCGGCGATGCCCTCGGCGACCGGCCGCACGTCCACGTACTCGCCGGGGGCGTCCGGGTTGACGAAGGTGGCGGCGATCTCGGTGGCCCGGTCGAAGCTGTCGCACTCCACGATGGTGTAGCCGGCCAGCACCTCCTGCGTCTCCGGGTAGGGCCCGTCGGTGACCACCGGCAGCCCGCCGCTGAGCTGCACCCGGCGGGCGTGCACCGGGGCGACCAGCCCGCGCGCGTCCACCAGCTCACCGGACTCGGCCAGCGCCTGGTGGATCTTCTCCATGTGGGCGTGCATGGCGGCGACCTCCTCGGCGGACATGGCCCGCTTGTCGGCCGCGGGCCGGCCGGCCAGCACGTCGTAGTCGCGCTGGGAGCCGTACAGCAGGATCATGTACTTCATCGCGAATCCTCCTCGTCGGCGCCGGTGCGGCGCCCTCACCGGAGACGTCGGCGCCGCCCGCCGGTTCCGGACACCGAGGGGTGGAGCCTACGTCCGCGGCACGGGTGCCGGGGTCGACTACCGTCGACGCATGACGATGTGGATGCTGCTCGGCGGTGTCGCGGTGGTGATCCTCGGGGCGTTCGCCTGGGTGGGCTGGCGGGACCGCCGGCGGCTCAGCGGGCCCGACGACACGCGCGCCGACCGGGACGCGCGCGCCAGCCAGCACGCGCACGAGGTGCGGCGACACGCCTCCCCGGGGCAGGAGTGGTCGGCGCGCAACGAGACGCAGGGATTCTGAACGCTCCGCGTGGGTGAACCGCCGTGGCCGTGGCGCCGTAGATCACGGCGAGGGCATGACGGACGTGCCGTCGGGGTACTGCACGGGCATCGCCGACGCCGGGAGGGCACTGTGACGGCACGTTCGCACCGGCCACCGCGCGGGCCGCTGGCCGGCTTCCTGGTGGCGTTGGTGGCGACCGCCGGCTGTTTCGTCGGCGGCGTCTCCGAACCGGACGGTGGCGAGCCCGCGCCGCAGCGTCCCGGGGCATCCGCCTCGCCCGGGGCGGGGCAGACCCGGGCGGACGGCACCACCAGCGTCGAGGAGTTCCAGCAGGACGTCCGCGACGCGCAGAGCATCGCCGAGCGGTACTGGGCCGAGCAGTTCCGGGCTTCGGGTGAGCGGTTCCGGCCGGTGCGGCGGATCATCCCGTACCAGCGCGGCGGCGAGGTGACCTGCGGCGGGCAGGAGATTCCCCGCAACAACGCCGTCTACTGCTCGGCCGGCGACTTCATCGCCTACGACGTGCGCTGGTCGGTGGGGGCGTTCCGGCAGGTCGGCGACGCGTTCGTGTTCTACCTGCTGGGCCACGAGTACGCGCACGCCATCCAGGTCCGGCTCGGCATCCGCTACAGCTTCACCATCCAGCAGGAGTTGCAGGCCGACTGCATGGCCGGGGCGTACCTGGGGGACTCGGTGCGCGGCGGGGTGCTGACCCTCGACGAGGGCGACCTGGACGAGTTCCGCGAAGGGCTGCTCGCGGTCGGCGACGACCCCGACCAGCCGTGGTTCGCGGAGGGCTCGCACGGCACCGCCGAACAGCGCACCGAGTCCTTCTTCCGCGGCTACGAGCGGTCCCTGGCGGCCTGCGACCTGGGCTGAGCCGGTTCAGCCCTCGCCCCACCACTGGCTCACCAGCACCGACGCGCCGCCGCCGTTGTCGCCCAGGTTCGGGTCGTTGAAGGAGAAGATCACCCGAGGGTTCAGGCCGGCGCTGTAGTAGAGCAGGCAGCCGCTGTCCGTACCGACCGGGAACCACCGGCCGGGGCCGTAGGAGAGGCCGTTCTTCAGCACCAGCACGGACCCCTCGGTGACCTTGGCGATCAGCGCGTACCGGGGCGCGTCCGGCGCGGGCCACCCGGTGCCACCCGCCGGCCACTCGCCGGCGATCGACTTCTGGGTGCCCCAGTGGTCGATGCGGATCCGGCCCTGCGCGGACACCCGGAGGACGTCCCGGTCCAGGATGCCCACCGGGGTCGGCCACACGGTCTGCCGGTTGCCCGGCGCGGACCACGGCTGGTCGTCGGCGTGCTGGGGCGGGGCCAGGTCGTAGCAGCGGTCCAGCGGCAGGCTGGCCGCCGCGGCCGGGGCCGCCGGCCAGAGCGCGGCGGTGGCCGCGAGGACGACCACCGTGCACCGGGACAGCAGGGATCGGACGCGCATCGGCGACCTCCTCGGGCGACGGGCCACCGTGACGGCGGCCGGCTGCGCCCAGTCTGCGACCGGCCCGCAAGCCCGCCGCCCGCGCGGCAGCCGGAGCCCGCCCGCAAGTCCGCCGCCCGCGCGGCAGCCGGAGCCCGGCCCGCCCCGGCCACGGCCTGCCGCCCACGCCACCGCGGCACGCCCGTCGTGCCCGGCCCCGACCGCGCCCTGCCCGCGCTCGCCGGTGCCGGCCGTCGGGTAGGTCACCCGGACGGCACCTCGGGCCGGCAGTCGCGCGGGAAGTTGAGAGGATCGCCGGGTGACCGCTGATCCGCTGCCCAACCGCCATCCCGCCGCCGTGCTCTTCGACATGGACGGCACCCTGGTCGACAGCGAGAAGCTGTGGGACGTCGCGCTCAACGAACTGGCGGCCGAGTACGGCGGCACCCTCTCCGACGCGGCCCGCAAGGCGATGGTCGGCACCAGCATGGCCGCCTCGATGCGGCTGCTGCACGACGACCTGGGCCAGCCGGAACGCGACCCGCTGGTCAGCGCGGCGTGGATCGACGCCCGGATCCTGGAGCTGTTCCGCACCGGGCTGCGCTGGCGCCCCGGCGCGCTGGCCCTGTTGCGGGCGGTCAGGGCGGCGGGCATCCCCACCGCCCTGGTCACCTCCAGCGTCCGGCCGCTGGTCGAGGTGGCACTGGACACCCTGGGCCGGGACAGCTTCGACGCGGTGGTCTGCGGCGACGAGGTGGACGCCACCAAGCCGCACCCGGAGCCGTACCTGACCGCCGCCCGGCTGCTCGACGTGCCGATCGCCCGCTGCGTGGCGATCGAGGACTCGCCGACCGGAGTGGCCAGCGCGCTCGCCGCCGGGGCGGCGGTGCTCGCCGTACCCGCCGAGGTGCCGATCGCCGCGACGGCCGGCGTACACCAGCTGGAGAGCCTGACCGGCGCGGACCTGGAGCTGCTGGCCGCCCTGCTGGGCGAGGCGCCGGCCCGATGACGCGCGGAGGGGCCCGCCGGTCGGCGGGCCCCTCCGTCTGCGACGGCGACCTCAGTCGTGGGCGATGGCGCCCAGCACGTTGATCCGGGCGGCCCGGACCGCCGGCAGCACCGCGGCGATCACGCCGACGATCGCGGCCAGGCCGAGCATGACCCCCATCTGGTCCCAGGGCAGCACCAGGTCGGTGATCCCCTCGTCCTTCAGCGCCTCGACCACCGCGGCGCCGAGCCCGCTGCCGACCGCCACGCCGAGCAGCGCGCCGAACACCGAGATCACCACTGCCTCGACGGTGATCATGCGCATGGTCTGCGCCCGGCGCAGCCCGATCGCCCGCAGCAGGCCCAGCTCCCGGGTGCGCTCCAGCACCGACAGCGCCAGCGTGTTGATGATGCCGAGTACGGCGATCACGATGGCCAGCGCCAGCAGGATCTGGATCATCGTGAGCAGCCCGTCCAGCTGGCCGGCCTGCTGCTCGATGAACGCGTCCCGGTCGGCCACCGACACCTCGGGGGAGTCGGCCAGCAGCGCCTCGACCTGCGGCTGCACCGAGGCCACCGAGGTGCCGGGGGCCAGTTGGATGTAGCCCTGGATCGGCTGCGGGATGCTGAAGTCGCGGGCCGCCGCCGGCGGCAGCACCACCGGGTTGGTCAGCTGCGAGCTGGCGTAGATGCCGCTCACCGTGTAGGTGCGCGCCTCGCCGCGGGCCAGCTGCACCGGCACCTGGGAGCCGACGGAGAGCCCGCGCGACTTCGCGGTGTCCGAGCTGACCAGCATCTGGTCCGGCGCGAGCCGGTCGATGTCACCGGCGGTCGGGGTGGCCCCGAAGATCTGCCGCAGCGAGGCCACCTCGCTGCTGGCCGCCACCCAGGTCCGCTCGCCGCCGACCAGCGCCATGTCGCCGTACTCGCCGTCGACCATGCGTACGCCGGGGATCGCCGCGGCCTTCTCCAGCACCGCCGGGTCGAAGCTCGGCGGCCGCGGGCCGCTCTGCACCCCGGCGATCACCAGTTCGGCCTTGATGGTGTCCTGGGCCAGGCCGCTGATGCTGCTCTTGGCCGAGTCCAGGATCACCGTCACGCCGGTGACCAGCGCGATGCCGACCATCAGCGCGGCGGCGGTGATCGCGGTACGCCGCGGGTTGCGGCCGGAGTTGAGCCGGCCCAGCTTGCCCGGCACCGACCAGGCGAAGATCGCCCCGAGCAGGCTCACCACCGGCCGGCTGATCAGCGGGGTCAGCAGCGCCACGCCGATGAAGGCGAACAGCACCCCACCGAGGATGGTGGCCAGGGTGTTGTCGCCGGCGTTGCCGGTCAGGCCCAGGGCCAGCAGCGTCGCGCCGATCGCGGTGACCACGCCACCGGCGATGGTGATCTTGGTGAGTGGGCGGTCCGGGGTGGCCACGTCCTGCATCGCCGCGATCGGCGGGATCCGGGACGCCCGCAGCGCCGGCAGCAGCGCCGCCACCACGGTGATGATCAGGCCGACCGCGAACGCGCCGATCACCGCGGCCGCCGGCACGCCGAGCCCGGCCAGGGTGAGGCCCCCGGCGAAGGTGCTGAACAGGTACGCCAGCAGCGCGCCGATGCCGATGCCGGCGCCCAGGCCGAGCACCGAGGCGATCAGGCCCACCGCGATGGCCTCCAGCACCACCGAGCCGATGATCTGCTTGCCGCTGGCGCCGATGGCCCGCATCAGCGCCAGCTCCCGGGTGCGCTGGGCCACGATGATCGAGAAGGTGTTCAGGATCAGGAAGGTGCCCACCAGCAGGGCCACCGCGGCGAAGCCGAGCAGGATCCGGTTGAAGAAGGTCAGCGCCTCCTTCAGCCCGGCCGCCGCGTCGGCGGAGAGCTGCTCGCCCGTCTTGACCTCGTAGCCGGCACCCACGGCGGCGGCCACCGCGTCGCGCAGCGACTCGTCGGACACCCCGTCGGCGGCCTTGATCGACACGCTGTTGTAGGTGTCCGGCGCGCCGAGCATCAGCTTCTGCGCTACCGGAGTGGTGAACATGATCTCGTTGGCGCCGCCGATCGAGTCCCGGCCACCGCTGTAGCCGAAGACGCCGACGATGGTGAACTCGCGCTTCGGCTCCAGGGTCAGCACGCCCACCCGGTCGCCGACCTTCACCTTCCCGGCCGTCGCGAGCGCCTTGTTGATCACGATCTCGTCGTCGGCCTGCGGCCCGCGGCCCTCGCGCAGCTGCACCAGGTCGCTCTCCCCGGTCCAGTTCTCACCCAGCTGCGGCGGGCCGAAGGAGGTCACCACCTTGCCGTTGCTGCCGATCATCCGCGCACCGTCGGCGGCCACCACCCCGGTGGCCTCGGCCACCCCGGGCACGGCCTTCACCGTGTCGAGGGTGGCCGCCGGGAACGGCGGACTGACCTGCTCGCCCTCGGTCTCGCCGAGCGCGATCTTCGGCTTGGCGGCGACGTTGACGTCGACCCCCTCGTACGCGTCGGCGAAGATCGCGTCGAAGGAGCGGCCGAGGGTGTCGGTGAGCACGAAGGCGCCGGAGACGAACATGACCCCGAGCACCACCGCCAGGCCGGACAGGATGAGCCGGACCTTGCGGGCCAGCAGGCTCTTCAGTGTCGCCCGGAACATCAGTTGCCCACCTCGGCGGCGTGGGTGTCCAGCTTCTTCATGGTGTCCAGCACCGTCTCGGCGGTCGGCTCGATCAGCTCGGAGACGATCTGCCCGTCGGCGAGGAAGACCACCCGGTCGGCGTACGCGGCGGCGGTCGGGTCGTGGGTGACCATGACGATGGTCTGCCCGTGCTCGCGCACCGAGTTGCGCAGGAAGTTGAGCACCTCGGCGCCGGCCCGGGAGTCCAGGTTGCCGGTCGGCTCGTCGGCGAAGATCACCTCGGGGCGGGAGACCAGCGCCCGGGCGCAGGCCACCCGCTGCTGCTGGCCGCCGGAGAGCTGCGCCGGGCGGTGGTCCAGCCGGTCCCGCAGCCCGACCGTGGCGATCACCGTGTCGTACCAGGCCGGGTCGGGCTTGCGGCCGGCGATCGACAGCGGCAGCAGGATGTTCTCCTTGGCCGTCAGCGTCGGCAGCAGGTTGAACTGCTGGAAGATGAAGCCCACCTTGTCCCGGCGCAGCTTGGTCAGCCCCGAGTCGCCGAGGCCGGTGACCGTGGTGTCGCCGATCGACACGGTGCCCCGGGTCACCGAGTCCAGCCCGGCCAGGCAGTGCATCAGCGTCGACTTGCCCGACCCGGACGGCCCCATGATCGCCGTGAACCGGCCCTGCTCGAACTCCGCGCTCACCCCCCGCAGCGCGACGACCTGCGCCTCGCCGCTGCCGTACACCTTCCACACGTCGTTCGCCCGGGCCGCGGCCTGCGCCTGCCGGCCTACCGTCGCGGTCACGTCATGCACCTCTTCCGTCTGAATTCGATCCGCGCCGCCCCCGCTGGTCCGGCGCGGCAGTCCCCATCATCTGTGCTCCCCGGCGGCGATCCGTCCGACTCCGGGTGGAAGCGGTGCGGATTTCGCGCTGCGGGTGCCCCCCATCGCCGGCTCAGGGTTGCCCCTGAGCCGGCCGCCGGTCGAGCGCTTTACCGCCGGCCGGGACCGATCCTGCACACTGGCGCCGCGTCAGGGTCAACCGCGCCGCGCCGTCTTCCGTCACGGTAGGTGACCGCGACAACCGCGCCGTCGCCCCGCCGGCGCATCCTCGGGTACGCCCCGGGCGGTAGCCGGGCGGGCCCGGCCTACGCCCGGGGACGGACCAGTCCCGACTCGTACGCCAGCACCACCGCCTGCACCCGGTCGCGCAGCCCCAGCTTGGTCAGCACGTGCCCGACGTGGGTCTTGATGGTGGTCTCGCTGACCGACAGCGCCCGGGCGATCTCGGCGTTCGACAGGCCCCGGGCGACGTGCACCAGCACCTCCCGCTCCCGCTCGGTGAGCCCGTCCAGCGCCCGTGGCGGGGTCGCCGCCGGGTCCGGGAGCACGTCGGCGAAGCGGTCCAGCAGCCGCTTGAGGATCCGGGGGGCGACCACCGCGTCCCCGCCGGCCACCGTGCGGATCGCGGCCACCAGGTCGTCGGCCGGCACGTCCTTGGCCAGGAAGCCGCTCGCCCCGGCGCGCAGCGCCCCCACCACGTACTCGTCGAGGTCGAAGGTGGTCAGGATCAGCACCCGCACCGGCAGCCGGGCGTCGACGATGGCCCGGGTGGCGGCGACCCCGTCCATCCGGGGCATCCGGATGTCCATCAGCACCACGTCGGGCAGCAGCCGCCGGGACAGCTCCACCGCCTCCACGCCGTCGCCGGCCTCGGCGACGATGTCCAGGTCGTCCTCGGCGCCGAGCACCATCCGGAACCCGGTACGCAGCAGCGGCTGGTCGTCGGCGAGCAGGATCCGCACCGGCCGCGCCGGCGCCGTCGGGTCGGTCATCCGCTCTCCCTGTCCTGCTGCCGTCGTCCGGCCGCTGTCCCTGGTCCTGCCGCTGGGCCGCCCCGTCGGGTGGTCCGGCGCCGCGCGTGCCGGCCGACGCTCGGGCCGACCGTCGGTGCCGTCCGCCGGGCCGTCACACCCGACGGACCGCCGCGGGCTCCACCGGAATCCTCGCGTACACCCGAAAGCCGCCGCCGGGGCGCGCCCCGATGCGCAGGACCCCACCGTAGAGGCCGACCCGCTCGCGCATCCCCACCAATCCGTGCCCGATCCGGTCGGTGTCGGGCAGCGGCCCGCGCCCGGTGTCGGTCACCTCCACCTCGACCGCGTCCACGCCGAAGCCCAGCCGCACCTGGGCGGTGGCCGTGCCGGCGTGCTTGAGGGCGTTGGTCAGCGCCTCCTGCGCGATCCGGTACAGGGTCAGCGCCACCCCCTGCTCCATCTCGCCGGGGGTGCCCTCGACCCGCAGGGTGACCGGCAGGCCCGCCTCGCGGACCTGGTCGACGAGGGTCTCGATGCCGGTCAGCCCCGGTTGCGGGGCCAGGTCGGCGGCCGGCTCGGCGTCGGTGCGCAGCACGTCCAGCAGCCGGCGCAGCTCCCGCAGGGTGGCCCGGCCGGTCTCCTCGATGGTGGCCACCGCCTCGTCGGCCGCGTCCGGGTCCCGGCGCAGCACCCGACGCGCCCCGGTGGCCAGCACACCCATCACGCTGACGTGGTGGGCGACCACGTCGTGCAGTTCCCGGGCGATGCGCCGGCGCTCGTCGGCGACCGCCTGCTCGGCCAGCGCCCGCTGGTTCTCCTCGGCCACCCGGGCGCGCTCGCGCAACGCCTCCGTCGACATCCGGCGGGCGTGCACGGTCCGCCCGACCGAGAACGCCACCGCCCCGACCAGCAGGTTGTTCAGCACCAGGTAGGCGGGGCCGATCTCCAGGCCGCCGACCGGTGGCGCGACCGTGTTGACCACCGCCACGGGCAGCCACAGCCCGGCCGCGGCGGCCGACGCCGCGCGTACCGGCCGGCGGGCGGCGATGGTGTAGGTGAGCACGATGAAGGTCAGCCCCTGGGTGCCCGGCGCGAGGTGCAGCAGGCCGGGCAGCGCCAACGTCGCCACCGCCGCGCCCACCGCCGGCCACGGCGCCACCCGGCGCAGCGCGGTCGGGGCGGCGCAGAGCGCGCTCCAGCCCAGCGCCGAGGGCAGTGGCCCGGGCCACAGCTCGCGCGGCGTGAGCAGGGTGAAGATCGCCTCGGCCACGATCAGGCCGACGGCGAGCAGCGCGTCGGCGGCCAGCGGGTGCTGGCGCGTCCACTCCCGGGGGTCCGACGTCATACCGCGACGCTAGCCGCCGTGGCGCCGGGCGAAGATCGTCGCCGGTGGTGAGGCGGTCTCCTCCCTGAGGAGGAGACGACCGCCGCCCGCCTCGGGGGCGGGTCGACCGGTGCCGGTCGACCGGTGCGTGCCGGGTCGAGGCGGGCCGACCGTGCGTGCCGGGTCGAGGCGGGCCGACCGTGCGTGCCGGGTCGAGGCGGGCCGACCGTGCGTGCCGGGTCGAGGCGGGCCGACCGGTGCGCACGATCGAGGCGACGCCGGTCCGTCCGGGCCCGGCGCGGGTCGGTGTGGATGCCCGCGGTGGTCGGGTGGTCGGCTACTCGTCGGCGCCGGGCGGCGCCGGGCGGGAGCGGGCGTCGCGCAGCGGATCCGCCGGCTCGGGCACGGGAAAGGGCGGCGGGGTGCCGCCGAAGCTGGGGCAGAGCGCCTGGTGGCTGCACCAGTCGCAGAGCCGGCTCGGCCGGGGGCGGAAATCCCGCTGGGCGGTGGCCTGCTCGATCGCCCGCCACAGCGCCACCACCGTGCGCTCGAAGCGGAGCAGCTCGTCGGCGTCCGGCGCGTAGTCGCAGACCTCGGCGTCCTTGAGGTAGAGCAGCCGGAGCACCCGGGGCACCACGCCGCGGGTGCGCCACAGCACCAGCGCGTAGAACTTCAGCTGGAACAGCGCGCGGGCCTCGAACGCCTCTCGCGGCGCGCCGCCGGTCTTGTAGTCGACCACCCGCAGCGCGCCGTCCGGCGCGACGTCGAGCCGGTCGAGGTAGCCCCGGATGAGCAGCTCGTCGTCGACCACCGCGGAGATCAGGCTCTCCCGCTCGGCCGGCTCCAGCCGGCGCGGATCCTCCACCGCGAAGTAGCCCTCCAGCAGCGCCGCGGCCGAGCGGAGGAACTCGGCCACGGCTGGCTCGTCGCCCTCGGCGAACAGCCCGGCCAGCTCCGGCTGCTCGGTGACCAGCCGGTCCCACTGGGGGGCCACCAGGTCGCCGGCGGCGTCCGGGGTGCGGCCGCCGGCCGGCAGGTCGAACAGCCGCTCCAGCACCGCGTGCACCAGCGTGCCCCGGGCCTGCTCGACGGTGGGGCGCTCGGGCAGCCGGTCGATGCTGCGGAACCGGTAGAGCAGCGGGCAGGTCTTGAAATCCGCCGCCCGCGACGGCGACAGCGAGGCCCGTACCGTCGGCGGCACCTCTGCCGGGGCCGCGGGCTGCTGGGTGGTCACCGGTTCCGCCGTCATGCCCGGAAGGTTAGGGCACCGGTGTGACACCGCCCCGCCCCGCCGCGCCGCGCGCCGCCGCGGGCCCGGTCCGTAGCATCGATCCGGTGGAGGAGCAGAGCAGGCGACCGCGACCCCGGCCCGGCGGGCGCGCCACGCTGACCGTGGGGCGGGTGTTCGGGGTGCCGCTGCACCTCAACGGCTCGATGCTGCTGCTGGCGGCCCTGGTGACCGTGCTGTACGCCGAGTTCGCCCGCCGCCAGCTGGAGCTGCCGCAGATCAGCGGCTACCTGATCGGCTTCGGCTTCGTCGTCTCGCTGCTCGGCTCGGTGCTGCTGCACGAGCTGGGGCACGCGCTGACCGCCCGCCGGTACGGCATCGGTGTGCGCGGCATCACCCTGGAGCTGCTCGGCGGGTACACCGAGATGGACCGGGACGCGCCCACCCCGCGGGTCGACCTGCTGGTGTCGCTGGCCGGGCCGGCGGTCTCCGCGCTGCTCGGGGTGGCCGCGGTCGCCGCGACCCTCGCCCTGCCCGACCGTACGGTGGCCAACCAGCTCGCCTTCCAGCTCGCGGTGAGCAACGTGATCGTCGCGCTGTTCAACATCCTGCCCGGGCTGCCGCTGGACGGCGGGCGGGCGCTGCGCGCCGCGGTCTGGGCGGTCAGCCGGGACCGGCACCTCGGCACCGAGGTGGCCGGCTGGGTCGGGCGGATCGTGGCCGTGGGCACCGCGCTGCTGGTGGCCGCGCTGACCGCCACCCGGCTGCTGGCGCCGCTGGCGCTGCCGCTGATGCTGCTGGTCGCGTTCACCCTGTGGCGGGGCGCCGGCCAGTCGATCCGGGTGGCCCGGGTCAGCCGCCGGTTCCCGCTGATCGACCTGTCCCGGCTGGCCCGACCGGTGCTGACCGTGCCCACCGGCACTCCGCTGGCCGAGGCGCAACGGCGGCGGGCCGCCGGCGCCGCGCCGGGCGCCGCGCTGCTCGTCGCCGACTCGGCCGGCCGGCCGGTGAGCCTGGTCGACCCGGCCGCCGCGGAGGCGGTGCCGGCGGAGCGCCGGCCCTGGCTGGCGGTCGACGCGGTGGCCCGGTCGCTGGCCGAGCTGCCGGCCCTGCCGGCGGGGCTCGACGGGGAGCGGGTGATGGAGGCCGTCCAGGCCCACCCGGGCGCGCAGTACGTGGTGACCGCAGGCGAAGATGTCGTGGGCATCCTGCACATCGCGGATCTGGCTCAGCTCCTGGAACCTCAACGGAAGATGAACACGTGACCGCAACTCCCTCCGCCGCCCAGGCCGACCCGGGCGCCCCGGCGCCCGCCGACACCCCGGCGCTGCCCCCCGTGCACCGCGGGCCGTTCCGGCCCGGCGACCGGGTGCAGCTGACCGACCCGAAGGGGCGGATGCACACGGTCACCCTGGAACCGGGCAAGGCCTTCCACACCCACCGGGGCATCCTGGAGCACGACGCGCTGATCGGGCTGCCCGACGGCAGCGTGGTCACCACCTCCGGGGGCGGCACCGCGTTCCTGGCGCTGCGGCCGCTGCTGTCGGACTACGTGCTGTCCATGCCGCGCGGCGCGCAGGTGATCTATCCGAAGGACTCCGCCCAGATCGTGGCCATGGGCGACATCTTCCCCGGCGCCAAGGTGCTGGAGGCCGGCGCCGGATCGGGTGCGTTGAGCTGCTCGCTGCTGCGCGCCGTCGGCACCGGGGGGGAGCTGCACTCCTACGAACTGCGCGACGACTTCGCCCAGATCGCCCGGCGCAACGTGGAGGCGTTCTTCAACGGGCCGCACCCGGCCTGGCACCTGCACGTGGGCGACGTCGCCGGGTGCACCGAGACCGGCTTCGACCGGATCATCCTGGACATGCTCACCCCGTGGGAGAGCCTCGACATGGTCGAGCGGGCGCTGCTGCCCGGCGGCGTGTTCATCGGCTACGTGGCCACCACCCCGCAGCTGTCCGAGCTGGTGGAGGCGCTGCGCGAGCGCGGCGGCTGGACCGAGCCGCGGGCCTGGGAGTCGCTGGTGCGCGACTGGCACGCCGAGGGGCTCGCGGTCCGCCCGGACCACCGCATGATCGCGCACACCGCGTTCCTGGTGTCCGCGCGTAAGCTCGCCCCCGGCGTGACCGCGCCGCCGCGGCGGCGCAAGCCCAGCAAGGGCACCGAGGCGTACGTGCAGCGCCGGCAGGCACTGCGCGAGGCCGAGGCGGCCCGGCAGGCGGCGGCCGCCCGGGCCGCCGGGGCGCAGCCCGACTCGACGGAGGAGATGGACAGGCCGTGACGGCGGAATGGGGCGGCTGGGAGTGAACGGGTGGATCCGGCCGGTCGCTGCGGGCCGGGTGGTGCGACCCTCGGGCGGCGGCATGAGCGAGCGGAGCGTCGGGCTCTGCGCGGCCGTGCCCCGTGTCGGTACGTGGCGCGGCGGGGTGCCGGCGTGAGCCGGCCCGGCTTCGGCGGCGGTGACCTGCCGGCGGTGTTCCCGGACTGGTCGCCGTACCAGGATCTGGAATCGGCGGCCCGGGCCTACCTGCGGGACCCGGACGTGGCGCTGGAGGCGCTCGGCGGGGTGCTGCGCGGGGCGTCGGTGCTCGGCTTCACCCTGGAACGCTTCGTCAACGAGGTGAACGGGGTGTGGCAGGAGGTCGTGGTCTGCGACGGCAGCCGGCTCATCCTCTGGCACGGCGAGGACGTCCCGCCGGGGGAGGGGCCGCCCGGCTCGATGACCTCCTCGTTGCGGGTGGTGCCGGTCTCCTCGGTCACCGAGGTGGGCTGCCGGCGCCGGCTCACCCGGGGCGACAACGGCGAGATCCGGGTCGACAGCATCGACGTCTACCTGCTGCTGACCTCGCTGGACGAGGCACCGCCGAGCGAGGAGGTGGCGGGCGCGCCCCGGCACGACGCGTTGCGCTTCGGCAAGACGCTCGACGACGGCGGCGCCGGGCAGATCGCCCGGCTGGAGGAGTTCGCCCGGCTGGTCGCCTCGGTGGTCGGGCGTCCGCTGCTCTGAGCGGGGGCGGGGCGGCGGTGGCCGGCACGGCCGCTCCGCTCCGCCGCCTGCGCGCTCAACCGGAGGAGTCGGGGCGGTCAGTCGTCGGCGTCGGGGCCGGCGATCTCGACGCCGTCGCTGTCGCGCACCACGTGGATGCACTCGCCCGGGCATTCCCGGGCCGAGTCGATCACTTCGAGACGCAGGTGGGCGGGGACGTCGACCCGGCTGCCGGGGGCCTGCCGCAGCTCGCCGTCGGGGCCCTTGACGTACGCCAGGCCGTCGATGTCGAACTCGAAGACCTCCGGCGCGTACTGCACGCACAGCCCGTCGCCGGTGCAGAGGTCCTGGTCCACCCAGACCGTCAGCTGGTCGGTAGCGACCCCGGCCACGGGCGCACCCCCCATGTTCTCCCGTCCCACGCCCCGACGGTACCCGAACGCCCGTTCGGCCCCACCGGCCCACCCTTGGCGATCAAGGTTCGGTGACGAGGGCGTTGCGCGGGACCGAATCGGCCTCATAGCGGCTAGTGTTAGGGCAGAACGTTCAAGCCCCCCGGGGAGGTGGGACGTGGCACGCAGCGACGACGCGGACTCGCGCGCCGCACGGTGGGAGAAGGAGGCCCACGATCTCTCCACGCAGGTCGCGTTCCTGCAAGAGGAACTCGCTCTGGTGCGGCGCAAGTTGACCGAAAGCCCCCGACACGTCCGGCAGCTCGAAGAGCGGCTGGCGGCCACCCAGGCACAGTTGGCGCGGCTGACCGAGAACAACGACCGGCTCGTGAGCACTCTCAAGGAGGCTCGCGCGCAGATCGTGACGCTCAAGGAGGAGATCGACCGCCTCGCGCAACCGCCGAGTGGCTACGGCGTCTTCCTGGCGCGGCACGACGACGGCACGGTGGACGTCTTCACCGGTGGGCGCAAGCTCCGGGTGGCCGTCTCGCCCTCGCTCGACGTGGCCGAGCTGCGGCGCGGCCAGGAGGTGCTGCTCAACGACGCGCTCAACATCGTCGACGCGTTCGGCTTCGAGCGGGTCGGCGAGGTGGTGATGCTCAAGGAGGTCCTCGAGGGCCCCGGCGGCGCTCCGGGCGACCGGGCGCTGGTGGTCTCCCACTCCGACGAGGAGCGGATCGTCCACCTGGCCGACTCCCTGATCGGTGCGCCGATCCGGGCCGGCGACTCGCTCATGATCGAACCGCGCTCGGCGTACGCGTACGAGCGGATCCCCAAGAGCGAGGTCGAGGAACTGGTCCTGGAGGAGGTGCCCGACGTCGACTACACCGACATCGGCGGCCTCCACGCGCAGATCGAGCAGATCCGCGACGCGGTGGAACTGCCGTTCCTGCACGCCGACCTGTTCCGCGAGCACCAGCTCCGCCCGCCGAAGGGGATACTGCTCTACGGCCCGCCCGGCTGCGGCAAGACGCTGATCGCCAAGGCGGTGGCCAACTCGCTGGCCAAGAAGATCGCCGAGCGTCGGGGCGAGGAGAAGCACACCAGCTACTTCCTCAACATCAAGGGCCCGGAGCTGCTCAACAAGTACGTCGGCGAGACCGAGCGGCACATCCGGCTGATCTTCCAGCGAGCCCGGGAGAAGGCCGGCGAGGGCACCCCGGTGATCGTGTTCTTCGACGAGATGGACTCGGTCTTCCGCACCCGCGGCTCCGGCGTCTCCTCCGACGTGGAGAACACCATCGTCCCGCAGCTGCTCAGCGAGATCGACGGTGTCGAGGGCCTGGAGAACGTCATCGTCATCGGCGCCTCCAACCGGGAAGACATGATCGACCCGGCGATCCTGCGGCCCGGCCGGCTCGACGTGAAGATCAAGATCGAGCGGCCGGACGCCGAGGCGGCCAAGGACATCTTCTCCAAGTACATCCTCTCC
This sequence comes from Micromonospora desertarenae, assembly GCF_056150265.1. Taxonomy (NCBI): domain Bacteria; kingdom Bacillati; phylum Actinomycetota; class Actinomycetes; order Micromonosporales; family Micromonosporaceae; genus Micromonospora; species Micromonospora desertarenae. The sequence goes on from NZ_JAXCFQ010000012.1 coordinate 49,225, forward strand.
GGGCTGCCGCTGCACCCGGACGACCTGGCCGAGCACGGCGGCGACCCCCAGGCCACGGTCGCGGCCATGATCGACGCGGTGGTGCTGCGGATGTACTCGGAGACCGAGGAGAACCGCTTCCTCGAGGTCACCTACGCCAACGGCGACAAGGAAGTCCTCTACTTCAAGGACTTCAACTCCGGCGCGATGATCCAGAACATCGTCGACCGGGGCAAGAAGATGGCCATCAAGGAGTTCCTCACCTCCGGCCGCAAGGGGCTGCGCCTGCAGCACCTGCTCGACGCCTGCGTCGACGAGTTCCGCGAGAACGAGGACCTGCCCAACACCACCAACCCGGACGACTGGGCCCGCATCTCCGGCAAGAAGGGGGAGCGGATCGTCTACATCCGCACCCTCGTCTCCGGCGGCAAGGGCGCCGAGGCCGGCCGGTCCATCGAGACCGCCAGCAACACCGGCCAGTACCTGTAACAGCCGGGTCGACGGGCCCGCGGCACGCCGCGGGCCCGTCGCCGTGTCACCCGATGTTCACCCCGGCCGGCGCGCGTCCGGCGGGCGGAACGCCGGGCCCGTCGGTAAGCTTCCGGGCACCGCTTCGCCGACTCGCCGAGGAACCGCGTGCCGTCCGAGCTCACCGTCGTCGACCCGCCGGCCACCCCGGCGGCCGAGCCGACCCGACCGGCCACCCGCCGCGGGCGCGGCGCCGCGCTGGCGGGCGCCGCGCTGCTGGCGGCCTGGGTGGTGCCCGTCGGCGCGTACGCCGCAGACCGGACCTGGCTGCTGCCCCCGCTGGTCCTGCTGGTCACCGCCAGCCTGCTGCGCGGCGGCCGCACCCTGCTCGACCGGCTGCTGCTCGCCACCATGCTGCTGCTCGGCGCGACCACCGCGGCGGGCCTGCTCTTCGCGGTCTGGCCCTGGGGGCTGCACCCCGTGCCGGTCAACGGCACCGCCCTCACCGCGCTCGTGCTGGCCGCCGCGGCCACCGGCCGCCGACCGCGGCTGCCCCGGCCGGGCTGGCCCGACCTGTTCCCGGTGCTCGGCACCGCCGCGCTCGTCGGCTACCTCGCCCAGCCGCTGCTGCGCGCCGGAGACCTCGCCACCCAGCTGACCCTGCTCGGTCGCGGCGAGGACAACTACCGCCACCTCGCCCTCTTCGACGTCATCGGCCGCACTGGCGGCTACGTCTTCGTCGACCCGGCCGCCGCCCGGGAACAGATCGTCTCCGCCCTGGTCCACTACCCGCAGGGCTGGCACCTGACCACCGCCCTGCTCGACGGGCACCTCACCCCGATCGGCGCCGCCGCGCGCGGCGCCGGCGGCGTCGAGCCCTACCTGTGGTGGACCATCGCCGGCTTCGGCCTGCTGGCCCTCACCCTGCTCTGGGTCGCCCAGCGGATCCCCGGACCGCTGCACCCCCTGCACCGCACGGTGCTCACCGTCGTCGTCGGCGCCCTGATCCTCGGCACCCAACTGCCCCGGCTGCTCATCGCCGGGTACCCCACCGAGGTGCTCGGGCTGACCCTCACCGTCGCCCTGGCCGGCCTGGTCATCCGACCGCTGGCCGGCACCCGGGAACAGCTGGTGCTGCTGGGGGCCCTGGTGACCGGCATCGGGTTCAGCTACTACCTCTTCCTGCCGGCCGCCGCCGTCCTGGCGCTCTGCTGGTTCGCCGGCCACTGGCGGGAGTCGCTGCGGGCCTGGCCCACCCTGCTCGTCGTCGCCCTCGTCACCGTCCCCCTCGCCGCCACCACGCCCCTGCTGGGTCTGCTCCGCGCCGACCACGCCGAGGCGCTCGCCGCCCCCATCGGCCGGGACGTCACCCAGACCTGGCGCGCCCTGCTCTGGCTCGGCGGCCTCGTCGTCCTCGCCCTGGTCGTCCAGGTCCGCCGCAGCGACCGCGCCTGGCGCCGCACCCTGCTGGTCATGCTCGTCGGCGCCGCCTTCGCCCTCGCCATCGCGCAGGCCAGCATCAACGCCGGCGGGCAACCGGCGTACTACTTCAACAAGGCCGGCCACCTGGCCACGGCGCTGTTCATCGCCGGCACCGCCGGCCTGGTCCGGCTGCTGCCCACCCCGCGCCGCGACCGCGGCCTGCCCCGACGGATCGCCACCACCGCGGCGGCGGCCGTCACCGGCATCGCGCTCGCCGCCGCCGCCGTGACCTACTGCGGCGTCACCGGCTGGCACCGCGGCATCCTGGTCACCGACGAGTGGACCTGGGCGCAGCGCTGGGTGCACCAGGACCTCGAACAGCCGGTCCGCGCCGCGGTGGTCTGCGCCGAGGTCGACCGGGCCTACCCGCCGGTGCCCTGGGCCACCACCTTCATCCTCGACCGCGGTCCCTACCGCTCCTACCTGGAAGGGCTCTGCCTCTCGGCCCTGCAGGGCACCACGGCGCAGAGCGAGCCCGGCGTCTACGGCATGGTCTTCCTCGAACCCGACCGCACCCGGGAGATGCTGCGCCGCGCGCCCGGACCGGTCCGGTTCGTGGTCACCGACCCCGGCGCCCGGCGGCGGGTGGAGAAACTGCTCATCGCCGAACCGGAACTGCACCGCCGGGTCACCGTCGAGGTCATGCTCATACCCGAGCCGTACCGCTGAGCCGCCCGTGGCCGGCGACACCGCGACCGGCTGCACCGCCACGCCCCCATCCGCGGTGGCGCCGACTACGCTCGAAGCGGACGGGGGACCGGTCGGGCGAGCGAAGCGGGTAGGTCGATGAGCGTAAGACGGATCATGGGCACCGAGGTCGAGTACGGCATCTCCGTACCGGGCCAGGCGGGGGCCAACCCGATGGTCACCTCGTCCCAGGTGGTCAACGCCTACGGGGCACGCCCGGAACTCAACCGCGGCGGCCGGGCCCGCTGGGACTACGAGGAGGAGTCGCCGCTGCGCGACGCCCGCGGCTTCACCTACTCCGGGGCCGCCTACGACCCCGCCGAGGCGCTGGCCGACGAGGACCTCGGCCTGGCCAACGTGATACTCACCAACGGCGCCCGGCTCTACGTCGACCACGCCCACCCGGAGTACTCCACTCCGGAGGTGACCAACCCGCTGGACCTGGTCCGCTGGGACAAGGCCGGCGAGCGGGTGATGGCCGAGGCGTCCCGCCGGGCCGCCACCATCCCCGGCACCCAGCCGATCCACCTCTACAAGAACAACACCGACAACAAGGGCGCCAGCTACGGCGCCCACGAGAACTACCTGATGCGTCGGCAGACGCCGTTCGCGGACATCGTCGCGTACCTGACGCCGTTCTTCGTCACCCGCCAGATCGTCTGCGGCGCGGGCCGGGTCGGCATCGGTCAGGACGGCGGGCAGAGCGGCTTCCAGATCTCCCAGCGGGCCGACTTCTTCGAGGTCGAGGTCGGCCTGGAGACCACCCTCAAGCGGCCGATCATCAACACCCGGGACGAGCCGCACGCCGACGCCGACAAGTACCGCCGGCTGCACGTCATCATCGGCGACGCCAACCTGTCGGAGATCTCGACGTACCTCAAGGTCGGCACCACCGCGCTGATCCTCACCATGATCGAGGAGAAGGCGCTCGGCGCCGACCTCGGCATCGCCGACCCGGTCAGCGAGCTGCGCGCGGTCAGCCACGACCCGTCCCTGTCCCACCTGATGCGGCTGCGCGACGGGCGCCGGCTGACCGCCCTGGACGTGCAGTGGGCCTACTACGAGCGGGTGCGGTCCTTTGTCGACGACCGCTACGGCAACGACGCCGACGAGCAGACCCTGGACGTGCTGGCCCGCTGGGAGGGCGTGCTGGACCGGCTCGGCCGGGACGTGATGCTCTGTGCCGACGAGCTGGACTGGGTGGCCAAGCTGCGGCTGCTGGAGGGCTACCGGGAGCGGGAGAAGCTCGGCTGGGGCTCGCACAAGCTCCAGCTGGTGGACCTGCAGTACTCCGACGTGCGCCCGGAGAAGGGCCTCTACCACCGGCTGGTCAGCCGTGGGGCGATGAAGACGCTGCTGACCGACGAGCAGACCCGCACCGCGATGACCGAGCCGCCGGAGGACACCCGGGCCTACTTCCGCGGCCGCTGCCTGGCCCAGTACGCCTCCGAGGTGGTCGCCGCGAGCTGGGACTCGGTCATCTTCGACGTGGGCCGGGAGTCGCTGGTGCGGGTGCCGATGATGGAGCCGGAACGGGGCACCCGCAAGCACGTCGGCGAACTGTTCGACCGCTGCCCCAGCGCCAAGGACCTGCTGGAGACCCTCACCGGCGGCTGACCACGCCGGGCCGGCCCGGCGCGCGCCCGTCCGGCGCGCCGTGACCGGCCGCCGGCTGCCGTCCGCCGTACGACGGCGACCCTGGCCCGGCGCGCGCCCACCCGGCGTGCGGCGGGCCTTTCGTCGCTCCCGCGAGGTAAGTTTCTCGCAAGAGATCGTTGGAGGAGGCACCAGATGGCCACTCGTGACAGCGGCGGGCAGTCGCAGTCGGGCAAGTCCCGCCAGGGCGAAGAGATCGAGGACGTCACCACCGAGGCCAACCCGGAGGTCGCCGAGCGGCACGCGGAGATCACCGAGGACGTCGACGACCTCCTCGACGAGATCGACTCCGTCCTGGAGGAGAACGCAGAGGAATTTGTCCGGGGCTATGTGCAGAAAGGGGGGGAATAGGTCATAAGCGGGCAAGTCGGACATGCCTCGACGTCTCGACGACCGGGATGGCACTCGTCGTTGCCGTGATTGCGGCGAGTGGAAGCCACTTGAGGAGTTCTGCGCCAACAGCAAGCGCCCCGACGGTCGTGGCAGCTACTGCAAGCCCTGCTTCAATCAGCGGTCGAAGGCGAGCTACGCGAAGCGGGTGCAAGAGAAGCACGGCCGGGAGGTTCGCCAGCTTCCGGCCGTGCCCGAGGGGCACCGGCGATGCCCTGCTTGCGGCGCGACGAAGGCCCTAGACGACTTCCCGCGAAACCGTTCTGGGCGGGCTGGTTACGGCCGATACTGCAAGCCTTGCCACAACGTGAAGGGCAAGGAGAGCAGGCTCCGGGTCCACGGCGGCAGTCGTGAGTACCACCTGCGGCGGCGGTACGGCATCGGGCAGCAGGAGTTCGACGAGCTCCTCGCCGAGCAGGGCGGGGTCTGTGCCATCTGCGGCGGCGCGGACCCGCAACATGTGGACCACGATCATCGCACCGGTTGGGTGCGCGGGATACTCTGCTTCAACTGCAACGGTGGTCTTGGTCAGTTCCGTGACGATCAGGCGCGGCTGGCCGGGGCGATCACATACCTGAGAGGAACCACGTGGCAGCGGGTTTTGATCCATCCGGGCGTCTACCAGATGTGTTCACCAACGCGGGGACGTCCTCCTTCACCACGTTCCTGAGCAAGGTGGCTCCCGAGATGCTGCCCGGCCGCCGGCCGCTGCCGCCGGGCATGGCCGCCGACCTGGCGCCGCACGCCACCACCATCGTGGCCATCTCGGCCGCCGGTGGCGTGGTGATGGCCGGCGACCGGCGGGCCACCATGGGCAACCTGATCGCCCAGCGCGACATCGAGAAGGTGCACCCGGCCGACGCGTACTCGCTGGTCGGCATCGCGGGCACCGCCGGCATCGGCATCGAGCTGATGCGACTGTTCCAGGTGGAGCTGGAGCACTACGAGAAGATCGAGGGCGCGATGCTCTCGCTGGACGGCAAGGCCAACCGGCTCGCCTCGATGATCCGGGGCAACCTGGGCGCGGCGATGCAGGGGTTGGCCGTGATCCCGCTCTTCGCCGGCTTCGACCTGGCCTGCGCCGACCCGGCGAGGGCCGGCCGCATCTTCAGCTTCGACGTCACCGGCGGCCCCTACGAGGAGACCGGCTACGACGCGATCGGCTCCGGGTCGCTGTTCGCCAAGTCCGCGCTGAAGAAGCGGTACCGGGCCGGGCTGTCGATGGACGACGCGGTCCGCCTCGCGGTGGAGGCGCTCTACGACGCCGCCGACGACGACACCGCGACCGGTGGGCCGGATCTCACCCGCCGGATCTACCCGGTGGTGATGACCGCGACGGCGGAGGGCACCCACCGGCTCACCGACGCCGAGACGGCGGCGATCGCCGAGAGCGTGGTCTCGGGCCGGATGGAGAACCCGGGCGGCTGATCCGCCCGCACAGTCAGCAGCCGTCAGCACAGCGTCGTAAGGAGAACCGCCGCCGTGGCCATGCAGTTCTACGCCTCGCCCGAGCAGATCATGCGCGACCGCTCCGAGCTGGCCCGCAAGGGCATCGCCCGGGGTCGCAGCGCGGTGGTCCTGAGTTACGAGGGCGGAGTGCTCTTCGTCGCGGAGAACCTCTCCAGCGCCCTGCACAAGGTCAGTGAGATCTACGACCGGATCGGTTTCGCCGCCGTCGGCCGCTACAACGAGTTCGAGAACCTGCGCCGCGCCGGCGTGCGGATGGCCGACCTGAACGGCCTGAGCTACGACCGGCGCGACGTCACCGGCCGGGCCCTGGCCAACGCGTTCGCGCAGACCCTCGGCGCGATCTTCACCGAGCAGTCCAAGCCGTTCGAGGTGGAGATCTGCGTGGCGCAGGTCGGTGCCACCGCCGAGGACGACGAGATCTACCGGCTCACCTACGACGGCTCGGTCAACGACGAGCCGGGCCGGATGGCGATGGGCGGCCAGGCGGAGGCGATCACCAACGTGCTCAAGGCCGACCACTCGGCGGAGATGTCGTTGAGCGACGCGGTGAAGCTGTCGGTGCGGGCGTTGAGCAGCGTCGGCGGCGAGGGTGGCGCGGCTCGGACCATCGCGGCGAACCAGCTGGAGGTGGCGGTGCTGGACCGCCGCCGGGTCGGCCGGACCTTCCGGCGGATCACCGGCGCCGCGCTGACCGCGCTGCTGGACGGCGGCGCGGCCAAGGCGGAGGAGCCGGCCGCCGCGGGTGGACCGACGACGCCGTCCACGCCGACCGAGGAGGCGCACAAGCCGACCAGCTCCGCCGGGTCCGCGGACCTGGAGGACAAGCCGGGTCAGCCGGCCGACGAGTAGTCCCGTCGCGGTGCGCCGGGGTCCGGGCTTCCGGGCCCCGGCGTACGCGTTTCCACGGCATGCGAGTGCCGCCGGGCGGGCGTGCCGCCGGGCAGTCCCGGCTGCGCGGTCGGCGGAGTGGCGGTGGCGCCCGTCAGGCCCGGCGCAGCAGCGGGCGGACCAGCGCCCAGTAGCCGGCGGCGATGACGTTGAAGATGCCCATCCCGGGCGGCGCCTCGACGTTGGACGGGTCGACCTTCGCGGTCATCACGGTCGCGATGACGCCGTCGGGAACGGTCCGCTCCGCCTGGAGACGGCGGCGGCGGGCGCGTACCCAGGCCCGGTTGCTCCACAGCCAGCGCCAGCCGCGGACCTTCTCCCTGGGCCAGCCGCCGAGCAGCGCGGCGACCAGCATGGCGGCCTCGGAGAGCAGCAGCATCGGCGCCAGCAGCGCCAGCGTCCGCCCCTCGTACGCGGTGAGCAGGGAGAGCAGCCGGTTCCGCTCGACCAGGTAGACCTTGAGCGAGTTGCGGGAGAACTCGTAGTGGTGCACGACGACGGCGTCCGGCACGTACTGCGGGCGGAGTCCGCGCTGCCAGAGGCGGAGGCTGAGTTCGGTGTCCTCGTGGTAGGCGAAGTACTCGGCCGGGAAGCCGTCCAGCTCCTGCCAGAGCTGCCGGCCGATGACGAAGCAGCAGCCGCTGAGCGAGGGCACCGTGGTGCGGACCGCGTGGGCGCTGGCCGGCTGGCCGTTGCCGCCGGCCCAGGAGAGCCCGATGAAGTGCAGCGGGTTGCCGGAGGTGTTGATCAGATCCGGGTTCTCGGCGAGCCGGATGGAGGCCATGGCGGCGCCCACGCCGGGCTCCCCGGCGACCGCGACCACCTTGGCGAGCGCGTCGGGGGCGACGATCGCGTCGGAGTTGACGAAGGCGAGCCACTCGCCGGTGGCCTCGGCCGCGCCGACCCGGCAGCCGCCGGCGTACCCGGTGTTGGTCTCCGGGCGGATCACCCGGACGCCGGGGAAGCCCTTGACCACGTCGATGCCGTCGCCGGTGCACCCGTTGTCGACGACGATCAGCTCGATCTCGACGTCGGTGCTGGCCAGCACGGCCCGGGCGGCGTCGACCAGGTACGGCTCGGCGCCGTAGGCGAGCATCACCGCGGAGACCTGGGGGCGGGTCATCGGATGCCTCCGGATACGCCAGTCGCCACGGCGTCGTCGAGCGGCCGGGCCGGGGTGGGGACGGGACGGGTGCCGCCGCGCAGCAGCAGCGCCATGGTGCCGGCGACCACGACGGAGCCGACGGTGTAGGCCAGCTCGACGCGGAGCGCGACCGGCGCCGGGGTCAGGGTCACGGCGAGCAGCGCGGCCACGCCGAGCGTCCAGGCGAGGGCCTGGGCCCGGTGCCGGTTCAGCGCGAGCAGGGCCTGGCCGAGCACCATCGACCAGAGGTAGGCGAGGGTGGCCACGGCGAGCCAGGCGAAGTCGACCTGGTCGAGCACGTCGGGGGCGTCGAAGAGGGCACGGACCAGCCACGGGCCGAGCAGCACGGCGCCGACCGCGCCGATCAGCCCGAGCGCGGTGACCACGCCGAGCGAGCGGCGGAGCAGGCCGTGGAAGGCGGCCCGGTCGCCGGTGGTGGCGGTGGCGGCGAGCCCGGGCAGCAGCGACGCCTGCATGGAGCCGAACACGAAGAGCGGGATCCGCACCAGCACCAGTGCGGAGAGCAGCGCCCCGGCGGTGGCCACGTCGTCGGGGGCGATCAGCCGGACGTTGATCACGCCGACGTTCACCACGACCTGGGAGAGCAGGCTGGAGACGGTGAGCAGCCCGAGGCCGCGCAGCAGCGCGCCCCACGGCACCGGCGCGCCGCCGCCGACGGCGCGCAGCACCGGCGGCAGGGTGAACAGCACGCTGGCCAGCGGGGCGATCACCAGCACCACCCCGTACCACAGCGGGGAGCTGACGCCGGCGAGGCCGAGCAGGGCGACCATCACGATGCGCAGCCCGCCGTCGATGCCGAGCTGGCCGCCGTACCAGGGGAAGAGGGACAGGCCGGAGAGGACGCCGCGGGTGGTGTACGCGATCGCCATGGCGACCAGCGACCCGATCAGCACCAGCACCATGTCGCCGTCGCCGGCGAAGAGCCGGTCGGCGAGCACGCGGTAGCCGGCGGCGGTGGCGAGCACCATCACGGCCAGCACCGCGGCGGCCAGCGCGGCGCCGCGGGCCAGCACCGGGCCGGGCGGCAGCCCCTGCGTACGGCGGGCGGCGACGACCCGGGCGACCTCCTGCTCGACCGGGATGAACACGCCGATGCCGACGGTGAACACGATCGACCAGAGCACCGACAGGGAGCTGTAGTCGGCCTCGGTGAGGCCGTGGCCGGCGACCGCGAGGTGGACGTAGGAGGCCAGCCCGAGCAGGGCCAGCCCGGCACCGACGGCCACGGTGCCGGGCGGGACGAGGGCGAGCAGGCGCCGCATCACTGGCGGATGAGCGCCAGCGTGAGCACCACGAACGCCCGGCCCAGGTAGATCATCGCCTTGGCGGGGGAGTGGCTGGGTGTGCCGGCCATCCGCTTGCGCATGGCCACCGGCACCTGCCGGATCCGGTAGCCGCGGCGGGCGGTGTGCACCAGCGTCTCGACGGTGTCGCCGAGGTACTCGGCCGGGTACCAGCGGGCGAACATCTCGATCACCCGACGGTTGGCGGCGCGGAAGCCGGAGGTGGTGTCGGTGAGCTTGGTGCGGGCCACCCGGGACAGCACGGCGGAGAGCATCACCATCGCCCAGCGGCGCGGGCCGCGGACGGAGTAGTCGCCCTCGCCGGCGAACCGGGCGCCGATCACCAGGTCGTTGTCGTCGAGCAGGTCGACCAGCTTCGGCACGTAGCGGGGGTCGTGCTGGCCGTCGGCGTCGATCTGGATGGCGACGTCGTAGCCGTGGTCGCGGGCGTACCGGTAGCCGAGCCGCATGGCCCCGCCGACGCCGAGGTTGTAGGGCAGTTGGGCGACCCGGGCGCCGGCCGCGGCGGCGACGTCGGCGGTGCGGTCGGTGGAGCCGTCGTCGACCACCAGCACGTCGACGCCGGGCAGTTCGCCGCGCACCTCGCCGACCACGTCGGCGATCGAACCGGACTCGTTGAGCGCCGGGATGATGATCAGGACGCGCTTGCCGTTAACCATCGTTGGACACCAGTTCGTCTCGGGCGGCCCGCTCGGCGGCGATCTCGGCGCGCAGCAGGGCGAAGTCTTCGGCCAGGGTGCGGGTCTCCTCCTCCAGCGCGCTGACCTCCCAGCTCAGGTGCACACAGACCAGGAGCAGGAAGACGATGCCGAGGAAGAGCACGAGGCTGACGCCGGAGGCGACGCCGAGCATCCCGGCGACGCTGTCCAGCAGTCGGGGGAAGAGCGACAGGGGGATGACGACCAGCAGCACGCCGAGCCACAGCATGCCGTACTTCTCCCGGAGCTGCCGGCGGCGCAGCAACTCGACGATGGTGCCGAGCAGCAGCAGGCCGGTCAGGCCGGTGACGAGGGTGAGCTTCATGCGACCTTCCACGGGGCGGGTGGAGTGGCGGAGGCGAACGCGTCGGCCAGGGTGGTGTGCCAGTCCGGAAGCGGTGGCAGACCCGCGGCGGCCCAACGGCCGTGCCCTAGCACACTGTACGCCGGTCTGGGGGCGGGACGGCGAAACCGATCGCTGGTGGTGGGTCGGATCCGGTCCGGGTCGAGCCCGCGCAGCGCGAACACCGCGCGGGCCAGCCCGTACCAGGTGGTCCGGCCGGCGCAGGTGCCGTGGTAGACGCCGGGAGCGGCCCGGCCGGCCAGCGCCGCGTCGCCGAGCGCCACCAGCTGCGCGGCGAGGGCGTACGACCAGGTGGGCTGGCCGTGCTGGTCGTCGACCACGTCGAGCTGCTCGCGCTGCTCGGCCAGCCGGAGCATGGTGGCGACGAAGTTGGGCCCGTGCGCGCCGTAGAGCCACGCGGTGCGCACCACGTAGCCGGTTTCGGGGAGGAATCGGGCGACGGCCCGCTCCCCGGCCAGCTTCGAGCGGCCGTACGCGTTGACCGGCGCGGTCGGCGCGTCCTCGGCGTACGGGCTGTCGCCGTCGCCGGGGAAGACGTAGTCGGTGGAGATGTGCACCAGCCGGGCGCCGGTGTCCGCGCAGGCGCCGGCGAGGTGCCCGACGGCGTCGCCGTTGACGGCGGTGGCGGCCGCCTCGTGCTCCTCCGCCCCGTCCACGTCGGTCCACGCCGCCGTGTTGACCACCAGGTCGTGCCCGGCGACGGCGGCGCGGACCGCGCTGGCGTCGGTGATGTCGAGGTCGGCCCGGGTGGCGGCGGTCACCTTCAGGTCCGGCCGGGTGCCGAGCACCGCGAGCAGGTCCCGGCCGAGCATCCCGCCCGCGCCGGTGACGAGCACCCGGCTCATGCCGGCACTCCGCTGCGCTCCGTGCCGCCCTGAGGGACCGTGGCGCTGCGGTGACGATTCGCTCCCTGACGCTCGCTCATGCGGCCGGGGCGGACTTCAGCGGCTCCCACCAGGCCCGGTTCTCGCGGTACCAGCGCACGGTGTCGGCGAGCCCACGGTCCAGGTCGATGCTGGGGGCGTACCCCAGCTCCTCGCTGATCTTGGTGATGTCCAGCGAGTAGCGGCGGTCGTGGCCCTTGCGGTCGGCGACCGGGACGACCCGGTCCCAGCCGGCCCCGCAGGCCTCCAGCAGCCGGCCGGTGAGCTCCTTGTTGGTCAGCTCGGTGCCGCCGCCGATGTTGTACACCTCACCGGCGCGGCCCTTCTGCTGCACCAGCGCGATGCCCCGGCAGTGGTCGTGCACGTGCAGCCAGTCGCGCACGTTGCCGCCGTCGCCGTAGAGCGGCACGGTCCCGCCGTCGAGCAGGTTGGTGACGAAGAGCGGGATGACCTTCTCCGGGAACTGGTAGGGCCCGTAGTTGTTGGAGCAGCGGGTGACCACCACGTCCATCCCGTGGGTGCGGTGGTAGGCCAGGGCGAGCAGGTCGGAGCCGGCCTTGGAGGCCGAGTACGGCGAGTTCGGCGCCAGCGGCCAGGTCTCCGTCCAGGACCCCTCGTCGATCGAGCCGTACACCTCGTCGGTGGAGACGTGCACGAACCGGCCGGTGCCGTGGCGCAGCGCGGCGTCGAGCAGGGTCTGGGTGCCGAGCACGTTGGTGGTGACGAACGGCGCGGCGCCGGCGATCGAGCGGTCGACGTGCGATTCGGCGGCGAAGTGCACGATCACGTCGTGACCGGGCACGACCTGCTCGACCAGGGCCGGGTCGCAGATGTCGCCCTGCACGAAGCGGAACCGGGGGTCCTCGCGCACCGGCGCCAGGTTGGCCAGGTTGCCCGAGTAGGTCAGCTTGTCGAGCACGGTCACGGCGGCAGGTTCGATCGCGGGCACACCCGTGGCGCTGCCGAGGGGCACGCCCAGCAGCATGCGGACGTACTCCGACCCGATGAATCCGGCTCCGCCGGTGACGAGGATCCTCACGGGTCCGGAAGTGTACGCGACGTGACGGCGGGGCCGGGGGACGCGGACCCGGCTGTCCGGTTCGGCCCGGTCCCGGTAGGCTCCCCCGGTGCGCGGAATCCTACTCGCCGGTGGCACCGGATCCCGGCTCTGGCCGATCACCCGGGCGGTGTCCAAGCAGCTGATGCCGGTCTTCGACAAGCCGATGGTCTACTACCCGCTCTCCACGCTGGTGATGTCCGGCGTCCGGGAGATCCTGGTGATCACCACGCCGGAGGACCAGAGCCAGTTCCAGCGGCTGCTGGGCGACGGCAGCCAGTGGGGGTTGCGGCTGGAGTACGTCGTCCAGGCCCGCCCGGAGGGCATCGCCCAGGCGTTCGTGCTCGGCGCGGACTTCATCGGCGACGAGGCGGTGGCGCTGATCCTGGGCGACAACATCTTCCACGGCGTGGGGCTGGGCCGGCAGCTGGCCGCGCACGGCGACCTGGTCGGCGGGCGGGTCTTCGCCTACCCGGTGGCCAACCCGGAGGCGTACGGGGTGGTCGAGTTCGACGAGGGCGGCACGGTGCTCTCGATCGAGGAGAAGCCGGTCCGGCCCAAGTCCCGGTACGCGGTGCCGGGGCTGTACTTCTACGACAACCGCGTGGTCGACATCGCCCGCAAGCTCACCCCGAGCGCCCGCGGCGAGTTGGAGATCACCGCGGTCAACGAGGCGTACCGGGAGACCGGCGAGCTGTCGGTGACCGTGCTGGACCGGGGCACCGCGTGGCTGGACACCGGCACCTTCACCTCGATGATGCAGGCCGCCGAGTTCGTCCGGGTGATCGAGGAGCGGCAGGGCATGAAGATCGGCTGCGTCGAGGAGGTGGCCTGGCGGGCCGGCCTGATCGACGACGCGCAGCTGCGCGAGCTGGCCGAGCCGCTGACCAAGAGCGGCTACGGCGACTACCTGCTCGGGCTGCTGGCCGAGCGGGACGGCCAGGCGGTGCCCCGGTGAGCGCGAGGAGCGAGCTTGCGAGCCCCGCAGTCGCGAAGGAAAGGCTGGCCCGGTGAAGATCCGGCCGTTGGGCATCGAGGGCGCCTGGGAGATCACCCCGCAGCAGCACGGCGACCCGCGCGGGCTGTTCATGGAGTGGTACCGGTTCGACCGGCTCGCCGAGGCGGTGGGGCATCCGCTGCGGCTGGCCCAGGGCAACCTGTCGGTCTCGGCCCGGGGCGTGGTGCGCGGCATCCACTTCGCCGACGTGCCGCCCGGCCAGGCCAAGTACGTCACCTGCGTACGCGGCGCGGTGCTCGACGTGGTGGTCGACCTGCGGGTCGGCTCGCCCACGTTCGGCCGCTGGGAGGGCGTCCGGCTGGACGAGGTGGACCGCCGCGCGGTCTACCTGAGCGAAGGGCTGGGGCACGGGTTCTGCGCGCTGACCGACGACGCGACGCTGAGCTACCTCTGCTCCACCACCTACAACCCGACCGGGGAGCACGCGGTGCACCCGCTGGACCCGGAGCTGGGCATCGAGTGGCCGGTCGAGGAGCCGCAACTGTCGGCCCGCGACGCCGCCGCGCCCAGCCTGGCGCGGGCGCGCGAGACCGGCCTGCTGCCCGAGCACGCGACCTGCCGGTCGTACGTGGCGAGCCTGGGGCCGGACGGTATGCCGCAATCGGCCGGGAATTGACCGCCCCGCGGATGACGACCTGTGGTGTGACAGTGACGAACGGGCCCTCCGGGCGGCTAATGTCTCATCATGGAGCGGCGAATCTTCGGCCTCGAGACCGAGTACGGCGTCACCTGCACCTATCGGGGGCAGCGGCGGCTCTCCCCTGACGAGGTCGCCCGGTACCTCTTCCGCCGGGTGGTGTCCTGGGGCCGGTCGAGCAACGTGTTCCTGCGCAACGGCGCCCGGCTCTACCTCGACGTCGGCTCGCACCCCGAGTACGCCACCCCGGAGTGCGACTCGGTGGTCGACCTGGTCGCCCACGACCGGGCCGGCGAGCGGATCCTGGAGGGGCTGCTCGTCGACGCGGAGAAGCGGCTGCACGACGAGGGCATCGCGGGTGAGATCTACCTGTTCAAGAACAACACCGACTCGGCCGGCAACTCGTACGGCTGCCACGAGAACTACCTGGTCTCCCGGCACGGCGAGTTCGGCCGGCTGGCCGACGTGCTGATCCCGTTCCTGGTCACCCGGCAGCTGATCTGCGGCGCGGGCAAGGTACTGCAGACCCCGCGCGGCGCGGTCTACTGCCTGTCCCAGCGCGCCGAGCACATCTGGGAGGGCGTCTCCTCGGCGACCACCCGCAGCCGGCCGATCATCAACACCCGGGACGAGCCGCACGCCGACGCGGAGCGCTACCGCCGGCTGCACGTCATCGTCGGCGACTCCAACATGAACGAGGTCACCACGCTGCTGAAGGTCGGCACCGCCGACATCGTGCTGCGGATGATCGAGGCCGGCGTGGTGATGCGCGACCTCACCCTGGAGAACCCGATCCGGGCGATCCGCGAGGTGTCGCACGACATCACCGGCCGGCGCAAGGTGCGCCTCGCCTCCGGCAAGGAGGTGAGCGCGCTGGAGATCCAGCAGGAGTACCTGGCCAAGGCGACCGAGTTCGTCGAGCGGCGCGGCGGCGACCAGACCGCCAAGCGGGTGGTGGAGCTGTGGGGCCGGGTGCTGCGCGCGGTGGAGACCGGCGACCTGGAGCCGGTGGCCCGGGAGATCGACTGGGTGACCAAGCTGCGCCTGATCGAGCGCTACCAGCGCAAGCACGACCTGCCGCTGTCGCACCCCCGGGTGGCGCAGATGGACCTCGCCTATCACGACCTGCGCCGTGGCCGCGGCCTCTACGGGCTGCTGGAGCGGCGCGGCGAGGTGGACCGGGTGGCCACCGACCCGGAGATCTTCGAGGCCAAGGAGACCCCGCCGCAGACCACCCGCGCCCGGCTGCGCGGCGAGTTCATCCGGCACGCCCAGGAGAAGCGGCGCGACTTCACCGTCGACTGGGTGCACCTGAAGCTCAACGACCAGGCGCAGCGCACAGTGCTCTGCAAGGACCCGTTCCGGGCGTACGACGAGCGGGTGGAGCGGCTGATCGCCAGCATGTGACGGCGCGCCGCCCGGCCCCCACGGCGGTACCGTCCGGGGCCGGGCGGCCGGGTAGGCTGACCGCGCCATGACGACTTCCGAACCTTCCGGCGGCGACCGGCAGCGGCCGAACTTCATCGAGCGCCGCCGCGAGAAGATCCGCGCCGAGATCGAGCGCAACCGCCGCGGTGAGTACACGGTGCCGACCTGGGTGCTCGCGGTCGCGCTGGTGGTGATCGTCGGCGCCTGGCTCGGCCTGATCTTCCTCGCCTGACCGGCCCGGCCCGCGCCGCTTCCGCTGACCCCGGCGGGCCACTGGTTGGCCCGGCCGGGTCCAGTCGACGGGTACCCGGGGGCCGCCGACGTGGCGGCCCGGGACCGGGGCTGCGGCCACGCGGCCCGCGGCGCCCGCCGGGCGCGGCGCGGACCGGCCGACCCGGGAGAGGCGGACGCATGGGCGAGGAACGGCTGCCACAACCGCAGCGGGGGATACGGGGTGGCGACGACCCCGGGCCGCGGGACGTCCTGCGGGACCGGGAGAACCCGGACCTGCTGACCCCGCCGCCGACCGACGCGGGGACCGTGCCGAACCTGCGCTTCTCCTTCTCCGACGCGCACAACCGGATCGAGCGGGGCGGCTGGACCCGCGAGGTCACCCAGCGTGAGCTGCCGATCGCCACCGAACTCAGCGGCGTGGACATGCGGCTGGAACCGGGCGCCTACCGGGAGCTGCACTGGCACAAGCAGTCCGAGTGGGCGTACGTGCTGCGGGGCAGCTGCCGGATCAGCGCGGTCGACCAGGAGGGCCGTACCTTCCTCGACGACGTCCGCGCCGGGGACCTGTGGTTCTTCCCGCAGGGGGTGCCGCACCACATCCAGGCCCTCGACGAGGGGGTGGAGTTCCTGCTGGTCTTCGACGACGGCGCGTTCTCGGAGAACGGCACCTTCCTGATCAGCGACTTCTTCGCGCACACCCCGCGCGACGTGCTGGCGAAGAACTTCGGCTGGGCGCCGGAGCAGCTGGCGAACCTGCCCGAGCGGGAGAGGTACATCTTCGCCGGCCAGGTGCCGCCGCCGCTGGAGCGGGACCGGGTAATCAGCCCGACCGGGGACGTGCCGAGCACGTTCAGCCACCGGATGCTGGCCCAGCAGCCGCACCGCTTCCCGGGCGGCTCGGTGCGCATCGCCGACGTGTCGAACTTCCCGGCCGCCACCACCATCTGCGCCGCGCTGGTGGAGGTCGATCCGGGCGGGCTGCGGGAGCTGCACTGGCATCCCACCGACGACGAGTGGCAGTACTACATCTCCGGGCGGGGCCGGATGGGGGTGTTCGCCGGCACCGGCGCGGCCCGCACCTTCGACTTCCGGGCCGGCGACGTGGGCTACGTGCCGTTCGCCTACGGGCACTACATCGAGAACCGGGGCAGCGAGCCGCTGGTGTTCCTGGAGATGTTCCGCAAGCCGCGGTTCGCCGACATCTCGCTGGCCCAGTGGATGGCGAACACCCCGCACCAGGTGGTCGCGGACACCCTGAACCTGCCCCGGGAGCTGATCGAGGCGCTGCCCCGGGACAAGCGGCCGGTCGTCCGGTAGCGGCACCGCCGGACGGCGCGGCGGAGCGGCTCAGCCCGCGAGGCGGGCGGCGTGCCGGCCGGCCGCGGCGGCGGCCAGGAAGTAGGCGTGGTCGGCGTCCAGGCCACGGCCCATGGTGGACAGTGGCACAGCGGTGGCGCGCAGCGCGGCGTCCAGCCCGTCGGTGGGCACCCGGACGATCCGGTGCCGCGCCGCCAGCGGGTCCAGGGTCGCGTCGACCTCGGCGGCCAGCGCCGGGTCGAGGCCGTCGGGCACCACCAGCTCGGCGGCGGCCAGCGCCACCCGGCCGTACGCGGTGAGGCTGTGGTGCGACACGCCGCGGTGCCGGGGACGCGGGTCGGCGGCGGAGATGCGCAGCGACCCGACGGGCCGCCCGCCCAGCGCGGCGATCGCGTTGACCGCCTCGCCGACGGCCACCCCGGAGAAGCCCCAGCGGGTGCCGGTGCCCAGGTTGCCCGGCCCCTGGGCGACGATCGCCAGGTCGGCGTGGAGCACGTGCCGGGCGGCGAGCAGTCCGCTGTGCAGGGTGGCCGCCTCCAGGTCGCCGCCGAACGCCTGCCCGACGGTGATCGTGCCGACCAGTTCGTCGCGCAGCCCGGCGAGGGTGCGGGAGAACCAGGCGGGCAGCGCCCCGCCGTCGGTGAGCAGGTAGGCCACCCGCGCGCCGGGGACGTCGGCGCGGATCCCGGCCAGGATCGCCGGCAGCGCCGAGTGCAGGTCGGCGGTGACCACGGGCAGGCCGGCGACGTCCTCGGCGGCCGCGAGCACCGCCCGGTGCGGTGACGCCTCCTCGTCCACGCCGAGCAGGATCGGCTGCAACGGGGTGTAGCGGGCCTTGACCAGGTGGCCGGCGTCGCGGCTGTCCAGCGCCTGCGGCGGGTCCGGCGGTAGCCGGTCCGGCAGCGCCACCACCAGGGCGTAACCGCCGGTGCCGAGCCCCATCAGCAGCGCGCCGGCGTTGAGCAGCACCCGGTCGCCGGGTTCCGGCCGGCCGACGAGCTCGGGGTAGGCCAGCGCCCGCATGGTGCCGCCGTCCGGCAGGGCGACGTCGAGTTCGACCGCCCCGGCCCACTGCCGCCGCAGCGCCGTCACCGTTCCGGACCGCCATCGCACCATGCCCGGCACCGTATCGGGGGCGGGTGGCGGCGACCGGGGCGGGGGACCGCCGGCGTGACGCCCGGTGGGTCGGCGCGGGGCGGGCAGCCGTTCCGCCGGCGTCCGGGCGCCGGCGGTCGTGCCGGCCGCCGCCACCCCGATGCCGCCAGGCGGGCCCGGTGCCGTCCGCTGCCGTCAGGCTGGCCGGTGCGGCCCGCTGCCCCCAGGGCCGTCGCCGGACGGTGGCGTCAGTCGGGCCCGGTGCCGGCCGGTGGCCGGCCGGGGTCGTACCGGTCGGGTCGGTTGCCGCGCGCGGCGGCCGGGGTCGGGTCGAGGAAGACGTACCGGATCTCCGGCCAGCGGCCGGTCAGCCGGCGCTCCGCGGCGTCGGCGGCGGCCTCGATCTGCCCGCCGGTGGCCACGTCGTCGAAGTCGACCTTGGCGGCGACCAGGATGTCGGCCGGGCCGATCTGCATGGTCAGCAGGGTGTCGATCCGCCGCACCGCGGGCAGGTCGGCCAGCTCGCGTTCGATCTCCCGGCGCAGCCGGTCCGGCACCGACCGCCCCACCAGCAGCGACAGGTTGCGCAGCGCCAGCGTCACGGCGACCACCAGGAGCAGCACGCCGATCAGGATCGAGGCGATCCCGTCGTAGAGTTCGTCGCCGGTCAGCTCGGACAGCGCCACCCCGGCGGCGGCCAGCACCAGCCCGATCAGGGCGGCGCTGTCCTCCAGGAAGACCGCCTTCACCGTGGTGTCCGCGGTCAGCCGCAGGTAGCGCCGCGGGGTGGTGCGCCAGCGCCGGGACTCGCCGCGGACCTGGCGGGCGGCCCGGGCCAGGGAGACCGACTCGATCACGAACGAGACCGCCAGCACCACGTACGAGACCAGGTAGTCGCCGCTGTGCTCGTGCACGAGGATGGTGGTGACGCCGTGGGTGACGGCGAAGCCGGCCCCGGCGACGAACGTGAACAGCGCGGCCAGGAACGCCCAGACGTAGCTCTCCTTGCCGTAGCCGAACGGGCGCCGGGCGTCCGCCGGCCGCGCGCCCCGGCGCAGCGCCAGGTAGAGCAGCACCTCGGTGGTGGTGTCGGCGACCGAGTGGACCGCCTCGGAGAGCATCGCCGCCGAACCGGAGATCAGCCCGGCGACCAGCTTCGCCACCGCGATGGCGAGGTTGGCGGCCCCGGCGACGACCACCGTGCCGACGCTCTCGGTCCGGACGGTCGGCGCGGTCACCAGGTCACCCTATGGCCGCCGGCGACCTCCCGCCGGGCGACGCGGCGGGTGCCGCCGCCGTCCCCGGCGCGTGGGTGCGCGTTCCCGGCACGCGGGCTGCTAGCGTTACCGCGTGTCGCGGACCCGCACCGAGCGCCTGGTCAACCTGGTGATCTGCCTGCTGTCCACGCGACGGTTCCTGACCGCCGCGCAGATCGCCGCGACCGTGCCCGGCTACGAGCACGACCCGGACGACGCCCGCGACCACGAGGCGTTCCAGCGCAAGTTCGAGCGGGACAAGGCCGAACTGCGGGAGCTGGGCGTGCCGCTGGAGACCGGGACGGCGAGCGTCTTCGACGCCGAGCCCGGCTACCGGATCGCCCGCCGGGAGTACGCCCTGCCCGACATCCCCCTCGAACCGGACGAGGCCGCCGCGGTGGGCATCGCCGCCCGGCTCTGGCAGCACGCCGGCCTGGCCGCCGCCGCCTCCTCCGGGCTGGCCAAGCTGCGCGCCGCCGGCGTCGACGTGGACCCGCAGGCCACCCTGGGCCTGGAGCCGATGGTCACGGTCGATCCGGCGTTCGCGCCGCTCACCGCCGCCGCCCGGGACCGCCGCGAGGTCAGCTTCGACTACCGGGTGCCCGATCGGGACGCGCCGAGCCGGCGCCGCCTCCAGCCGTGGGGCGTGGTCTGCTGGCGCGGCCGGTGGTACGTGGTCGGGCACGACCTGGACCGGGCGGCCACCCGCTGCTTCCGGCTCTCCCGGGTGGTCGGCGCGGTCCGGGTCACCGGCCAGCCGGGCGGCTACCAGCCGCCGGCCGGGGTCGACCTGATCAGCCACGTGGCCCGCTGGTCGGGCCCGGTGGAGCGGGCCGGCCGGGCCACCGTGCTGGTCACCCCCGGCCGCGCCGCGGGGCTGCGCCGCTGGGCGGTGAGCGTCACCCCGGGCGGCGCCGCCGACCGGCTGGTGCTGCCGTACGCCGACCCGGACTCGCTCGCCGGCCAGCTGGTCGGCTACGGCCCGGACGTGCGGGTGCTCGACCCGCCGGAGGTGCGCGAGGCGGTCATCCAGCGGCTCAAGGAGATCGCCACCCGGCACGAGGACCTGGCCGCCACCGGAGGGGCCCGATGACCCGCCCGGCGGCCAAGGGCGGCCGGGCCTCCGCCGACCGGCTCGCCCGGCTGCTCAACCTGGTGCCCTACCTGCTGGCCCGCCCCGGCATCGAGATCGCCGAGGCGGCCGGCGACCTGGGCGTCACCGAGCGGCAGCTGCGCGAGGACCTGGAACTGCTCTGGGTGTGCGGGCTGCCCGGCTACGGGCCCGGCGACCTGATCGACATGGCCTTCGACGGCGACCGGGTCACCATCACCTACGACGCCGGCATCGACCGGCCGCTGCGGCTCACCCCGGACGAGGCGCTCGCCCTGGTGGTGGCGCTGCGGATGCTCGCCGAGACGCCGGGGGTGGCCAACCGGGAGGCGGTGGAACGGGCGCTGGCCAAGATCGAGGACGCGGCGGGTGACCTGGTGACCGCGCCGGTCGAGGTCCGGCTGCCCGCCGACACCCGCCGGGTGCAGGAGCTGCGGGCCGCCGTGGAGAGCGGCCGGGCGCTGCGGATCACCTACTACACGGCCGCCCGGGACGAGACCACCGAACGGGTGGTCGACCCGCTGCGGATGCTGATGGTCGGCGGGCGGGCGTACGTGGAGGCGTGGTGCCGCCGGGCCGAGGCGGTGCGGCTGTTCCGCTCCGACCGGATCGACGCGGTCACCGAGCTGGACGAGCCGGCCGTGGTGCCGCCGCAGGCCCGCCCGCACGACCTCAGCGACGGGGTGTTCCGCCCCTCGCCGGACCTGCCGCTGATCACCCTGCGGGTCGGCCGGAGCGAGCGGTGGATCACCGAGTACTACCCGTGCGAGTCGGTGGCGGCCGGCGACGGCGACCAGTGGCTGGTCTCGTTGCGGGTGACCGACCTGGCCTGGGCCCGCCGGTTCGTGCTCGGCCTCGGCCCGGAGGTGACCGTGGTCGCCCCGGTCGAGCTGGCCGAACAGGTGCGCGCGGCGGCCGCGGCGGCGCTCGACGCGTACGCCTCGCCGGTCCCCGGCCCCGCGCCCGCGCAACCGGCGGGCGGACCCGACACGGCTGCGGCGCCGTCCACCGATCCGGCGATGACGGCGGGCGCCCAGTAGGCTGACCGCCGTGGTGACGTGGATCGTGCTCGCGGTGGTGCTGGTCGCGCTCGTCGGGTTCGCCCTGGCCGTCCGGACGGTGCTGGCCCGGCTGCCCCGGTTGCGCCGTGCGGCGCTGGCCCTGCAACGGCGGGCGACCGAGGCGGAGGCGCTGCGGGACAGCGCGGAGAGCCTCCAGCAGCGCGCCGAGACGCTACAGGAGCAGCTCGACACCGCCCAGCGGCGGCTGGAACTGATCAAGGCGAAGCGCGGCGACTGATCGACCGTCGTTGTCGTCCCTGCGCGGTCCGGCCGGATTGCGCGCAGGAACGATCGGGCGCGGGCGGTTGACGGGACACTCGGGGTTGGTCAAGACTTCACCGGCCGGGCCGAACCACCACCGCCCGGCGGGTGGCAACGGCCTTCGGCGCACGTACGATGGGCTGCGACACACCCCTTGCCAGACACACAGAGCGACTGGAGCTTCCCATGGGTGCCCTCAAGCCGTGGCACATCGCCGTACTCGTGGTCGTGCTGATCCTGCTCTTCGGCGCGAAGCGGCTCCCCGACGCGGCCCGTTCGCTGGGCCGCTCGCTGCGGATCATCAAGGCCGAGACGAAGAGCCTGCACGACGACGACCGCGACCTGGCCGAGAAGGCCGACGCGCAGGCCGGCTACCAGCCGCTGCCGCCGCACGCCGGGCAGCAGGCCCCGCAGCAGGCGCCCTACCAGGCCCCGCCGCAGCAGCCGGTCGTTGACCCGGTGCACCGCGTCCGCGACAACTGACCGAAGGGCCCGCCACCGTGGCCTTCGGTCTCCGTAAGCGCGGTCCGAGCAACTTCCAGCGGGCCGCCGACGGCTCGATGACCCTGATCGAGCACGTCCGCGAGCTGCGCAACCGCCTGTTCAAGGCGTCGCTGGCGATCCTGGTCGGCTTCGGCTTCGGCATCTGGCTCGCCGGCCCGGTGCTGAACGTGCTCAAGCGGCCGTACTGCGACCTGCCGCAGGCGCAGACGACCAACGGCGCCTGCGACTTCGTCCAGCTCGGGCCGGCCGACCTGTTCCTGCTCAACCTGAAGATCGGGCTCTGGGTCGGGCTGATCCTCGCCGCGCCGATCTGGCTCTACCAGCTCTGGGCCTTCATCGCGCCGGGCCTGCACCGGCACGAGCGGCGCTACGCGTACGTCTTCACCGGGCTGGCGGCGCCGCTGTTCGCCGCCGGCGCGGTGCTGGCCTACTTCGTCACCTCGAAGGGCCTGGAGTTCCTGCTGGACATCTCCGGCAGCGAGATCAACACCACCCTGGACATCACCCGCTACGTCTCGTTCATCACCAACCTCATCCTGCTCTTCGGGGTGGCGTTCGAGTTCCCGCTGCTGGTGCTGATGCTCAACTTCGTCGGCATCGCCAGCGCGAAGCGGCTGCTGGGCTGGTGGCGGGTGGCGGTCTTCGTCTTCTTCGCCTTCTCCGCGGTGGTCACCCCCACCCCGGACCCGTTCGGGATGACCGCCCTGGCGATCTGCCTCTGCGCGCTCTACTTCGCCGCCGTCGGCGTCGCGTTCCTCAACGACCGGCGCCGGGGACGCGGCAAGGAGGTCTACGCCGGCCTCGCCGACGACGAGGTGTCGCCGCTGGAGTTCGACCGGGAGCCGGTGGAGGCGGGGGAGCGGGTCGACGCCGCCGCGCCGATCGCCGCCCCGGAGCCGATCGCCGCGCCGACCCCGATCGACCGCCGCTACGACGACATGACGTGACGCCGCGTCGCGACCCCGACGGAAGCCGCCCCCGGTGGGCGGCTTCCGCCGTCTCAGCCCGCGGTCACCGGGGGCGGGCCCGCTCCCGCGCCAACCGGTGCGACACCCGGGGCATCCGCAGGAACGCGACCAGGCCCACCCCGCCCACCATGTTGCCGAACGCCGACCAGGCGAGCGCGCCGAGCCAGTCCAGGTAGCCGAAGGGCGCCCCGCCCGTGGTGAGCGCGGCGAACATGAAGATCGAGTCGAGCACGCTGTGGAAGAGCCGCCCCCCGGCGAGCAGGGCGCCGAACAGCAGTGCCGCGACCAGCCGGACGCCGAGGTTCTCCGTGGCGTGCTGCATCCGGGTCATCAGGGTGATCACCATGCCGGCCAGCACCGCGAGCGCGAACGAGCGCAGGTTGACGCCGAGCTGCGCGTAGTGGGTGCCGGTGGCGATCGCGGTCTCCCGCAGCTCCGGGTAGGCGTGGGTGATCAGCCAGGCGATCAGCCAGCCGCCGAGCAGGTTGCCGGCGAGCGCGACGGACCAGAGCCGGAGCAGGGCGCGCGGGCGCCCGTGCCGGGCGGCCACCGCGGTCACCGGCACCAGGAAGTTCTCGGTGAACAGTTCGCTGCGGGCCAGCAGCAGTGCGGCGAAGCCGACGCTGAACGCCACGCCGGCCAGCAGCGGCTCCCCGGTGGCCCGCTCGACCAGCAGGTACGCCAGCACGCCGGTGCCCACGTCCACGCCACCGAGCAGGCCCGTGACGACCAGGGACGGCCACGGCCGGGCCAGCCGTACGGTCCCCTCCTCGACGATCCGGCCGAAGGCCTCCTCGACCTCCGGCTCCGGCCGCGCGGGCGCCGGGAACCGGCCGGGACGCTCGTCGGGCATGCCGGCGTGTCCCCGGTGGCCGGACCGTTAAGCGTGGCGCGGTGACGCCGTCCGGACAGCCGGTGACGGCCTGCCGGCCGAGGTCGGTGGCGTTGCCGGTGGCGGTACGGTGCTCGCCGTGACCGCTGACGATCACCCCTCCGTCGCCCCCGACGGTCCCGTCGCCGTACTGGCCAACCCGACCGCCGGCCGGGGGCGGCACCGGGCACTGCTGCCCGGGCTGCTGGACCGGCTCGCCGCCGCCGGCCGGCCGCTGCGGCTGCTCGAGGCGCGCAGCGCCGACCAGGCCGAGGCGGCCTGCCACGCCGCCGTCGCCGACGGGGTGGCCGCCCTGGTCGCGGTGGGCGGCGACGGCACCGTGCACCGGGCGGTGCAGGCGGTCGCCGGGACGGCCATCCCGTTCGGTGCGGTGCCGGCCGGCACCGGCAACGACTTCGCGGTGGACACCGGCTTCCCGGCCGACCCGCTCGCCGCCGCCGAGGTGATCGCCGAGGCGCTGCGCGCCGGCCGCACCCGCCCGGTCGACCTGGCCCGGCTGACCGGCGCCGACGGCACCCGGCGCTGGTACGGAGCGGTGCTGGCGGCCGGCTTCGACGCGATCGTCAACGAGCGGGCCAACCGGATGCGCTGGCCGCGCGGCCCGCGCCGGTACGACCTGGCGATCCTGGTGGAACTGGCCCGGCTGCGGCCGCGCCGCTACACGCTGCGCCTCGACGGCGAGCCGCAGGAGGTCGACGCGGTGCTGGTGGCGGTCGGCAACGCGCCCAGCTACGGCGGCGGCATGCGGATCTGCCCGGACGCGGACCTCACCGACGGGCTGCTCGACGTGGTGGTCGGCGGGCGGTTCGACCGGCCCACCCTGATGCGCGTGAAGCCGAGCATCTACCAGGGCACCCACGTGCGGCATCCGCTGGTGCGCAGCTACCGGGTGCGGGAGGTGGAACTGGCCGCCGAGGGCATCACCACGTACGCCGACGGCGAGCGGCTGCTGGACCTGCCGGTCACCGTCACGGCTGCGCCGGCGGCGCTGCGGCTGCTGCGCTGACCCGCACCGCGCCGATGCTGGCCGCGATCACCAGCCCGATCGCCAGCACCTCGGGCAGGCTGAGCGCCTGGTCCAGCACCAGCCAGCCGGCGAGCGCGGCGATGGCCGGCCCGAGGCTCATCAGCACGGCGAAGGTGTGCGTGGGCAGCCGGCGCAGGGCGAGCAGTTCGAGGGTGTACGGCAGCACCGAGGAGAGCACGGCCACCGTCGCGCCCAGCGCCAGCACCGTCGGGTCCAGCAGCGCCGTCCCCGACCCGAGCAGCCCGGCCGGCAGGGTGAGCAGCGCGGCGACGGCGAGCGCCAGGGCCAGGCCGTCGGCGCCCGGGAAGCGCTGCCCGACCCGGGCGCTGAAGACGATGTACGCCGCCCACATCGCGCCGGCGGCGAGCGCCAAACCGGCGCCGACCGGGTTGAGCCGGTCGAAGCCGCCCTGCCCGAGCAGGGCCACCCCGGCCGCGGCGAGCCCCGCCCAGCACCAACTGGCCAGCCGGCGGGCGGCCAGCACGGACAGGGTCAGCGGGCCGAGCACCTCCAGGGTCACCGCCGGGCCCAGCGGGATGCGCTCGATGGCCTGGTAGAACAGCGAGTTCATGCCGGCCAGCGCCACCCCGAACGCGGCGGCGGCCGCCCAGTCGCCGGGCCGGTAGCCGCGCAGCCGGGGCCGGCACACCGCCAGCAGCAGCACCGCGCCCACGGTCAGCCGCAGCGTCACCGCGCCGGCCACCCCGGAGCGCGGGAAGAGCAGGGCGGCCACCGCCGAGCCGAACTGCACCGACAGCGCCCCGCCGAGCACCAGCCCCACCGCCCGCAGGTCGCCGCGCGGGGGCGCCGCCCCGGCGGCGGGAGCGGGCGGGCCGGAGCGCAGCGTGTCGGTCACGTCTGTCCACGCTAGGAGGCCGCCGCGCCGCGCGGAAATGCCGGTTCGCCCGCGCTTATGCTTGGCGGTCATGACCGTGGAGCTGCGCCACCTGCGGGCCTTCCTGGCCATCGCCGAGGAGGGCAGCATCACCCGGGCGGCCGCCCGGCTGCGGCTCACCCAGCCCGCGCTCTCCCGCACGCTGCGGCAGTTGGAGACCCATCTCGGGGTACGCCTCGCCGACCGGTCCACGCACCACCTGGCGCTCACCCCCGCCGGCCGGGCGCTGCGCGACCGCGCCGCGGCGGCGGTGGCCGCTGTCGACGACGTGCTCGACCCCGCCCACCTGGGCGGCCGGCCGATCCGGCTGGGCCACGCCTGGTCGGCGCTGGGCGGGCACACGGTGACCCTGCTGCGCCGCTGGCGGCGGCAGCACCCGCACACCCCGCTGGAGCTGCTGCGCATCGACGAGCGCACCGCCGGGCTGGCCCGGGGCCGGGTCGACGTGGCCGTGCTGCGCCAGCCGGTGGAGCTGCCCGGGATCCGCACCGAGCGGCTGCTCGACGAGCCGCGGCTGGCCACCGTGCCGGCGGACAGCCCGCTCGCCGGCCGGGCCGCGCTCACCCTGGCCGACCTGGTCGACCAGCCGATCGCGGTGAACGCCGCGACCGGCACCACCACCCTGGAGCTGTGGCCGGCCGGCCGGGCGCCGGCCACGGTGGTGCCGGTGGCCAACACCGACGACTGGCTGGCGGCGATCAGCGCCGGCCGGGCCGTCGGGGTCACCACCGCCGCGACCGCGGCGATGTATCCCAACCCGGCGGTGGCGTACCTGCCGTTGACCGACGCGCCCCCGGTCACCGTGCTGCTGGCCTGGCGCGAACCGCCCGGCCACCCGGCCGTCGCCGACCTGGTCGCGCTGGCCCGCGACACGGTCCGCGGCTGAGCTGGCGTGCGAGCAACCGCCGGAGGGTGAGCGGCGCGCCGGCCGCTGCCGGGGGCTGAGCCGGCCTCCGGCCTGCGGGCGCGGGTTGAGCCGGCGTGCGGAGCGTTGCCGTGGGCCGACCCGGGTGGGGGCGCTGGCGGGGGCCGCGACGGCGTCCGCGGCCGCCGGGGTGGGTCAGCCGGGCAGGGCCAGGTCGAGCACGGCGCCCAGGCCGTTGTCCCGGCCGGCCTCGGCGGCCGGGAGCACCAGCACGGCGCAGCCGGCCGCCACCGCACCCGCGTCGGCCGGGGTGTCGCCGACCATCAGCGTCTGCTCCGGGTCGACACCGAGCATCCCGCAGGCGCGCCAGAAGATCGCCGGGTCGGGCTTGCAGCGCCCCACCTCGTACGACAGCACGAACGCGTCGACCAGGTCGGCCAGCCCCCAGGCGGCGAAGTGCGGCCGGATGTCGAAGCCGATGTTGCTCACCACGGCGACCCGTACCCCCGCCTCGCGCAGCGCGCTGAGCGTGGGCCGGGCGTCCGGGTAGGGCACCCAGCCGTCGGGCACCAGCAGCCGCTCGTAGAGCGCCTCGGCGAAGCCGTCGATGCCGGCGTCCACCGTCTCGGCGAGCCCGGTGTACGCGCCCCGGTGGGCGTGCGGGTAGAGGTCGCGGTCGGCCCAGAGCTCGGCCAGCCGGGGCGGCACCCGGGCCGGCAGTGGGCCACCCGCCCGGCCGGCGGTGAGCAGCCGGTCGGCCAGCGCGGTGGCCCGGGCCCGGTCCAGGGTCACCCCGCAGGTCGCGGCGGCGGCCAGCACCCACGCGCGGGCCTCCTCGACCTGGGCCAGGGTGCCGTGGAAGTCGAACAGGACCGCCTTCACGGGCCGGCGGGACGCCCTGGGACCGGCGGCGGCGCTGCCCGGGGCGGGTGTCTGGGGCGGTTCGGCATGGTCCGGCACGTGCTGCACCCTACCGACCGGCTCCGGCGGCCCCGATCGGGCGGCCTTGTCCGGTGTCGGCCGCCGGCACGCATTAATCTTGGTGCCATGTCGAGCCCCGCCGAGCGGTACGCCGCGGCGCGCCGCCGGGCCGCGCAGGCCTCCCAATTCCCGGCGCTGGACGAGTTCGCCCTTGACCTGGGGTTCGATCTCGACGACTTCCAGCGCGAGGCGTGTCAGGCGTTGGAGCGGGGCAGCGGGGTGCTGGTCTGCGCGCCCACCGGCGCCGGCAAGACGGTGGTGGGGGAGTTCGCCGTGCACCTGGCGCTGCGCGGCACCCCCGGGCAGCCCGCCGAGGGGACCCGGCGCAAGTGCTTCTACACCACGCCGATCAAGGCGTTGTCCAACCAGAAGTACCACGACCTGGTGGACCGCTACGGCGCCGAGCAGGTCGGCCTGCTCACCGGGGACAACGCGATCAACGGCGACGCGCCGGTGGTGGTGATGACCACCGAGGTGCTGCGCAACATGCTCTACGCCGGCTCGGCCACCCTGGAGGGGCTGGCGTACGTGGTGATGGACGAGGTGCACTACCTCGCCGACCGGTTCCGCGGCGGCGTCTGGGAAGAGGTGATCATCCACCTGCCCGCCTCGGTGACCCTGGTCTCGCTCTCGGCGACCGTCTCCAACGCCGAGGAGTTCGCCGACTGGCTGGTCACCGTACGCGGCGAGACGGCGGTGGTGGTCAGCGAGCACCGGCCGGTGCCGCTGTGGCAGCACATGCTGGTCGGCAAGCGGATGTTCGACCTGTTCCACGACGCCGACGCGGCCCGCAAGCACGACGTGCACCCGGAGCTGCTGCGCTACACCCGGGACACCATGCGCCGGCTGGAACTGGGCGAGGGGCGCAGCGCCGGCCCCGGCGGCGGGCGGCGCGGGCCGCGCTGGCGCGGCCCGATGCGCCCGGACATCGTCGACCGGCTGGACCGGGAGGGCCTGCTGCCGGCGATCCTGTTCATCTTCAGCCGGGCCGGCTGCGACGCCGCGGTGCAGCAGTGCCTCGCCGCCGGGCTGCGGCTCACCTCGCCCGAGGAGCGGGCGGAGATCCGCCGGGTGGTGGAGTCCCGCGTCACCGCGATCCCCGGCGAGGACCTGTCGGTGCTGGGCTACTGGGAGTGGCTCGACGGCCTGGAGCGCGGGCTGGCCGCGCACCACGCGGGCATGCTGCCGGCGTTCAAGGAGGTCGTCGAGGAGCTGTTCGTCCGCGGCCTGGTCAAGGCGGTCTTCGCCACCGAGACGCTGGCGCTGGGCATCAACATGCCGGCCCGCTGCGTGGTGCTGGAGCGGCTGGTCAAGTACAACGGCGAGGCGCACGTCGACCTGACCCCGGGCGAGTACACCCAGCTCACCGGCCGGGCCGGCCGGCGCGGCATCGACGTCGAGGGGCACGCCGTGGTGGTGTGGTCCCCGGAGACCGACCCGCGGCACGTGGCCGGCCTCGCCTCCACCCGCACCTACCCGCTGCGGTCCAGCTTCCGGCCCTCGTACAACATGGCGGTCAACCTGGTCGGCACGGTCGGCGCGGAGCCGGCCCGGGCGCTGCTGGAGTCGTCGTTCGCCCAGTTCCAGGCCGACCGGTCGGTGGTCGGCCTGGCCCGGCAGGTGCAGCGCAACACCGAGACCATCGAGGCGTACGGCGCCGACGCCGCCTGCCACCACGGCGACTTCGACGAGTACTTCGCGCTGCGGGTGGCCATCGCCGACCGGGAGCGGGCGCTCGCCCGGCAGGGGCAGAGCCAGCGCAAGGCGGCCGCGGTGGCGTCGCTGGAGCGGCTGCGGGTGGGTGACGTGATCCGGGTGCCGTCGGGCCGGCGGGCCGGGTTGGCGGTGGTGCTGGACCCGGCGACCGGCGGGTTCGGCGAGCCCCGCCCGCTGGTGCTCACCCAGGACCGGTGGGCCGGCCGGGTCAGCCCCGGCGACTTCACCACCCCGGCCGAGGTGCTGGCCCGGATCCGGGTGCCGAAGCACTTCAACCACCGTTCCCCGGCCGCCCGGCGGGATCTCGCCGCCGAGGTCAGCGGCACCGGGCTGGACCGGCACGGCGGCCGCCGCGGCCGGTCCCGGCAGGCGGTCGGCGAGGACCACCGGCTCAGCCAGCTCCGCGCCGAGCTGCGCCGCCACCCCTGCCACGCCTGCCCGGACCGGGAGGAGCACGCCCGCTGGGCGGAGCGGCGGCGCCGGCTGGAGCGCGACACCGAGGAGCTGCGGCAGCGGGTGGCCGGGCGGACCGGCTCGCTGGCGCGGACCTTCGACCGGATCGTCGCGCTGCTGACCGCGCGCGGCTACCTGGCGCCGGACGGCGCGGTCACCGACGCCGGGCGGATGCTCGGCCGGATCTGGACCGAGGCGGACCTGCTGGTCGCGGAGTGCCTGCGG
Source organism: Micromonospora desertarenae (assembly GCF_056150265.1). NCBI lineage: Bacteria > Bacillati > Actinomycetota > Actinomycetes > Micromonosporales > Micromonosporaceae > Micromonospora > Micromonospora desertarenae. The sequence continues at coordinate 79,661 of NZ_JAXCFQ010000012.1, forward strand.
CGCGGGGTGTGGGACGGGCTCTCCCCGGCCGAGCTGGCCGCCGCGGTTTCCGTGGTGGTCTTCGAGGCGCGCCGCGACGTGGACGAGCGGGCCTCGCTGCCGCGCGGCGGGGTGTCCGAGGCGGTGGACGCGACCCTGAAGCTGTGGAGCGAGATCGAGGCCGACGAGGCGTCCCGGGGGCTGGCGGTGACCCGCGAGCCCGACCTGGGCTTCGCCTGGCCGATCTACCGCTGGGCCCGGGGCGAGGCGCTGGCCAAGGTGCTGGCCAGCGGCCACGAGATCGACGGGGAGATGCCGGCCGGCGACTTCGTCCGGTGGGCCCGGCAGGTGGTCGACCTGCTCGGCCAGCTCGCCGACTCCGGCGGCGCCTCGGCCGAGCTGCGGTCCACCGCCCGGCAGGCGATCGGCGCGGTCAACCGGGGTGTGCTGGCGTACCACGCCGCCGCCTGACCGGCGGGGGCGTTCGAGTCGGGAGGCCGGCCTCGGTCAACACCAGGCCGCCGGCACGGCGGTCTCCGGCCCGCCCGACACCCATGTCCCCGAGGGGCGGTGACCGGGCCGCCGGGGGTCAGGAACGGCCGGCGAGGGCGTCGACCAGCCGGCGGGCGGAGCCGGCGAGGTTCCACCGCTGGGCCAGCTCCAGCAGGCGGTCCGGGTCGGCCGGCGCGCTCGGCAGCTCGGTGGGCAGGTCGGGCAGCGGCACGTCGAGGGCGACCTTGACCACCTTCGGCGCCACGGCCAGGTAGTCCCGGGCGGCGGCGAGCTTGCCGCGCAGGCCGGGGGCGAACCCGGAATCCGGGTCGTCCAGGGCGGCCAGGATGCCGGCGATGTCGCCGTAGCGGGTGACCAGCCGGGCGGCGGTCTTCTCGCCGACGCCGGGCACACCGGGCAGCCCGTCGCTGGGGTCGCCACGCAGCGCGGCGAAGTCGGCGTACCGGTCGGCCGGCACCCCGTAGCGGGTCCGCACCGCGGCGTCGTCGCAGTCCTCCAGCTTGGCCACCCCGCGCCCGACGTAGAGCAGCCGCACCGGGCGGGCGTCGTCGACCAGCTGGAACAGGTCGCGGTCGCCGGAGACCACCTCGACCGGGGCGGGCTGGGTGACCGAGAGCGTGCCGAGCACGTCGTCGGCCTCGTAGCCGGCCGCGCCGACCGTGGTGATGCCGATGGCGTCGAGCACGTCGAGGATCACCGGCACCTGCGGGGTGAGGGTGTCCGGCACCACCTCGCCGCCCTCCGGGGCGAGCCGGTGCGCCTTGTACGACGGCAGGAGCGCCACCCGCCAGTCGGGCCGCCAGTCGTGGTCGAGCGCGCAAACCATCCGGTCGGGGCGGCGGGTGCGGATCAGGGTCGCCAGCATGTCGAGGAAGCCGCGCACCGCGTTGACCGGGCTGCCGTCCTCGGCGCGGGCGGCGGACTCGGGGATGCCGAAGTAGGCCCGGAAGTAGAGGCTGGGCGAGTCGACGAGCAGGATCGGGGGTTGCTGTGCCACGCCGACAGCCTGGCACAGCCCACCGACGATCGGGGGGACGGCCCGCCCGGGTCAGCGCCGGTCGTCGGCGCGGTAGACGGTCTCCCGGCGGGCCACGTGCTGCAGGGCGTAGCTGACCAGCAGCAGCAGGATCGCGGCGGTCACCTCGATCCAGGCGGTGGCGCCGTCGGCGATGGTCAGGCCGACCACCAGCAGCAGCAGGCCGACCAGTGCGAGGACCCCGGACCAGAGCAGCCGGCGGCGGCGCGCCGCGGCGCGGTCCGCGTCCCTGGCTGCCACCGGCATCGATCCTTCCGTCCGTCGGCGCCCGCTCCGGGCGCCCGACCCCAGGCTATCGGGGCTCCGGCGCCGGTACGCCGGAACCGGGATGCCGGCTGAACGCGTGACCCCGGGTTGATGTCGCGCCGCCGGTGGGTCAGCGGCCGGCCGGCACCGCGACGGCGGGTTGGTCGCCGGTCTCCCGGTCGTGGTCGGTGAGGTCGCGCAGCCGGCGGACGGGGGAGAGCAGCAGGGCGAGCGGGGCCCAGGCCGCCGCGGCCGCGAAGACCAGCAGCGTGGCCCGCGCGCCGACCAGGCCGGCCAGCGCGCCGGCGAGCAGCCCGCCGACCGGGATGGCGCCCCAGGAGACGAACCGGACCGTGGCCATCACCCGGGCCAGCAGCTCGGGCGGGCTGGCGATCTGCCGGTAGGTCCGGGTGGTCACGCTGAGCACCACCGTCCCGACCGAGAAGACCACGTTGCCCGCCGCGAAGGCCGCGTACGCCGGCCAGCCGCTGCCCAGCGGGACCAGGACCGCCCCGCCGACGGTGACCAGGGCGGCGGCGACCAGTGCCCGGGCGGTGCCGAGCCGGGCGGTGATCCACGGGGTGAGCGTCGCCCCGACCAGCGCGCCGGCGCCCTCGACGGCGAGCAGCACGCCGACCAGGGCGGCCGGGGCGTGCAGGTCGCGCACCAGGTAGAGCGGGTAGAGCGCGAACTGCGCGCCGCAGACCAGGTTCATCGCGGTGGCGGCCCACATGCTCGGGCCCATCACCGGGTGGTGCGCGACGAAGCGCCAGCCCTGCCGGATCAGTTCGCCCATCGGCGGCCACCGGTCCGGCGCCTCCGCCCGGCGCGCGGGCAGGGTGCGCAGCAGCGCGGCCGAGCAGAGGTAGCTCGCGGCGTCCACCAGCAGGGTCGGCACCGCGCCCAGCGCCTGCACCGCGAGCCCGCCCAGCGACGGCCCGCTGAGCTGGGTGGCCGCGTGGGTGGCCGAGGTCAGGCTGTTGCGGCCGTGCAACTGCTCCCGGTCGACGATGCTGGGCAGGAAGGTCATGTTGGCCACGTCGAAGAGCACGTTGGCGAAGCTGATCACCAGCGCGGTGACCACCAGGTGGGCGACCGTCAGGTGGCCCCACCACCAGGCGAGCGGGATGGACGCGACGGCCGCGGCGCGGGCCAGGTCGGCGCCGATCTGCGCGCCGCGCAGCGGCAGCCGCTGCACGACGACCCCGGCCGGCAGGCCGATCACCAGCCAGGCCACGTAGCTGGCCGCCGCGATCAGGCCCATCTCGAACGCGCTGGCGTCCAGCACGGTGAGCGCGGTCAGCGGCAGCGCCACGGCGCCGACCGCCGACCCGACCTGGCTGGTCGTGCCGGCGGTCCACCAGCGCCAGAACACCCCGGCCCGCTGCCCGACGCCCATGTCGTCCGCCCCCGTTCCACCGAGCCAGTCAGTTCCAAACTGAAACGGACTATAGTCGGAGCAACGGCGACCGGTGAAGGGGTGGGGTGTGCGGCGGGCCGACCTGGCGGACGCGGACTGCGGCATCGCGCAGGCGCTGGGCGTGCTGGGCGACTGGTGGACGTTCCTGATCGTGCGCGACGTCGCCGGCGGGACCACCCGCTTCGACCCGCTCCAGCGCGCGCTCGGGGTGAGCCGGCGGGCCCTGTCGGAACGGCTGGCCGGGCTGGTCGAGCACGGGGTGCTGCGGCGGCGGGCGTACTCCCAGCACCCGCCGCGCTTCGACTACCTGCTCACCGCCAAGGGCGAGGCGCTGCTGCCGGTGCTGATCGCGCTGCAGGACTGGGGCACCCACCACGTGCTGGGCGACGGCGGCCTCACCGCCACCGCCGGGGCGGACTCCGCCGAGGCGCGGCGGGTGCACGAGCTGGTCGGCCGGCGGCTGCCCGAGGTGCTGCTGCCCGGCCCGGACGGGCGGCCGGTGGCCCCGGCCGGGGGCGAGCGCTGGAGCGTCCTCTACTTCTTCCCCGGCGCGTTCCGGCCCGGCGTGCCGGGGCTGCCGCCGGGCTGGGGGGAGATCCCGGGGGCGCCCGGCTGCACCCTGGAGTCGACCACGTACGCCGCCCGGGCCGCCGACTTCGCCGCCGCCGGCGCCCGGATCGTCGGGGTCAGCACCCAGCGTCCCGACCAGTTGGCCGACTTCACGGCGTACGCCGAGCTGCCCTTCCCGCTCCTGTCCGACCAGGACGGCCGGCTGGCGGCCGGGCTGCTGCTGCCCACCTTCCGGGCCGGCGGGGTCGAGCGGTTCAAACGGCTGACCCTGCTGGTCGATCCGGCGGCCGTGGTTCGCGCCGTGCAGTTCCCGGTGACCGACCCGGCCGGCTCGGTGGACGAGATGCTCGACCTGCTCCGCGACCGTGCCGGCGGCGAGCCGGCGGCGGCGGTGGGCTGACCGGCCGGCGGTGTCCGTCGGTCGGGGGCCGGCCGGGGCGGCGACCGGGCGGGGCCCCGCCGGCCGGCGGGGCCCCGGGGAGCGGTCAGGCGGGCAGCCGCCAGACCTGGTTGGCGCCGCCGAAGCAGTCCCAGATCTGCAGCCGGGTGCCGTCGGCGGAACTGTTGCCGGTGGCGTCGAGGCACTTGTTGGCCTGCGGGTTGCGCAGCGTGCCGTTGGCCTGGGCCTGCCAGACCTGGGCGCCGGTGCCGTTGCAGTCCCACAGCTGCACCTTCGCGCCGTTGGCGGTGGAGCCGCTCGCCACGTCGGCGCACTTGCCGAGGGCGCGCAGGGTGCCGTCGGTGCCCACGGTCCAGCGCTGCGCGTTGGTGCCGTTGCAGGTCCAGAGCTGGATCGCGGTGCCGTTGGCGGTGCTGGCGGCCGCCACGTCGACGCACTTGCCGGCGATGCCGGTGATCGGGCCGGTGCGCCCGGTCGGCGGCGGGGTGCCGCCCATGACGGTGTCGTAGATGGCACCGACCAGCGAGGTCGAGTCGGTGCGGTCCTGGGACAGCTCCCAGTTCATCATCCCGCCGGCGTTGGCCAGCGCCCACTGGGTCTTCCGCTTGACCGTCGGTACGCCGTTGTAGCACTGCTGGACGCCGCCGACAGTGGTGCAGTCCCGGTTGGCGTTGGCCGGATCCATGCCCACCAGGGCCGAGTAGGTGTGGTAGCCGGGCCGGCTGTAGAACGGCACCCCGAGCACCGCCTTGGCGGCCGGCAGGCCGCGCGCCTTCCACCCGTTGACGGCGTTGACCGACCAGTCGTAGTTGGCGTGCGGGCTGCCCCCGTCGTACGCCATGATGTTGAGCCAGTCGACGTGGCCGAACACGGCGGTCGGCACGCCCTGCACGTAGTAGCCCTCGGCGACCACGGCCGCGGTGAGCAGCTTGCCCCGGGGGCGCAGGGCGCCGCTGAGCTGTTGCATCAGCAGGCTGTAGTTGGTCGCCGAGGTGCCCGGGTCGGGGTACTCCCAGTCCATGTCGACGCCGTCCAGGTTGTACTGGTCGACGAAGGCGACCACGTTGTTGACGAACGTGGTGCGGGTGCCGGCGTTGGCGGCGAGCGCCTCGAAGGCGGAGTCGTCGCCGTCGTTCCAGCCGCCGATGGCGATCGACACCTTGACGTTGTTGCTGTGCCCGACCGAGACCAGCTGGGACAGCTTGCCCGGGTTCTCCATCGGGCGCAGGCTGCCGTCGGCGTTGGGCAGCAGGAAGGCGTAGTTGACGTGGGTGAGCTTGCCGTACTGGACGCCGGTGACGCTGCCGCTCCACGACGGCAGGTAGCCGACGCTCTTGAAGTTGTTCGGCAGCACCGCGGCGGCGGCCGGGGACGGTGCGGCGAGGGTCAGGCCGGCGCCGGCGGTGACCAGCGCGAGCAGGCCGGCGGCGAGGGCCGACCGGGGACGGTGACGTGGTGAGGACATCGCGGGCCTTCCCGTGGGCGGGCGGTGGCGGCCGTGCCGCCGGGCGGGCACCCGGTGAGCGGGCGCCGGGCGCGGCGGACGGAGGGGGACGGGAGGGTGCGCAACCTCGGCGGAGCCCAAATCCTAAAGAGTGTTAACGGATTGCGTCAATGACGCATCTCGATGGATGAGAGAGCGCTTTCCCGAGCGCGAGGCGGGTAGGGTGTGGCCCGAACGAGCGTTAAGCTGACCGGGTGGGAATCGACGAGCTGTACCCGCCGGACCGGCTGGCCGCCGCGCAGCGCGTCACCGCCGCCGCCGGCCTGGACGCGCTGCTGCTCACCCCCGGCTCCGACCTGCGCTACCTCACCGGGTACGACGCGCACGCGGGGGAGCGGCTGACCTGTCTGGTGCTGCCGGCCGAGGGCGAGCCGACGCTGATCGTCCCCACCCTGGAGCGGCCCGCCGCCGAGGCGTCGCCGGCCCCGGCCACCGGGGTCCGGATCGTCGACCACGCCGACGGCACCGACCCGTACCCGCTGGTCACCGCCGCCCTGGACGGGCCGGTGGTGGCGGTCGGGCTGGCCGACCGGATGTGGGCCGAGCAGGTGCTCGGGCTGCGCGCCGCGCTGCCCGGCGCCACCCAACGGCTCGCCGGCGAGGTGCTGCGCGAGCTGCGCATCCGCAAGTCGCCGGCGGAGGTGGCCGCGCTGGCCGAGGCCGGCGCGGCGATCGACGCGGTGCACCGGCGGATGGGGCAGTGGCTGCGCCCGGGGCGCACCGAGGCCGAGGTGGCCACCGACATCGCCGCGGCGATCCGCGCCGCCGGGCACGTCACCGTCGACTTCGTCATCGTCGCCGCCGGGCCGAACGGTGCCAGCCCGCACCACGGCACCTCGGACCGGCCGATCGGGGCCGGTGAGCCGGTGGTGGTCGACATCGGCGGCACCATGCCGTCGGGCTACCGCTCCGACTGCACCCGCACCTACGTCGCCGGGGGCCCGGCCCCGGCGGAGTTCACCGAGTACTACGCGGTGCTGCACGCCGCCCAGCGCGCCGCGGTGGCCGCGGTGCGCCCCGGGACCACCGCCGAGGCGGTGGACGCCGCCGCCCGCGAGCCGATCGCCGCCGCCGGCTTCGGTGCTGCGTTCCTGCACCGGACCGGGCACGGCATCGGTCTGGACGGGCACGAGGAGCCGTACGTGGTGGCGGGCAACCCCCGGCCGCTGGAGCCCGGCATGGCGTTCTCGATCGAACCCGGCATCTACCTCGCGCGCCGACACGGCGCCCGGATCGAGGACATCGTCGTCTGCACGACGGACGGCGTCCAACGGCTCAACACCACCCCCACGGAGCTCATCGCGCTATGACAGTCGACCGGATCCTCCCCACCGACGAGGCCCACGACCTGCTGGACCTCGCCACCGAACTCGCCGACCGGGAGCTCGCGCCGCGGGCCGCCGGGTTCGAGGAGCGCGCCGAGTTCCCCCGCGAGGTGCTGCGCACCCTCGGCCGGGCCGGCCTGCTCGGACTGCCCTACCCCGAGGAGCACGGCGGCGCCGCGCAGCCGTACGAGGTCTACCTCCAGGTGCTGGAGATCCTGGCCAGCCGCTGGCTCGCGGTGGCCGAGGCGGTCAGCGTGCACACCCTGTCCTGCTACCCGGTGGCCACCTTCGGCACCGCCGAGCAGCGCAAGCTGCTGCCCGACATGATCGGTGGCGAGCTGCTCGGCGCGTACTGCCTCTCCGAGCCGCAGGGTGGCTCGGACGCCGCCGCGCTGAGCACCCGGGCGGTCCGCGACGGCGACGCCTACGTGGTCTCCGGCACCAAGGCGTGGATCACCCACGCCCGGGTGGCCGACTTCTACAACATCTTCTGCCGTACCGGCGGGCCCGGCCCGAAGGGCATCTCCTGCCTGCTCGCCGACCGCGGCACGCCCGGCATCCACCCGCAGGCGGCCGAGCGGACGATGGGGCTGCACGCCTCCCCGGTGGCGCAGATCGCCTTCGACGACGCCCGGGTCCCGGCCGACCGGCTGATCGGTGGGGAGGGGATGGGCTTCACCATCGCGATGTCCGCCCTCGACTCCGGGCGGCTGGGCATCGCCGCGTGCGCGGTGGGGCTGGCCCAGGCGGCGCTGGACTACGCCGTGGGGTACGCCAAGGAACGGCGGCAGTTCGGCCGGGCCATCATCGACTTCCAGGGGCTGGGCTTCAACCTGGCCGACCTGGCCACCCAGATCTCCGCCGCCCGGGCGCTGACGCTGGCCGCGGCCCGGCTGCGGGACGCCGGCCGGCCGTACTCGATCGAGGCGGCCAAGGCGAAGCTGTTCGCCACCGACGTGGCGATGCGGGTGACCACCGACGCGGTGCAGGTGCTCGGCGGCGCCGGCTACGTGAGCGACCACCCGGTGGAGCGGTACATGCGGGAGGCGAAGGTGCTCCAGATCGTCGAGGGCACCAACCAGATCCAGCGGCTGGTGATCTCCCGCGCGCTGGCCAAGGGCTGACCCGGTCGACCGTGGGTGGCGACGCCGGTGCGGTCGGTCGACCGTACCGGCGCCATCGTGGCCGGCCGGGGGCCGCGTCGTCGCCGTCGGGCGGTTTTCCCGGTAGGTTGCACGCCGTGGAGGAGATCGACCGCGCCATCGTCGCAGCGTTGACCGCTGACGGCCGGCTGTCGTACACGGATCTGGCGGAGAAGGTGGGCCTGTCGGTCTCCGCCGTGCACCAGCGGGTGCGCCGGCTGGAGCAGCGCGGCGTGATCAAGGGGTACGCCGCGCGGGTCTCCTTCGAGGCGCTGGACCTGCCGCTGACCGCGTTCGTGGCGATCCGGCCGTTCGACCCGTCGCAGCCGGACGACGCGCCGGAGCGGCTGGCCCACCTGCCGGAGATCGACTCCTGCTACTCGGTGGCGGGGGAGGACTTCTACCTGCTGCTGGTGCGGGTGGCCAGCCCGGCGGACCTGGAGCGGGTGCTCCAGGAGATCCGTACCGCCGCGAACGTCACCACCCGGACCACTGTGGTGCTCTCCACCCCGTACGAGGGGCGGCCGCCGAAGGTCAGTGCCGAACTCCCGACGCGGGCACGGTCCCGGGTGCCGGGAGAGGTGGCTGGTTCCAACGCCGGATGACCTGCCGGCCGTGCTCGTGGCCGAGGGTGCTCACCGTGGCGGTGTCCAGCCGCAGCCGGCCGCCGGCGGCCGGTGGCAGGCCGATCCAGCGGGCGCCGGCGACCCGGAGGCTGTGCCCGTGGGCGACCAGCGCCACGTGGCCCTGGTCGAGCAGGGGAGTGGCCCGGGCCAGCACCCGGTCGAGCCGGGCGCCCACCTGGTCGGGTGACTCGCCGCCGGGGCAGCCGTCGGTCCACAGGTACCAGTGCGGGTGGTCGGCGCGGATCTCGGCGCTGGTGCGGCCCTCGTACTCGCCGTAGTTCCACTCGGCTAGGTCGTCGTCGGTCGCGGTGACGGTGAGGCCGGCCAGCTGGGCGGTGCGCACCGCCCGCTGCCGCGGGCTGCTCAGCACCGCCACGAACCGCCGCCCGGCCAGGAACGCCCCGACCATCCGGGCCTGCCGTTCGCCGTCCGGGGTGAGCTCCAGATCGGTGTACGAGGTGTGCCGGTGACTGGCGCTCCAGGTGGTCTCACCGTGCCGGATCAGCAGGATCTCGCCCATTCGTCCAGTTAACCAGCCGCCGCCCCGCCGTGTTCACCTAGTGTCCTAGGATGCCATAGCGGGTGTGCGGTGCCCGACCCACGTTTCCGCTCACCCGGCGGGGGCATGCACCGGGTCGAGGGGCCGGTTCGGCCCCGGTTCGGCCGGAGCAGAGGAGGCGACATGAGCTTCACCGACAAGGCGAAGAGCAAGGTCGAGCAGCTGACCGGCGCCGCCAAGGAGCGGATCGGCGACGTGACCGACAACGAGCGGATGCGCGGGGAGGGCGGCTCGCAGCAGCGCGGGGCGCAGACCCGTCAGGCCGGTGAGCAGGCCAAGGAGGCCGGCCGGAAGCTGCGGGACGCCTTCACCAGGTGACCTCGCCCGTCGTGGTGGCCCCCGGCGTCACGCCGGGGGCCACCGGGCGTCCAGGTGGGCCGGCGGCAGGGCGGGGCCGCCCGGTCCGTGGTTGATCCACACCGCTTCCGGGATGTCGGGGTATCGGAGCCCCACCGACATCCCGATGTACGGAAACGAAGTGGATCTCGCCACCCGGGGGCGTGGTCGCACAGCCCGCGCGGTGGGCGACGGCCGGGTGAAACGGCGCACCCCCGCCGGCGGGTGGTGACGGCGGGGGTGGCGGGTCGCGGGTCGGTCAGTCGTCGCGGTGGTCGGCCCACCACTGCTGGCCGGACTCGGGCAGGGTGTCGATCGGGTCGTAGTAGGCGTAGCGCTTGTTGAGCGCCTCCAGGTCCGCCGACTCGATGCTGGTGCGGTAGTTCTTGGTCCAGTACGAGATGCCGCGCTCGCGGTCGTACTCGGTGAGCATGTGCACCCAGCGCTTGCCGACGAAGGGGACGTCGCAGACGATCCGCGGGGTGGCGTAGCCGGGCAGGTAGCCCATGATGTCGTGCTGGAGCTGCTGGGCGTGCCAGACCGGGACCCGCCAGTGCTCGGCGTTGGGGATCATGTCGCACATGTAGAAGTAGTACGGCAGGATGCCCGCCTCGCCCTGCAGGGCGAAGCAGAGGTCGAGCAGGTCCTTGCTGGTGGCGTTGACGCCGCGCATGAGCACGCCCTGGTTGCGCACGTCGCGGACGCCGACGTCGAGGGCGGTCTGGGCCGCCTTGGCGACCAGCGGGGTGAGCGACTGGGCGTGGTTGACGTGGGTGTGGATGGCGAGGTTGACGCCGCGGCGGGCGGCGGTGCGGGCGACGCGTTCGAGGCCCTCGACGACGTCGGCCTGGAGCCAGTGCTGCGGCAGGCCCATGAGGGCCTTGGTGGCGAGCCGGATGTCGCGGATGGTCTCGATGTCGAGCAGCCGCATCAGGTAGGACTCGAGGTTGCGCCAGGGCACGTTGGCCACGTCGCCGCCGGAGACGACGACGTCGCGGACGCCGGGGTGGGCCTTGAGGTAGGTGATGTGGGCGTCGTAGCGGTCGACGGGCTTGAGGGTGAGCTTGAGCTTGTCGACGGCGGGGGTGGAGTTGCCGACCAGGTCCATCCGGGTGCAGTGGCCGCAGTACTGCGGGCAGGTGGAGAGCAGTTCGGCGAGGACCTTGGTGGGGTAGCGGTGGGTGAGGCCCTCGGCGACCCACATGTCGTGCTCGTGCAGGGAGTCGCGGCTGGCGTAGGGGTGTGAGGGCCAGTCGGTGCGCCGGTCGGAGGCGACCGGGATCATGTAGCGCCGGACCGGGTCGGCGAGGAACGCCTCGGTGCTCATCGGCGCGAACGGGACCATGGTGTTGAGCATCTGGGGCGGCACCAGCATCGACATGGTGGCCAGGGCGGCCTGGTCGGCGGCGAGGTCCTCGTAGAAGGTCTCGTCGACGAGGTCACCGAGGACGGCGCGCAGCTGCTTGATGTTCTTGACGCAGTTGACGCGCTGCCACTGGGCGGACTCCCACTGCTCGCGGGTGACGTGGCGCCAGCCGGGGAAGCGGGTCCAGTCGGGTTCGACCAGGGGCGCGCGGCGGTATTCGTAGGGCTGTCCGGCGGCGGGGACCGTGGCCGGCGCGGGGCGGGGCGCTGGGATGGTCTGCACCGGTTGGGTCTGGGTCACGGCCCCTCCTCGTACGTGCGATGATCGGCGGCCCGAAGGCTACTGGAAAATATCCGGCGAAGAAATTAGTCTGCCGGAAGTTTTCCCGCTACGCGAGCCCTGACCGGGGGTTCGGGCGGTTGGACAGGGGAGGTCGGCGTGACGTCACCGGTGGGTCTGCACCGCGTTGTGGAACCGGCGGGGGTGCTGCCGCAGGCGGCGTGGCGGCTGGACGCGTCGCCCGCGATCGCGCCGAACGAGGTGCGGATCCGGGTGGAGCGGCTGAACCTGGACGCGGCGAGCTTCCGGCAGTTGTGGGAGAAGCACGGCGGCGACGGTGAGGCGGTGCGCGCCGAGGTGCTGGAGATCATCTCGACCCGGGGGAAGATGCAGAACCCCGTGACCGGGTCGGGCGGGATGCTGATCGGCACTGTCGACGAGGCCGGGCGGCGTTCGCCGCTGGGACTGAAGCCGGGGGAGCGGGTGGCGACGCTGGTGTCGCTGACGCTGACCCCGCTGGTGGTCACCGACGGGCTGGCCCGGTGGGACGGGCGCAGCGAGCAGGTGCCGTGCGACGGGTACGCGGTGCTGTTCGCCCGGTCGATCGCCGCGGTGCTGCCCGACGACCTGGACCCGCAGCTGTCGCTGGCGGTGCTGGACGTGTGCGGGGCGCCGGCGCTGACCGCGCGGGTGGTGGCGCGGCACGTGGCCGACCGGGCGCGCGAGGGGGACGCCCGGCCGGTCAGCGTGGCGGTGATAGGCGGGGCGGGCAAGAGCGGGTCGCTGTCGTTGGCGGCGGCGCGGCGGGCGGGCGCCGCCCGTACGGTCGGGGTGGTGCCGGTGGCGGCGGAGCGGGACGCGCTGGCGGCGGCCGGGCTGGCCGACGCGGTGGCGCTGGCCGACGCCCGGGATCCGGTGGCCCTGTCGCAGGCGGTCACGTCGGCGCTGGGGGTGCCGGCGGACGTGACGGTGGTCTGCGTGGACGTGCCGGGCTGTGAGCACGGGGCGGTGCTGGCGACCGCGGACGGCGGCACGGTGATCTTCTTCTCGATGGCGACGAGCTTCTCGGCGGCGGCGCTGGGCGCGGAGGGCTTGGCGGCGGACGTGACGATGCTGGTGGGCAACGGCTACGTGCCGGGGCACGCGGAGTTGGCGTTGGGTCTGCTGCGGGCCGAGCCGGGGGTCCGGAGGCTGTTCGAGTCGCGGCTGGCGGCAGACTGAGTGCCATGACGAACCCCTCGACCCTGTACCGCGGCGGGCTGCTGCACTGCCCGGCCGACCCGACCGCGACGGCCCTGCTGGTCGCGGACGGCACGATCACCTGGCTGGGGACGGACGCGGACGCGCCCGCCGCGGACCGGGTGGTGGATCTGGACGGGGCGCTGGTGACCCCGGCGTTCGTGGACGCGCACGTGCACGCCACGGACACCGGTCTGGCGCTGTCGGGCCTGGACCTGTCCGGGGTGCGGTCGGCGGGGGAGTTGCTGGACGCGGTGGCCGGGTTCGCGGCGGACCTGCCGGCGGACGCGGTGGTGCTGGGGCACGGCTGGGACGAGTCGTCCTGGCCGGTGCCGCGGTTGCCGGACGCGGGGGAGTTGGACCGGGCGGCCGGTGGCCGGCGGGTGTACCTGTCGCAGGCGTCGATCCATTCGGCGTTGGTGTCGGCGGCGCTGTTGGCGGCGTGTCCGGAGGCGGCGGGCTCGGCCGGGTACGACGCGTCGGGGTGGCTGCGCCGCGACGCGCACCACGTGGTGCGGGCGGCGGCGTTCGCCTCGGTGACCCGGGCGCAGCGGGTGGCCGCGCAGCGGCGGGCGCTGGAGCACGCGGCGTCGTTGGGGATCGCGGCGGTGCACGAGTGCGGTGGGCCGGAGATCTCCGACGAGGAGGACTTCACCGGGTTGCTGGGGATCTCCGGTGCGGGGCTGCCGGAGGTGTACGGCTACTGGGGTGAGCTGGGCGGCGCGGCGCGGGCGCGGGAGCTGGGCGCGGTGGGCGCCGGTGGTGACCTGTTCGCCGACGGGGCGTTGGGGTCGCGGACGGCGCACGTGTCGCGGGACTACCTGGACGGCGACGGTGGCTGCGGGCACGGCTATCTGAGCGCGGAGCAGGTGCGCGACCATCTGGTGGACTGCGCGGCGCACGGGTTGCAGGGCGGGTTCCACGCGATCGGTGACGCGGCGATCGGCACGGTGCTGGCGGGGTTCGCGGCGGCGGCGGAGCGGGTGGGCACGGACCGGTTGCGGGCGGCCCGGCACCGGGTGGAGCACGCGGAGATCATGAACAAGCGGCTGATCGCCGGGTTCGTGGAGTTCGGGATCGTGGCGAGCATGCAGCCGGCGTTCGACCGGTTGTGGGGTGGCGCGGGTCGGATGTACGAGGCGCGGTTGGGCCTGGACCGGTCGTTGGAGTCGAACCCGATGGGGTCGATGCACGCGGTCGGGGTGGCGTTGGCGTTCGGTTCGGATTCGCCGGTGACGCCGCTGGACCCGTGGGGTTCGGTGCGGGCGGCGGCGGCGCACCACAACCCGGCGCAGCGGATGAGTGAGCGGGCGGCGTTCGCGGCGCACACCCGGGGTGGCTGGCGGGCGGTGCACCTGGACAACGAGGGGGTGCTGGCGCTGGGCGCGCCGGCGACGTTCGCGGTGTGGTCGACGCCGGCGGGGGTGGAGCGGGGGTTGCCGGTGTTGCAGGCCGGCGACCCGGAGGCGCGGGGTCCGCAGGATCCGACGCCGTTGCCGGTGTGCCGGCGCACGGTGCTGCGCGGTGAGGTGATCTATGAGGAAGGGTCTGCGTGAGCGAGCGAACCATCGGTGCGGCGCGGGTCGCGCCGGCGCCGGGCGGGGCGGGGTGACGGCGTGACGGGCAAGCTTGACCTGGATCCGGCGCTGGTGGCGCGGGCGCGGGAGTTGGCGCGCCGGGCCGGGCAGCCGGTGGTGGATCTGGCGCGCAGCCACACCACGGTGTCGGTGGAGCGGGCGGTGCTGCGGCTGGCCGGGGTGACCGGCGCGGATCCGGACGGCATTCCGTGGGTGAACCGGCTCGTCGACGCGGTGGTCGCCGACGTCGGGCTGGGGCACGGGGTGGCGGCGCCGGTGTTCGACGCCCTCAACCGGGAGCAGATCAGCGACGTGACGTTGCTGGCGCAGAAGGCCGCGGCCGGGTCGGTGCGGTTCGGGCAGCCGACCGGGAGGGCGGCGACGGCGGCGCGGCGGGCGGCGCGGAAGGCGGTCGCCGCGGGGATCCGGCGGATCGACCGGCGGCGGGCCGAGCGGGAGCGGCTGGTGAAGCGGTACGGGGATCCGCGGCGGCGGCCGTGGATCTACCTGATCGTGGCGACCGGGGATATCTACGAGGACATCCCGCAGGCGCAGGCGGCGGCCCGGGCGGGCGCGGACGTGATCGCGGTGATCCGGTCGACGGGCCAGTCGCTGTTGGACTACGTGCCGGAGGGGGCTACCCGGGAGGGGTTCGCCGGCACGTACGCCACGCAGGAGAACTTCCGGCTGATGCGGGCGGCGCTGGACGTCTCGTCGAAGGAGCTGGGCCGGTACGTGCGGTTGACGAACTACGCGTCGGGGCTGTGCATGCCGGAGATGGCGACCCTGGCCGGCCTGGAGCGGCTGGACATGATGCTCAACGACTCGATGTACGGGATCCTGTTCCGCGACATCAACCCGATCCGCACGTTCGTGGACCAGCGGTTCTCCCGGCAGGTGCACGCGCGGGCGGGCATCATCATCAACACCGGGGAGGACAACTACCTCACCACCGCCGACGCGGTGGAGGAGGCGCACACGGTGACGGTGTCGCAGCTGCTCAACGAGTACTTCGCGCACGAGGCGGGGTTGGCGGACTGGCAGTTGGGGCTGGGGCACGCATTCGAGATCAACCCGGATCTGCCGGAGTCGTTCCGGTTGGAGTTGGCGCACGCGCTGCTGGCGCGGGAGTTGTTCCCGGACGCGCCGTTGAAGTGGATGCCGCCGACGAAGCACATGACCGGTGACGTGTTCCGCGGCAACCTGCTGGACGGGTTCTTCAACCTGGTGGGCACGATGACGGGGCAGGGCATCCTGCTGGTGGGGATGATGACCGAGGCGGTGGTGACGCCGTGGTTGTCGGACCGGGACATCGCCCTGCAGAACGTGCGTTACGTGCTGGGCGCGGCCGGCGGGTTGCACGAGGACTTCGTGCCGGCGCCGGGCGGGTTCATCCAGCAGCGGGCGAACCGGGTGCTGGGCGAGGCGGTGGAGTTGCTGGAGCGCATCGGTGAGCAGTCGCTGCTGTCGGCGATCGCCGAGGGCACGTTCGGGATCATGA
The DNA here is from genome assembly GCF_056150265.1 of Micromonospora desertarenae. NCBI lineage: Bacteria > Bacillati > Actinomycetota > Actinomycetes > Micromonosporales > Micromonosporaceae > Micromonospora > Micromonospora desertarenae. Next base: position 95,279 of record NZ_JAXCFQ010000012.1, read on the forward strand.
AGCGGCCGGCGGACCGGGGCAAGGGTCTGGACGGGGTGGCCCGGCACGAGGCGGACTACTACAACCCGGCCACCGAGATCCTGGAAGGGGACGCGGCGTGAGCGGCGTCGAGGTCGGCGCGGCGGCGCCGGGTGGCGGGGCCGCCGAGAAGCGGATCGTCCGGCCGTACGGGGACACCACCGGTGACGGCATGGTGCAGGTGTCGTTCACGCTGCCGGTGCCGCACGACAAGCGGGCCGAGGGCGCGGCGGTGCAGCTGGCGAACAAGATGGGCATCGACCCGGCGATGCTGGTGCACGCCAAGCAGATGGGCGACGGGTTCACCTTCTTCGTGGTGTACGGGCGGGTGAACCACCTGGTGGACCTGGCCGCGGTGCAGGTGGTGGAGCGGGACTTCCCGCTGCTGAGCGCCAAGGAGGTCAACGCGGTGGTGAAGCAGCGGTTGCGGCGCAAGTTGTCGGTGGTGGGCGCCTGCATCGGCACCGACGCGCACACCGTCGGCATCGACGCGATCCTCAACGTCAAGGGCATCGCCGGGGAGAAGGGCCTGGAGTACTACCGGGAGTTGACGGTCACCAACCTGGGCGCGCAGGTCAGCGTGCCGGAGCTGGTGGAGGCGGCGCGGGCGGCGAAGGCCGACGCGGTGCTGGTGTCGCAGGTGGTCACCCAGCGCGACGCGCACCTGCACAACACCCGGGAGATGTCCGCGGCGTTCCGGGAGGCGATGCCGGCGGGGAAGCGGCCGCTGCTGATCGTGGGTGGGCCGCGGTTCGACGAGACGATGACCGAGGAGCTGGGGGTGGACCGGATCTTCGGCCGGGGCACCACCCCGGGTGAGGTGGCCAGCTACCTGGTGCACGCGTTGATCACCAACCGGAAGGCGGCGAGGGCATGACTGATTCCCGGGTCGGGTTGACCGTGACGCACCGGCGGTACGTGCCGTACTCGCACGCCCACTACGCGGGGAACCTGGTCGACGGGGCGTACGCGCTGGGGTTGTTCGGGGACGTGGCCACGGAGGTGTGCATCCGCACCGACGGCGACGAGGGGCTGTTCGCGTCCTATTCGGACGTGCAGTTCAGGGCGCCGATGAAGGCCGGGGACGTGCTGGAGGTGACCGCGACGGTGACCCGGGTGGGTACCCGCAGCCGCACGGTGGACTTCGTCGCCCGGGTGGTGTGCCGGGGCCGGCCGGACAAGGGCGAGTCGGCCGCGGAGGTGCTCGCCGAGCCGATCGTGGCGGTCACCGCGACCGGCACCGTGGTCGTCCCGCCGCCGGCGTGAGCCTCGCCGTCTGCGCCGACGTCGGGTCCACGTACACGAAGGTGGCGGTGGTGGACCTGGACGCGGCGGTGCTGGTCGCGGCGGCGTCGGCGCCGACCACGGTGGGCACTGACGTGCTGCACGGCCTGGACGCGGCGGTGGCCGCGGCCACCGCCGGGCTCGGGGCGCGCGGCGCGCCGTGGTACGTGTGCTCGTCGGCCGGCGGCGGGCTGCGGCTGGCGGTGGTCGGCTACGAGCAGTTGGTGACGGCGCAGGCCGGCCGGCGGGTGGGGCTGTCGGCGGGCGCGAACGTGGTGCACGTGGCGGCCGGGCGGTTGGGTGTGGCGGAGCTGACCGGGTTGCGGGCGGCCCGCCCGGACGTGGTGCTGCTGGTCGGCGGCACCGACGGCGGGGACGCCGAGACGCTGACCCACAACGCGACCCGGCTGGCCCGGGCCCGGTGGCGGCGGCCGGTGGTGCTGGCCGGCAACGCCGACGTCCGCGACGACCTGCACGCCCTGCTGGCCGGGGCGGGGGTGCCGGTGACGGTGGCGGAGAACGTGCTGCCGCGCATCGGGGTGCTGGCGCCGGCGGGCGCGCGGGCGGCGATCCGGGAGGTGTTCCTGCGCCACGTGATCGGCGGTAAGCGGTTGTCGCGGGGGTCGCGGTTCGCGCGGCTGGTGCGCGCGGCCACCCCGGACGCGGTGCTGACCGGGGTGGAGGTCCTCGCCGACGCGATCGGTGGGGACCTGGCGGTGGTGGACGTTGGTGGGGCGACCACCGACGTGTATTCGGTGCTGACCCCGGACGAGCGGGACAGCGGGCCGGGCCGGGAGGTCGCCGGCACGCTGTGGCGGGCCCGCACCGTCGAGGGGGACCTCGGTATGCGGTGGTCCGCGCCGGGGGTGGTGCGGGCGGCCGCGGAGGAGCGGCTGCTGGCCCCGGGTGAGCAGGAGACGTTGGCGGCGGCCGCGGCGGCGCGGGCCGCCGAGCCGGGCCTGCTGGCCGCGACGGACGCGGAGCGGGCCGCGGACCGGCGGATCGCGGCGCTGGCGGCGACGGTGGCGTTGCGGCGGCACGCCCGCGGTGGCGCCACCGGGGAGCGCGGCGGGCGGGATCTGCGGGACGTGCGGCTGGTGGTGGGTTCCGGTGGGGTGCTGCGGCACGCCCCGGCCGGTGACGCGGCGGGGGTGCTGGAGGCGGCGTTGGGCGACCACGCCGGCGGGTGGCCGCTGCCGCGGGCGGCGCGGCCGGTGGTGGACGTGGATTACGTGTTGGCCGCCGGAGGGTTGCTGGCCGGCGACCATCCGCAGGTGGCGGGGCGGTTGCTGCGCCGGCACCTGGCCGTCGACTGAGGACGCCGGGCGCGACACGCCGAAGCGCGACACACGACAGGCCGGGGGTGGGTTGACAGGGCCCGGGGGGCAGCACGTACCGTCTTTGAGTCCTACCACGGGAAGCGGCTGCTGTTCGCTTCGTCCCTTCGTCCGCTGGCCGAGCGACCCGCTTGGGTCGCGGCGGCCAGGTCCAGCGGGCGGGGGTCGGCGGGGCGGCGCGAACCGGCCGCGGTTACCGGTGTACGGGCAGGGTGGGGTGCACGGCCAGTAGACAACGGCCCGGCGGGGGCAGCCAGTCCGCGTCCGGTCGGTCCGAAGGTCGGCGTGCCGCATCCTCGCCCCACCGGCCGGGAAGGGCCTGGGAGCATCGGGGCGCGGCGCGAGCCGCGCCCCGATTTCGTTTTCCGGTCAGCGCTTCGCGGGGCGGGCGCGCACGTGCAGCCGTTCGCCCTGCGGCCCGAACAGGGTGAGGATCTCGGTGGGCTCCGGGCCGGGGTTGAGCACGCAGTGCGGCACCCGGGTGTCGAACTCGGCCACCTCGCCCGGCTCCAGGATCAGGTCGTGCTCGCCGAGCAGCAGCCGCACCCGGCCGGAGAGCACGTACAGCCACTCGTAGCCCTCGTGGGTCTGCTGTTCCGGCTCGGCGGGGGTGTGCGGGGGCAGGATCTGCTTGAACGCCTGCAGACCGCCCGGGCGGCGGGTCAGCGGCAGGAACGTCACACCGTGGCGGACGATGGGGCGGGCGTGCACCCGCGGGTCGCCGACCTCCGGCGCGCCGACCAGTTCGTCCAGTGGCACCTGGTGGGCGCGGGCCAGCGGCAGCAGCAGTTCCAGGGTGGGCCGGCGCTGCCCCGACTCCAGCCGCGACAGCGTGCTCACCGAGATGCCGGTGGTGGCGGCCAGGTCGGTCAGGGTCGTGCCACGCTGCTTGCGCAGGGCCCGCAGCCGTGGCCCCACCGCCGCCAGCACCGCCGCCTCGTCGTTTGCCATAACAGCAACATTACTTGTCGAATTCGCGACGCCGGTGGAGCGTGGGAACCCGCACGAGGCGACGAGGGGGAGCAGATGGACGACAGGTACGACGTGGTGGTGGTCGGCGGCGGCGCCGCCGGGCTGGCCGGGGCGCTGGCGCTGGGCCGGGCCCGCCGCTCGGTGCTGGTGGTCGACGGCGGCGAGCCGCGCAACGCGCCCGCCGCGCACATGCACAACTACCTGGGCCGCGACGGCACCGCCCCGGGTGAGCTGCTGGCCGCCGGCCGGGCCGAGGTCACCGGGTACGGCGGGCGGATCGTGGCCGGCCAGGTGGTCTCCGCCGCCCGCGACGGGGCGGAGTTCACCGTCACCCTCGACGACGGGCGGACGGTGCGGGCGCGCCGGCTGCTGGTCGCCACCGGGCTGGTCGACGAGCTGCCCGAGGTGCCGGGGCTGGCGCAGCGGTGGGGCCGGGACGTGCTGCACTGCCCGTACTGCCACGGCTGGGAGGTGCGCGACCGGCGGATCGGGGTGCTGGCCACCGGCCCGTTCGGGGTGCACCAGGCGCAGCTGTGGCGGCAGTGGAGCGAGCACGTGCTGCTCGTGCTGCACGGCGCGGCGGCGCCGGGGGCCGAGGAGACCGAGCAGCTCGCCGCGCGGGCCATCCCGGTGGTGGAGGGGCCGGTCGCCGGGCTGGAGGTGACCGGGGACGCGCTGACCGGGGTGCGGCTGGCCTCCGGCGAGGTGGTCGAGCTGGACGCGCTGGTGGTCGCGCCGCGGTTCACCGCCCGCGCCGGGCTGCTGGCGTCGCTGGGCCTGGCGCCGGTCGAGGTGGAGATGGGCGGGCACGTGTTCGGCAGCCAGGTCCCCGCCGACGCCAACGGCGCCACCGCGGTGCCGGGGGTGTGGGTGGCCGGCAACGTGGCCGACGTACGCGCCCAGGTGATCACCTCCGCGGGGGCCGGGTTGACCGCCGGCGCGGCGATCAACGCCGACCTGGTCGCCGAGGACACCCGCGCTGCGGTGGCCGGCTACCGGGACCGCCGGGAGACCATGTTCACCGAGGCCGCCTGGGAGGAGCGCTACCGGTCCCGGCCGGCGGTGTGGAGCGGGCGACCCAACCCGCAGCTGGTCGCCGAGGCCGCGCAGCTGCCGCCGGGGCGGGCGCTGGACGTCGGCGCCGGCGAGGGCGCCGACGCGGTGTGGCTGGCCGGGCGGGGGTGGCAGGTGACCGCGGTGGACATCTCCACCACCGCGCTGGGACGGGCCGCCGCGCACGCCGACACCGCCGGGGCGGCCGTCGCCGGGCGGATCGAGTGGGTGCACGCCGACCTGCTGGCCAAGCCGCCCGCCGCGGACTCCTACGACCTGGTGTCGGCGCAGTTCATGCAGCTGCCGCCGGAGCAGCGGCAGGAGATGTTCGCCCGGCTGGCCGCCGCGGTGGCCCCCGGCGGCACCCTGCTCATCGTCGGGCACCACCCGTCGGACCTGCGGACCAGCGCCCACCGCCTGCACTTCCCGGAGATGATGTTCACCGCCGAGGAGGTGGCGGCGGGACTGGACCCGGGCCGCTGGCAGGTGCTGGCCGCCGAGACACGCCCCCGGGCGATGGTGAACCCGGAGGGGCGGGAGATCACCATCCACGACGCCGTCCTGGTCGCCCGCCGCCGCTGACGGGTCACGGTCGGGTCCGCCGCCCGCGCGCGGCGGACCCGACCGCCGACCAGCCCGCCCCGGGGTGACCGGCGACACCGGGGTGACCGGCGGCCCCGGCGTGGCCCGCGCCCGTGGTCCTGCCGCACCCGGCGCCTCGCCGAGCGCGGCGACGCGGCGCCGGGCGGGTAGCCTTCAGCACCGTGATCGAGATGAGGCGCCGGTGACGACCCTGGACCCCACGCACGCCGAGCCGGCCGCCCGGCCGGCGGACGCGGCGCGCCCGCTGCCGCTGCGGGTGGCCGCGCCGCTGGCGATCGCCGCCGGCGTGGCGCTGCTGCTGGCGTTCCCCCCGTACGGGGTGTGGCCGCTGGCGCCGGCCGGGGTGGCGCTGCTGGCCGCCGCCGCGCACCGGCGGCGGCTGCGCGCCGGCGCCGGCCTGGGCTTCCTCACCGGGGTGGCGCTGTTCGCGCCGCTGCTGTCCTGGACGAACCTGCACACCGGCTACCTGCCGTGGGTGCTGCTGTCCCTGCTGCAGGCCGGCTACCTGGCGCTGCTCGGCGCCGCCACCGCGTGGGTGTCCCCGCTGGCCGACCGGTGGCGCTGGACGTGGCCCGCGCTGACCGGTCTGCTCTGGGTGGGGCAGGAGGCGCTGCGCGACCGCACCCCGTTCGGCGGGTTCCCGTGGGGGCGGCTGGCCTTCAGCCAGGACACCTCGCCGCTGCTGCGGCTGGCCGCGCTGGGCGGGGCGCCGCTGGTGACCTTCGCGGTGGCGGTGGCCGGCGGGCTGCTGGTGACCGCCGCGTGGCGGCGCTACGACGTGCGCCGGTGGTGGGCGCCGGCCGCCGCGCTGACCGCCGGCGCCCTCGCCGTGGTCGCCGCCGGCCTGGCGGTGCCCGTCGGCGCGGCCGGCGGCGGACCCACCGTCACCGTGGCGATCGTGCAGGGCAACGTGCCCCGGCTCGGGCTGGACTTCAACGCCCAGCGGCAGGCGGTGCTGAACAACCACGTCGACGCCACCATCGAGCTGGCCGCCCGGGTGGCCGACGGGCAGCGGCCGCAGCCGGACCTGGTGGTGTGGCCGGAGAACTCCAGCGACATCGACCCGCTGCGCAATTCTGCCGCCGGAGCGCGTATCTCCGCGGCCGCCGACGCGATCCGGGCGCCGATCCTGGTCGGCGCGGTGCTGCTCGGCCCGCAGCCCGGCCAGGTCCGCAACGCCGGCATCCTGTGGCGTCCCGGCGCCGGCCCCGACCTGGAGCAGCTGTACACCAAGCGGCACCCGGTGCCGTTCGCCGAGTACGTGCCGCTGCGCGACCTGGCCCGGATGGTCAGCAAGCAGGTCGACCGGGTCCGCAACGACTTCGTGCCGGGCAGCGAACCGGGCGTGCTGCGCGCCGGACAGACGGTGCTCGGCGACGTGATCTGCTTCGAGGTCGCCTACGACGAGGTGGTCCGCGACACCGTCACCGGCGGGGCGCAGCTGCTGGTGGTGCAGACCAACAACGCCACCTTCGACGTCGCCGAGGCCCGCCAGCAGCTGGCCATGGTGCGGCTGCGCGCCGTGGAGCACGGCCGGCCGGCGTTGATGGCCTCCACGGTCGGAGTGTCCGGGTTCGTCTCCCCGCACGGGCGGGTAAGCGACGCCACCGGGTTCAACACCCGTGCGGTCGTGGTCCGGCAGGTGGCGCTCTCCGACGGGCGAACCCTGGCCACCCGGGTCGGGCTGTGGCCGGAGGTGGCGCTGACCGCCCTCGCGGTGGCGGCCCTGGCCGCCGCGGGGGTGCTGCGCCGCCGGCAGCGCGCCGGGTAGCGACAGCCGACCCCGGGCGGCGGAGGGGGTAATCGACGTGGTGGGCGAGGCGACCGACGTCCGGCGGCCGGGCCCGGACCGGCCCGGCCCCGGTCGGGTGCTGGTGGTGATCCCGACCTTCAACGAGGCCGACAACGTCACCCGGATCGTGGCGCGGGTGCGCCGGGCCGCGCCCGAGGTGGAGATCCTCGTCGCCGACGACAACAGCCCCGACGGCACCGGGGCCATCGCCGACGCCCTCGCCGGCGCCGACCCGCGGGTGCACGTGCTGCACCGGGAGGGCAAGCAGGGCCTCGGCGCGGCCTACCTGGCCGGTTTCGAATGGGCCCGCCAGCGCGGCTACGACGCGGTGGTGGAGATGGACGCCGACGGGTCGCACGCCCCGGAGGACCTGCCCGCGTTGCTGGCGGCGGCCCGGGACGCGGACGTGGTGATCGGGTCGCGGTGGACCCGTGGGGCGCGGGTGGTGAACTGGCCGCTGCGGCGGCTGCTGCTGTCGCGCTGCGGCAACCTGTACGCGCGGCTGGCGCTGGGCATGCCGGTCTCCGACGCCACCGGCGGCTACCGGGTGTACCGGCTCGACGCGCTGCGCCGGCTGGACCTGGCGTCGATCTGCTCCCAGGGGTACTCGTTCCAGGTGGAGCTGTCCCGGCTGGCGCACCGGGCCGGCGTGCGGATCGTCGAGGTACCGATCACCTTCGCCGAGCGGGAACGCGGCAGCAGCAAGATGAGCCCGCTGATCGTGGCCGAGGCGCTGTGGCGGATCACCGGCTGGGCGGTGCAGGACCGCCGGCTGGCGGTGCGGCGCGGCCTGCACGGCACCCCCACCGGTCAGGTGCGGTGGCCCTGAGCGGGGGCGTGTCATGCTGGACGGGCGGGACGTGCGGACGGGATGGGGTGACATGCGCCGGGGACTGAGGTTCGTACCGTTGGCCCTGCTGCTGGCAGTGGCGCTGGAGCTGGCGGTTTTCGTGCTGCTCGGGCGGGCCGTCGGGTTCGGGACCGCGGTGCTGGTGGTGTTCGCGGTGTCGCTGCTGGGGCTGGTGTTGCTGCGCCGGGAGGGGATGCGGGCGTGGCGGGGCTTCCGGGCCTCCGCGCAGGCCGGGCAGCCGCCGGGGCGGCAGGTGACCGACGGCCTGGTCGGGCTCGCCGGCGCCCTGCTGCTGGCCACCCCCGGCCTGGTCAGCGGGGCGGTCGGGCTGCTGCTGCTGGTGCCGCCGGTGCGGCGGCTGGCCCGTTCCGGGGTGCAACGTGCCGCCGAGCGCCGGGTGTCGTCGATGGTCGCCGGTGACCTGTTCGGGCCCCGCCGGGTGCGGGTGCGCCGGGGCGCGCCGCAGCCGGCCCCGCGTCCGGCCGAGCAGCCGACGGTGGTCGACGGTGGCCGCGCCATAGAAGGGGAGATCGTCGAGCCGGGCCGCTGAGACGGCCCGGAACGGACGACGGCGCCCCGGGAGGGTTTCCTCCCGGGGCGCCGTGGTGTCGGTGCGGTCAGGCGCGACCGCGGCGGGTGCGGACCTCCTGCAGCCGCTCGGCGAGGATGTCCTCCAGCTCGGCGATGGACCGCCGCTCCAGCAGCATGTCCCAGTGGGTACGCGGCGGCTTGGCCTTCTTCTGCTCCGGCTCGCTGCCGTCGACCAGCCGGGCGACGCTGCCGTCGAACTTGCACTCCCAGGTCGTGGGGACCTCGGCGTCGACGGCGAACGGCACCTCGAACTGGTGACCCTTGGCGCAGAGGTACTCGCGGGTCTGCCGCGGCGCGAGCTCCGTGTTGCGGTCGGACTCGTAGCTGACCGCGCCCAGCCGGCTACCGCGCAGCATACGCTCGCCCATGATCGACTTCCCCTCGTTCGTGGTGCTGGTCTTCAGGTGTAACGGTCCGTCTCCGCCGGGCCATTCCCGCCCCGGGCGCTGCCGCCGCACGGGTCGAGCCTGACCAAGGGTAGCCGGCCATGCCAGTCGCCCGGCGGGGTCGTCCCGGCCGGGCGGAATCGGTGGAGTGTTTTCGCTGCCAACGGGGATGTTAGCCGCCCGAGCAGAGCGGAGGCTGCGATGGCTGGTGACGCGCCGGTGGCGAACCGACCGCCCGCCGGGCGGACCTTCTTCGGCCATCCGCGGGCCCTGGCCACCCTATTCCTCACCGAGATGTGGGAGCGGTTCAGCTTCTACGGCATGCGGGCGATCCTGGTGCTCTACCTCACCGCGGAACTCGCCGACGACGGGCTGGGCCTGGCCGAGTCCACCGCGAACGCGGTGTACGGCTCGTACAACGCGATGGTCTACCTGATGGCGCTGCCCGGCGGCTGGGTCGCCGACCGGCTGATCGGCGCCCGCCGCAGCGTGCTCTGGGGCGGTGTGGTCATCGCGGCCGGCCACTACGTGATGGCGGTGCCGGCGCGGTGGAGCGTGTTCGCCGGGATGACGCTGATCGTGCTCGGCACCGGGCTGCTCAAACCCAACATCTCCACCATGGTCGGCGACCTGTACGACCGGGACTCCCCGCGCCGCGACGCCGGCTTCTCGATCTTCTACATGGGCATCAACCTCGGCGCGTTCATCGCGCCGCTGATCACCGGTTTCCTCGGCGAGAAGATCAACTGGCATCTGGGTTTCGGCGCGGCGGCGGTCGGCATGACCTTCGGCGTGGTGCAGTACGTGCTGGGCGGGCGCAACCTCGGCGAGGCCGGCGCCCGGCCCGCCGACCCGCTGCTCGGCGCGGACCGCCGCCGCGCGCTGACCCGGGTCGGGCTCGCCACCGCCGCGATCCTGGTGGCGGTGGTCGTGCTGGCCGTGGCCGGGCTGTTCACCGTCGACACCGTGGTCAACCTGCTCGCCGCGGTCACCGTGGTGGTCACCATCGGCTACTTCGCCCGGATCATGGTGGACCGGGAACTCAGCGCCACCGAACGCAGCCGGATGAAGGCGTACGTGTGGCTGTTCGTCTTCGCCGCCGCGTTCTGGCTGATCTACGACCAGGCCGGGTCGGTGCTGAACCTCTTCGCCGCCGAGCGCACCGACCGGGACGTCGCCGGGTTCACCTTCCCCGCGTCCTGGTTGCAGTCGGTCAACCCGATCCTGATCATCATCGGGGCGCCGCTGTTCGCGCTGCTCTGGCTGCGGCTGGGGCACCGGGTCTCCACCCCGACGAAGTTCGCCGTCGGCCTGGTGCTCAACGGCCTGTCGTTCGTGCTGATGGCCGCCGCCGCGCAGGCCGCCGTCGGCGGCGACCTGGTCTCCCCGTGGTGGCTGGTGGCGGTGTACGCCATCCAGGTCGCCGGCGAGCTGTCGCTGAGCCCGGTCGGGCTGTCCGCCACCACCAAGCTGGCGCCGGTGAAGTACGCCAGCCAGATGATGGGGCTGTGGTTCCTGGCCACCGCCGTCGGCGACGCGATCGGCGGGCAGGTGGCCCGCCTCGCCGACACCTGGTCCGAGCCGGTGTACTTCCTGACCTTCGGGCTGGCGTCGGTGGCGCTCGGGCTGGGCGCGGTGATGTTCGCCCGGCAGATCCGCGCCCTGATGGCCGGCATCCACTGATCCATGACCGCAAAGGTGCGCCCGGGACTGCGACCGCTGTCCGAGCGGACCCCCGTCACCACCGCGGAACTCTTCTTCGACGTGGTGTTCGTGTTCGCCTTCATCCAGGTCACCACGCTGATGACGGCGGAGGACGACGCGCTCGGCGTGATCCACGGACTGCTGGTGCTGACCCTGCTGTGGTGGTCCTGGTCGCTGTTCGCGTGGCTCGGCAACCGGGTCCGGGCGAACTACGGACTGTCCCGGCTGGTGGTCCTGGCCGTGACACCGGTGCTGTTCGTGCTGGCCGTCAACATCCGCGAGGCGTTCGACGACGCCCCGGGCGGGGTCAACACGGCGCTGTGGTTCGTCGGGTGCTTCGCCGTCGTGCGCATCCTCTACCTCGGCCTGCGGCTGTACGCCACGCCGGGCCTGACCGGCCGGGAGATCGCCGCGCTCACCGTGCCGGTGACCGTCGCCACCGGCCTGCTGCTGGCCGCGGCGCTGCTGCCCGAAACCTTCCTCCCACCCGAGCGGGTACGCCTCGGCGAGGTGGTGCTCTGGGCGCTGGCGGTCGCCGTCGACTACGGCTGCGGGATGGCGATGCCCGTCCCGGAGCGGACCATCTTCTCCGCCCGGCACTGGGCCGAACGACACAACCTGATCATCATCGTGGCGCTCGGCGAGGTGCTGGTGTCGGTCGGCCTCGCCGGCAGCGACATCCCCAACTCACCGGGCCTGCTGATCGCCTCGGCGCTCACCGTCGTCGTCGCCGGGGCACTGGAGTGGATCTACTTCGACCTGTCGACGCTGGCCGGGGAGCACGCGCTGCGCCAGGCCGACCAGAAACGCCGGGTGGTGCTCGCCCGGGACGGCTACACCTACCTGCACCTGCCGATGATCGCCGGCATCATCCTGCTGGCCGTCGGGCTCAAGCACACCCCCGCGCTGATGGGGGACGTGCGCGGTCAGGGCCGCGGCGACCCGCTCGACGACCTCGGCCGCTTCGCCATGTACGGCGGGGTCGCGCTGTTCCTGCTGGCACACGCGGCGTTCCAGCGGCGGGTGAGCAGGGCGGCCGGGATGGTCGTCTGGCCACGGATCGCCGCGGCGGTGCTGCTGCTCGCCCTCCTGCCGCTCACCGCCCGGATCGCCGCCGCGCAGTCGCTGGCGCTGCTCGCCGCGATCTGCCTGGTCACCGCGGTGACCGAGTTCTTCGTCAGCCGCCCGACGCGACGCCACCTGCGTCAGGCGTTGATCGAGGAGACCGACGGGCACCTGCCGGGGGCCGAGACGGACAACGGAAGCCGTTCGGCCTGACCGGGGCGCCGGCGACGCGGCCGCCGGAGCGGCGGGTGCGGTCAGGGCGTGGCCGGGCGGGGTCCGGGCGTCGGCGGCAGGGGCAGCGGCAGCCCGGGCAGCCCGTCGATGCTGCGCGCGACGTGCTCCTTCCTGGTGAAGTAGTCGCTCAGCGAGGCGTCGTCCTCGCGGGCGAAGCGACGGGCGTGCAGGTCCCGGTCGGCGTCGTAGGACATGAACGGCACCGCGTAGCCGCAGGTGTCCCGGATCAGCTCGGCGCGCACCACGATGATCGCGCGCAGCCCGTGCACGCTGGTGTCGATGTCCGGGAAGTACCCGGCCAGCTCCGTCCAGCGCGGGTCGTCGCGGAACACCGGCTCCCCGCGCCCGTGCACCCGCACGATGTTCGGCGGCCCCTGGAAGGCGCACCACATCAGCGTGATCCGGCCGTTCTCCCGCAGGTGCGCGATGGTCTCCGCGTTGGAACCGGCGAAGTCCAGGTAGGCCACGGTGTGCGGGTCGAGGACCGCCCAGGAGCCGCGCAGTCCCTTCGGCGACAGGTTGATGGTGCCGTCACCGGCCAGCGGTGCGGTCGCGGTGAAGAAGAGCGGCTGCTCCTCGATGAAGGTCCGCAGGCGGCCGTCGATGCGCTCGTACGTCTTTCCCACCCCGGCATCCTCTCCCCGGCGGCACCGGATGCGGTGCCCCGCCCGGCGCCGTCCCACACCCTGGCCGTGGTCCCGGCCCGCCGCGCCGGCCCGGCCGGTCAGCCCAGCCGGGCCGGGCGGGGATCGCACCAGCCGGTCAGGTGGGCGTCCCGGCCGGCCACGCCGTCCAGGACCCGGCGCGCCCACACCGCCGCCATCGGCAGGTAGTCGAACTCGTAGCCGGGCCCGGTGCGGTCCATCAGGTCGACGAACTTGGCCAGCTCCACCAGCGCGGCGACCGGCTTGGCGACCCGCCACGCCTCCCGCAGCTCACTCGGGGAGGCCAGCTCGCGCCAACCGTCCAGATAGGCGCCGACCTGCCGGCGCGCCTCCGGCTCGGGCACCTGGTGCAACCAGCCGGCCAGGTCGAACAGCGGATGCGAGACCCGGGCGAAGCTCCAGTCGAACAGCAGCGGCCCGTCCGGGCGGTCCGCCGCGTTGTCCGGGTGCAGGTCGCCGTGGGTCAGGGCCGCCGGCAGGTCGAGGTCGGCGAGTTCGGCGCAGCGGTCCTGCAACCACATCGCCACCCCGGTCAGCCCACCCGGACCGGTGCCGGCCCGATCCCACACCTCGGCCCGGCGGGTCAGCGCCGGCACCCGGTCGGCCAGGTCGTCCAGCGTCAGCACCGGACAGCCGGCCGCCTCCAGCGGGCCGGTCCGGCCCGCCGTGGCGGCCTGGACGCGGGCCAGCAGGCGCAGCGCGGCCGCGCCGTCGCGGGCCGGCGGCTGGACGCCGAAGTCGGCGCTGAGCCACCAGCCGTGCTCGGCCGAGTGGGCCAGCACCTCCGGCACCGCCCGCGGCCACGTCCGGGCCAGTTCGGCGATCACCCGGGGTTCGGCGACCAGGTGCGGCAGCGCCGCCTTGAGGAACACCGCCCCCTCGGTGGTGGGTGCCCGCAGCACCGTCGAGGTCGTCCAGTGCCGGATCTGGCTGACCGGGCCGGTGCGGCGGGCCCCCCGCCCGGCCAGCACCGCGTCCAGCCAGCCGGTGGCGGCGGCGAACCAGCCGGGCCGGTACCAGGCCGGGCGGCCGCCCGGCGCGGACCGTTCCCGCCAGCGCCGCACCGACGCCGCACCGAACGCGGCCGCGTCGTGCCAGCCGTAGCCGGCGGCCGGTTCGCCGTCGACCGGCTCGGCCACGAACAGGGTGGTGTCCAGCGGTTCGAGCAGCGCCACCCGCAGCCCCGTCTCGGCGGCGACAGCACCGGGCAGTTGGCTGCTCGGCGGCGGCCACGACGCGGTCAGCCGCAGCCGGGGCAGGACCACCTCGCCGTCGCGCCGGCGGCCCAGCACCCGGCCCGGCCCGGCGGCGATGATCACGTCCACGTCGACCGCCGCGACCGGGGCACTCATGCCGGCACTCCGCTGCGCTCCGTGCCGCCATGAGGCACCACCGCACTGCACTGCTGATTCGCTCGCTGGCGCTCGCTCATGACGGCACTCCGCTGCGCTCCGTGCCGCCATGAGGCACCACCGGACTGCGTTGACGATTCGCTCGCTGGCGCTCGCTCATGCCGGCACTCCGCTGCGCTCCGTGCCGCCATGAGGCACCACCGCACTGCGTTGACGATTCGCTCGCTGGCGCTCGCTCATGCGGCGCTCCCGGCCCGCGGCCGCGACGGCACCACCGGCCGCGTCCCGGCCGGCTCGCGCCGGTGCCGCAACGACTCCACGCCGACCAGGTCGTCGGCGACCGCGTCCGGGGCGTCGGTGTCGAACCGGGCGATCGCCCGGATCCGCGCGGCCACGGCCACCAGCACGGCGATGACCAGGCCGCAGAGCAGGAAGACGAAAGCGATGCCGCGCCCCTCGCCCACCCCGATCAGCCGCCCGACGGTGCCGGCCAGCCGGCCGTCCGGCATCAGCATCGGCTCGAACAGCGCGGTCGCGGCGGGCGCCACCACCGCGAAACCCAGCGGCAGCGTGGACCAGGAGATCATCTGGTTCAGCGCGGCGGCCCGGCCGTGGTAACGCTGCGGGATCTTCACCTGCACGATCGCCCGGTAGATGCCGGTGGTCAGGGTCAGCCCGGCGGTCAGCCCGAACGCGCCCGCCGCGACCAGCAGCGGGTCCGGCCGCAACGCGATCACCACGCAGGCCACCGCCATGGCCAGGATGGACAGCAGCACCCCGCGCATCGGCCGGCGGGCCGGACCGCCCCACAGGGCGACGGTCAGCCCGGCCACGGTGGCGCCCAGCCCGGAGACGAACGACACCTGGGCCGCGTCGGCGAGCGTGCCGAACGACAACACCAGCGGGCTCACCAGGATCAGCGGCGGCGCCAGGAAGATGTTGAGCACCAGGAAGAACAGCAGCATCGCCCGGAAGTGCCGGTGCCCCCACGAGTAGCGGAAGCCGTTGGCGATCTCGGCGGTCAGCGTCTCCCGCCGGTGCCAGCCCATCCGCGCCGGCCACCGCACCAGCGCCACGACCAGCACCGCCGCCGCGTAACTGACGATGTCGATCACCAGGATGCCGTCCAGGCCGACCGTCGCCAGCAGGCCGGCGGCGAACAGCGGCACGAACAGCGTGCCGACGCCGTTGACCATCTCCACCACGCCGATGGCGTGCCGCAGGTACCGCTTCGGCACCAGTTGCGGCACCGACGCGACGTACGCCAGGCGTTGGAACGCGGTGGCCACCGACAACCCGACCAGCAGCGTGTAGATGTGCCAGATCTGCAGGGCGTCGGTCCACAGCAGCACGCCGAGCGCTATCTGCACCGCCCAGGCGGCGACGTCGCCGGCGAGCAGCACGGCCCGGCGGCTGGACCGGTCCACCACCGCGCCGGCCAGCGGCGCGACCACCAGGCCGGGCACCAGCGCCAGGGTCACGAACAGCGCCAGCTGGGCCACCGACCCGGTGGTCAGGTAGATCCAGATCGGGATGGCCCACTGGGTGAACGCCGAGCCGATCAGCGACACCAGCTGGCCGGCCGCGACGCCGAGGAACCGGCCCATGCTCGGCTCGGCCGGCCGGCGGCTCGGGCCCGCGTCCACCGGCGGACCGCCGTCACCCGGTCCGCCCGCGCCGCGGCGGTGCACGCCGTGCAGCCACCAGTCGCTGTCCGCGCCGCGGGCCGGCCGGGTCAGCTCGGCGCCGTCGTCGGCGTCCAGCACCAGGTGGGTACGGGTGACGATCTCGGCCAGCTCGGCGGCCCGGTACCGGTTGAAGTAGTGCCCGCCCTCGTCGAGCACGACCAGCGCGCAGGTGTCGGAGAGGAAGTCCCACTCCCGAAACCGTTCGCCGTAGTAGTCGGTGGCCGGGTCCTGCTCGCCGACCACCGAGATGACCGGCGCGGCGATCCGGTCGATCCGGCTGTCCAGCAGGCCGCTGTAGTAGTCCTCGGCGCTGCGGGTGTCGTGCCGCATGTTGTGGATCACCCGGTCCGCCTCGTCCAGACCCAGCTCCTCGATGTCCACGCCGCGCCCCACCAGGCGGTTGATGAACGTGCGGTTGCTGCGGAAGCGTTCCAACTCGGCCAGCCGGGACAGCCGGCTCAGCAGCCCGCGGGGGCGGGCGAACGGGAAGATGCCGCCCACGTACACCGCCTCGACCGGCCGGTCGGCGGCCTCCAGCCGGCGGGCCACCTCGACCACCAGGGCGCTGCCGATGCCGCAGTGGCCGTAGAGCACCAGCGGACCGCCGACGTCGCGGAGGATCTCGGCCACGGCCCGGTCGACCAGCTCGGCGAAGGGCAGGGTGTCCTGCTCGCCGCCGGCCTCCTGCCCGTGGATGGCCGCCGAGTAGAGCCGGTGCCCGGGCGGCATCGCGTCGGCCAGCGCCTGGTACACCGCCGCGCTGCCGCCGCCGTAGGGGACGCAGACCAGCGACCGGACGTGTGCGGCGTCGGGTACCGGCCGGGTCAGCTCGTGCAGCAGCCGGGCCGGCCGGTCCGCGGTGGCCGGCTCGTCGAGCAGCTGGGCCAGTTCCCGCACGGTGCGGCAGCGGAACAGGTCCATCAGCGAGATGGTGCCGGTGGCGCCGGCGGCCTCCAGGCCGCGGCGGATCCGGGTGACCGCCTGCGCGGCCAGCAGCGAGTGCCCGCCGACGAGGAAGAAGTCGTCGTCGATGCTGACCCGGTCCACCGGCAGCAGGTCGGTCCAGACGTCGGCGATCAGCCGCTCGGTCGGGGTGCCCGGGGCGGCGAACTCCTGCTCGGCCTGCCCGGCCAGGTCGGGGTCGGGCAGCGCGCGGTGGTCCAGCTTGCCGTTCGGGGTCAGCGGCAGCGCGTCGAGCACCACGAACGCCGCCGGCACCAGGTAGTCGGCGAGGCTGCGGGCCAGGTGCTCGCGCAGCTGCCCGGCGGTCGGGCGGCGGGCGCCGTCGGCCGGCACCACGTACGCGACCAGCCGCCGGTCGCCGGTGCCGTCGGGCTGCGCGAGCACCGCGCAGCCGCGCAGGTCGGGGTGGCGTTGCAGGGTGGCCTCGATCTCGCCCAGCTCGATGCGGTAGCCGCGGACCTTCACCTGCCGGTCGACCCGGCCCAGGTATTCCAGGGTGCCGTCGGGGCACCAGCGCACCCGGTCGCCGGTGCGGTACATCCGGGCGCCCGGCTCGCCGCTGAACGGCTCGGGCAGGAACCGCTGCGCGGTCAGCGCGGGCCGGTTCAGGTAGCCGCGGGCCAGCCCCTCACCGGCGACGAACAGCTCACCGGGCACCCCCACCGGCACCGGGTTGAGGTGCCGGTCGAGCACGTAGGCGCGCAGGTCGGCCAGGGGCCGGCCGATCGGCGAGGCGACCGGGCGGCGCACGTCGGCGCGGCGCAGCCGCTGCGCGGTGACGTGCACGGTGGTCTCGGTGATGCCGTACATGTTGACCAGCGCGGGGCGCTGCTCGCCGTAGCGGCTCAGCCAGTGCCGCAGCTCCCGGACGTAGAGCGCGTCGCCGCCGAAGACGATGGTGCGCACCGACAGGTCGGCGAAGGACCGGTCGGTCTCGGTGAGGGTGGCCCGCAGGCCGCGGAACGCCGCCGGGGTCTGGTTGAGCACGGTCACCCGCTCCTCGGCCAGCACGTCCAGCAGCCGTTCGGTGTCCCGGATCACCTCCGGCGGCACCACGACCAGCCGGCCGCCGTAGGCCAGCGCCCCCCACATCTCCCAGACGGAGAAGTCGAACGCGTACGAGTGCAGCAGGGCCCACACGTCGTCCGGGCCGAAGTCGAAGTGCTCCTCGGCGGCGGTGAACAGCCGGACCACCTGCCGGTGCTCCACCAGCACACCCTTGGGCTGCCCGGTGGAGCCGGAGGTGTAGATGACGTAGGCCAGGTCGCCGGGGCCGGCGGCGCGGGCGGCCACCGGGGCGGCGGGCGCGGGCGGGTCGTCGTCCCGGGCGTCCAGCCGCAGCACCCGCCCGGAGTGGGTGGGCAGGTCGTCGCCGGGGGCCGCGTCGGTGACCAGCACCGGAGCGCCGGTGTCGGCGAGGATGAACTCCAGCCGTTCCCGCGGGTAGGCCAGGTTCAGTGGCACGTACGCACCGCCGGCCTTGAGCACGCCGAGGATCGCCGTGACGGTGCCCGTCCCGGGTCGCAGGTGCAGCGCCACCAGGGTGTCCGGGCCGACCCCGTGGCGGCGCAGCCGCTCGGCCAGCCGGTCCGCCCGGCGGTTCAGCTCGGCGTAGCTGACCTGCTGGCCGTCGAACGTGAGGGCGACCGCGTCGGGGTGGCGGGCCACCTGCTCCTCGAACAGCGAGTGCAGCGTCCGCTCGACCGGGAACCGGGCCACCCGGGCGCCCCAGGTGTCCAGCACCTCGGCGCGTTCGGCGTCGGTGAGCAGGTCCACGGTGCGCAGCGGGGCGTCCGCCCGGTCGACCACGCTCCGCAGCAGCCGGGTGAACCGCTCGCCGAACCGGGCCACCGTCGGCGCGTCGAACAGCGCCGTGTTGTAGGTGAACTCGCACCACAGCTCGCCGGTGCGGGTCTGCACCACCAGCAGTTCCAGGTCGAACCGGGTGGTCGCCAGGTCGAGCAGCTCCCAGCTGACCGCCGGCCCGTCGCCGGCGGCGCCGTGGTCGCGGAACTGGTAGTTCTGCACCGCGAAGGTGACCTGGAACAGCGGGGATCGGCTGACGTCGCGGGGCACGTCCAGTTCGGACACCAGGTGCTCGAACTGGACATCCTGGTGGGTGAGGCCGTCGAGGACCAGCTGCCGGGTGCGGGTGAGCAGCGCGCTGAACGACTCGTCCGGGTCCAGCCGGGCCCGCAACGCCAGCATGTTGACGAACATCCCGACCAGCGGCTCCAGCTCCGGGCGGGTACGCCCGGCGACCGGCGAGCCGACGGCGAAGTCACGCTGGTCGCTGTGCCCGGCGAGGAGCACCTGGTAGGCGGCGAGCAGGGTCATGTAGACGGTGGCGTCGTGCCGGCGGGCCAGCGCGGTGACGGCGGCGGCGAGCGGGGCGTCCACCTCGAAGCGGTGGGTGGCCCCGTCGAAGCGCTGCGTCGGCGGGCGCGGGCGGTCGGTGGGCAGGTCCAGCGCGGGCACCCCGGCCAGTTGCCCGGTCCAGTACGCCAGGCCCCGGTCGGTGCCGGGGCGGTGCCGCTGCCAGTGGGCGTAGTCGCCGTAGCCGACCGGCAGCGCCGGCCAGTCCGGCGCCGTCCCGCCGCGGCGGGCCCGGTACGCGGTGAGCACGTCGGCCACCAGCACGTCGATGGACCAGCCGTCGCTGACGATGTGGTGCGCCTGCACCGACAGCAGCCAGCGGTGCCGGCCGTACGCGACGAGCAGGGCCCGCAACAGCGGCCCGGTGCCGAGGTCGAAGGGGTCGGCGGCGTGCTCGCGGGCCAGCTCGGCGGCCTGCCGGCGGGCGTCGCCGGGGTCGTCGGCGGTGACCGTGGCCCGGGACAGCGGCACCGGGCCCGGCGGGTCGACGACCACCGTCGGCTGGCCGTCGTCGCCGGCCGGGAACCGCATCCGCAGGCTCTCGTGCCGGGCCGCCACGTCGCCGAGGGCGTCGCCCAGCGCGGCCGGGTCCACCTCGCCGTCCAGCCACACCGCCACCGGCACGTGGTAGGCGGTCGAGCCGGTGGCGAACTGGTCGGCGAACCAGAGCCGCTCCTGCGCGTACGACAGGGTCCGCGGCGCGTCCGCGGGGGCGCGGCCGATCCGGCCGGCGCCGGTGTCGCCGGGTTGGCGCAGGAGCCGCTCCAGCAGGGCCTGCTTGGTGGCGGACAGCGGTGCCTCCCGGGCCGCCGACTCCGGGGCTGCGGACATGCGGGGCTACCTTTCGTAGGTGGCGAGGAGCGCGGCGGCCTCGTCCTCGGAGATCTCGTCGAGCCGGGCGACCAGCAGCCGTTCGACCTGCGCGGCCAGCTCGGCGACGGTGGGGTGGGCGAAGAGCATGTAGACCGGGACGTCCACGTCCAGGACCGCGCCGATGCGGGCGACGGCCCGGCTGGCCAGCAGCGAGTGCCCGCCCCGGTCGAAGAAGTTGTCGTGCACGCCGAGCGAGGCGACGCCGAGCACCTCGGCCCACGCCGCGGCGACCAGTTCCTCGGCGCCGGTGCGCGGGGCGGTGACCGCCGGCGCCGCGTCGTCGGCGTCGGCCGGGTCGGGCAGCGCGGCGACGTCGAGCTTGCCGCTGGGCATCAGCGGCAGGGCGTCGAGGGTGACGAAGGCGGTCGGTACGAGGTGTCCGGGCAGGACGGCCCGCAGCGCGGCGCGCAGCCGCGCCGGGTCGGCGTCGCCGGTGAGGTAGCCGACCAGCCGCTGCCCGCCGTGGCCGTCCGGGCGGACCGCCACCGCGGCCTGGTCGACGCCGGGCTGGGCGCGCAGCGCGGTCTCGATCTCACCGAGTTCCACCCGCGCGCCGTTGACCTTCACCTGCCGGTCGAGCCGCTCCAGGAACTCCAGCGTCCCGTCGGAGCGCCAGCGGCAGCGGTCGCCGGTGCGGTACAGCCGCGCGCCGGGCGGGCCGAACGGGTCGGGCACGAACGCGGCAGCGGTGTCGGCGGGGCGGCGCAGGTAGCCGCGACCGACCGGGCCGCCGCCGATGTGCAGGTGCCCGGGCGCGCCGACGGGGACCGGGTCGCCCCGTTCGTCGAGCACGTGCAGCCGCGCGCCGGGCATCGGCACGCCGATCGGCACCGCGCCGGCCGGGTGGGTGCCCGGGGGCACCGTGTGCGCGGAGACCGCGATGGTCGTCTCGGTCGGCCCGTAGAGGTTGTGCAGCGGCACGGCGCGTACCGCGCCGAGGCCGGCGGCCAGGTCGCCGTCGAGCTGCTCGCCGATGCAGACCACCTGCCGCAGGTCGGTCGCCTCGGCCAGGCCGGGGTGGGCGACCAGGTGCCGCAGCACCGTCGGCACGCAGGACAGCAGGGTGACCCGTTCCCGGCGGAGGGTGTCGAGCACCGCGTCCGGGTCGAGCGCGCCCTGCTCGGGGGCGATGACCAGGGTCGCGCCGGCCACCAGGGCCGGGTAGACCTCCTGGCCGAACAGGTCGAAGCTGGGGGAGGCGAGCACCAGCAGCCGGTCGTCGGGGGTGAGCGCGTGCTGCCGGGCGAACCAGGTGGCGTGCGCGGCGAGCGAGTGGTGCTCGATCATCGCGCCCTTGGGCCGGCCGGTGGAGCCGGAGGTGTGGATCACGTAGGCGAGGCCGTGCGGGTGCACCGGCGCGGGCTCGCCGGCGCCGTCCGGGTCGGGACCGCCGTCGAGGTCGTCGGTCAGGACCGGGCGGTACGCCCCGGCCGGCAGCGCGTCGGCGACGGCGGCGGAGGTGACCACCACCGTGGCGGCCGAGTCGGTCACCAGGTGGGCCAGCCGCCGCGCCGGGTAGCCGGGGTCCAGGGGCACGTACGCCGCGCCGGCCCGCAGCACCGCCAGCATCGCCACCACCACGTCGGCGCAGCGGGGCAGCGCCACCCCGACCAGCTGCTCGGGGCCGGCGCCGAGGGCGCGCAGCCGGGCGGCCAGCCGGGCGGTGCGCTCGTCGAGCTGCCGGTAGGTCAGCGACCGGCCGGCGTCGCGGATGGCGACCGCGTCGGGGGTGCGGGTGGCGTGGGCGCGGATCAGCTCGACCACGCCGGGGCCGGCCGGTGGCGCCGGCGGCCCGGCGGCCCACCCGGTGACCAGCAGGTCGCGTTCGGCGGCGGGCAGCAGCGGCAGCGCGGACAGCGGCCGGTCGGGCCGGGCCAGGCCGCCGCGCAGCAGGGTGAGCCAGCGCGCGACGATCCGCCGGGCGGTGTCGGCGTCGAACAGGTCGCTGCGGTACTCCAGCCGCCCGGCGGTGTCGCTGACCTCGAGCAGCAGTTCCTCGCGGGCGACCCCGTTGCTGGTGCTCAGCCCCACCTGGCCGAGGTGGTTGAAGCCGAGCTGGTAGAGCGGCTGCACGCCGGGCAGCCGGGGCGGGTTGAGCGCCTCGACGAGCCGGGGCAGCGGCAGGTCCTGGTGTTCCCAGGCGGCCAGCATGGTCTCCCGGACCCGGCCGATCAGCTCGCCGAAGCTCGGGTCGCCGGTCAGGTCGAGGCGCAGCACCAGCGTGTTGACGAACATGCCGATCAGCGGGGCCAGCTCGGGCCGGTTGCGCCCGGCGACCGGCAGCCCGACGCACACCTGCGCGTCGCCGCTGAGCCGGTGCAGCAGCGCGGCGTAGCCGGCGAGCAGCACCATCGCGCTGCTCGCCGAGTGCCGGCGGCCGACCTCGGCGACCGTGTCGCGCAGCTGCCCGGGCAGGTCGAAGGTGACCTCCGCGCCGGGCCGCTCGGTGGCCGCCGCGCGCGGCCGGTCCGGCAGCAGCCCGTGCACCGGCGGGGCGCCGGCGAGCCGCTCGCGCCAGTACGCCAGGTCGGCCTCGGCGGCGGCGCTGGCAGCCTGGTCGCGCTGCCACACCGCGTAGTCGGCGTACTGGATCTCCAGGGTGGGCAGGCGCGGCGTACGCCGGTGCAGCGCGGCCTGGCACAGCTCCTCGACCTCCGCCTCCAGGATCGGCTGCGAGCTGCCGTCGAAGACGGTGTGGTGCGCGGTGAACAGCAGCGCGGGGCGCTGCGGCAGGTGCACCAGGCGGGCCCGCCACAGCGGCGCCCGGTGCAGCACGAACGGGGCGGCCAGGTCGGCGGCGACGAGGTCGGCGAGGCGGGCGGAGCGGTCCGGCTCGGCCAGCCCGGACAGGTCGGTCTCGGCCAGCTCGATCGGCACGTCGGCGTGCACGACCTGGGTCAGCGCGCCGTCGGCGGTGCGCAGCGCGGTGCGCAGCGGCTCGTGCCGGCGGGTCAACTCGGCGAGCGCGGCGCGCAGCACGCCGGCGTCGGTGCCGGGTGGCAGCAGGATCGGCGAGCGCAGGTTGTACGCCGACGCCTCGGCGCCGAGCTGGCTGGCCAGCCAGATCCACTCCTGGGCGAAGGACGCGGCGAAGACGTACTCGTTGGACGTGACCTGCACCTGCGTTCCCCCCGCGGAATCCCCCCGACACGCCGGATCCGGCATCGGTCATCGCCGATGCTATGGGCGGGCCCGGTCGGGATGCCTCCCGAGAATCGCCATCAGTGCATGGAGGATCGCTCAGGGTAAATACCTGAATGGACGGTTGATGAACGGGGAGTGTCCTGGGCCTGACAGACGGTGCGGCCCGCCTCAGCGGGCGGCGGCGTCGGCGACCGGCTCGGCGGGGGCGGCGGGGCCGGAGAGTCGGGCCAGCGCGGCGGCCAGGTCGGTGACCTGGCCGGCGAGTTGGGCGACCCGCTGCTGGCCGGCGTCGCGGTCGGCCTCGGCGGTGCGCAGCCGTACCGCCAGCTCGGCGAGCCGGTGCTCGGCCGCGGCGGTGGCCTGCCGGGCGGTGGCCAGCTCGGCGGTGAGCGCGTCCCGCTGGGCGGCGGTGGCCGCCAGCTCCGCGCGCAGCCGAGCGGCGGTGTCCACCGCCTCCTGCCGCGCGGCGTCGGCCTCGCGGGCCGCGGCCTCGGCGCGTTCCCGGGCCCGGTCCGCCCGCTCGTGGGCGCGTACCGCGTCGGCGGCGCCGGCCCGCGCCCGCGCGGTGTCGGTGCGGGCCTGCTCGATCTGGCGGCGGACGTCGGTGACCTCGGCCTGCCACCGCTCGGCGCGGTCGGCGGCCTCGGCGGCGGCCCGGGTGGCCCGGTCGGCGTCGGCGCGGGCGGCGTCGCGTTCGGCGGTCAGGTCGGTGACCCGGTGCCGCTCGGCGTCCCGCTCCGCGCGCACGGCACGCAGCTCGTGCCGGGCCGCGTCGCGGTCCCGCTCGGCCTGCGTCCGCAGCGCCTCGGCGGCGCTGGCCGCCCGGCGGGCCTCGTCCCGGGCCGCCTCGGCCTGTTCCGCCCGCTCGGCGTCCCGGCCGGCCCGGGCGACGGCCTGCTCGGCCCGTTGGCGGGCGGCGTCCCGGTCGGCCAGCGCGGCCCGCGCCTCCTCGCGGGCCCGGGCGGCGGCCGTGGTGGCCTGGTCGGCCTCGTGGCGTGCCTCGTCGCGTTCGGCGTGCGCGGCGGCCACCTGGGCGGCCGCCTCGGCGCGTGCCTCGGCCAGCTGCCGTTCCACCCCGACCGGGGACAGCTCGGCGTGCAGCGCCTCGCTGAGGGTCTGCACGATCTGGTCGAGCCGGTCCACCGCCTCCCAGGTGCGGGCCACCTGCCCGGGCAGGCCCGGCGCGTTGCGGTGCCGCATCCGGTTGTTGCGCGAGGCCCGCTGGCAGGCGCCGTCGTTGTCCCGGCAGTAGCGGAACGGCCGGCCCGCGCCGGCGCGCTGGGGCACCGACCGTCCACAGTGCGCGCACGGGCGGGTCTCGACGTTGGGCTCGGCGTCCATCGAGGGCGAAGTCTAGTGCCGCGCCGGCCGGCGGCTCCCCGCCGGTGGGCCGGCCGGTCAGCTCCCGGCGCGGGCGAGCCGGTCCAGGGTGTAGCGGCGTTGCAGCAGCATCGCGACGAGCATCGCCGCGGCGGGCAGCAGGCCGAAGCCGTAGCGGACGGCGGCCAGCGCCGAGTCCGGCTGGACGACCGTCTCGCCGGCCGCCGACGCGACGAAGCCGCCGCCGGCCAGGCAGAGCGCGTAGAGGTACGGGCCGAGTGCCGCGCCGGTGGCCTCGGTCGCCGTCCAGACGCCGGTGTAGGTACCCGCGCCGACCCCGGCGCCGGCCCGGATCACGTCCGGCACCATGGAGAACGGCAGCAGCTGCATGCCGGCGAACGCGACGCCGAGCACCGCCACCGCGCCGACCAGCAGCGGCAGCCCGGCCGGGCGACCCACCGCGAGCATCAGCGAGCCGGCGGCGAACGCGCCCTGCGCGGCCAGCAGCGCCCGCTGCTTGCCCACCCGGCGGGCCACCGCCAGCCAGGCCGGGGTGACCAGCAGCGCCGGCGCGACGAACGCGGCGACCAGCACGGTGGTCAGGCCGGCCCGACCCAGCTCGTACTCGGCGTAGTAGGGCACACCGGCGAGGACCAGGTGGGTGGTGGTGGACATGGCCAGGTACGCGGCGACCAGCCAGCGGAACTGCCGGTCCCGCAGCGCCGCGCCGAGCGCCCGCCAGCCGCCCCCGTGGGCCGGCGCGACCGCCGCCGCGGCCCGGCGCAGCCGGCCGATGCCGGCCACCCCGACCAGCATGGCGGCGAGCATGCCGGCCGCGAGCAGCAGGCCCA
The DNA here is from genome assembly GCF_056150265.1 of Micromonospora desertarenae. Classification (NCBI taxonomy): domain Bacteria; kingdom Bacillati; phylum Actinomycetota; class Actinomycetes; order Micromonosporales; family Micromonosporaceae; genus Micromonospora; species Micromonospora desertarenae. Next base: position 120,400 of record NZ_JAXCFQ010000012.1, read on the forward strand.
TCCGCTGGTAGCCGCCGCGGGTGGCGTCGTCGCCGCCGGCCAGCAGCGGCGCCAGCAGCCCGGACACCAGGATGCCGAGGGTGAGCACCACCATCCGGAACGCCATCAGCCGGGTCCGCTCGTGGTAGCCGATCCGCAGGTCGGCCGGGGTGGCCAGGTAGGGCACCTGGTAGGCGGCGAAGAGCAGGTTGCCGGCGACGAAGGCGACCGCGACCCAGGCGGCCGCGGGGGCGCCGGTCAGCCCGCCGGGCACCGCGAAGAGCGCGACGAACGCGACCGGCAGGGCGCAGCCGAGCAGCAGCAGCCGGCGCCGGTCGCCCCGGCGGGCCTGTTCGACGTCGCAGCGGTGCCCGATCCACGGGTGCAGCAGCACGTCGGCGACCTTCGGCAGCAGCAGCGCCAGGCCGGCCAGCCACGGCGCCACGGCGAGCACGTCGGTGAGGAAGTAGAGCAGCAGCAGGCCCGGGACGGTCACCCAGACGCCCATGCCGAGCGAGCCGGTGGCGAAGCCGGCCAGCGGCCCGCGCGGCAGCGTGGCCCCCTCGCCGGTGGCCGGCTGCTGGTCGAGCCCGGTCATCGCCGCCTCCTGTCCGGGCCCGCGCCCGCGCCAATCCAACGGATGCTGGATTGTAGGGGCAGAATGGCGGCCATGACCATGCCCCGACGCCGCCCGGGTCGGCCCCGGCGGGAGGAGAGCCGTCCGACCCGCGAGCTGGTGCTCACCGTGGCCACCCGGCTCTTCGCCGAGCGGGGGTTCGACGCCGTCGGGCTGCGCGACGTGGCGGCGGCCGCCGGCGTCGACGTGGCCACCGTCTCGCACCACACCGGCACCAAGGCGCAGCTCTACGACGCCTGCTTCGCCCGGGTCTTCGCCGCCGAGCGGGAGGTGCTGGAGGCGGCGGCCGAGCGGGCCCGCGCGGCGCTGCCGGCCGGGCCGCCGGCGGCCCGGCGGGCCCTGCACGACCTCGTCGACGTCTTCGTGGACTTCCTGGAGGACCGGCCGGAGACCACCGCGCTGTGGCTGCGCCGCTGGCTGGAGCCGCACCGGCACGCCGAGCTCGACGAGCGGTACGCCGCGCCGCTGTACCGGCTGGTGGCGGAGCTGCTCACCGCCGCCGCGTCGGCCGGCGCGCTGGTCGAGCCGACCCCGCACATCACCGTGCGCAGCCTGGTCTGGGCGGTGCACGGGCACGTGGTGGCCCTGGCCGCGGCGCCGTCGGGGGCCCGGGAGCGACGGGAGTTCCGGATGTTCGTGCACCGGTTCCTGGACGGGCTGTACGGACCGACCGGCTCTTGACGGCGGACCCCGGCCCGGCCATTATCCATCAGTCGTTGGATTAATGTCGGGAGGCGGGATGGTCGGGCAGCCGACAGTGGCGGTGATCGGCGCCGGGGCGGCCGGACTGGCGAGTCTCAAGGCCCTCGCCGACGCCGGCGTGCCAGCGGTCTGTTTCGAGGCCGCCGACCGGGTCGGCGGCCTCTGGGTGTACGGGGCGCCCGGCTCGCCGGCGTACCGGACGCTGCACCTGAACACCAGCCGGCGGCGCACCGAGTTCGCCGACCACCCGATGCCCGACGACTGGCCGGACTACCCCGACCACACCCGCATCGCCGGTTACCTCGCCGACTACGCGCACCGGTTCGGGCTGCTCGACGCCGTCCGGCTGCGGCACACCGTCGGCCGCGTCGTCCAGGACCCCGGCGGCACCTGGACGGTGCACGCCACCGGGCCGGACGGGCCGGTCACCGTCACCGTCGAGGCGGTGGTGGTCGCCAACGGCCACAACCGGGTGCCCAAGCCGCCCAGCCCCGACTACCCCGGCACCTGCACCGCCGAGCAGTGGCACAGCCACGACTACCGGGGGCCGGAGCAGCTCGCCGGCCGGCGGGTACTGGTCGTCGGGGGCGGCAACTCGGCGATGGACATCGCCGTCGACGCCTCGTACGCGGCCACCCGCACCCTGCTGTCGCTGCGCCGGGGTGTCTGGGTGGTGCCGAAGTACCTGCTCGGCCGCCCGTCGGACACCCTCAACGGGGCGCTGGCCCGGCGGCTGCCGTGGCGGCTGCGGCAACGGATCAGCCAGCTGACCCTCACCGCCACCGTCGGCCCGCCCACCCGGTACGGCCTGCCCGCCCCCACCCACGGCTTCCTCCAGGACCACCCCACCCTCTCCGACGGGCTGCTGTCCCGGCTCACCCACGGCGACATCGAGGCCCGCCCCGGCATCACCCGCTTCGACGGCGACCGGGTGGAGTTCACCGACGGCCGCAGCGACGAGATCGACCTGGTCGTCTGGTGCACCGGCTACCGGGTGGAGATCCCGTTCCTCGACCCGGCGCTGCTCGGCGACGGCGCGGAGACCCTGCCGCTGTACCGGCACGTGTTCCATCCCGACGCACCCGGTCTGTTGTTCGTCGGCCTGATGCAGTCGACCGGGGCGGCGTTCCCCCTGGTCGAGGCGCAGGCCCGACTCGTCGCGGGCTACCTCGCCGGCCGGTACGCGCTGCCCGACCCGCGGGCGCAGCGGGCCGCCTGCCGGGCCGAGCTGCGGGCGGCCACCGCCCGGTGGGGCCAGCGCCGGCCGGCGATGCGGGTCGACTTCGACGCCTACCTGGGTGAGCTGGGCCGGGAGCTGGCCGCCGGGGCGCGCCGGGCCCGCTCGACCGCCCCGGCGGCGCGCGCCGGAGCCCGGCCGTGAGCCGGCTGGCCGGCCGGCGGGTGCTGGTCACCGGGGCGGACGGCACCTTCGGGCGGCACCTGGGCGCCGCGCTGACCGCCGCCGGGGCCCGGGTGGTCGGGCTCGACCTGCACGGCGCGCCGGACGCCGACATCCCGGTGCTGCGCTGCGACCTGACCGACCCGGCGGCCGTGCCGCCGGCGGTACGCGCCGCCGTCGACCGGCTCGGCGGGTTGGACCTGCTGGTCAACAACGCCGGCGTCGGCGGCCCGGCCCCCGCCGAACTGCCGCCCGACGCGGTGGTGCGCCAGCAGCTCGAGGTGAACCTGCTGGCCGCCTGGCGGACCACCGCCGCGGCGCTGCCCGACCTGGTCACCGCGCGCGGGCGGGTGATCTTCGTGGCCAGCCGGATGGCCGTGCTGCCGCTGCCGCTCGCCGCCGCGTACGGGGTCAGCAAGCGGGCCCTGGTCGCCTACGCCGACGCGCTGCGCCACGAGGTCGGCACCCACGTCGGGGTGAGCGTGGTCTACCCGAGCATGGTCTCCTCGCCGATCCACGACAGCACCGCCGAGGCCGGGCTGTCGCTGCGGGGGGTGTCCCGGCTGGAGCCGGTGCAGGGGGTGGTCCGGGCGATCCTGCGGGCCGCCACCGCCCGCCGGGCCCCCCGGGACGTGGCCACCACCGGCCGGGGCCGGCTGGAACTGGCGCTCGCCCGGCACGCGCCCGGGCTGGCCGACCGGCTCGTGCGCCGGACCGTGGCCGCGCGGATCGCGGCCGGCGACCTGGACGCCGCGCCGCTGGCCGCCGGCATGGTCCGCCGGCACCACGACACCGCCCGCTGACCGGCGCGGGGGCCGGGTCAGGGCGTGGCGACCGCGGCCCGGGACCGGTCGGCGGCGATGCGTACCGCCAGGCCACCCAGCACGGTGCCCATCACCCAGCGCTGGACCCGCAGCCACAGCGGCCGGCGGGCGAAGAACCCGGCCAGGGTGCCGGCGCCGAGCACGATCAGCGCGTTCACGGTCAGCGCGACGGTGATCTGGGTCAGGCCGAGCAGCAGGCTCTGCGCGGCGACGTGGCCCCGCTGCGGGTCCACGAACTGCGGCAGCAGCGACACGTAGAGAATCGCGATCTTCGGATTGAGCAGGTTGGTGACCAGCCCCATGGTGAACAGTCGGCGGGGCCGGTCCGGCGGCAGCGGCGCGGGGTTGAACGGCGACCGCCCGCCGGGGCGCAGCGTCCGCCAGGCCAGCCAGAACAGGTACGCCGCGCCGGCCAGCTTCACCGCCGTGTAGAGCGCCGGCACCAGGACGAAGATCGTGGCAAGGCCGGCGACCGCGGCGGTCAGGTAGACGGCGAAGCCGGCGGCGACCCCGAGCAACGAGATCAACCCGGCCCGGCGGCCCTGGGTCACCGACCGGGACACCAGGTACACCATGTTCGGCCCGGGCGTGAGCACCAGGCCCAACGCGACCAGCCCGATACCCACCAGCGCGCCCGTACCGACCATCACAGACCCCCCGTCGACTGGACCGACCCTATGCCCGGGTGGCCGGCCGGCCGAGGGCCACCCGGGATCCGGTGGCCTGAACGGCACACCGGCGCCCGGCAGGGGCGCAACCGGGCGCGCGGCGGCGACACCGGCCGGGGCAGCCGCTGTTGGCGCCGGCGGGCAGACTGGGCCGGTGACGATCATGCTCCGGGCGCCGGCGTCCCCGGCCGCGCCCGAACTCCTCCTGCGCCCGTGGCGGGCCGAGGACGCCGACGCGCTGGTCGAGGTCTACCGGGATCCCGTGCTGCGCCGGTGGACGACGGTCCCGGTGACCAGCCACGCGGCGGCGCGCCGGTGGCTGGCCGCCACCCGGGAGGGCTGGGACAGCGGTCACCGGTACACCTTCGCCGTGCTGGAACCGCTGCCCGACGGCGACCGGCTGGTGGCCAACGTGGTGCTCAAGCGGCTCGCGCCGGGACGGGAGAACGCCGAGGTGGGCTACTGGACCGCCGCCGCGGCCCGGGGGCGGGGGATCGCCCCGCGCGCCCTGGAGGCGGTGACCCGGTGGGCGTTCGACCGGTTCGCCGCCGCCGGCCTGACCCGGCTGGACCTGCTGCACCAGGTGGACAACCCGGCCTCGTGCCGGGTGGCGGAGAAGACCGGCTACCGGTTCCAGGAGGTGCTGCCGGCCCGGCCGCCGTTCCCGCGCGACGGGCACCGGCACGCCCGGTGGGCCGGGTCACCGGCCTGAGGGTGGCGGGAATGCCCGCTCCGCCCGATACGCTGCGCCTCCCGACGGCCGCGATACGGTGGGCTGCGGGAGGTGGCGGGTGAACGGCTGGGAAGCGAGCGTCGAGGCGCAGATCCGCTCGGCCCAGGAGCGGGGCGAGTTCGACAACCTGCCCGGCATGGGCAAACCGATCCCCGGCCGCAACCTGCCCTACGACGAGTCGTGGTGGATCAAGAGCTTCCTGGAGCGGGAGGCGCTCCCCAGCGACCTGCTGCTGCCCACCCCGCTGCAACTGCGCCGCAAGGCCGAACAGGTGCCCGACGAGGTGCGGGGCCTGCCGACCGAGGAGGCGGTGCGGTCGTACGTGGCCGACCTGAACGCCGAGATCTTCGCCTGGCTGCGCAACCCGGAGGGGCCGCGGGTGGTGGTCCGCCCGGTGAACGCCGACGACGTGGTACGCCGCTGGCGCGAGGAGCGCCGACCGGCCGCCACCGCGCCGGCCGCCCCGGCACCCGCACCCGCCGCCGCGCGGCGTACCCGTCGCGGGTGGTGGCCGCCGTGGCGCCGCCGCGCCGGGTAGCCCGCCCGCACGGCGGGGGAGTCAGTCCAGCGCGGCCCGCCAGGTCCAGGACGTCCGCCGGGGCCGTCCCGGCAGCTCACCCCGACCGGTGAGCCAGAGCAGCACCGCCGCCGGGGGCCCGTCCGGCGCGTCCGGGAACAGCCGGCCGATCACCGCGGCGCTGAGCTCGTCCGGCGGTTGCCAGGGCACCCCCAGCCCACGGGTGATGTCGTGGGTGTGCAGCAGCGTCTCGGCCACGCCCATGGCGGCGAACCCCGCCGGGTCGCACGGCCCGTAGTGCCAGGCCCGGCTCTCCGGCGCGGCGGCGTCGACCGCCGCGCGCAGCAGCGCGCCGCAGGCGGTGACCACCCGCAGCACCGCCCGGGGCGCGGCGTCGGCGGCCACGACGAGGTCGAACGGCAGGTAGCCGTCCGCCGGCCGGCCCGCCACCTGACCGGCGTAGCCCAGCAGGTCGTGTGCCACGTGCGCGGCGGTGGTCCAGCAACTCCAGGTCAGGTCGCCGGCGGGCACCCGCCAGTCCCGCCCGTCGTACGGGCCCAGGACGGCGGTCATCCCGGCCACCGCGCGCGCCACGTCGGCCCCGGTCATCGGCATGTCCCGACGGTGCCAGCGGTACGCGCCCCGGCACAACCGGGAAAAGATCGTTGCCGGCCGGCGCGGGGCGGCAGTAGGGTCGGCACCGTGACTGCCGGGTCGGCCATGGGCCACGAGCGGACAGGGCACCCGGCGACGTCGTGACCCGGGGGCGGGCCCGCGGCCCGCCGATCCCTGCCGACAGTTCCGCCGCCGCGCGCGCTCGCGCGCCGTCCCCGCGCCTGACGCCGGGTGACCACGACTGTCCTCGCCTCCCGCGCCGGCCCGACCGAGGCTCGGCGCGACCTCTGTGCGGCCCATCGATCGGCCGCACGGCCTCGACCGGAAGCAGCGCATGCCCAACGACTTCAACCAGCAGATCATCGACGAGTTCCGGGCCAACTCCGGCCGGGTCGGCGGCCCCTTCGCGGGCGGCCGGCTCATCCTGCTCACCACCACCGGGGCCCGTACCGGCGCCCCGCACACCACCCCGGTCGGCTACCTGCCCGACGGCGGGGAACGCATCCTGGTGATCGCCTCCGCCGGGGGCGCGCCGCGCCACCCCGACTGGTACCACAACCTGGTGGCCGACCCGCGGGCCACCGTCGAGGACGGCGTCTTCACCTACCAGGCGCGGGCCGAGGTGCTGACCGGCGCCGACCGCGACCGCGTCTTCGCCCGTGCCGTCGAGGCCGACCCGGGTTGGGCCGCCTACCAGGAGAAGACGACGCGGGTCCTCCCGGTGGTGGCGCTGTACCAGGTGGCCGGCGGGCCGCCCAACGCCCCGTCCCTCGGCGCGGGGCTCAAGCTGCTGCACGACGCGTTCCGGCGGGAACTCGCGCTGATCCGCGCCGAGGTGGCCCGCTCCGGGCCGGGGCTGGGCGCCCAGCTACGGATCAACTGCCTGACGGTCTGCCAGGGACTGCACCACCACCACACCATGGAGGACACCGGCCTGTTCACCGCCCTCGACCAGCAGCGTCCCGACCTGGCCGCGACGCTGGCCCGGTTGCGGGAGGAGCACCGGCGGGTGGCCGAGCTGGTGGAGCGGCTGCGCGCGGTGCTCGCCGACGCCACCGCCGACCCGGCCCAGCTGCGCCAGCAGGTCGACCGGCTCACCGACGAGCTGGAACGCCACCTGACCTACGAGGAGGAGCAGCTGATCCCCGTCCTCGACGGCGCCCGCTGAACCGGCTGGCCCCCGGCACCGGCTGACCACGACCGGCCGCGGTGGCGGCTCAGTCGTCGGCGGCGTCGTGGGCCAGCAGGGCCAGCTGGATCCGGTTGGTCATGTCCAGCCGGGTCAGCGCGCTGGAGATGTGCGCCTTCACGCTGCCCACCGAGAGGAACAGCCGGCCGGCGATGTCCGCGTTGGACAGTCCCTCCGCCACCGCCCGCGCCACCTGCCGCTCGCGCTCGGTGAGCAGGGCGAACCGCTCCCGGGCGCGGCGCCGCCGCTCGTCGACCGGGTCGCCACCGGCGGCGACCCGGTCGATGAGGGCGCGCGCCACGGTGGGGGAGAGCACCGGCTCCCCGGCGGCGGCCCGGTGCACGGCGTCGACGATCCGCTCCGGCGGCGTGTGCTTGACCAGGAACCCGGCCGCGCCGGCCCGCAGCGCCTCCAGCACGGTGGCGTCGGCGTCGAAGGTGGTCAGCACGATGACCGCGGGCCGGTGCCCGGCCCGGCTGCCCAGGTTCCGGGTCGCCGCGATCCCGTCCAGCACCGGCATGCGGACGTCCATCAGCACCACGTCCGGGCGCAGCCGGGCCACCGCGTCGACGACGTCGGCCCCGTCGGCGGCCTCGCCGACCACGTCGAGGTCCGGGGCGCCACCGAGCATCAGGCGCAACCCGGTACGCACCAGCGCGTCGTCGTCGACGAGCAGGACACGGATCCGGTCCGCTGTCACGTCGGCCAGGATAGCCGGGTGGTCAGCCGGAACGAGCCGTCGGCGACGCCGTGCTCGATGGTGCCGCCGTCGAGGGCCACCCGCTCGGCGAGCCCGGTCAGGCCCGCCCCCGCGCCCGGCAGCTCGCCGGTGGGCGTACCCGGCAGGGGATTGGTGACCGACGCGACCACGCCGGTGTCCGGCCCGGCGTCCACCCGGACCGCCACCTGCGCGCCGGGCGCGTGCTTGCGGGCGTTGGTGAGTCCCTCCTGGACGGTCCGGTAGACGGTGCGCTGGGTGGCCGGGCGCAACGCCTCGGCGGCGCCCGGGGCGCACTCCATCTCGAAGCTCACCCGCTGGCCCGCGGCCCGGGCCTCGGCGACCAGCCGGGGGATGTCGGCCAGCCGCGGCTGCGGCGCCACCCGTTCCCGGCCGTCCCCGCCGTCGGTGCGCAGCACCGCGAGCACCTCGCCCAGCTCGTCCAGCGCCCGCACGGCCGCCTCCCGGATCACCTCGACCGCCTGGCCGATCTCGGCGGCGTCCAGCGGCCGCCCGACGCCCGCCTCGGCCTGCGCCGTGCGGTACGCCAGGCCACCGGCGTGCACCGACAGCAGCGAGATCCGGTGTGCCAGCACGTCGTGCATCTCCCGCGCGATGCGTTCCCGCTCACCGCGGCGGGCGTCGGCGAGCCGGCGGTGGTGCTCCTGCCGTTCCCGCTCGGCGTCGCGGCGCAGGCTGGCGATCAGCTGCCGGCGGGCTCGGGTGGCCATCCCCCAGCCGAGCGGCACCAGGTACATCATGCCGACCAGCGCCACCGAGGCGACCACGCCGGTGCCGGGGGCGGGGTGCAGCGCCCCGAAGATCAGCGCTGGCACCAGGTAGCCGGCGGTGGCCAGGGTGGCGGGCAGCCAGTCGCGGCGCACCGCCACGGTCAGCACCGCGACCATCGTGGCGCCCACCGCGGTGCCGGCGACGTAGAGCGCCGGCACCAGCGCGACGGCCAGCGCCATCGGGAACCGGCGCCGCCACCACAGGGCCAGGCACGCGGCGGCGCCGACCCACGGGTCGACCGCGAGCATCCAGGCCGGGACCGCCGCGGCGTAGTAGGGCGGGTCCTCGCTCCACACCGACAACCCGACCAGCGCCGCCGCCGCGACCAGCGTCGCGTCCACCACCCAGTCCCGGACCGTCCGTCGCTGCCGGGCGCCGGCGGCGTCGAGGGTGGCCAGCTCGGCCGGGAGCAGCCAGCGTGGCGACGTCCGGCCGGTGCGGGTCGCGCTCATGGGGTGAGCGTAGAAAGGCGGCGCCGGCCGGGCGGCTGCCCATCGGCCACCATTTCTGGCCGATCGGCCACCGGTCTGGCCCGTCGGCAGGTGTCCGGGGCGGCGCCGGCCCCCACGATGAGGCGATGACGGGATCGACGGTACGGCTGCGCCCGCCCCGGCACCGGGTGGAGCGGCGGGCGGTCGGGTGGTGGACGGTACGCGCGGTGCTCGGCGCGGCCCCGGTGCTGGCCGCGCTGGCGGCGGCGTACGCGGTGGCCGGGTCGACCCGGTCGTGGTCCGGTCCGGCGCTGGTGGTCACGGTGCTGGCGGCGGCCGGGTACGCGGCGGTGGTGCCCTCCTGGCGGTACGCGGTGCACCGGTGGGAGGCCACCACCGAGGCGGTGTACGCGTCCTCGGGTTGGTTCGTGCGGGAGTGGCGGGTCGCCCCGATGTCCCGCATCCAGACCGTGGACCGGGTGCGCGGGCCGTTGCAGCAACTGTTCGGGCTGGCCACGGTGACCGTGACGACCGCCTCCGCGCACGGCCCGGTACGGCTGGTGGGATTGGACGCGGAGGTGGCCGCGCGGACCGCGGAACAGCTCACCGAGTTGGTGCGGCAGACACCGGGGGACGCGACGTGACCGGGTGGCGGCGGCTGGACGTACGCATGGTGTGGGTGGACGTGGTCCGCAGCCTGCTGTCGCTCGCGCCGACCGGCCTGGCGGTGGGGGTGTTCCGGGTCGAGGCGCGGCTGTCGACGCTCTGGCCGGTGCTGGCGGTCGCCGTCGTCGGTGTCGCCCAGGCCGGGCACGACCTGCTGCGGTGGGCGAAGACGCGGTACCGGGTGACCGGGGAACGGGTCGAGCTGCGCACCGGCCTGCTGGTGCGCTCGCACCGCTCGGTCCGCCGGGACCGGATCCGCAGCGTGACCGCGACGGCGGCGCTGCGGCACCGGCTGGCCGGGCTGCGGGTGGTGACCGTCGGCGCCGGCCTGCCCGGTGCGGAGAGGGAGGCGGCGCTGCGGCTGGACGCGGTCAACGTGCGGACGGCCGAACGGCTGCGCCGGGACCTGCTCGGCGGCGAGCCGGTCGCACCGCCGGGTGACGGGGCGGCGCCCGGCGACGAGCCGGCCGAGCGGGACGGCTCGCCGCGCTCCGGCTCGCCAGTGCGTGACGCGGCCGCACGGGGCGGGCCGCGCGATGCTGACGCCCGGGTCGGGCTGCGTGACGCCGACGACCCGGCGACCGACGGTGCGACGCCGAGCGGCGCCGGGGCCCGGCCGGCGGGAGCCGCGCGTGGCGGGGGAGCGGTGGCCGGCGACGCCCGGGTCCTCGCCCGGATCCGCTGGTCCTGGCTGGTGCACAACGTGGTCAACGTCTGGGCGTTCGTGATGGCGGCCGGCCTGCTCTGGGGCGCGTACTGGACGGCCGGGTCGTTCGGGTTCGACGCCGCGGGCGCGGTCGCTGAGCTGCTGGACTGGCGCGCGCTCGGGCTCGGCTGGTCCGCCGTGATCGCAGTCGCCGCGGCGGGGGTGCTCGGGGTGGCCGGCATGGCGGTGGCGTTCGTCGCCGAGTTCTGGGACTTCCGGCTGACCCGGGTGCGCACCGCGGCCGGCAGCGTGCTGCGTACCAGCCAGGGCCTGTTCAAGACCCGCGAGGTCGACCGGGACGACGACCGGCTGCGCGGCGTGGAGATCTCCGAACCGGTGCTGTGGCGGTGGATGGGCACGGCGGACACCAACGTCATCACCACCGGCCTGACGGTGTGGAGCATGACCCCGGCCACCACCGTGCTGCCGCGCGGCCCGGTCCGGGTGGCCCGTTCGGTGGCCGCCGCGGTGCTCGACGCCGACCCGAACCCGTTCGAGGCGCCGCTGCGCGGGCACCCGCCGGCCGCGCTGCGCCGCCGGCTCGGCTGGGCGGCGCTGGTGGTGGCGGCGCTCACCGGGGCGCTGGCCGGGCTGGGCGCCGTCCTCGGCCTGCCCCGGTTGTGGCTGGCCGGGCCGGTGTCGGCGCCGCTGGTGGCGGTGGCCGCGGTGGTGGCGTACCGGGCGTTGGGGCATGCGACGGTCGGCGACCACCTGGTGGTCCGGTCGGGGCTGGTCAGCCGGTCCACCTCGGCGCTGCGCGGCGGGGCGGTGATCGGCTGGCAGGTGCGGCAGAGCGTGCTGCAACGCCGGCTCGGCCTGGCGACGCTGACCGCCACCACGGCCGCCGGCCACGGCCGGTACGCGGCGGTCGACCTCGCCGCCGCCGACGTGATCGCCCTGGCCGAGCGGACGCTGCCCGGCCTCCTCGCCCCGTTCGCCACCGCACCGCCGGACCAGGACCCGTCGCTCCCGCCGGCCCACCTGGCCCGTCCAGCGGCTTGACGGTGCTGCGGCGCTGCCTGCTCGGGCCGACGGAGACGTTCCCCGCCTCCGTCACACCTGGCGGGTAGCGTCGCTGGGTCTGCCGTCCCGGGCAGACCCAGCGAGGGGAGACCGCCCATGTCGCGCAACACCGAGACCGTCGAGACCTACCTGGACGGCTTCCGCAAGAACGACCACGCGCAGATCCTGTCCTGCCTGACCGACGACATCGAGTGGACGGTCTTCGGCGCGTTCCACCTGAAGGGCAAGGAGGCGTACGACGCCGCGATCGAGGGACCCGGTTTCGTGCCGCCGCCCCGACTCGAGGTGGTCCGGATGGTGGAGCAGGGCGACACGGTCATGGCGGAACTCGTCGGTTCGGTGCGGCGCGACACCGGCGAGGAGATGCGGATGTCGATGGCCGAGGTGTTCGTGATGCGCGACGGCAAGATCGCCGAGCGGCGCGCCTGGGTGATCGAACTGAAGGAGAACGACCACCGCTGACGGCGCCCGACTCCTGCCCGTGGCCCACGGGGCGCCGCGCTCATGGCGCTTTGTGGCCCGCGCCACAGCCCGCTCCTGTCAGCAATCGGGGCGCTGCTCCGCTCAACTCGCGAGAGCACGCGAACAGACAGGAGCGACACATGAGGCACCGCATCGTCGTCCTCGGCGCCGGCTACGCCGGGGCCTTCGTGGCCGGGAACCTGGCCCGCCGGCTGTCCCCGGCCGACACCGAGGTCACCGTGGTCAACGCCGAGCCGGACTTCGTCCAGCGGCTGCGGCTGCACCAGCTCGCGGCCGGCCAGGAGATCGCGGCTCCGAAGCTCGCCGACGTCTTCGCCGGCACGGGGATCCGGCTGCGCCTGGCCCGGGTCACCGCCGTCGACCCGGAACGCCAGGTCGTCGCCGTGGCCGACGCCGACGGCGGTGGCGAGCTCGGCTACGACACGCTTGTCTACGCCCTCGGCAGCCACGGCGACCAGCGCGGTGTCCCCGGCGCGGCGGAGCACGCCTTCGACGTCGCCGCCCGACCCTCGGCGCTGCGCCTGCGCGAGCGCCTGGACAACCTGGGCGGGCGGGACGGCGGCGGGAGGGTGCTGGTCGTCGGCGACGGGTTGACCGGCATCGAGACCGCCACCGAGATCGCCGAGTCCCGGCCCGGCCTGTCGGTGGTGCTGATCGCCCGCGGCGAACTGGGCGCCCGGCTCTCCGCCGGAGCCCGCAGCCACCTGCGCCGCGCCTGCGAGCGGCTGGGCATCGGCGTCCTGGAGCACACCCGGGTCGAAGCCGTCGAGGCAGCGCGGGTGCTCTGCGCCGACGGCACCGCCCTAACCTCGGACGCCACCGTGTGGACGGCCGGGTTCGCGGTCGCCCCCATCGCCGCCGCCAGCGGGCTGGAGGTCACCGAGCAGGGTCGGATCGTCGTCGACCGCACCATGCGGTCGGTGTCGCACCCGAACGTCTACGCCGTCGGCGACAGCGCCCACGCCATCGGCGACAACGGCCGGCCGCTGCCGATGTCCTGCGCCTCGGCCGGCTACACCGGCAAGCAGGCCATCGAGGCGATCGTGGGACGCCTGACCGGCGGCGGGGTCGCGACCACCAAGCTGGCCTACCCGGGCAACCACATCAGCCTGGGGCGGCGGGACGGCATCCTGCAACTGGTCGACGGCGAGGCGCAACCGAAGCCGACGTACCTGGGCGGCCGGAAGGCCGCGCGGATCAAGGCGGGCGTCCTCAGGCTCTCGCTCTGGGCCACCGCCCACCCGACCTTCGGTGTGCCCCGGCGCCGGCGCCGTCTGGCCGCTGCGGCGGATGCGTCCGCCGGGAAGGGCGCACGAGTCGCCGGGCCCGGTGCTGACGCGTCCGTCCGGGGCGGTCGGATTGCCGCCTAGGGTGGTCCGGGTGGACAGCACCGCCGCCGATCGCTTCGACGCCAGTCGGTTCGAGGCCAGCCGGAACCGGCTGGCCTCGCTGGCGTACCGGCTGCTCGGCTCCGCCGCCGACGCCGAAGACGCGGTGCAGGACGCGTTCCTGCACTGGCAGGCCGCCGACCGGCAGCGGATCAGGGTGCCGGAAGCATGGCTGACCAAGGTCGTCACCAACCTGTGCCTCGACCGGCTCCGCTCGGCACAGGCGCGCCGCGAACGCAGCGTCGGCTCCTGGCTGCCCGAACCGCTCCTCGACGGCGATCCGATGCTCGGCCCGGCCGACACCGTCGAGCAGCGCGAGTCGGTCTCCCTGGCCGTGCTGACCCTCCTGGAGCGCCTGTCACCCGTCGAGCGGGCCGTCTACCTCCTGCGCGAGGCGTTTTCGTACAGCCACGCGGAGATCGCCGAGATCCTCGACATCACCGAGTCCGCGAGCCAGCAGCACCTGCACCGGGCCCGACGGCGCGTCACCGTGGCGCGTCCCGGCGGCGAGGTCGACCCGGCAGCCGCCCGCAGGATCGTCGAGGAATTCCTCGCCGCCGCCTATTCGGGCCGCACCGAACGGCTGGTGGCGCTGCTCACCGACGACGCGACCGCGATCTCGGACGGCGCCGGGCTGACCGGGACGCTGCAGCGGTACGACACGCCGCAGCGCATCGCCGCCGTCGCCCGGGCCGGCTTCAAGCCCACACCCGCGAAACGGCGGTTCGCCGGCGGCACGCCCGCCATCCACTACGCGCTCGTCAACCACGCTCCCGCGATCCTCGCCGTGGTCGGTGACCGGGTCGTCGGCGCCGTGGCGTTCGACGTCGCCGACGGCAGGATCGCGACCGTGCGCGGCATCGCCGCCCCCACCCGCCTCGTCCGCCTCGCCGAAGCCTGGCGGCGGCACGAGCCGGATCCGCCGCTCATCCCCGAGTGGTGACCGGGCGGCACTCGCGGTGAAGCACCGCGGGCTTCGGACGGCCACCAGCCGCGGGTGACTGCGTGCGGCGGGTTGGCGTCCGGAGCGGTGACCGACCGTGCCCGGCAATCCCGTCGATCGCCGCCCTGGCACGCCCGCCGCGCGGTCAGCGGCGAATTATCGGATTACCAGTAACAGCAATCCGGCAAAGAGACCGGACATTGGGGACGAACCGTCTATGCACCATAATGACTGTTCTTGTGCGTAAGGACGTATGCTGGTGTAAGCCGTACCTGAAAGGTCCACCACGTCGGTCACGCTCAATTCCGCCCAGCCCAGGAAACTATGATCATTTCCGTGCTCTTCGAGATCTCCCACGGCGAGATGGTGGCGTCCCTCGGCGAAGACGCCGTCTTCGTCGCGCCCCCCGGTTCTCTGGGTGACGTTCCGGAAGACCTCTCCGCGGCACGGTTCCTCTACTCCACCGGAATCCCGGCCGGCGTCTTCCAGCCTCAGCGGTGTACGGAAGCCGGGCGGTTTCCCCTCGTCGGCGACAAGGTCGACCTCGCACACCACGAGAACGCCCCCGCCGGCTGCGCGTCCTGGCCGGTGTTCGGCTGGCTCCAGGTGGCCCACCTGGCCCTCGACCCGGCGACCGGATCGGTCCACGGCTTTTGCGAGGACGGCGGCCCGGTCCGATCCCTCCACGCCGACCTCTCCTCGCTTGCCTACCTCGCCTTCTCGCTGCATCGCCTCCTTCGGGAGTTCGACTGGCGCGACGGCGGGGACGAGGACTTCGCACGCCTCGAGGAGGCCGTGGAAGGCGTCCGCGCCGCGGTGGAGGAACGGGATCCACTGCCCTTCCAGGGCGACAGTCTCTGGCTGCCCGTGCTGGACGAGATGGCCTCCGGCATGTGGTCCTGAGGCGTCGCCCATCGCGCCCGACGCGGCGACGACGTGGGCGGCTCGATGGTGGTCCACGGTCACCCGACCGCGCATCGGGGCGCCGCCGGCGCCGGAGTGCCGGTGGGGGACCGTGACCGTGGTCCGGTAGTCCGGGAGTGCCATCCCCACCACCGGAGTGCGGTTCGGGTCGGCCGCGTCCACCACCACCGCCGCCGCGACCGGCTCGCCGTCGGACCACGCCGCCGCTGACGGCGGCCCCGCCGGGTTCGGAGTGGGAGGGTCGAGTACCACGTTCGTGGTATGCCGGTGCGGGGATGGTTGCGTACCGTCACGCCATGCGGCCTTCGGTGGCGGATGTCGGGCTGGCGGGTCTCGCCTTCGCTGCCGGGACGGCGCGCGTGGCGGCCGCCCCGGTCCTCTTTCCCCTGGTGCTGGTAGCACTCGGGGTGATGCTGCTCCGCCTGCGGGCGGCCCCCGTGGCGATCGGGGTGCTCGTCCTGGGCGGCGTGGCGTTCCCGCTGAGCCGGATCACCCGGGAGGCGTCGATCGCGCACGTGGCCGATCTGCTGCTGCTCCTGCCGTTCCTCTACCTCGGCATCCGCTCCCTGCGCCAGGCATCGCGCCGGCCGGCACCGGGCGCGGTGGTCCCCGCGTGAGGCAGCGCCCGGCATCGCTGACCGCGTCGGCGATGCCGGGCGGGTGAGCACCCGTGCTGGCGCGGCCCGCCGCCGCGGGCGCTCACCGTCCGTGGGACCGGTTGGCGAAGTCTCGCTGGGCCGAGCGGACCACGGCGGCCAGCCATCGGCCGGGAACGCGAAGGAGGGCGTCAGGGAGTCGGCCGGCCGGCGCCGGCGCGTGCCTCGGCGACCCGGGCCGCCTGGCGTGCCCGCCACCGCTGCTGCGCGTCCCGGTTGCAGATCCGGCACACCTTCCGGTAGCGGCCGGTCGCCGGATCGACCTCGCGGTCGTGCCCGTTGCGGCACGTCGAGCGCTGCCGCCGGCCGCGGCAGGTCTCGGCGTGGGTGACCTGGCGCAGGTGGGTCGGCTCGATGCAGTCCGGCACCCCGCACAGGTGCCGCACCTCGAGGGCGGGGTCGTACCCGCCGACGAAGACGGCGAAGGCGGCGACGTGCGCCCACGCCCGACCGGCGAGCTTCTGGTGCACGCCGCGCCGGCTGCCGTAGCCGCGGACGACCAGGCAGCCGTCGTCCCGCCGTACCGCGCGGCACAGCAGATAGGCGCGCAGGGTCTCCTCGGTGAAATGCCGCGACAACCCGGTCACCTGCGACAGCACCCGGCCAGGATAGGGCGGTGGTCGCACGGCCGGCGACGACGGCCCCGGAACCGGGTGGCCGGGCCCCGCGGGCCTGTTGTGCGGCGTACGCCCGGCGTGGCAGGCTGCTTGGCGCCCGGCCCCGGAGGTGGCGGAATCCCATGCTGGCCATCCACGATGTGTCCCTCGGATACGGCGACGACCCGCCCGTGCTGCGGGGCGTCTCGGTGGCGGTGCGCCCGGGTCGGGTGCTGGCGGTCACCGGATCCTCGGGCGCCGGCAAGACCACCCTGCTGAACGCGATGGCCGGGCTGCTCCGGCCGCGTGCCGGCGCGGTCACCGTGGACGGCGAACCGCTGCGCGACCGCGACCACGCGGTGGCGCGCGGGATCGTCCTCGTCCCGCAGGACAACGGCCTGGCCCCGATCCTGACCGCGGCGGAGAACGTGCAGGTGGTCCTCGTCGCCGGGGGCATGGGTGCGGCGCAGGCGCGCCGGGTCACCACCGGGACGCTGGACCGGTTGGGTCTGTCCGGTCAGGCCGACCAGCTGGTCGAGGAACTGTCCGGCGGCCAGCAGCAGCGCACGGCGATCGCCCGCGGCCTGGCCCTGCGCGGCGGCGTCCTGCTCGCCGACGAGGTGACCAGCGAACTCGACGCGGGCAACCGGCAGCGGGTGCTGGACCTGCTGCACGACGAGGCCGACCGGGGCGCGGCGGTCGTGTTCGCCACCCACGACCCGGAGGTGGCCGCCGCCTGCGCGGCCGAACTGCACCTGGCCGGCGGCGCGGCGCAACTCCGACGCGGCTGACCCCCGAGTGCCCGGGTAACCGGCTGGTATCGATCCGTGTCCGCGGGCCGTCCGGCGTTCCCGCCGCTGACTAGCATGAGCGTCCATGCTGGCCGTCATCGCGGGAGCACTCGCCGCCCGCCGGGCGCAGGCGTTGGCGGTGCTCCTGCTCGCGGTGCTGGCCAGCGCCGGGGCCGCGGCCGCACCGATGTACGTGGCCGCCGCCGGCCAGGCCCTGGCGAGCCAGGAACTCGCCGCCGCCGGGCCCGACGAACGCCGGCTCCGGTTCAGCTCCATCGCCGAGTACCCGGGGATTCCCGCCGATCCCGGCGTCGCGGCGTTCCGCGGCCAGGTCGAGCCGTTCGCGGCGGCCGGCTTCGAGGTCGTCCTCGGCGCGCAGGCCGCCGGCATGGCCGCCGGCCCGGCCGGCACCGTCTCCTCGACCCTCGTCTTCCGGCAGGGGATCTGCGAGCGGGTCGCGGTGACCGGCACCTGTCCGGGTCCCGCCGCCGCCGGCGAGCTTCCCGAGGTGATGGTCAGCACGAACACCGCCGGCCAGCTCGGCGTGACCGCCGGCGGCGAGGTGACCTTCGCCGGGGTGCCGCTGCGGGTGACCGGCGTCTACCGGCCGCTCGACCCGACCGCTGCGTACTGGCTCGGCGGGGAGTACCTGCCGCCGCCCGCACCGGGCCCGCCGCCGGTGTCCGCCGTCGGCAGCGCGCGGGACGCCATCTTCACCGGCGGAGCCGCGCGGCTGGCCGACGAGGACGCCATCCTGCAACGCCCCACGGCCGACCTGTTCGTCACCGAGCGGCTGGTGCGTTCCGGATCGGTCGACGACCTGCGGTCCGCCGTCGCGACCGCGGCCCGCACCGCCGGGCGGGACCGACTCGGCACCAGCACCAGCCTGCCCGACCTGCTGCACCGCGTCACGACGCAACGGGGTCAACTGGCGGTCGGCGTGACCCTGGGCGCCGGGCTGCTGGTCCTGCTCTGCTGGTTGGTGCTGTTCATGGCGGTCAGTTCGGCGGCCGACCTGCGCCGACCCGAACAGGGACTGCTGCTGCTGCGCGGCGTGCAGCGCCGGCGCCTGTGGACGCTGGCGGTCGGTGAACACGCCGTGCCGGCGCTGGCCGCGATCCCGCTGGGCTGCCTGGCCGGGCTGGCCGCCGCCGACCTGCTCGCCGCGCACACGCTGACCGGCGAGCCCGCGGTGGCGTTGGACGCCACCGCGGTCGGCTACGCCACCCTCGCCGCCTTCGGTGCGCTCGCCGCGGTGCTGCTGGCCCAGTCCCGCAGCCTCTCCGCGCCGGTGGTGGACCTGCTGCGCCGGGTGCCCTCGCGGGTCCGTGGCTGGCGGGCGAGCGTCGGCGACGTGGTGGCGCTGTCGGTCGCCGTGGCCGCCGTGGTGCAGTTGCGCGCCGGCGGGGCACCGTCCGGGCTGGCGCTGCTGGCGCCGGTCGTCGGTGCGCTCGCCGTGGGGGTGCTGCTGGCCCGGCTCGCCATGACCGTCGGGGCGGCGGTGGGCGGGCGGCTGCTGGCCCGAGGCCGCGCCGCCACCGGTCTCGCCCTGCTGCAGGTGGCCCGGCAACCCCGCTTCCGGCCGCTGATCGCGCTGCTCACGGTGGTGGTCGCGATGCTGGCGTTCACCGCTGCCACCCGCGAGCTGGCCACCGCCGCGTACGCGGACCGGGCGACCGTGGACGTCGGCGCCGCCCGGGTGGTCGGGGTCGACGCGCTGTCCCGCAAGCACCTGTTGGACGCGGTCCGGGCGGTGGATCCCGAGGGGCGGTTCGCGATGGCCGTGGTGGCGAGGAGCACGACCAGCCGGGGCGACCTGCCGCTGCTCGCCGTCGACTCCGGCCGGCTGGCGGCGGTCGCCGCCGCCCACCCGTCGTACGGCGTGGCGCTGTCCGACATCGCCCGCGAGCTGCGCCCCCGGCCACCGGCCGAGCCGGTGGAGCTGCGGGGCCGGTGGCTGACCGTGGTGGTCGACGTCGACTACGACGAGGTCGCCTACGCCGGCGCCGAGCCCCGCCTCTTCGTCTCGGTCGCCAGCCGGTCCGGCACCCGCCGGATCGCCGCCGAGCGGCCGCTGGACACCGGCCGGGCCGCGTACCGGGTGCCGGTGCCCGAGTGCGGGTCGCCGTGCCGGCTGGTCAACTTCGAGCTGACCGTCCCGCTCACCCCCCGGCCGGTGCGGGTCCGGTTCGAGGAGCTGCGCGCCGGTGACGGCGACACGGTCCGGCTGACCGCCGCCGACTTCGCCCAGGGGACCCGGTGGCGGTCGCCGGACATCCGCGACGTCTCGCTGACGGCCATCGGCGGCGGCGGTGAGCCGGGACTGGTCCTGGACGTGCCGGAGGGCCGCTGGTCGGACCCGATCGCCGTGGCCGTGGCGGACGCGCCCGACCTGCTGCCCGGCTGGCTGACCCGCTCGGCGGGCACGAACCTCGGCTCGATCCGGTACGACGCGCTGGACTCGAACCCGGCCACGGCGGTGGTCGCCGGACACGCCGACCGGCTGCCGCGGTTCGGGGAGTCCGGCATGGTGCTGGACCTGGAGTACGCCGACCGGCTCGCCGTCGGCGGGCAGAGCGGCGTCGAGGAGGTGTGGCTGGGCCCGGCGGCGCCCGCCGACGTGCGCGACCGGCTGCGGTCGCAGGGCCTGGTCGTGTCGGCCGAGCGCACGATCGGCGCCGAGCGCCGGGATCTCGCCAGCCAGGGTCCGGCGTTGGCGTTGGGGTTCAACCTCTTCGCCGCGCTGGCCGGGGTGCTGATCGGAGCGGCCGGCCTGGTCGCGATGGCCGCGGCCGAGCAGCGCAACCGGGTCGCCACGATGGTGGCGCTGCGCCGGCAGGGCCTGCCCCCGCGGGCGGTCCGCGGCGGGTACGGCTGGCCGGTCGCCGTCGCCACGGCGGCCGGTGTGCTCGCGGCCGGGGCGATGTGGCGGCTCACCCGGCACGGGCAGCGGCTGTTCAGCGACGGCCGGTCGCCCGTGCCGATACCGGACTGGCCGGCCGCCGGCGGGTTGCTGGCGGTCACGGTGCCCGCGATCGCCCTCTTCGCGGTGACCGCGGTGGTCCTCGGCCGGCTCCTCGCCGCCTCGGTACGCCGGCGGGCCGGCCGGTGACCGCGCCGCCGCCCGACGAGGGCACCCCGGTCACCTGCCACCGGCTGATCCACATCTACCCGACCGGTTCGGGGGACGTGGTCGCGCTGTCCGGGGTGGACCTGCACATCGCCGCCGGTGAGATGCTGGCGCTGGTCGGCCCGTCCGGCTCCGGCAAGTCCACCCTGGTGGCGATCCTCGGTGGCCTGATGCGGCCCAGCGCCGGTCGGGCGTACGTGGGCGAGCACGACCTGTCGCGGCTGTCGGCCCGGCAGCTCGCCGCGTTGCGCGGCGCCGTGGTGGGCACGGTGTTGCAGGGCGCCGAGCGCAACCTGCTGCCGTACGTGTCGCTGAAGCGCAACGTCTGGTTGGCGCAGCGATCCGCGGCGCGCCTGCCCGGGCGCCGGCTCGACCCGCCGGAGGCGATCCTGGAGCTGGTCGGCCTGGCCGGCGCCGGCCGGCGGCGCGTTGGCGAGCTGAGCGCGGGGCAGCGGCAGCGGGCGGCGCTGGCGCAGGGGCTGGCGGCCGGGCCCGGGCTGCTGCTGGTCGACGAGCCGACCAGCCAGCTCGACGGGCCCGGCCGGGACGAGGTGCTCGCGGCGCTGGAGACGGTCAACGCCGAGCGGGGTACCACAGTGGTCGTGGTGACCCACGACGGCGAGGTGGGCGCGCGGCTGGGGCGGGCCGTCACGATCCGGGACGGCCGGGTGGGCGCCGAGGGCCGCGACGGCCGGGAGTTCGCGGTGGTGGCCGGGGACGGCACCCTCCAGCTGCCGCCGGAGACGCTGGCGGCGTTCCCGCCCGGCACGCTGTTCGCGGTCGAGCACACCGACGGCACGGTCACCCTGCGCCCGGAGGTGAACCCCGCGCCCGCCCCGGAGCGCCGCACCCGCTGACCCGACCGCCGGACGACGGCCGCGACGCGACGACCGTGACGCGACGGCCGTGGCCGCCGGGGCCGGTTCCGGTTGCCCGGGCACCCCGCCGGCTGATCCGCGAACCGGCGGGTCAGGTCCGCGCGCCGCCGAGGCCGAGCAGCACGGCCAGGCCGAGCGCGCTGCGCGGGGCGTACGGCACCCGCCACAGCCCGCCGTGCGCGGCCCCGTACGCCTCGTCCTGCCACGGGTGCGGCTGGGCCGGCGCGCCGGTGCGCAGGTCGTGCACGAGCAGCGCGGCCATCAGCGTGTTGCTGGTGGCCGGCTCGAAGACCTCGATGCCGAACCGGTGCGCGCCCGCGTACGCGGCGGCGAGCGCCCGGTTGCGCAGCACCGAGCGGGTGCGGGTGGGCGGCGCCACCTTGAACGACACGGTCGCCCCGGCGTCCCGGGCCACCGTCGCCCGCCACCGCTGCAACCGCTTGGCCAGCGCGTAGTTGGGGCCCTGCTGCGGCACCAGGCTGTCGTTGACGCCGGGGTCGGCGTCCGGCGGGTAGTTGCGGTGCAGCAGCCGGCCGCCGGAGGCCACCCGCAGCGACCGGCGGAGCACGCCGCGGGCCGCGTAGCCGCGCTCGGCGTGGCGTACCGCGTCGCCGGGGACGGCGAAGACGTCGGTGGGGGTGGCCAGGAAGGCCAGCGCCACGTCGTCGCGGCACTCCTGCAGGTGGCGGGTGAGCGCGTCGACAGCGGTGGCGACCCGGACGTTGGTGGCGCCGTCGGCGTAGACGTAGTTGCCGAGCACGAGCCGACCGTCGATGCCGAGCAGCCAGTCGGCGACCTGCGGAAGGCGGTGCAGCAGGTCGGCGCCGGCGTGCTCGGCGAGCGCGGTGTCGTCGGTGCCGGCGGGCACCGGCACGTGCAGCCGCCCGCCGTGACGCTGGGTGGTCTGCAGCAGCCGCCGCCAGATCTCCGGTCGGGGCAGGTCGACGGCGACCACGTCGCCGCCCCAGCGCAGCACGGACGGCAACGGGCCCATCTCGGCGCCCGCGCCGAGCACGACGATGCGCTGGTCGCGCAGGTCGAGCCAGTCCGGGTTGGCCGCGACGGCACGTACCGCCTCGGCGCAGGACGGCTCGACGACACCGGCGGTGACCCAGCCGTCGAGCCGGCGCAGCAGCTCGTCGCCGCGCAGCCGCCTGCCCCGGTAGGGCAGTGTCAGCTCGCGGTCGGGGTCGCCGGTGCCGGTGACCGTCGCGGTGCGCAGCGGCGCGACGCCGGTGGGGGCGGTGAAGAGATCACCGAGGCCGATCTCGGTGCCGTCGTCGCGGACCACCGTCATCCGCCGGTGCAGCGAGGCGAGCCCGTCCCGGGCGATCGTCACGGCGGCGTCCCGGGAGAGCAGGCCGGCCTCGACGAGCCGCCGGAAGTGCCCGAGGTAGCCGTGCCGCCAGTTCGTCTCGTGCTCGGCCGAGCGTGCGCCCACCGGGTCGGCGGCGCGCAGGGCGTCGGCGACCACCGCGCGGCCGAGCGCGGAGGTGCTGCGCCCGGCGTCGGTCTTCGGGAACACCACCCCGGTCGGACCCTCCACGGCCACCGCCTCCCTCGTCGTCGGGTGCCACTCTGCCGCACCCGGCGTCGCCGCGCAGCGCCGGGATCCGCGATCGGGGACGCCCGTCGGCTGGCCACCGACGCCGCCGCGCCGCAGCGGCGGACAATGGCCCGGTGACGATGCCGTTTCCCGAGCCCACCGCCCCGGCGACCAGCCGCGCCGAGGTGTTCCTGCGCTACCTCGACTACTTCCGGGAGACCCTGCTGGCCAAGGTCCGGGCGCTGCCCGAGGAGGAGCTGCGGCGCAGCCGGCTGGCGTCCGGCTGGACCCCGCTGGAGCTGGTCAAGCACCTGCGGTTCGTGGAGCTGCGCTGGATCGAGTGGGGGTTCCAGGGCCGCGACGTCGCCGAGCCGTGGGGCGACCGGCGCGGCGACCGCTGGCACGTCGCCGCCGGGGAGACCCGGGACGAGCTGGTCGCCGCGCTGCGCGCGCAGGGTGCGCACACCACCGCGGTGGTCAACGCCACCGACCTGGCGGCGGTCGGCGCGCCCGGCCCGCGGTGGGCCGGCGCCGACCCGGCGACCCTGGAGCGGGTGCTGTTCCACCTGGTCCAGGAGTACGCCCGCCACCTCGGGCACCTGGACATCGTCGCCGAGTTGGCCGGCGGCCCGACGGGGGAGTGAACCGGCGACCGGTCAGCCGCGGTGGCGTACCTCGGTGTCCCAGAACTGCGCCCACGGGCGCCGCAGCCCCCGGCAGACCCAGATCGGGCCGCCGTTCTCGTCGTTGTCCACCTCGACCCGCTGGTCCACCCGCCCGGCGAGGGTGACCTCGGTGAACCAGCCGCGCAGCCGGTCGGGACGCTGCCACCCGACGGCGATCACCACGTCGGCGCCCTCCGGCGGGCGGCCGAAGTCGGCCATGCTGTTGTGGCCGGAGTACGCGGCGGGCAGGCCACGCGCCGGGCCGTAGCGGGCCACCGCGCCCGCCTCGCCGTAGTTGCCGGTGAGGATCACGGCCCGCTCCCGCTGGTCGGCGGGGAGGCCACGGTGGACGGTGGCGAGGGAGTCGGCGAACGCGGGCCAGCCGATCGTCTCGCCGGCGTCGTAGTTGACAGCGACCACCACCTCGGGCAACCGCTGCGCCGGCAGGGTGGGCAGCAGGAGGACCGCGCTGCCGGCGACGGTCACCGCGGCGCCGGCCGCCAGCAGGCCGCGCCGCCACCGGGCCCGGGCGGCCCAGCCGGCGGCGACCACCGCCCCGGCGGCGGTGAGCACCAGCAGCAGCGGCGCGTCGTAGTAGCCCTTGCCGCCGGCGGCCAGCACCACGGCGACCACCACCAGCCACGCCCAGCCCACCGCCCGGTACGCCCGCCAGCCGGGTCGGCGCAGCAGCGCCACCAGCCCGGCCACCCAGATCGGCACCGCGTACGGGCTGATGATGACGAACTGCAGGACGAGCGCGTCGAGGCGGCCGCTGTAGGAGCTGTCCCCGTCGGCGATCGAGGCGGCCACCGACAGTTGCGGGAACCCGTGGCTGGCCTGCCAGACCAGGGTGGGCGCGGCGAGCAGCGCGGCCAGCGCGGCGGCGGCGAGCACCCAGCGGTCGCGCAGCAGCCGGCGCGGACCGGCGACGGCCACCCCGGCGAGCAGCCCGGCCGCGAGCAGGGCGGGCAGCAGCTTGTTGAGCATCCCGACGCCGACGGCCAGCCCGACGCCGAGCGCCCAGCGGCTGTCGCCGGTGCGCAGCAGCCGAACGGCGCACCACGCCGCGGTCAGCCAGACCAGCACGTCGACGGTGGTGGTGCTGAGCAGGTGCCCGGGGGCGAGGACGATGCCGGAGGTGGCCGCGAGGAACGCGGCGAGGGTCTGCCCGCCGCGTCCCGCGCCGAGTTCGCGGGCGATCGCCGCGGTGAGCAGCACCGCGGCGCCGGCGATCAGCGCCGACGGCGTCCGCAGCGCGAGCAGGCTGCCCGGGGCGACGGTGTCGGCGAGCCGGGCCAGGGCGGGCACCAGCGGGCCCTGGTCGACGTAGCCCCAGTCGAGGTGCCGGCCGCAGAGCAGGAAGTACAGCTCGTCGCGGTGGTAGCCGTAGCGGGTGGCGAGCAGCAGCAGCACCGTGCTCGTGGCGGCGGCGACCAGCCACGGACCGCGGGCGCGCGGACCGGGCGCGGGTGGCTGCTCCGGGGCCGGCTCGTCGGGGGTGCGGGCGGCGACGTCGGTGACGGGTTCGGCCACCCGCCCATCATCGCCCGCCGATGCCACCGCCGGTTGCCCCGCGACGCGGGCTGACGCGGTCGGTCTCGCCGGGCAGGATGGACGGATGAGAGCCGAGCCGATCGACCTGGCCGCCGCGCTGGCCGGGTTCACCCAGCTGTGGAGCCCCCGGATCGTCACCCGGGTCAACGACTACGACGTGCGGATCGCCAAGGTGGCCGGCGAGCACGTCTGGCACACCCACGACGACACCGACGAGTTCTTCCTGGTGCTGGAGGGCGAGTTGCGCATCGCCTCGCGCGACGGGGAGGGCGGCGCCGAGCGGGAGGTGGTGCTGCCGCGCGGTTCCGTCCACGTCGTACCGCGCGGGGTGGCGCACCGCCCGTCGTCGCCGGGGGGCGCGTCGATCCTGATGTTCGAACCGTCGGGCACGTCCAGCGTCGGGGACCGGCACGACCCGGTGCCCGACCACGTGGACGCCACCACCGGGCACCCGCTCTGAACCACCCCACACCCGCGCCGGGTCACCGCGCGGCGGCCGCCAGGTCGTCGCGCGGGGCGAGGGTCAGCCGGCGCACGCCGGGCACGGCGGCGGTGCCGGCGCAGGCGACCAGCACCAGCAGGCCGGCCGTGAGCAGCGGCGCGGGGTCGCCGAGCGGCCGGCCGACTGACACCGGGGAAATCGTCTGGCGCCGCCCTACCGCCGCTGGCAGGGTGGCCGGCATGACGGCACAGGTTCTGGCGGGGGCGCTCGCCGACGACATACGGCGACAGGTCTTCGCGGCCATCGTGCTCGGCGCCGCGGACGCGCCGGCGGTGGCCGGGCGGACCGGGCTGGCGGCACGGCCGGTCGTCACGGCGATCCGCCGGCTGCGCGACGCCGGCCTGGTCACCGGCGACGACGGTGACCTGCGGGTGGACGCGGACCGGCTGCGCGAGGCGGCCCGCACCGACCCGCCGGCCCGGGCGGCGCGGGAGCCGGCGGAGAGGATCCTGCGCACGTTCCTGCGCGACGGGGTGCTGGTCGCCCTGCCGGCGCAGCGCGGCCGGCGCCGGGTGCTGCTGGCGCACATCGCCGGCAGCTTCGAGCCGGGCGTGCGCTATCCGGAACGGGCGGTGGACGACGCGTTGCGCGCCTGGTGTGCCGGTGGCGGCTCGGACCACGTCACCCTGCGGCGCTACCTGGTCGACGAGTGCCTGCTCGCCCGGGAGCAGGGCGTCTACTGGCGCAGCGGCGCCTGATCGTTCGCCGGCGAAACGATCCCGTCACGGAACATCTTGTTAGCCTCGGGGCATGACCTCGTGCTCGCCCGGTGGCACCCGGGACCTGATGTTCCTGCTCTCCTGGGCCAGTCACGCGCTGACCGAGGAGCTGGCCGCCGGGCTGGCCGAACTGGGCATCTCACCTCGGGCGCACTACGTGCTGCTGATGGCCCGGCCGGGTGGGCTCACCCAGCGGCAGCTCGGTGAGCGGTGCGGGGTCGACAAGACCACCATGGTCGTGACGCTGGACCAGTTGGAGGCCGCGGGCCTGGTCCGTCGCCAGCCGTCGCCGAGCGACCGGCGGGCCCGGCTGGTGGAGGTCACCCCGGAGGGCGAGAAGGTGCTGCACCGGGCACAGGAGATCGCGGCGGGCATCCACCGGGACGTGCTCGCCTCGTTGCCGGAGGCCGACCGCGCGGTGTTCCTGCGGTCGATCGAGGCGCTGGTGGCGGGGCGGCTGGCGGGCGGCGGGGCGTGCGGCCCGGGTAGCCGCCCCGGATTTTAGTTCCGAATGAGATAGTCTCGATCAAGACGATCTGCTACGGTCTCAGTTGTTCGCGTCCCCGACCGAGGAGCAACCATGACCGCCACCGCGCCGTCCACCACCGCCACCCCCGCCCCGTCCCTGCGTCGCCGCGCGCTCGGCGTGGCCACCGCCGTCGTGGCCTGCGTGCTCATCTGGGCCGTCGGCGCGGTCGCCGGCGTCGACTACACAGTGCGGAATCCGGGGCAGCCGGCGATGGAACTCGGCCCCGCCGCGATCGTCACGGTGTCGCTCGGCTCCGCCCTGCTGGGCTGGGCGGCGCTGGCCGTGCTGGAGCGACTGACCCGGCGGGGGGCCGCTGTCTGGACGGTGCTCGCGGTGGTGGTGGCGCTGCTCTCGCTCTTCCCGGTCGTCGCCACCGACGCCACCGGCGGCGCCAAGGTCGCCCTCGGCGCCATGCACCTGGCGGTGGCGGCGGCACTGATCGCCCTGCTGCCGGCCCGCCGTCGCTGACCGCCGCCGGCACCCGCGGCGGTGCCCGCCGCCTCCCGCCCGGTACGCCCGTTACGGCCACGCCGAGGACCGGTTCGAAAAGCTCCTGCCGAGTTGACGACTGTCGCTTCCCGCGCTATCACAGAAGAGGAAGTTGAGTCACCCAGACTCAACCTGACACCTTCGGCCAGGAGAACCGAGGAGGCACGACCATGCTGATGCGTACCGACCCGTTCCGTGAGATCGACCGGCTCGCCGAGCAGTTCTTCGGCACCACCGCCCGGCCGGCCATGATGCACATGGACGCCTACCGCGACGGCGACTACTTCTACGCGGCGTTCGACCTGCCCGGCGTCGACCCGGACAGCATCGACTGCACGGTGGAGCGCAACGTGCTGACCGTCCGCGCCGAGCGCCGCCGGCCCACCGGCGACAAGGTCGAACTGGTCGCCGCCGAGCGCCCGATGGGCACCTTCAGCCGGCAGCTGTTCCTCGGCGACACCCTCGACACCGACAAGCTCGAGGCCGGCTACGACAACG
Organism: Micromonospora desertarenae; assembly: GCF_056150265.1. NCBI lineage: Bacteria > Bacillati > Actinomycetota > Actinomycetes > Micromonosporales > Micromonosporaceae > Micromonospora > Micromonospora desertarenae. Next base: position 148,290 of record NZ_JAXCFQ010000012.1, read on the forward strand.
GCGTGCTGACGCTGCGCATCCCGATCGCCGAGCGGGCCAAGCCGCGGCGGATCAGCATCACCGCCAACGGCAACGGCCGCAAGCAGATCAACGCCTGACCGTTTCCGGGGCGGGTCCGCGCGCCGGGCCCGCCCCCGAGGCGTGCCCCCCGGGGCTCAGGGCGCCGGGGCGTACATCTCGGCCAGCGCCCGCGCGGTGCCGACGAACCGCTCCCGCAGCTCCGCCGGGGCCAGCACCTCCACCTCCGCGCCGAGCTTCAGCAGCTCGATGTGGCCGTGCCGGACCGACTCGATCGGCACCGTGGTGCGCAGCCAGCCGTGCTCGTCCGGCGGGCCGGCCGCCGCCCGCGCCGCCCGGGCCATCGCCGGCGGGAAGACGTACCCGGTCAGCTCCAGCGCCGCCGTGGTCATCCGTACCGTCGCCTCGGCCCGGTAGACGCCGCGCTCGTAGCGGTCGGCGTGCTCCTGCCAGCAGCGCCCCAGGTCGAAGTCGTCCGGCCGGTCGAAGTGCTCGTTCAGGACGGTCAGCTCGAGGATCGCGCCGACCCGGTAGGTGCGCACGTCGCCGCCCGCGTCGGCGACCAGGTACCAGCGACCGGCCTTGAGCACCACGCCGAGCGGCGCGAGCAGCCGGGTCACCTCCCGGGGCGCCTTCCACCGCCGGTAGCGCACCTCGACCCGGCGGTCCTCCCACACCGCGCGGGCCAGCGCGGCCAGGTGCGGGGTGGGCTCCGGCTCGCGGAACCAGGTCGGGGCGTCCAGGTGGAACCGCTGCCGGATCCGCTCGCCCCGATCGGCCAGCTCGGCCGGCAACGCGGCGCGCAGCTTCAACTCCGCGGTGGCCAGCACCGAACCGAGTCCCAGCTCGGCCGCCGGGCCCGGCATGCCGGTCAGGAACAGCGCCTGCGCCTCGTCGGCGGTGAGCCCGGTCAACCGGGTCCGGTAGCCGTCGAGCAGGCGGTAGCCGCCGGCCGGCCCGCGGTCGGCGTAGACCGGGACGCCGGCGGCGCCGAGCGACTCGACGTCGCGGTAGACGGTGCGCACCGACACCTCCAGGGCGTCGGCCAGTTCCTGCGCGGTCATCCGGCCCCGGGTTTGTAGGAGCAGCAGCAGGGAGACCAGCCGACTCGCGCGCACCGCCCGACGCTACCTCCGGCCCGGCGGCGGGCCGGGCGGCGGGGTTGTCGCCGAACCGGTCGGGCGCGCCTCGTCGCGATTCCCACCCCGGGCTGAGAACCTTTTTCACATGATCTCCTCGGACGTCCCGGCGCTGCCCCGGCCGCCGGCCCCGCCCGCCCTGCCCGGGGGTCCCACCGACTTCACCGAGGCGTGGCTGCGCAACCGGCGACTGAGCGAGCACACCCGCGACGCGTACCGGCGGGACATCGCCGGCTGGCTGGCCTGGTGCGCCGACCGGGAACTGGACCCGCTGCGGGCCAGCTTCCTGCACGTCAACGAGTACGGCCGGACGCTGGAGTCGACGCTGGCGGTGCGCAGCGGCCGCCCGCTGACCCCGGCCACCGTGGCGCGCAAGCTCTCCGCGCTGTCCAGCTGGTACGACTTCCTCGCCAAGCTGGGCGCGGTGCCGGCCAACCCGGTGGCCGGCGCGGACCGGCCGCGCATCGACCGGGACCACTCGGCCACCGTCGGGCTCACCCCGGAGGAGGTCGACGCGCTGCTCGCCGCCGCCGAGGCCGACACCGGGCCCACCGCGGCGCGCAACCGCGCAGCCATCGCGCTCCTGGCCGACCTCGGGCTGCGGGTCGGCGAACTGGTCTCCCTGGACCTGGCCGACCTGGGCGCCGAGCGGGGGCACCGCAGCGTCCGGTTCGTCGGCAAGGGCGGCCGGGCCCGCCGCCGGGCGCTCACCCCCGGCACCGCGTACGCGGTGGACGCCTACCTGGCCCAGCGGGCCGCCGCCCAGGGGGTGCCGGTGGCCGAGTTGGCCGGGCCGCTGCTGGTCACCGCCAGCGGCGCCCGGCTCGACCGGCACTCGGTGTTCCGGCTGGTGCGCCGGCTGGCCCGGACCGCCGGCATCCCGGCCTGGGCGAGGCTGTCGCCGCACTCGCTGCGGCACGCCTTCGCCACCACCGCCCGCGCCGAGGGCGTCCCGCTGGAGGACGTCCAGGACGCGATGGGGCACGCCGACCCGCGCACCACCCGCCGCTACGACCGGGACCGGCACAACCTCGACCGCGACCCGGCGTACGTGATCTGGGCGGCCCGGTCCCGCCGCCGCGGCTGACCGGCCCGCCGGCTTCAGCCCTGCGGGCGGGGGCAGATGCAAAACGGCTGCCCGATCGGGTCGACGAGCACCACCCACCGCCCGTCGCCGGGCTGGAACTCCGGCTTCGACGCGCCCGCGGCCAGGAACTCCTGCTCGGCGCCGGCCAGGTCGTCGACGTACAGGTCGAGGTGGTAGCGCTTGCCGCCGGAGGCGTCCGGCCAGGACGGCGGGCGGTAGCCCTCGACCAGTCCGAAGCCGATGGCCAAGCCACCGCTGCTGATCATGGCGTACTCGGGCTGGCTGTGGGTGACCTCCCAGCCGAGCACCCGGTGGTAGAACGCGGCGTGTGCGGCCGGGTCGGAGCTGTCGAGGTTGACCATGGCGAGATCGGCTGTCACTGTCATGCCGGCCAGCCTGCCGCAGGTACCTGACATCCTCTGGCAGGTACCCGCGGCGGGTCATGGTTCGCCGGGGGTGATCCGGCGGCTCAGCGCGCCGACGTCCGCCGGGGTGCCGGCGACCAGCAGGGCGTCACCGTGCGCGAGCCGGTGGGCCGGCCCGGGCGCGGTGATCGTCCGCCCGTCCCGGAGCGCGGCGACCACAGTGACGCCGGGGACGTCCGCGAGCACGTCCCGCAGGGCGCGGCCGCCGTACGGCGAGGCGGCGGTCACCGGTACGGCGGCCACTGTCAACTCCCCGGCCCGCTGCTCCAGTTCGGGGACGTGGTCGATGGTGGCGATCGGGTGCAGCAGTTCGGCCAGTTCCCGCGCCTCGGCGGCGGTGAGGGTCAGCGACCGCTCGACGGTGTCCGGGTCGCCGGGCGCGTAGAGGACCAGGTCGCGCCGCCCGCCGTGCAGGTGCAGCACGCCGAGCGCGGCTCCCTCGACGGTGCGCAGGGTGTAGCCGACCCCGAGGCCGGGCAGCGCGGTGCGTTCGATCCGCATGGTCATCTCCTGTTCGCTGTCGGGACGCGATCGGGGTGCCCGGTCTCGCCGAACCAGCCGGCCAGCCGCCCGGCCCGGGCGACGGCGCGCAGCCGCCGCTCGGTGGCCTCCCGCACCCGTGGGGTGGTGAGCACGACGAGTTGGTCGCCGACCCGTAGCCGGGTGTGCTGGTCGGGCACGAAGGTGTCCGGGCCGCGTACCACCAACGTGGTCGCGGCCGGCGGCGGCAGCCGCAGTTCGGGCAGGTAGACGCCCTGCAACCGGGAGCCGGGCTCGACGGTGACGTGGATCAGGTCGGCGTCCATGGCGTCCAGCGGCGCCAGTTCGACCTGCAGGTCGGGCCCGAGGCGGTGCGGCGCGAGCCGGAGCCGCCGGGCCAGCCAGGGCAGGGCCGGGGCCTGGATCACGGTGAAGACGACGACCAGCAGGAACACCACGTTGAACACCTGGTCGCTGCCGGGCGCGCCGGTGACGACCGGGATGGTGGCCAGCACGATCGGCACCGCCCCGCGCAGCCCCGCCCAGGACAGGAAGACCTGTTCGCGCAGCGGCACCCGGAACGCGGCCAGCGACACCAGCACCGACGCCGGCCGGGCGACGAGCAGCAGCGCGGCGCCGACCACCAGCGCCGGCACCGTGCTCGCGGGCAGCTCGCTCGGGGTGACCAGCAGCCCGAGCATGACGAACAGGCCGATCTGGGCGATCCAACCCAGCCCCTCGGCGACCGACCGGGTGGCCCGCCGGTGCGGCAGGCCGGCGTTGCCGAGCACCAGGCCGGCCAGGTACGCGGCCAGGAATCCGCTGGTCTGGGTGAGCCCGGCGACCGCGTAGGCGAGCACGCCGCAGCCCACGATCGCGATCGGGTGCAGCCCCGAGGTGGGCAGCGTGAGCCGGCGCAGCACCCACACCCCGACCGTGCCGATGAGCAGGCCGATCACGCCGCCGGCGGCGAGCTGGACGAGCATCGCGGCCAGCAGCGGCAGCGGCGCCACCGCGTCCAGGGTGGCCGCGCTGAACGTGAGCACCAGGATGAACGTCGGCGCGTCGTTGAGCCCGGACTCGGCCTCCACCAGGCTGGTGAGCCGCTTCGGCAGCGGCACCGACCGCAGCACGGCGAAGACCGCCGCCGCGTCGGTGGAGGACACGATCGCGCCGAGCAGCAGCGCCGTCTGCCAGCCGATGTCCAGCAGCAGGTACGCCGCCGCCGCGGTGACCCCGACGCTGACCAGCACGCCGATGGTGGCGAGCACGGTCGCGGGCGCCAGCACCGGCCGGACGTCCTTCACGTCGGTGGTCAGCCCGCCCTCGACCAGGATCACCGCGAGGGCGGCCATGCCCAGCGCCTGGGCCAGCGCGGCGTCGTCGAAGGGCAGGCCGAGCCCGTCCTGCCCGAGCAGCAGACCCACCCCGAGGTACGCCAGCAGCACGGGCATGCCCAGCCGGGCGGCGAGCCGGGCCGCGGCGACGCTGACCAGGAGGACGCCGGTGCCGATGGCCAGCGTCACGTACAGCTGTGTCAGGGTCACCGCGGCCCCCTCTCGGCCTCCCGTGCGGTCATGCGAAGTAGCGCAGCCACACGTAGCCCCAGGCGATCAGCGTGGTCAGCACGGTGGTGGCGATGCCGTACCGGGTGAACTGCCAGAAGCTGATCGGCTCCCCGGCGCGGGCCGCGATGCCCAGCACGACGATGTTGGCGCTGGCCGCGACGGCGGTGCCGTTGCCGCCCAGGTCGGCGCCGAGGGCGAAGGACCACCACAGCGCCTGCCCGGTCTGCGGGTCGGCCTGGCTGGCGATGTCCGCCACGATGGGCGCCATCGTCGCCGTGTACGGGATGTTGTCGAAGAACGCGCCGAGCACCGCCGAGCCGAAGATGAGGCTGGTCGCGCCGGCGAACCAGCTGTCGCCGATGGCGCTGGTCGCCCACTGCCCGACCTGTTCGATGACCCCGGTCTCGGTCAGCCCGGCGACCATCACGAACAGCCCCAGGAAGAACGTCAGCGTGGGCCACTCCACCTCGGCCAGGTACTTCGCGCTGTCGGCCCGGGTGACCAGCACCATCACCCCGGCGCCGAGCAGCGCGACGATCGCCACGTCGACCCCGGTCACGGTGTGCAGCGCGAAGCCGACCATGACCAGCACCAGCACGCCCAGGCAGCGGGTCAGCATGGCCGGGTCGGTGATCGCGGCGCGGGCGTCCATGTCGCGGACCGCCGCGAACCGCTCCGGGTGGTACTCGAAGGACCGGCGGAACATGAACCGCGCCAGCACCAGGAAGGCCAGGAACATCACCACGGTGATCGGGGCCATGTGCACCAGGAAGTCGTTGAAGCTCAGTCCGGCGCGGCTGCCGATGATGATGTTCGGGGGGTCCCCGATGAGCGTCGCGGCGCCGCCGATGTTGGAGGCCAGCACCTCGGCGATCAGGTACGGCGCGGCGGAGATGCCCAGCCGGCGGCAGACCGAGATGGTGATCGGGGCCACCAGCATGACGGTGGTGACGTTGTCCAGGAACGGGGACGCGAGGCCGGTGATCCCGACCAGCAGCGCCATCAGCCGGTACGGCCGCCCCTGCGAGCGTTGCGCCGCCCAGATCGCCAGGAACTCGAAGACCCCGGTCTGCTTGACCACCCCGACGATGATCATCATGCCGAAGAGCAGGAAGATGACGTCCCAGTCGATCCCGGCGTGGTGCGCGTAGAACACGTCCGAGCCGGGGACCAGGCCGAGCAGGGCCATCAGGCCGGCCGCCCCCAGCACCACCGCCACCCGGTTGATCTTCTCGGTGGCGATGAACATGAACGCCACCGCGAAGATCGCGATGGCGGCGATGGCGGGCCAGGCGCTCACCGGCGCCGGCCCGGCGGGCCGTGCCGGCCGTGGTGCGTGCCTTCGGGTGGCGTGGCGGGTGGTGTCGTCGGTGCGGCTGGCACCAGCACTGCGGTCACGAGTACCTCCGGTGGGGTGGGCGACCACGACCCCTCCCGGCGGCGCGGGGACCGCCGGGAGGGGTCGCCGGGGAGGGTGGCGGGGTCGCGGGCCGGACGGCGTGCCCGGCGTCGTGCTGCCAGTTCAGCCGCCCGGGGCGCCGACCGACCATCGGGTCTGACACCCATTTGGCGCCGGTGCCGGCCTGTAATCGGCCGTCCCGGCCCGCGGGCACCGGCGTCGCGTCGGGTACCGCGGGGACCGGCCGGCAGCGGTCACCCACGCCGGTCGGGCGTGGCATGCTGGCCCTGACCCCGGCCGCGCGGCGCGGCCGTGGCGCCACCGGCGGTGCGGCGCCTCCTCGGGCGGGGTGTGGGTGGGCCACGGCGGGCAAATGGGTGTCGCCACGCATGGACACCGGCCGCCGGCGCCGGACAGGCTGGTCCTCCGGTCCCGGACCGACCTGCGGTCCGGCCGGCCACGGCGGCGGGTCGGGGAAAGGGGGCGTACCGGTGTCGCTGTTCTGGCGGATCTTCCTGCTCAACGCCGCCGTGCTGGTCACCGCCACGCTGCTGCTGCTCGGCCCGGTCACGGTCTCCACCCCGGTGCTGCTCACCGAGGCGGTCGTGCTGACCGTGGGGCTGGTGGCGATGCTGGTCGCCAACGCCGCGCTGCTGCGGGTGGGCCTGGCGCCGCTGCGCCGACTGGCCCGCGCCATGACCACCATCGACCTGCTGCAACCCGAGCCGCGCCTGGCGCCCGTCGGCCCCGGCGGCACCGCCGAGCTGATCCACGCCTTCAACGCCATGATCGACCGGTTGGAGGCGGAGCGGGCCGCCAGCGCCGCCGCCGCGCTCTCCGCCCAGGAGGCCGAGCGGCGCCGGGTCGCCCAGGAACTGCACGACGAGGTCGGTCAGACGCTGACCGCGGTGCTGCTGGAACTCAAGCAGGTGGCCCGGCACGCCCCCGAGCCGCTGCGCGGGCAGCTGACCCAGGTGCAGGAGACCACCCGCGACAGCCTCGACGAGATCCGCCGGATCGCCCGCCGGCTGCGCCCGGGGGTGCTGGAGGAGCTGGGCCTGGTCAGCGCGCTCAAGGCGCTGGTCACCGAGATCACCGGGCACACCGACCTGGCCGTGGGGCTGCACCTCGCCGCCGACCTGCCCGCCCTCGGCGGCGACGCGGAGCTGGTGCTCTACCGGGTGGCCCAGGAGGCGCTGACCAACACCGTCCGGCACGGCAAGGCCACGACGGTCGAGCTGACGCTGGAGCACCGTCCGGGCACGGTCCGGCTGCGGGTCCGCGACGACGGGCGGGGCATCGGCGCCGCGCCCGAGGGCGCCGGCATCCGGGGCATGCGCGAGCGGGCCCTGCTGATCGGCGCCCAGCTGAGCGTGGGCCCGGCGCCGGGCGGCGGCACCGAGGTGCGGTTGACAGTCCCGGTGGCCGAGCGGGGTGGTGGATCGTGACCACCCGGATCCTGCTCGCCGACGACCACGCCCTGGTCCGCCGCGGCGTGCGGCTGATACTCGACAGCGAGCCCGACCTGACAGTGGTGGCGGAGGCCGGTGACGGGGCGGAGGCGCTGAGCCTGGCCGCCACCGAGCGCCCCGACCTGGTCATCCTGGACATCGCCATGCCCCGGATGACCGGGTTGCAGGCCGCCCGGGAACTGGCCCGCCAGCAACCGGACCTGCGCATCCTCATCCTGACCATGTACGACAACGAGCAGTACTTCTTCGAGGCGCTGAAGGCCGGCGCGAACGGCTACGTGCTCAAGTCCGTCGCCGACCGGGACCTGGTGGAGGCGTGCCGGGCCGCCATGCGCGACGAGCCGTTCCTCTACCCGGGCGCGGTCAACGCGCTGATCCGCAACTTCCTGGAGCGCAGCGCGCAGGGCGGCGACCCGCCGGCCCGGGCCATCACCGAGCGCGAGGAGGAGATCCTCAAGCTGGTCGCCGAGGGCCACTCCTCGAAGGAGATCGCCCGGCTGCTGTTCATCAGCGTCAAGACGGTGGAACGGCACCGGGCGAACCTGCTGCAGAAGCTCGGCCTGCGCGACCGGCTGGAGCTGACCCGCTACGCCATCCGGGCCGGCCTGATCGAACCGTGAGTCCCGGCGGCGCCGCCGGGCGGCTTTCCCGGGCACGGGCGGCGATGATTCTCTACCGTCGACAGATGTGGGCGGTGAGCAGCGGTGGAGCCGGCCGGCCCGGCGGCGCCGCCCGCTGCGCGCCGGCCTGGTCTTCGCCGGCATGGGCGTGGCGCTGTGCTGCGTCGGGGTGGCCGGGCTGGGCGCCTGGAACGTGCAGGTGGTGACCCGGGCCAGCGGGCCGGTACGGGAGACCGCCGACGAGTTCCTGCGGCAGGTGACCGCCGGGGACACCGACGGGGCGTACGAGCGGTTGTGCGCCGACGCGCGCACCCGGTGGAGCGAGATCGGCTTCACCAGCTGGGTGCGTACGCCGCCGGTGGTCAGCGACTACGAGATCGTCGACGTGTCGGTGGCCACCCGGCGGGGGCGCCCGCACGGCACGGTGTCGGTGAAGCTGACCCGCGACAGCGGCGCCACCGAGGAGCGCACCCTGTCCGTGGTGAACGAGGACGGCGGTTGGCGGGTCTGCGGCGACCCGTACTGACCCGGGCCGGGCCGGCCGGGCAGGCTGGTCAGCTGCTGCGTGGGCCGAGGTCGCCGGCGCGGTAGTGCCGCCGGCAGAGCACCTGGTAGCGGACCTCGGCGGTGTCCACGGTGTCGCCGATGACGACCTGCGCGCCCTCGCGGACCACCCGCCCGCCGACCACCCGGGCGTTGAGCAGCCCCTCCCGGCCGCACCAGCAGAGCACCTCGACCTGGATGCGGGCCACCTCGTCGGCCAGTTCGAACAGCCGCTGCGCGGCGGGGAACAGGCAGGAGCGGAAGTCGGTGGCGAGGCCGAAGGCGTACACGTCGACGTCGTAGCTGTCGACGAGTTCGGCCATCTGCTCGACGTGCTCGACGCTGTAGAAGCTGGCCTCGTCGCAGATCAGGTAGTCCACCCGCACCCCCTCGGCCCAGGTGTCGCGGACCAGCGCGCGCAGGTCGAGGTCGTCGGTGACCTCGACGGCCTCGTGGGTCAGGCCGATGCGGGTGGTGACCCGCGGGCCCAGCGACCGGTCGATGCGGGTGGTGACCAGGCCGCGGCGGCCCTGCCGGGAGTGGTTGTAGTTCATCTGCAGGGCCATCGTGGACTTGCCGCAGTCCATCGGCCCCCAGAAGAACTTCAACGCCGCCGCGTGCAGCGGCCGCCCGTCCACCCCGCGCGCCGCCGCGCAGCCCGCGGGCGTGTCGTGCGGGCCGGGCAGCGGGCGGGCCAGGCAGGTCAGGGCGGCGGCGTCGTCGGTCACGGTCGGGCAGCCTAACCGATCGACCCGGCCGGATCCGCCGGGTGCCGGTCAGAGCACCCGGGGCGGGGTGTTCCCGGCGGCGACGATGGCCCGGCGGATCGGCACGGCCAGCAGCAGCAGGAACCCGACCACGAAGAAGATCAGCAGGGAGACCAGGCCCACCCGGTAGGAGGAGGTGAGCTGGAAGACCAGGCCGAACGCGAGCGGGCCGAGCCAGCTGGTGCCCTTGTCGCTGATCTCGTAGAAGCCGTAGTACTCGCCCTCCTTGCCGGCGGGGATGAGCTGGCTGAACAGCGACCGGCTCAGCGCCTGGCTGCCGCCGAGCACCAGGCCGATGGCGGCGCCGAGGACCATGAACGGCAGCGGCGCCTCGGCCGGCAGCCGGAACGCGGCGACGATCACCCCGGTCCACAGCACGAGGCTCAGCAGCACGGTCTTCCAGGCGCCGATGCGCCGGGCCAGGGCGCCGAGGCTGAGCGCGCCGCCGAAGGCGAGGAACTGCACCAGCAGGATGGTGGTGATCAGCGTGCTCTGCCCCAGCCGCAGCTCCTCGGTGCCGTACTGGCTGGCCAGGGTGATGACGGTCTGGATGCCGTCGTTGTAGACCAGGAAGGCGAGCAGGAAGAACAGCGTCAGCGGGTACGCCTTGATCTCGCGCAGGGTGCGGCCGAGCTGGCGGAAGCCGTCGGTGAACACGTTGCCTCCGGCGCCGGCCAGCGCCGCGGCGGTGGGCCGCTCGCGCAGCCAGCGCAGCGGCACCAGGGTGAACAGCGCCCACCACACGCCGGCCGACACGATGGACCAGCGGGCCAGGTCCAGCGTGCGCTGCGGGTTGCCGTCCTCGCTGAGCAGGGTGACCGCGACCAGGTTGCCGGCCAGCAGCAGCCCGCCGCCGAGGTAGCCCAGCGCCCAGCCCCGGCTGGAGATGCCGTCGCGTTCGTCGGGTCCGCCGAGCTGCGGCAGGAACGAGTTGTAGACCACGATCGCGGCACCGAAGCTGATGTTGGCGATCAGGAACAGCGCCCCGCCGAGCAGGTAGCGGTCGCCCGTGACGAAGGCCATCGCCACCGTCGCCCCGGCGCCGGTGAACGCGGCGCCGCCGAGCAGCCGCTTCTTGTGCAGGGACCGGTCGGCGATCGCCCCCATCACCGGGAGCACGAAGACGGTGAGGAACACCGACAGCGAGATCAGGTACGGGTAGTACGAGCCGGCCGCGACCTTGATACCCAACGGGTAGACGAAGCCGTCGCAGCTGTCCGCGCCGAGTTCGCAGCCGGCCGCCAACTCGGTGACGGTGGTCAGGAACGGGCCGAGGAACACCGTGATGACGGTGGTCTGGAAGGCGGAGTTGGCCCAGTCGTAGACGTACCAGCCGGTGCGTTCGCGGCGGGTGCTGGCCGGGGCGGGGGCGTCGCCCACGGTGGGGGTGGCGGTCTCGGCCATCGGGTCCTCGTCGGGGGTCAGGCGGCCCAGTGGCCGCGGCTGCGGTAGACGTCGCGCAGCACGCCGACGTGATCGGTCATGATGCCATCCACCCCAAGATCAAGTAACTCGTGCATCTCGGTGGGTTCGTCGATCGTCCAGACGTGCACCTGCAGGCCGAGGCGGTGGCAGTAGGCCAGGAACCGGCGGTCGACCACACGGATGCGCCCGTAGCGCACCGGCACCTGCGCGGCGACCACCGACGGCGGCAGCCGCAGCGACCGCCCGTGCAGCGAGGCCATCCGCAGCCGGGCCACCCCGCGCATGCCGAGACCGGTGGCGACCCGGCCCCCGGTGAGCGCCCGCATCCGGGCCAGCCGGGCGTCGCTGAACGAGGCGAGCAGCACCCGGTCACCCGCACCGGCCCGCGCCACCGTGGCCACGGTCGGGTCGACGCCGCCGTCGGCCTTGACGTCGATGTTGAACCGCACCTGCGGCCAGGCGTCGAGCACCTCGTCGAGGCGGGGCACCACGGCGGCGCCGCCGACCCGTACCGAGGCGAGGTCGGCCCAGCGCAGCGCGGCGATGCGCCCCCGCTCGCCGGTGACCCGTTCCAGGGTCGGGTCGTGGAAGATCACCGCCACGCCGTCCGCGGTGGCGTGCACGTCGGTCTCCACGTACCGGTAGCCGAGGCCGATCGCGCGGGCGAACGCCTCGGTGGTGTTCTCGTCGCCCTCGGCGGCCCCGCCGCGGTGGGCGAACGCCAGCGGCGCGGGCGCGTCCAGGTAGGGGTGGGCGGTCAGCACGCAGCGCAGTATGCCGGCACCGGGTGGCGCGCGGGTGACCGGGCGGCGGCGGGTCCGCGCCGCCACGCCACGCACCGTCGGACCGGGGTGAGGCCAGGTCCGGCGTGCGGCATCGGCGGACCGGCGGCGGCAACCGGGCGATGCCCGGCGTGCGCGCCGGTGCCACCCACGGCGGTCGGGCCGGCGGGACCGCGCCACCGTGCCGGCCCACCCGGCCGGTCAGGCCGGTGGGCGGCGGCGGTGGGAGCGGCTGGTGTCGGCCGGGCGGCCGGGGTCGACGTAGCGGGGACGGTCGGGCTCGTCCGGGCGCAGCGGGGCCAGCTCGTCGGTGAGCGCGTCGATGATCCGGTCGGTGGCCCGCCGGGCCGCACCGGGGACGCCGTGGGCGAGGTCGGTCAGCTCGACCGGCCGGCCGAAGTGCACCCGGATCACCGGGCGGCGCAGCACCGACCGGGCGAGCCCGCGCAGCAACCCCTTCGGGGCGCGGTAGGGCACCACCTCGTGCGCTCCCCACTGGGCGACCGGGATCACCGGTGCGCCGCAGGCCAGGGCCAGCCGGGCGGTGCCGGTCTTGCCGCGTTCGGGCCACATGCCGGGATCCAGGCCGATCCGTCCCTCGGGGTAGACCAGGATCACCGACCCGCCGGCGACCGCCGCCGCCGCGTCGTCCAGGGCCTGGTGCACGGCGCTGGTGCCCCGCTCGACGCGGATGTGCCCGGCGCGGCGCATCGCCGCCCCGACGACGGGCGCGCGGAACAGCCCGCCGGTGGCCATGATCCGGGGGGCGACGCCGGCCGCCCGGCAGGCGGCGGCCATCACCACCGGGTCGAACGGGCTGATGTGGTTGGCGGCCAGGATCAGCGGCCCGCGCCGCAACTGCGGCGGGACGCCGCCGGTGACCTCCAGCCGGGCCAGCAGGGCGACGACGACGCGGGCGAGCAGCTGGGCGGCGCGCCAGATCAGCGGCGGCTGCCAGGGGGAGTGGGCGGTTTCCATCAGCGCGCAATGGTCGCACGGTCGGGCCCGGGGCCGGGGGTCAGGGCGGGCAGTGGTCCGCCGGGACGGGGGCCGCCCGGCCGGGGTGATCAAGGTCATTGGTCCCGGTCCGGTTCGGGACCCCCGACCCTGCCGATCCGTCTACGACCGGCAGTAGTATTTACTACGTCTCGTAGTATGACAGCCTGGGGGTTGCAGGTGGACGCGTTGGACGTCGCCCGCTGGCAGTTCGGTGTCACCACCGTCTACCACTTTCTCTTCGTACCGCTGACCATCGGCCTGTCCGTGCTGGTCGCCATCCTGCAGACGCTGTGGCACCGCACGGGCAACGAGAAGTACCTGAAGCTCACCAAGTTCTACGGCAAGCTCTTCCTGATCAACTTCGCGATGGGCGTGGTCACCGGCATCGTGCAGGAGTTCCAGTTCGGCATGAACTGGAGCGACTACTCGCGCTTCGTCGGCGACATCTTCGGCGCCCCCCTCGCGATCGAGGCGCTGGTCGCCTTCTTCCTGGAGTCGACCTTCATCGGCCTGTGGATCTTCGGCTGGGACCGGCTGCCCAAGCGGCTGCACCTGGCCGCCATCTGGGCCGCCGCGATCGGCACCAACCTGTCCGCCTACTTCATCCTGGCGGCCAACTCGTTCATGCAGAACCCGGTGGGCTACCGGATCAACCCGGAGACCGGCCGCGCCGAACTCACCGACTTCCTCGCGGTGCTGACCAACAAGGTCGCCCTGGTCACCTTCCCGCACACCATCGCCGGGGCGTTCCTGGTCGCCGGCTCGCTGCTGGTCGCCGTCGCGCTGTGGCACCTGATCCGCAACCGCGACTCGGCCGACACCCCGGCCTACCGGTTCGCCGCCACGTTCGGCTCCTGGGTCACCCTGGTCGCCACCGCCGGCGTGGTCGTCACCGGCGACATCCAGGGCAAGATCATGACCGAGGTGCAGCCGATGAAGATGGCCGCAGCCGAGGGCCTCTACACCACCGAGAGCCCCGCCTCGTTCTCCGTGCTCACCGTCGGCAGCCTCGACGGCAGCCGGGAGCTGTTCGCCATCAAGATCCCGTACCTGCTGTCCTGGCTGGGCACCGGCGACCCCAACGGCACCGTGCACGGCATCAACGACCTGCAGGCCCAGTACGCCGCCCAGTACGGCGCCGGCAGCTACACCCCGATCATCCCGGTCACCTACTGGAGCTTCCGTTTCATGATCGCCTTCGGGCTGGCCGCCGCCGCGATCGCGCTGCTGGTGCTCTGGAGCCAGCGCAAGGGCCGCACCCCGACCAGCAGGTGGCTGCTGCGCGCCGGCCTGGTCATGCCGCTGCTGCCCCTGGTGGCCAACTCGTTCGGCTGGATCTTCACCGAGATGGGCCGCCAGCCGTGGATCGTCTTCGGCGAGATGCTCACCCGTGACGGCGTCTCCCGCAGCGTCTCGCTGACCGAGGTGCTCACCTCGTTCACCGCGTTCACCCTGATCTACGCCACCCTCGCGGTGATCGAGGTGAAGCTGCTGCTGCGCTACGCCAAGGCCGGCGTGCCCGACGTCAGCCCGGCGACCGAGATCGACGACAGCCACGACGACGCCGAGCGCCCGCTCGCCTTCGCCTACTGACCACCGGAGACCACCGTGGAACTCACCACCATCTGGTTCCTGCTCGTCGCCGTCCTGTTCACCGGCTACTTCATCCTGGAGGGCTTCGACTTCGGCGTCGGCATGCTGCTGCCCGTGCTCGGCCGCGACGACCGGGAACGCCGCGTGCTGATCAACACCATCGGGCCGGTGTGGGACGGCAACGAGGTGTGGCTGATCACCGCCGGCGGCGCGATGTTCGCCGCCTTCCCCGAGTGGTACGCCACCCTCTTCTCCGGCTTCTACCTGCCGCTGCTGCTGATCCTGCTGGCGCTGATCGCCCGCGGCGTCGCCTTCGAGTACCGGCACAAGCGGCCCGAGCCGTCCTGGAAGCGGCGCTGGGACGCGGCCATCTTCTTCGGCTCGCTGGTGCCGGCCGTGCTGTGGGGGGTGGCCTTCGCCAACATCCTGCGCGGCGTGCCGCTGGACGCAGAGCACGAGTACGTCGGCGGCCTGCTCGACCTGCTCAACCCGTACGCCCTGCTCGGCGGGGCGACCACGGCGGCGCTGTTCCTCACCCACGGCGCGGTCTTCGTCGCGCTGAAGACCGTCGGTGAGGTGCGCGAGCGGGCCGGCGCCCTCGCGGTGCGCCTGGGCGTCGGCGCCGCGGTGCTGGCGGTGGCGTTCCTGACCTGGACGCTGGGCATCCGCTCCAGCACGGCCGCCGTCGTGCTCGCCGTCGCCGCGGCGCTGGCCCTGCTCGGTGGTCTCGCCGCCGCCCGGGTACGCCGGGAGGGCTGGGCGTTCACCGGCACCGCGGTGGCGATCGGCCTGGCGGTGGCGACGCTGTTCGCGGCGCTGTTCCCGAACGTGCTGCCGTCCACCCTGGACGCGGCCGGGACGCTGACCGCCAGCAACGCCGCCTCCACCCCGTACACCCTGAAGATCATGACCTGGGTGGCGGTGGTGTTCACCCCGATCGTGCTGGCCTACCAGGGCTGGACGTACTGGGTGTTCCGCAAGCGGATCGGCGTGGCGCACATCCCGCAGCACTGACCCACCCCCGGCCGGCCCGCCCGCTCCCCGGGGCGGGCCGGCCGGCGCCCGGCTAGGGTGAGCCGGTGACCGGCGCACCCTGGCGCGACCTGTTCGGCTGCGCGTCTCCGCTGCTCGGCGCCCCGATGGCCGGTGGCGCCACCACCGGCGCCCTGGTGCGGGCGGTCGCCGCGGCCGGTGGCTTCGGTTTCCTCGCCGCCGGCTACCGCACCGCCGAGGCGGTCGCCGCCGACCTGGCCGACCTGCGCGCCACCGGCACGCCGTGCGGGGTGAACCTGTTCGTGCCCGGCCCCCGCGAGATCGACGAGGCCACCTTCCGCGCCTACGCCCGCCGGATCGCCGCCGAGGGCGAGCCGTACGGGCTCGACCTGGCCGCCGCGGCCCCGGTGCACGACGACGACCACTGGGCCGGCAAGATCGACCTGCTGCTGGCCGACCCGGTGCCGGTGGTCAGCTTCACCTTCGGGCTGCCCGATCCGGCGGCGGTGGCCGCGCTGCGCCGGGCCGGCTCCCGGGTGCTGGTCACGGTGACCTCGGCCGACGAGGCGCGCGCCGCCGGCGACCTCGGGGTCGACGGCGTCGTCGCCCAGGGCACCGAGGCCGGCGGGCACAGCGGCACCCACACGCCGCGCCGCCCCGCCCCGCCGCTGTCCACCGGTCCGCTGGTACGCGTCGCGGTCGCGGCGACCGGCCTGCCCGTGGTGGCCACCGGCGGGGTGGCCGGCCCGGACGACGTGCGTGACCTGCTCGCCGCCGGCGCGGCGGCGGTGGCGGTCGGCACGCTGCTGCTGCGTACCGACGAGAGCGGCGCCAGCCGCACCCACCGCGACGCGCTGGCCGACCCGGCCCGCACCGGCACCGTCGTGACCCGCGCCTTCACCGGCCGGCCGGCGCGCGGGCTGCGCAACGCCTTCATCGACCGGTACGAGCCGGACGCGCCGCTGGGCTACCCGGAGCTGCACCACCTGACCCGAGGGATGCGGGCGGCGGCGGCCGCGGCCGGGCACCCGGACCGGGTGCACCTGTGGGCCGGCACCGGCTACCGGCACGCCACCACCGGCCCGGCCGCCGCCGTGGTGGAGCGGCTGACCGCGACGCTCTGACCCGGCGGCGCGCCGGCCGGGCCCCGGGGCGGGCCGAGCGCGGCCGTGGTGCGGCCCGCACGCCGCCGCGAGCGGCGGCCCTGCGCCGCGGGGGTGACCGGCCCGGGTCACGCCGCCGTGGGCGCGTCGTTCCCGGTCGCCGCCAGTTCGGCGTCGGCCCGCTGCTTGAGCAGGGTGAGCACGCGCCCGGCCACGGCCAGGTCGGCGGCCGGGATGTCCGCGTACAGCCGGGCGGCGATGACGGCGACCACGTCCGCGACGCGGCGCTGCACCTCGCGGCCGGCGTCGGTGAGCGCCAGTGCGGCCCCGCCGTCGGGCAGCGCCCGCAGCAGCCCGCCGGCGACGAGGTCGTCCACCGCGGTCAGCACCACCGACCGGTCGACCTTCAGCGCGCCGGTCAACCGCTCGACGAGGTGCGCCCGGACGACGGTCCCACCCTCGGCGGCGACGGCGTTGAGGGCGAGGGACTGGTGGAAGGTGAGGCCGAACCCGACCAGCTCGCGTTCGAGCACGGCCCGGGTCGCGTAGTGGGCCTGGCCGATGACCTGGCCGTTGACGGTGGTCATGACGATCCTCCTGATGTTGGCGGAGCCAATGTTGGCGCGGCCAACGATAACGGGATTCGTGGGTCCTGCCAACAACCGGGTTAGGCTCTGCCCATGGACCACATCGGCGAGTCGGAAACCCCCACCCGGCTGCGTACCACCCCCAGCTGGCTGCTCACCCAGACCGCCGCCCACGCCGGCCGGCTGGTCAGCGAGGGATTCGGCGGCATCGGGGCGCGCGGCTACCACTACCGGATCCTGGCCGCGCTCGACGAGTTCGGCCCGGCCAGCCAGGCCGACCTGGGCCGGCGCGGCGGCATCGACCGCAGCGACGTCGTCGCCACCGTCAACGAACTCGTCGCGAAAGACCTCGTGGTCCGCGCGCCCGACCCGGCCGACCGGCGCCGCAACGTCATCACCATCACCCCCGCCGGGCAGCGCGAGCTGCACCGCATGGGGGAGACCCTGGCCGCCGTCCAGGACGCCCTGCTGGCCCCGCTCACCGCCACCGAACGCGGCCAGCTCACCCGCCTGCTCGGCAAGCTGCTCACCCACCACCGGCAACGCCACTGACCGGCGAAACGCCGGCGGGGCGGACGGCCACCGCCACCCGCCCCGCCACCGGTCGGCTCAGTGCGCCTCGCGCAGCTCCGCCAGCCGGGCCTCGATCTCCGCCAGCTCGGCGCGCAGCCGCTCGGCCTGCTGCTCGGCCTCGGCCCGTTCGGCGGCCAGGATCTGCTCCACCGCCTCGTGCACCCCCGGCACGTCCACCAGCGCCACCATCCGCAGCGCCTCCGCCGGCTTCACCACGTACGGCTTCGCGAGGGCCTTGCTGCCCTGCTGCGCCGCCACCGTCCACTCGCCGTCGGTGTAGGCCAGGGTGACCGTCAACCCGGCCGGCCCCTTCGGCTTGGCCGCCTTGGCCGCCCGGCGCGCCGGCTTGGCCGCCTCCACCGTCTGCACGCTCGACTCCTCCCGCCGCGCCGGTCGCGGCGCCGGCACCCGGTTTAACACGAACTCCGGCTCCGCCGGCGTGACCGGCGGCTCCGGCTCGGGCTGCGGCTCCGCCGCCGCCTTGCGCCCGGCGCCCCGGGGCGCCACCGCCACGTCCGCGGGGGAGAACGGCAACTCGTCGCGGCCGAACCGCACCACCACGAACTCCTCCGACACCGCCGGGTCGGTCAGCTCCACCACCTGGCCGACCTGCCCGGCGATCTGCCCCGCCGCGGCGGTGAACACCACCTTCGGCTTACGGCCGGCCGCCAGCGCCTCCCGGAAGCTGCGCACATCGTCGTCGGACAACCCCTGGCCAGCGGCACCCATCAGCAACCTCTTCCGTACACCTGTTTGATGCCTGCCTTGATACCAGCCGGCTGCGACAGCGCCGCGCCGGGGATCACCCACCCAGCGCCCGCAACGCCCGGTCCGCGTGCCCGGTCATGCTCAGCTCACTGTGGACCACCTCGATCAGCCGGCGGTCGGTGCCGATCACGAACGTGACCCGCCGGGTGCTCAACGGGCCCAGCGGCAGCCGCCGCCGCACCCCGAACCGCTCGGCCACCGCGCCGTCGGCATCCGACAGCAGCGGGTAGTCGAACCCGTGCAGCCGGGCGAACTCCGCCTGCTTCGCCACCGGGTCACGGCTGATCCCCACCCGCTGCGCGCCGAGCGCCGCGAACTGCGCCGCCAGGTCCCGGAAGTGGCAACTCTCGGCGGTGCAGCCACGGGTCATCGCCGCCGGGTAGAAGAACAACACGACCGGGCCGGCCGCCAGGAACTGCGACAACCGCCGCTGCGTGCCCGTCTGGTCCGGCAGCGCGAAGTCCTCCACCACGTCCCCGACACCCAGCACCGCGCACCTCCACCCTCGACACCGACGCGGCGAGCGTAGAGGTCAACCCCACACCGCGGCCACCTGGTCACGCACCGCCGCCGCCTGCGTCCGCCCGGCCCGGGCCGCCGCCGCCCGCCGCGCCGGGTCCAGCACGTTGCGCCCGATGGCCGCCCGCGCCGCCGCGTCCGGCGACACCACCGCCACCCGCGCCCCCGCCGCCCGCAACGCCGCCACCTGCGCCGACAACCGGGGCATCGGCCCGAACGCGGCAGCGGTCGGCGCCAGCACCACGACCCGGTCCGCGCCCCGGGCCAGGTCCGCGTTCACCGCCGAGCGCATCCCGCCGTCGATGAACCGCCGCCCACCGATGGTCACCGGAGGCCACACCCCCGGCACGGCGCAACTGGCCCCCACCGCGTCCACCAGCGACACCCCGCTGTCGGCGTCGAAGACTACGAACTCACCCGACGCCGCGTCCACCGCGGTCACCAGCAACCGCCGCGCCGGCCAGTCCCGCTGCGGCAGCCGCGCCTCGATCACCGCCCGCCGCGACGCCTCCGACGGGGTACGCGCGGCCACCGCCATCGCCCCGATCCGGGCCCGCGACCGCACCGCGTCCCGGGTACGCCCGCCCGCCCACACCAGCCGCGCCACCGCCGCGAACCCGAACCGCGCCGCCGCCTCACCGCCCGGCGACGCCAACTGCGCCTGGTACAACTGCTCGACCGGGCGGCCCGAGCACACCTGCGCGCCCACCACCGACCCCGCCGAGGTGCCCACCACCAGGTCCGCCCCGGCCAGCGCGACACCGCTGTCGGCCAGCCCGGCGAGGATCCCCAGCTCCCAGGCCACCCCGGTCACCCCACCGCCGCCCAGCACCAACGCCCGCGTCATGTGATGTTCCCCTCCCCGCCGGCCCGTGCCGGTCACGGTAGCGTCGGCGCAGCGGCAACGGCAGGGGAGAGGTGCGTTGGATCCGGTCACCGTCATCACCGGCGGCAGTCGCGGCATCGGTGCCGCCACCGCCCGCCGGCTCGCCCGCGCCGGGCACCACGTCGCGCTGTCCTACCGCCGCGACCGCGACGCCGCCGCCGCCGTCCTGGCCGACCTGCACGCCGCCGGCGTACGGGCGATCGCGGTGCCCGCCGACACCCGCGACCCCGACCAGGTCACCGCGCTGTTCGACGCCGCCGCCGACCTCGGCGAGCTCACCGGCCTGGTCAACAACGCCGGCGTGACCAGCCCGATCGGGCCGTTCACCGACCTCGACCCGGCCGACCTGCGCGAGGTCGTCGACGTCAACCTCATCGGCTACGTCCTCTGCGCCCAGCAGGCCGCCCGCCGGATGGGCGGCGGCGCCGCCATCGTCAACATCTCCTCCGCCGCGGCCACCCTCGGCAGCCCCGGCGAGTACGTCCACTACGCCGCCGTGAAGGCCGCCACCGACACCCTCACCACCGGCCTGGCCAAGGAACTCGCCCCCCGCGGCATCCGGGTCAACGGCGTCGCCCCCGGCATCATCCGCACCGACATCCACGCCCTGTCCGGCATGCCCGACCGCCCCGACCGGGTCGCCGGGCGGATCCCGCTGGGCCGCGCCGGTGAACCCGACGAGGTCGCCGCCGCGGTGGCCTGGCTGCTCAGCCCGGAGGCCTCCTACACCACCGGCGCGGTGCTGCGGGTCGCCGGCGGCCTCTGACATCATCGGCCCATGACCGGAGTCTTCGGTGACGTCGCCGACCTGTACGACGACGCCCGTCCGGGATACCCGGCCACCATCGCCGAGGCCATCCGCGCCTACCACGGCGGCGCCCCGAGCCGGGTGGTCGAGCTCGGCGCCGGCACCGGCAAGGCCACCGAGGTGCTGCTGCGCCTCGACGCCCCGATCACCTGCGTCGAACCCGACCCGCGGATGGCCGCCGTGCTGGCCACCCGCTACCCGCAGGTCACCGTGGTCGGTCAAACCTTCGAACAGTGGCAGCCGCCCGCCGGGGGCGTACCGGTGATCGCCTGCGCGCTGGCCTGGCACTGGCTCGACCCGGCCACCCGCAACCAGCGCGCCCACGCCGCGCTCACCTCCGGCGGCACCCTGGCCGTCTTCGGTCACAAGTACGGCTACGCCGACCCGGCACAGGGCGCCGCCGTCGACGCCGCGCTGCGCGCCATCGACCCCACCGTCCAGGAACGACCCGCCGGCTGGTTCGCCCACGACATCACCGACAGCGGCCTGTTCACCGATATCCGGGTCGACACCGTGCACCGCGACATCCCGCTGCGCACCGACGGCTACCTGCGCCTGCTGCAGACCTTCGGCCCGTACCGGCAGCACCCCGCCGAGCAGCAGGCCCGCGCGCTGACCGCGCTACGGTCCGTGGTGGACGGCTTCGGCGGCACCGTGGTGCTGCGCCTGTGCACCACCCTGGTCCTCGCCCGCCGGCCACACCGGTAGCCGAGGGGTCGGTGAGGATCGCGGCATGCCCCTGCTCGTCCCGCCGCTGCTGGCGCCCGGCACGATGGCGCGACTGCCGCAACCCGAGATCGACGCCGACGGCGTACGACTGCGACCCTGGCGGCGCAGCGACCGGGCCGCCGTGGTCGCCGGCTACGCCGACCCGGCGATCCGCCGCTGGCACTGCCGGTCGATGACCGACGACGAGGCCCGCGCCTGGATCGACGGCTGGCACGACATGCACCTGCACGCCCGCCTGCGCGACGGCCCCTGACCACGGGCCGACCCTCCGCGCGCGCCGCCGCCGCCGAATCCGATCGAGGCGGTGCGGGCCCTCGGGGAGCCGCCGAACGAACCACAACGATAAGGAAGGTTTACAGTTCGGGTGTGACCCGGGTAGCGTCCAGGACTGATCGACAATCACCGATCACGACGAGCGCCTGGAGGTATCCGTGCGTCGCCGCCACACCCTCACCCGCCTACTGGCCACCGCCGCCCTCGCCCTGCCGATCGCCCTGCCCGCCGCGCCGGCCGTCGCCGCACCGCCCACCCCGACCCGGCAGCTGAGCGACGTCATCCCCGCACCCGTCGAGACCCGCCCCAACGCCCGCGGCACCTTCACCCTCGGCCCGCTGACGGTCATCCGCACCGCACCCGGCTCCGCCGACGCCTGGCGGGTCGGGCGCCAACTCGCCGACACCCTGCGCCCCGCCACCGGCTACCCGCTGCCCGTGCTGCCCGTCCGCGCCACCCCGCTGCCCGAGATCGCCCTGCTCCTCGGCGGCGCGGAAGCCCGCGTCGGCCAGGAGGGATACCAGCTCGACGTCACCCGCCGCGGCGTCACCATCCGCGCGAACACCGCCGCCGGACTCTTCGCCGGCACCCAGACCCTGCGCCAACTGCTGCCCGCCGAGATCGAGGCGGACCACCGGCAGCGCACCACCTGGACCGTCCCCGGCGGCCGGATCGTCGACCACCCGCGCTTCGCCTACCGCGGCGCCATGCTCGACCTGGCCCGGCACTTCCACACCGTCGACGAGATCACCGCCTACATCGACCTGCTCAGCCAGTACAAGATCAACTACCTGCACCTGCACCTGACCGACGACCAGGGCTGGCGCATCCAGATCGACTCCTGGCCGAAGCTCACCACCGTCGGCGGCGGCCCCGGCACCGGCGTCGACGGCGTCGGACCCGGCTACCTCACCAAGGCCGACTACAAGGCCGTCGTCGCCTACGCCGCCGCGCGGCACATCACCATCGTCCCCGAGATCGACATGCCCGGGCACACCAACGCCGCCCAGTCCACCTACGCCGAACTCAACTGCGACGGCGTCGCCCCGCCGCCGCGCACCGACATCGCGGTCGGCTACAGCTCCCTGTGCATCCACGACGAACTGACCTACCGCTTCGTCGAGGACGTCATCCGCGAGGTCGCCGCCATCACCCCCGGTCCCTTCCTGCACATCGGCGGCGACGAGGCCCACGCCACCACCGACGAGGACTACCGCACCTTCATGCAGCGGGTACTGCCCCTTGTCGCCAAGTACGGCAAACGCGCCTCCGGCTGGAACGAGATCACCCAGGTCGACCCGCCGACCGACGTCGTCGCACAGTTCTGGGGGACCGGCACCACCAACGCCGACCTCGCCGAGGCCGCCGCCCGCGGCAACAGGGTCGTCATGTCCCCGGCGAACAAGGCCTACCTCGACATGAAGTACGACCGCACCACCCGCCTCGGACTGTCCTGGGCCGCCTACATCGAGGTACGCGACGCGTACGACTGGGACCCGGCGCAACGGGTGACCGGCGTGGGGGAGCAGGCCGTCCTCGGCGTCGAGGCCCCACTCTGGTCCGAGACCCTGCGCACCCTCGACGACATCGAGTACATGGCCTTCCCACGGCTACCCGCCATCGCCGAACTCGGCTGGTCCACCGCCGCCAGCCACGACTGGGAATCGTTCCGCACCCGGCTCGGCGCCCAGGCACCCCGCTGGCGCCTGCAACAGGTCGACTTCTACCCGTCCCCGCAGGTGCCGTGGCGCTGACCCACCGACCCCGCGGGTCCGGACCGCACCCGGCCCGGACCCGCGGGCACCATCACGACCCCGGCCGGCCCACCGGACCACGGTAGGGCAGCGTCTGGCTGTAGACGATGTTGGTGGTCGTGCTGCCGAACCGGGCCAGCTCGTTGACCAACTCCTCCAGGTGCACCATCGACGTGGCGGCCACCTTGAGCGAATAGCAGTCCTCGCCGGTGGTACGCAGGCACTCCAGGATCTCCACGCGCTCCCCGAGCAGCCGGTGCAGCGGCTCGTGCCGGCTGCCGGGATACTTCAGACGCACCACGGCGAGCACCGGATAGCCGACCTTCACCAGGTCGACGTCGGCCCGGTAACCGGCGATGACCCCTGCCGCCTCCAACCGCTTCACCCGTTCGGTCGTCGCCGAGGCACTCAGGTTCACCCGTCGCCCCAACTCGGTGAGCGGCACCCGCCCGTCCCGCTGCAGCTCCCTCAGGATCGCCCAGTCCGTCGCGTCGAGACTCTCGGCCATCCGGGAAAACTACCGGCAGATCCACTACAGAAACGCCCACCCCCCGGCCGAACTCTGTTCAACCAGCCCGGCACCGCCGAATAGCCTGAACCCGTGAAGATCGGCGTCAACGTCCCCAACTTCGGGCCCGGCACCAACCCCGACGTGCTGCGCCGCTGGGCGCAGACGGTGGAGGGCCTCGGCTTCGACCTGCTGATGGTCTCCGACCACATCGCCGTGACCGCCGACGTCGCCGAGCAGTACCCCGCACCCTTCTACGAACCCTTCACCACCCTCGCCTGGCTGGCCGGCGTCACCGACCGGGTCCGGCTCGGCACCACCGTCCTCGTCGCCCCGTACCGGCACCCGCTGCTCACCGCCCGCATGGCCGCCAACCTCCGGCAACTCAGCGGCGGCCGACTCGTCCTCGGCGTCGGCGTCGGCTGGGCCCGCCAGGAGTTCGCCGCCCTCGGCATCCCGTTCCAGCGCCGCGGCCGGCTCACCGACGACCACCTCTCGGCGATCCGCGACGCCTGGGCCGACGACACCGACTACCGCGGCGGGCCGATACCCATCTGGATCGGCGGCAACAGCGACGCGGGCCTGACCCGGGCCGTCCGCTTCGGCGCCGCCTGGCATCCACTGCGCATCACCCTGCCCTGGCTGCGCGAGGCGACGCGGCGACTGACGGCCGTAGCCGACCAGCAGCGGCGACCCGTCCCCACCCTGGCACCCCGCATCGCGCTACGACTGACCACGACACCGGTCACCGGCCCCCAACGCCTCGCCG
Source organism: Micromonospora desertarenae (assembly GCF_056150265.1). Classification (NCBI taxonomy): domain Bacteria; kingdom Bacillati; phylum Actinomycetota; class Actinomycetes; order Micromonosporales; family Micromonosporaceae; genus Micromonospora; species Micromonospora desertarenae. The sequence continues at coordinate 172,877 of NZ_JAXCFQ010000012.1, forward strand.
GCGAGGGCACCATCGCACAGATCGTCGACGACCTCGACCAGCTGCGCCTCCTCGGCGCCGACACGGTCGTGCTCGACCCCTTCAACGGCGACCCGGACGAGACCCACCGGCCACGGACCGCCTGGCAGGCGCTCGCCACCGTGGCCGCCCACTGGGACCAGACCCACCACCGATGAACGGAGCAACAGTGCACCCCGACGACGACCGTCACCTCCGCAGAGCCATCGCCCTCGCCGACGCGGCACGGCAGGCGGGCAACCCGCCGTTCGGATCCCTGCTGGTGGGTCCGGACGGCACGGTGATCGCCGAAGACCGCAACACCTCCATCACCGACAACGACATCACCGCCCACCCCGAACTGAAGCTGGCCCGGTGGGCGGCCGCGAACCTGACCCCCGAGGTGGCGGCGGGCACCACCATGTACACCAGCTGCCAGCCCTGCGGCATGTGCACCGGCGCGCTCGAACGCTCCGGCCTCGGCCGCGTCGTGTTCGCCCTGGCCACCACCCAGCTCGACAGCCTCAAGTCGCCCAGCTTCACCGCCGGCCCGCGGCCCGTACCCCAGCACGGCCCCGCACTGTTCGACGAGGCCCGCAAACCGGTCGAGGGCTACTACCGCTGACCCACCACCCGCGACGAGAACCGCGCGGCCCGCCGACCCGGGCCCGCCACCGCTGGCACCGACACCGCGGCCTTCTCCGCCCCGACCCGACGGTCTAGGCTTCGGCCCATGTCGAGCTGGCGATGGCACGGCCGGGCCACCACCACCGCCCTGCCGCTCGCCGTCGGCCTGGTCGCCCTCGTCGGCCTGCTCGCGCAGTCCCGCGGCATCGACACCACCGCCGACGCGCTCGCCCTGCTCGCCGTACTGGCCGGCACCGCCGCGCTGTACCCGCGCCGCCGCCACCCGGTGGCGGTGGGCGTCGTGGCCCTGGCCGCCGTCAGCGCGTACGGGGCGCTGCTGCACCGCCCCGGCCCGATCATGCTGGTCTTCGTCGTCGCCCTCTACACCGTCGTCGACGAAGGCCACCTCGCGGCCGCCATCGGCCTCGGCGTCGCCTCCGTGCTCGCCTTCGCCGCCGCCGACAGCTACGACAGCAGCACCGCCAACGGAGCCACCCTGCTGCACGCCGGATGGCTCGTCGCGGTCATCGTCGGCGTCACCCGCAACCGCCGCGCCTACCTCGCCGAGGCACAGGCCCGGGCGCTCGCCGCCGAACAACGCACGGCGGAGGAAGCCCGCCGCCGCGCCACCGAGGAACGACTGCGCATCGCCCGCGACCTGCACGACGTGCTCGGCCACCACCTCTCACTGATCAACGTGCAGGCCAGCGCCGCCCTGCACCGGCCCGACCCGGCCCGCTCCGCGCAGGCCCTCACCGCCATCAAACAGGCCAGCAAGGAGACCCTGCGCGAGCTGCGCACCGCCCTGGGCATCCTGCGCCAGGACGGCGAGGCACCCACCCGACCCGCGCCCGGCCTGCACCGCCTCGACGAGCTGGTCACCACCGCCGGCCGTTCCGGCCTCGCCGTCCGCACCGAGCTGACCGAGCCCCGGCCGCTGCCGCCAGAGGTCGACCTGGCCGCGTACCGGATCCTGCAGGAGGCCCTCACCAACGTGACCCGGCACGCCGGCGCCACCACCGCCGTGATCCGCGTCCGCCCCGACCACGACGACCTGCTGGTCGAAGTCGACGACGACGGCACCGGCACACCCGGCCCGCCCGGCAACGGCATCCTCGGCATGAGCGAGCGAGCCCGCGCCCTCGGCGGCTCGCTCACCACCGGCCCCGGCCCGCACGGCGGCTTCCAGGTCCGCGCCCGCCTGCCGCTGCGCCCCGACCCGATACTCAGCGGAGCGAACCCGTGATCCAGGTGCTGCTCGCCGACGACCAGACCCTGGTCCGCGCCGGCTTCCGGTCCATCCTCGACGGCGAGGATGGCATCCAGGTGGTCGGCGAAGCCGCCGACGGCGCCGAAGCGGTGCGGCTCGCCCGCCAACTCCGCCCCGACGTCGTCCTCATGGACATCCGGATGCCCGGCCTCGACGGCCTGGCCGCCACCCGGGAGATCACCGCCAGCTCACCGGTGCGCGTCATCATCCTGACCACCTTCGACCTGGACGACTACGTCTACGGCGCGCTGCGCGCCGGCGCGAGCGGCTTCCTGGTCAAGGACACCGAACCGGCCGAACTGATCCACGGGGTGCGGGTGGTGGCCCGCGGCGACGCGCTGATCGCACCGGCGATCACCCGCCGGCTGATCGCCGAGTTCACCGCCCGGGCCACGCACCCCGACCCCGGCCCCCGGCTGAACGCGCTCACCGAGCGGGAACGCGAGGTGCTGACGCTGGTCGCCGCCGGCCTGTCCAACGACGAGATCGCCGCACGTCTCGTGCTCAGCCCGGCCACCGCCAAGACACACGTCAGCCGGATCATGACCAAGACCCAGGTCCGCGACCGGGCCCAACTGGTGATCCTCGCCTACGAGTCCGGCCTGACCGTCCCCGGCTGGCTCACCCGCTCCTGACCCGGCCGAACCACGCCAGCGCCGACCCGGCTGAACCCCGTCGACGGGCGCCGACCCGGCCCGTGCGCCGGGTCGGCGCCCCTTCGGTCAGCCGGCGCGGCGGGAGCGGGCCAGCGCCAGCCCACCGAGGACGACCGCGACCAACCCGACCAGCAGGGCCAGGTAGGCCCCACCCCGCCCGTTGCCGGTGCCGATGCCACTGTCCGACGTAGCCACCACCAGCCCACCGAGGGCGATACCCAGCAGACCCGCCACCAGGCTCACGCGGGCGCCGAGCCGACCGGCGCCGAGCCGACCCGCCGGGCGGGCCAGCGCCAACCCGCCGACGATCGCGCCGGCCAGCCCCAGCACGGCGGCCACGCTTGCGCCCAGCCGCCCGGCACTCATGGTGTAGACATCGGCCGCGACCGGCTGGGTCGAGGCGTGCGCGGCCGCCGGCGCGGCGAACCCCACACCCCCGACCAGGGCGGCGGTGGCGGCGGTGAGCAGGTGACGGACGGACATCGGGGTGATCCCTTCGTTGCATGACCGGTACAGGCGGCAGCGTATGGACCAGCCGGGCCCGGAGTCGTCATGCCGGAGTTGCCGAAACGCCTACCACCCCGGTTGTACGCACCCCGCCCGCCACACCACCGGGGTTGTCTCCGGCGAGGGGCGGCATCGACCATCGTCGAAGCCCTTCCCGAAGCGCCTCCGCGGGAAGACCGGGGACCGATGCAGGAGCATCGATCCGCAGGCCGTATACGCAGCGTCACGAATCCCACCTCCACACCGCGCGCGAGGTGGTGCTCCTGGCAGTTCACCGCCGCGCTGCTGGCCCGGGAACTGCCCTGGTGCACACCGCCCTCGGTGACGGGGGACAGGGGAGACCCCGGTGGGCCGGGCGACAGGGGTGCGGCCGGGCGGGCACCTGGCCCGCCCGGCCGCTGCCGGTTAGTCGCCGGCCATCACGGTGAACGTGAATCCGGCGCTCGTCCGACGGCTCAGCGGAACGTCGCACTTGACCCGACGCCGTACGTCGTTCCTGCTGAGGCCGAGCCCGTGCGCGATGAGCCGCTCGGGGCGCACCGGCACCGGATCCTCGAAGGCGACCTCCACCCGGACCGGCCACGCCTCGTCGCGCCACGTCGACGGGATGTCCAGCCGCCAGGCGTCCGTCCAGTCCAGGGTGAAGCGGTTGCGCCGGGCGAGCAGGGGATCCAGCAGCCTGGCGGCCACCAGGGCCGGATCGTTGACGTGGTAGCCGTGGAGCTCGGCCGGATCGAAGGAGGTGACCGGCGCCCGCTCACGCACGGTGAGCTTGCTCGTCCGGTCGCAGGACACGCAGCGGACCAGCAGCCACACGTCCAGCAGGTTGCCGTTGGCGTTGACCCGGAACCTGCCGTCGCCGGTGGTGGCCGACCCGGACCGGCAGTCCACGCAGCGCAGCGACAGCAGCGGCAGCCTGGTCCGACGAACGACCCAGGGCAGCACGGTATGAGGTTGTGAAGACATGAACTCTCTAGACCTGATCTCTCGAGACCCGACACGAGGCCGATTACGCGCGGCCTCGAACGCTGCATGACCGGGCGCACGAGGGCAGCCCGGCGGAACCGACGGGAGCGTCGGCTACCGGTGAGCGGAAGAAGGTGTCAGGTCTAGAGAGCAGGCGGGGTCACGCGGTTATGTCCTCTGTCTTCACGGCGACGGGCCGTCGGCAACCTACGGGAGCGCGCGGGGAACGCTCAACCGTTTTCCGAGTTGGTAGCGGGCCTGGTGGTTGCGCTGGTGCTCTTGGCTCAGATGGTAGGTCCGTAGCGGTCGAAGTCGCCGTTGGCGAGCAGTGCGCGGAGTTCAGGACGGCTTCGGCGCCGGCGCTCCGCCCGGCCGTCGACGCGTTCGTCCGACAAATTCGCTACCCGGCGGCCGGAGCGCAGTGCTAGACAACCGACGTGCAAAACATCTTGGAGTTCCCCGAGGTCCTGCGGCTGATCGAAGACCGCTCGGCCGCGTTCCGCGCCGCGATCGCGTCCGCCCCCGACCTTGACGTTCAGGTCCCGACCTGCCCGGACTGGACGCTGCGCGAACTGGCGCAGCACCTCGGCGACGGCCGTCGCCGCCAGGCCGCCATCGTCGCGGCGGGCCCGGGCGCTGAGCCCCCGGCTAGGACGGACCCGAAGGGCGCCCCGACCGCCCCCCGCGACCGCGAAGCCCTGGACGCCTGGCTCGCCGAGTCGACCGCACTCATGCTCGACGCGATGCGCGAGGCCGGCCCGGACCGCGGCTGCTGGACCTGGTGGGGCCGCTCGCAGGCCCCGGAGACCAGCGGAGCCGTGGCCCGGCACCAGATCCAGGAGATCGCCGTCCACACCTACGACGCCCAGCTCACCCAGGGGGCCGCACAGCCGCTGCCGACGGACGTCGCGGTCGAGGGCGTCGACGAGTTCCTGACGACCGTCGCGGCGACGACCGTCCCCTGGCCGTTCAAGCCGGCGACCATCGACCTGCACACGACCGAGGGCCGCTCCTGGCGCCTGACCCTCAACGCCGACGGCGTCCGCTGCGACGACCTCGCCGCCGACGCGGAACCGGGCGACATGGCGATGCGAGGCACCGCGAGCGAAATGGTCCTCTACTTCTACGATCGCGTCCCGCTCGACGGCCTGGAGACCACCGGCGACACCGAGCCGATGGAGCAGCTCGCAGACTGGGACCCGAACGCGTAAAGCGCGCACTTGTGACGTATCTGTCGGTTGTGCGCGCGCTCCTGGGCGCGCCACTGGGCCGGGGGTTGCGGACATCGCGCGGCTGCGGGCAGGTTGCGGGCCTGCTGTTCAAGGGCGAAAGGCGCACCTGCGGGCGGCTCGCGCTCGACTGGGGACGGTGCGCGGCGGGTGCAGATTGCTGGGACCGGCCTGGTAGATCAAGCAGCGAGTCGGTAGCGGGCCCGGTGGTTGCGCTGGTGTTCTTTTCGAGGTGGGAGTGTCCGGTAACGGTCGAAGTCGCCGTTGGCGAGCGGGGCGCGGAGTCTCAGGACGGCTTGGCGCCGGCCAGTGAGCCGTTCGGCGGGGCGGTGACGTAGACGACGGGGGTGCGGTCGCCGCCGGGATAGCGGGCCCGGCCTCGCAGTTCGTGCAACCGGCCCAGCTGTTTGATCGCGGTGGTCTTGCCGGTCGCCGCGGCGCATCAGCTCAGGACGGTTGAGAACAAACATCGGCGCCGCTGACCCGGGTGAAGTTCCAGGTCATCCGCCTACCGGCAGCGATTCGATAATGTACATTATGTCAAGTAACCGGATCCGGGCCCCCCTCACCGGGGCGGTCCCAGGTACGCCGCCACCGCTGCGGCGCGTCGCTCGACCGGGCCGGGTGGGACGTCGACCAGGTGGTAGCCGTGCTCCGCGTACACCCGCTCGTGCACGCGGGCGAACTCCAGCGCCTCGGTGTAGCTGATCCGGCGGGCCGCCGTCGGCATGACGAAACCCAGTGGCCGCACCAGGAACACCTGGCGCTGGTAGATCCCCTCCCGGGCCGCCCGCTCGACCTCCGCCGCCAGCACCTCGCCGACCGGCCGGCGCAGGAACCGGGCCAGCGCGAGCGTGCACAGTGGTGAGCGGTCGTACACCTGCACCGGGCCGCGTGCCCCGGTCTGGCGCGCCCGCTGGAGCCGGGTGACGGCCTCGACGAAGTCCGGCTCCGCCCACGGCTCGGCCACGCCCCGGGCCTGCCCCGCCGCGATCACGTCGGTGGCCGCCTCGGCGACGACCGGATATCCCCGCCGGCGCAGTTCCTCGGCGATGCTGGTCTTGCCCGCTCCCGGAGCGCCGGTCAGCACGTACCGTCGCATCCGCGCCCTCCCCTGACCTGTCGACGAACGCGAAAATCATGCATAATATCCCTTATGCATGACAAACAGGACGAATCGGTGCAACAGCTGATCGAGGAGTTCCTGACCGCCCGGGCCACCCGCAAGCCGTCCCCGCACACGCTCGAGGCGTACCGGCGGGACCTGCGCACCGTCGCGGCCCTGGCCGGCGAGCTGGTCACCCCTCCCCTCCCCCTGGACGCTTTGGGCATCAGCGCCCTCACTCCCCGGCTGATGCGCGCGGCGTTCGCCCGGTACGCCGCCCCGCGCGCGGCGGCGTCGGTGCACCGGGCCTGGTCCACCTGGAACAGTTTCTTCTCCTTCCTGGTCGCCGACGGGGTGGTGGGCGGCAACCCGATGCCGGCGGTGGACCGGCCCAGGGCGCCGCTCCCCCGGCCCAAGCCGCTGCGCGGGGCGGACACTCCGGAGCAGTTGTTGACCGCGGTGGCCCGCGAGCACGCCCGGCAGCGTGACCCGTGGCCGGAGCGGGACGTGGCGGTGCTGGCGTTGGCGCTCTGCGCGGGGTTGCGCCTGTCGGAGCTGCTGGCGCTGCGGGTGGGCTCGCTGGCGGGCCGGCCCGGTGAGCGGCGCGTCGACGTGGCGGGCAAGGGCGGGCGGCCGCGGGTGGTGCCGATCGAACCGGAGCTGGACGGGGTGCTGGTGGCCTACCTGGACAGCCGGGCCCGGCGGTTCGGGGCGCGCACGGTGCGGCCGGACGCGCCGCTGCTGGTGGACCGCCGCGGCGCGCCGCTGCGCCGGGGCGGGCTGCAGTACCTGGTGGAGTCATGTTACCGGCGGGCGGGCATCACCGACCGGGTGCCGCCGGGGGCCCGGTTGCACGCGCTGCGGCACACCTTCGCGACCCGGTTGGCCGAGGACGGCGCGAGCGCCGCGGAGATCATGCGGTTGCTGGGGCACGCGTCGTTGGCGTCGTCGCAGGCGTACATCGAGGTGACGGCCGGTCAGCAGCGGGACGCGGTGCGGGCCAACCGCACCAACCGGGTGTTGGCGGGGCTGGTGCGCGGGGAGCTGCCGCGGTGAGGGTGGGCGCGGCGCGCGCGGTGGCGGCCCGGTGGGTGCGGGAGTACGCGGCGCGGGAGCCGGGTGTGCGGGGCGCGTTGCTCAGTGGTTCGACGGTGGGCATGCCCGCGGACGCGGTGCTGCCGCCGTGGTCGGACGTGGACGTGCTGGTGGTGCGGGACGCGCCGGCCGGGAAGCTGGGCAAGTTCCGCTGGGGCGGGGTGTTGCTGGAGGTGACGTTCCTGACCTGGGCGGAGCTGGGTGCGCCGGAGGAGGTGCTGGGGTCGTTCGTGTTCGCCGGGTGTGTGCGGGCGGGCGCGGTGCTGGCGGATCCGACGGGGCGGTTGGCGGCGGCGCACCGGCGGGTGGCGGCGGAGTTCGCCGAGCCGCGGTGGGTGCGGCGGCGGTGTGCCGGGGTGCGGGAGCGCGTCGAGCGGGGGTTGCGGGAGCTGGACGCCGCGGCGCCGTTGCACGAGCAGGTGACGGCGTGGCTGTTTCCGACGTCGTTGACGGCGGTGCTGCCGCTGGTGGCGGGGTTGGTCGAGCCGACGGTGCGGCGGCGTTACGTGCGGGCGGCGCAGCTGCTGGCCGCATGTGGGCTGGCGGGGCGCTATCCGGGTCTGTTGGCGCTGTTGGACGGTGGCGGGGTGGGTCCGGCGCGGGTGCGGGAGCATCTGGCCGGGTTGGCGCGCACGTTCGACGTGGCGGCCGAGGTGGCGCGGACGCCGTTCTTCTTCAGTGCCGACATCACGCCGGCGGCGCGGGTGGTGGCGGTGGACGGCAGCGCGGCGTTGGTGGCGGCGGGGTGGCATCGGGAGGCGATGTTCTGGATCCTGGCGACGTACGCCCGGTGTCACGCGATCCTGGCGGCGGACGCGCCGGAGTGGGGTGCGCGGTTGCTGCCGTTGTTCGAGGCGGCGTTGGCGGATCTGGGGGTGGCGTCGGCGGCGGATCGGCGGCGGCGGGCGGACGCGGTGCTGGCGTACCTGCCCGGGTTGTGGGAGACGGCGGAGCTGGTGCTGGCGCGGCGGTGACTCAGTGGGCGCGGTGGCCGGTGCCGTCGGCGGTGGTGGGCAGGGGGCCGAGGACGGTGTCGACGATGTGGATGCGGGCGCGGGTGGCCTGGTAGTCGGCGCAGACGGCGTCGGCCTTGCCGCCGAAGCGGGTGGTCGGGCCGGTGCGGGTGACGGTGAGGGTGGTGCCGTCGAGGGTGCGGGTGGTGCCGGCGGCGGCGAGTTCGTCGACGGTGTGGGCGCCGGCGATGAGGTGCGCGGTGACGAGGGTGCGCAGTTTCTGGTGGTCCCGGGTCATCAGGGTGTCCCAGGTGTCGTCGGAGAACTTGGCGGCGAAGGCGTCGTCGGTGGGCGCGAGGATGGTGATCCCGCCGGTGGTGTCGAGGCCGGTGAGGGCGCCGCTGGTGCGTAGCGCCGCCTCGAAGGTGGTGAGGGTGGGCATCCAGGTCAGGGCCGCCTCGGCGGGTTGGCCGGCGAGGAAGGTGGGGTTGCCGGGTTCGCTGCCGGTGGGTAGGGCGGCGCAGAGCGGGCCGGTGACCGCGACGGCGGTGGCCGGGGCCGGTGCGGGGCGGGCGCTGTCGTCGGCGGTGCAGGCGGTGGCGGCGAGCAGCAGGGCCGCGGCGGCGAGGGCGGGTGCGGTGCGGGGGTGCGGCACGGCGGCCTCCACGGGGTGTGGTGGTGCCGGCGAGCAGCGGCGTGTCGGCGCCGGTGGTGTTGCGGGCCAGGTCGACCGGGCCGGTGACGGTGACGTCGATCAGGGAGATCGCGTCGGTGGTGCCGGTGATCCGGACGGGGCCGGTGACGGTGCTGTCGGCGAGCAGGACGCCGGCGGCGCCGGTGGCGGTGACCGGGCCGGTGATGGTGCTGCCGGTGGCGACGAGGGTGGCGCCGGGGCGGACGGTGACCGGGCCGGTGACGGTGGCGCCGGCCAGGCAGGCGAAGCCGGTGACGGTCAGTGGTCCGGTTCGCTTGCCGGTGAGGGTCGGGTAGACGCGTTCGCCGTCGGTGAGGTTCTCCACGCCCTGGGCGTCGAGCAGCAGCGGGATGAGGCCGCGTTCGGGTTGGTTGAGGGGTACGTAGTAGCTGTCGCCGGTCTTGACGACCTTCCAGCCGTGGGCGGCGAGGCGTTGGGCGACGGTGGTGCCGGTGCCGCCGGGTCCGTCGGTGCGGGCGCCGTGGTACTGCTCCTCGGTGAGCCGGTAGGCGCACGGTGGGTTGTCGAGGATGAGGTCGGGTCGGGGGGCGTCCAGCGGTGGTGGGCTGTCGCCGGGGTGCGGTGCCGGGTGGGCGGGGATGGGTCGGGAGCCGCGGAAGACCAGCCGGCCGGTGTTGGCGGCCTGGCCGGTGATGGCCTGGGCGCGGGCGGTGGTGATGTCGGCCAGTTGGGCGCGGTGGTAGTCGAGGAACTGGTGGAACGTCCACAGCGCCGAGTAGGTCTTGCGGCGCCGGTTGTTGGCGGTGTTGCCCTCGTCGGGTCGGGTCTGGCCGCCGGAGCTGCGCAGTTCGAGCAGGCTGTTGACGACGTTCTTCAGGCCGAGGGTGTTGCGCAGGATGGTTTCCTCGCTGAGGCCGACGTTGCCGCCGCCTTCGCAGCCGTAGGGGCAGGCCCACCAGCCGGCCTGGGCGCCCTCGCGGTACATGTGCCCTTCGATCATGTCCTGGGACTCGTCGAAGATGGACTGGGCGACGTTCTGGTGGCGGGGCGGCAGCATGGGCAGGTCGCCGGCGCGGGAGTTGCCGTACTCGTGGCCGTCGTAGCCGGCGACGGGCCGGTAGTCGCGGATCATGGCGACGTACGCGGCGGTCTCGGGTTGGCGGATGAGCGAGTAGTCGCGGTTGAGGTCCTGGCCGGTGGAGTTGCCGCGGGTGTTGGCGGCGCGGCCGTCACCGTTGATGGTGGGCACGATCAGGACGGTGGTGTGGCTGAGCAGGTCGGTGACGCGCTGGTCGGTGCTGAAGGCGAGTTGCCGGGCCATGATGAGGCAGGCTTCGCGGTCGCCGGGTTCGTTGCCGTGGACGTTGCAGTTGATGGCGACCGGTGCGGTGGCGGCGACGGCGGCCGGGGTGGCCGGTGGGGTCGGGTATCCGATGACGAACATGTTGATCGGCCGGTCGCGGACGGTGCGGCCGATCTCGACGACGCGGACCCGGTCGCTGAGTTGGTCGATGGCGGCGGTGTAGGCGTACTCGTCGGTGTCGCTGGTGTACTGGGCGGCGCGGGTGGTCTCCCACTGGGTGCGCAGCTGTTCGCCGGGGGTGTCGGGGTTGCCCCAGGGTGCGGTGGTGGTGCCGGCGACGGGCTCGGACCAGGGCTGTTCGGTGGTGCCGATGCGGGCGCGGACCCGCCAGCGGAACCGGTCGCCGGGGTGGAAGCCGGCGTCGGCGAAGGTGGGTGAGGTCTGGTTGATCTGCCGGTTGGGGCGCCAGATGCCGACGATGGTGGGCGGGCCGGTGGGGGTGTCGGTGGCGTCGACGGCGGTGCGTTCGATCTGGTAGTCGGTGGCGTCGGGGACCGGCTGCCAGGCGAGGGTGGCGTATCCGTCGGCCTGGTCGACGGTGAGGTCGGTGACCTGGTGGGGTGCGGGGGTGTCCTGCTGTCGGGCGCTGGCCGGGGTGGCGACGAGGCTGACGGCGAGGAGCGTGGACAGTGCGATGAGGATGTTTCGGCGTCTCACGTGGCCTCCATGGCGAGGACTGGTTGACCGTGACGCGGTTTGGACCAGCATGATCGGCATGGATCACTGACGCAATGAGCTTGAGGAATTCTTGTGGTAAGGGGTCGTGCCCGAGTTGCCGCTGACCGGTTCAGCCGAGGTCGACCAGCAGGGGGCGGTGGTCGGAGATGGTGGACAGTGGGGTGTGCACGCCGGTGACCGGTGGTAGCTGGTCGATGCCCTGCCGGTCGGCGAGGACGTGGTCGAGTTGCACCCGGGGTTGCCCGGCGGGGTAGGTGGGGCGGCGGCCCAGGGGTCGCCAGCCGGAGACGAGGCGGGCGGCCCAGGCGGGCAGGTTCAGGTCGCCGAGCAGGATGCGGGGGGCGGGCAGGGTGCGCAGGGCGCGGACGACCTGGCGCAGCTGGTGGGCGTTCCAGCCGGGGACGAAGGACAGGTGGGTGGCGGCGACGGTGAGCGGGCCGTGGGGGGTGTCGAGGATCGCGGCGAGCAGCACGCGGGGTTCGTCGTGGAGCAGGACGAGCCCACCGCCGGGGCCGGGGACGTAGACCGGTGAGCGGACCGGCGCGGGGCGCAGCCGGGTGACCCGCCAGCCGCGTACCGGGTGGCGGCTGACCAGTCCGATGCCGTAGCAGGGTTCGCCGTGCCCGTCGTCGTCGTGGGTGAGGGGGCGGAACGTCTCGCCGGGGGTGCCGACGACGGCGGCGGCGAAGCGGTGTTCGGGGGCGTCGAGGGCGCGGGCGGCGATGGCGGTGAGGTCGAGTTTGCCGCTGCGGCTCTGGTCGCGGTCGACCTCCTGCAGGGCGAGGATGTCGGCGTCCAGGGCGGTGACGGCGGCGGTGAGGCGGTCGGGGTCGACCAGGCCGTCGGTGAGGGAACGGCCGTGCAGCAGGTTGAACGTGGCCAGGCGCACGTTTGCACCCTACGATGCCGTGGCACAGTTGCCCGGTGCTCAGGGTGTTGCTGTGTTCGGCGCTGGTGTTCGTGGCGGTCGGCGCGGTGGGTGTCTGGCTGCGCCGCCGGCGCGGCCGCTGAGGTGCTCTCTCCCGCCCCGATGTCGGCCGGCCGGTTCGCGCCGCGTCGGGCGGGGTGTCGGTGCTGGTGAGGCTGGCCACAGACGGTCTCGTCGCCGGGGTGCCGGTGGGAAGAATGGCGGCCCGTGGACCCCGTATCGCTGACCACCCTGCTCGCCGCGGCCGCCATGGCCGGCTGGGTCGACGCGGTGGTGGGCGGCGGCGGTCTGCTGCTGTTGCCGGCGCTGCTGGTGGGGGCGCCGGGGGTGCCGGTGGCCACCGCGCTGGGCACGAACAAGCTGGCGGCGATCGCGGGGACCACGACCGCGGCGGTGACGTACGCGCGGCGTACCAAGCTCGACTGGGCGGTGGCCGGGCCGGCGGCCGGGTTGGCGGTGCTCTGCGCCGGGCTGGGCGCGGCGCTGGCCGGCAGCGTGCCGGGGTCGGCGTACCGGCCGGTGGTGCTGGTGGTGCTGGTGTCGGTGGCGGTGTTCGTGTTGCTGCGGCCCCGGCTCGGGGTGGTGGCGGCACCGCAGCGGCGCACCCCGAAGCGGGTGGTGGCGGCGGTGGCGGTGGCCGGCGTGGGCATCGCCCTGTACGACGGGCTGATCGGCCCGGGCACCGGCACGTTCCTGGTGCTGGCGTTCACCGCGCTGATCGGCGCGGACTTCGTGCACGGCTCGGCGATGGCGAAGGTGGTCAACGCCGGCACGAACCTGGGCGCGCTGGTGGTGTTCGCGGCGACCGGGCACGTGTGGTGGCTGCTGGGCGCGGGCATGGCGGTGTGCAACATCGCCGGGGCGGTGCTGGGGGCGCGGATGGCGTTGCGCCGCGGCGCCGGGTTCGTGCGGCTGGTGCTGCTGGTGGTGGTGCTGGCGCTGGTCGGCAAGCTCGGCTACGACCAGTGGCTGGCCGGCTGACCGGCCGGCGGGCCCCGGCACCCGGTGTGTGATCATCGGCGGGTGCCGGTGCGCGCGGAACACGACCGGGCCGTCCTGGCGCGACTGCTGGGCCGGGATCCGGTGCTGCACGCCTACCAGTTGGGCGACCTGGACGACTTCTTCTGGCCGTACACCTCGTGGTTCCGCCGCGGCGACGAGGTGGCGTTGCTGTACCACGGCGCCGACCCGCCCACCCTGCTGGCGTTCGCCGCGCCGGCCCGGGTGCCGGCGCTGGCGGCGCTGCTGCGCGAGCTGGCGCCGGTGCTGCCGGCCCGGCTGTACGCGCACCTGTCCCCCGGTCTAGAGCCGGCGCTGGCCGGCGGGTTCACCCTCGGCGCGGCCGGCGGGCACCACAAGATGGCGCTGACCGACCCGGCCCGGCTGACCACGGTGACCCCGGCCGGGGTGGTGCTGCACGCCGGTGACCTGCCGGCGCTGCGCCGGCTCTACGCGGCCGCCTACCCGGGCAACTGGTTCGACCCGCGGATGCTGGACACCGGCCAGCATGTGGGGGTGCGCGACGGCGACGAGCTGGTGGCGGTGGCCGGGGTGCACGTGTACTCCCCCGCCTACCGGGTCGCGGCGCTGGGCAACGTCACCACCCATCCGCTGGTCCGCGGCCGGGGCCTGGCCGGGGCGGCGGTGGCCGCCCTGTGCGGGCGGCTGCGCGGCCAGGTCGATCACGTCACGTTGAACGTCAAGGCCGACAACACGGCCGCGCTGCGGCTCTACGACCGGCTCGGCTTCACCCGCGTCGCCGACTACGGCGAGTACACGCTGACCGCCCGGCTGTCCTGACCAACCGTTGTCGGTCGATGACGGACCGTCCGGTCGGGGCGGGCGGGCCGGCCGGCGGTGCGGACCGGACGACCGGCCCAACCGTGACGCGAAACCCTCTCCGGCGGCACGTCCGGCGCTGATGCGAGGTCGGAAACCCGACGCTGACCTGGGCTTGTGTCGGACCGGCGGAAGCCGGCGGCAGCCCTAGCGTCGGGCGGCAGAGGCCGCGCGATCCGGGCGCGGCGGAGCTGAGGGAGCAACGCATGGCAACAGCAGCAGGACCGCGGCGACGATCACGCTGGGTGATCGTGGCGGCCGGTGTGACGGCCGCGGTGACCGGGTTGGCGACCCCCGCGCTGGCCGCGCCCGGGGTGAGCCCGGCAACCGTCGACCGCGACGCCGACCCGGGCACGTCGATCCCGGTGGCGAAGGTGGTCTCCACCCCGCCGATCCCGCCGAAGCCCGACGTGGTGCTGCTGGTCGACACGACCGGCAGCATGGGCGGGGCGATCGCCAACGTCCGCACCAACCTGCAACAGGTCATCACCGACGTGCGCACGGCGCAGCCCGGCGCGCACTTCGCGGTGGCCTCCTACCGCGACACCGGCGACGGCGCCGAACTGTTCCGGGTCCGGCAGGACCTCACCGACGACGCCACCGCGCTGCAGGACGCGGTGGACGGGCTCGCCGCCGGCGGCGGCGGGGACACCCCGGAGGCGTGGGTGAACGCCCTGGTAGAGGTCTCCGAAGGGGCGATCGGTTACCGGACGGGCAGCAGCCGGATCGTGGTGCTGATCGGAGACGCGCCCAGCCACGACCCGAGCAACGGGCGCACCGCCGCGCAGGCGGCCGCGGCGTTGCAGGCCGACGAGGCCCGGCTGCTGGCGGTGAACGTCTCCGGCGGCGGTGGCGGCCTGGACGCCACCGGGCAGGCCAGCGCGCTGGTCGCGGCCACCGGCGGCCAGCTGGTGGGCAGCTCCCCCGACACGGTGACCGCGGCGATCCTCGCCGGCCTGCGCGACCTCGACGTCACGGTCACCCCGACGGTGACCGGCTGCGACCCGGGGCTGTCGGTGGGCTTCGACGCGCCGTCGCGGACCCAGCAGTCCGGCACCGACGTGCCGTTCGCGGAGACCGTCACGGTGGCGGCCGACGCCGCCCAGGGCGCGGTGCTGCACTGCACGGTGCAGTTCCTGCTCAACGGCCTCTCCGGCGGGCCGGCGTTCACCCAGCGGATCGCCGTGCGGGTCAACGACGTCACCCCGCCGGTGGTGGTCGTCGACGACCGTACGGTGGAGGCGACCAGCCCGGCCGGCGCGGTGATCGACTACCCGGCCTCGGCCACCGACAACGTCGACGGGCCGCTGACCCCGACCTGCGCGCCGCCGCCGGGGGCCACGTTCCCGCTCGGCGCCACCACTGTCACCTGCACCGCCACCGACGCGGCCGGCAACACCGGCAGCGACACCGCGGTGATGCGGGTGGTCGACACCACCGCGCCGGCGACGGGGTGCGTGCCGACCAACAACCCCGGCGGCGACAACACCCCCGGCTCGGACAACCCGGACGGCTTCTACCAGCTGACCTCCACCGACATCGTGGACACCGCGGTGGAGGTGTTCATCGGCGACGCCGCGGACCCGACGGTGCGGTTCGGCCCGTTCCCGGCCGGCACGAAGATCAAGCTGGTGCAGGCGCCGGGCGCGCATTCGCGGGTCAAGGACGGCACCGGCGACATCGACTACAAGGTGACGTTGCGCGGTGACGCGGTCATCACCGGTGTCGACGACGCCGGCAACACCTCGACAGCGGTGTGCCTGGTGGCGCCTCCGCCGAAGTGACCGGCCGCGGGGGCGGTCGGCTGGCCGCCCCCGCACCCGTCACCGGACGCGGGTCAGCCGCGCCGGGTGGGCGAGTCGAACTGGCCGGCGCGGATCTCCCGCAGCGCCCGGCGGCGGACGTCACCGCGCAGGGTGTCGACGTAGAGCCGGCCGGTCAGGTGGTCGGTCTCGTGTTGCAGGGCGCGGGCCAGGAACCCGCTCCCGGAGATGGTCAGCGGCTCGCCGTGCTGGTCGAAACCGTGCGCGGTGGCGTGCAGCGCCCGCCGGGTCGGGAAGTAGAGCCCGGGGATGGACAGGCAGCCCTCGTCGTCGTCCTGGGTTTCCTCGGACAGCTCCAGGGTCGGGTTGACCAGGTGGCCGCGGTGGCCGTCGGCGTCGTAGACGAACACCTGGGCGCTGACCCCGATCTGGTTGGCCGCCACGCCGGCGCGTCCGGGCGCGCCGAGCAGGGTGTCCATCAGGTCGCTGACCAGGGCGCGCAGTTCGGCGTCGAAGCTGGTCACCGGCTCGCACGGGGTGCGCAGCACCGGGTCGCCGATGATCCGGATGGGCCGCATCGTCATGCCGGCAAGATTATCCGGCGGCCGGCGGGGCGCCACCGCCCGGGCGGTCGCGGATCAGCACCTCGATGCCGTCGAGGATGCGGTGCAGCCCGAACTCGAAGGCGCGCGCCGGGTCGCCGGCGGCCTGGTACTCCTCGCCGGCGGCGGCGCCGACCCGCGCGGCGACCGGGAAGCGGCGCGGGTCCATCGCCTTCTCCAGGTACGGGGCGTGCGCCTGCCACCACTGGTCCTCGGTCATCCCGGTGCGCTCGGCGGCCTGGGCGGCCTCCACCGCGCCGCGTACCGCGCCGTGCACGAACCCGGAGATCAGCGTGACCACGGCGTCCATCTCCAGGTCGGTCAGGCCGATGCCGTCGACGGCGCGCAGCTCGTACTCGTAGCGGGCGATCACGTTGGGGCCCAGCGGTGGGCGGGTGGTGGCGACCTGCAGCAGCCAGGGGTGGCGCAGGTACAGCGCCCGGGTCTCCCGGGCGATCTGTTCGAGCCGGCCCCGCCACCCGCCGGGCACGTCCTCGGGGCGGGCGGTCTCGCCGTAGACGGTGTCGAGCATGACGTCGAGCAGTTCGCCCTTGCCCGGCACGTACGTGTAGAGGCTCATGGTGCCCACCCCGAGGCGCTCGGCGACCCGGCGCATGGACAGCGCGGCGAGCCCCTCGGTGTCGGCGACCTCGATCGCGGCCCGGACGATCCGGTCGACGCTCAGGTCGGGCCGCCCCTTGCGGCTGACCCGTTCCCGGGTGCGCCACAGCAGGGCGAGGCTGCGGGCCGGGTCGCCGGTGCCGCTGTACTCCGTCGTCACCCCCGGCACTTTACCGTCGCCTGTACCGTACGTCGTACGGTACGCTGTACGGCGCGCCGATTCGGGAGACGGGAGCGCTGATGCACATCGACACACCGGCCATCGAGGCCGACGGGCTGCGCAAGCGGTACGGCGACACCGAGGCCCTGGCCGGGCTGGACCTGGCGGTGCCGGCCGGGCAGGTCTGCGCCCTGCTCGGCCCCAACGGGGCGGGCAAGACCACCGCGGTGCGGATCCTCACCACCCTGCTGCGACCCGACGCCGGCCGGGCCCGGGTCGCCGGGCACGACGTGGCGCGCCACCCCGACCGGGTGCGCGCCGCGATCGGCCTGGTCGGGCAGCACGCCGCGGTCGACGAGGTGCTCAGCGGCCGGCAGAACCTCGTCCTCTTCGGCCGGCTGCACCACCTGCCGGCGCGCGCCGCCCGGGCCCGCGCCGACGAACTGCTCGACCGCTTCGGCCTGGCCGACACCGGCACCCGGCCGGTCTCCGGCTACTCCGGTGGCATGCGCCGCCGGCTCGACCTGGCCGCCAGCCTGGTCCTCGCCCCCGGCGTGCTCTTCCTCGACGAGCCCACCACCGGGCTCGACCCGCGCGGGCGCAGCGAGGTGTGGGACGCCGTACGCGACCTCGTCGCCGAGGGCACCACCGTGCTGCTGACCACCCAGTACCTGGAGGAGGCCGACCAGCTCGCCGACAGCATCCGGGTGATCGACGGCGGCCGGGTGGTCGCCGCCGGCACCCCCGACCAGCTCAAGAACGACCTCGGCGGCGACCGGCTCGACGTGGTGTGCGACCGCGCCGCCGACCTCGACCGGGCCGCCGCCCTGGTCGCCGCCGCCACCTGCGCCACCCCGAGCGTCGACCCGGCCGCGCTGCGGATCAGCGTCCCGGTCGGCGACCGGGTAGCCGCGCTGGCCGCCGTGCTGCGCGCGCTGGACGGCGTCGGCGTCGCCGACGTGGCCGTGCGCCGCCCCACCCTCGACGAGGTGTTCCTGCGCCTCACCGACACCTCGACCACCCGGAAGGTGACCGTATGAGCAGCCTCACCCTCGCCCCGCACCGGCTGCGCTGGGCGGTCACCGACAGCGCCGTGCTCACCGGCCGGGCGCTGCGGCACTGGGCCCGCCAACCCGGGCAGCTGGTCGTCGGGCTGCTCTTCCCCGTGCTGCTGGTGCTGATGTTCGGCTACCTGTTCGGCGGGGCGATGTCGGTGCCCGGCGGCGGCGACTACCGCGAGTTCCTGCTGCCCGGCCTGTTCGCCATGACGATGGCCTTCGGCATCGAGGCCACCTACGCGGCGGTGGCCACCGACACCGCCCGCGGGGTCACCGACCGGTTCCGGTCGCTGCCGATGGCCCCGTCGGCGGTGGTGACCGGCCGGGCCGCCGCCGACCTGCTGCACTCCGCCGCCGGCCTGGCGGTGATGCTCGGCTGCGGCTGGCTGGTCGGCTGGCAGTGGCGCAACGGCCTCGCCCCCGCGCTGGCCGCGGTCGGGCTGCTCCTGCTGCTGCGGGTCGCGCTGATCTGGGTCGGCATCTACCTGGCGCTGCTGCTGCGCCGGCCCGAGTCGGTGGTGGCGTTGCAGATCCTGGTCTGGCCGGTCGGGTTCACCTCCAACGCGTACGTGCCGCCGGAGACGATGCCGGGCTGGCTGGCCGCGCTGGCCGAGTGGAACCCGCTGTCGGCGACGGTGGCGGCCGGCCGGGAACTGTTCGGCAATCCCGGCTGGGGCGGTGAGTCGTTCGCCGCGCAGCACGCCGTCGCCCTCGCCGTGGTCTGGCCGTTGCTGCTGATCGCGGTGTTCCTGCCGCTGTCGGTGCGCCGCTACCGGCGGCTGAGCCGCTGACCGGCCGCCGTGGGGGTGCCACCGACGCCGGTGGCGCCCCCGCGGTCGTCCCCGGCGTCGGTGGCGGCCGGCCAGGTCGGGCATCGGGCGGCCGGCGCCGCAGGCCCGGTCGACGCAGGTCAGCGCGGTGGGGGCAGGCCGGCGTCGGCGATGCGCCGGCGCAGGGGCCGGCGGTCCACCGCGGCGAGCACCGCGCGCAGCAGGTCGGCCAGTGGCACCGGCAGTTCGGCGTCCAGGTCGCGCAGCGCAGCGGTGGTGGCCGCCCACTCGGCCTCGATGACCGGCAGCAGCTCGCGGGCCCGGTCGGTCAGGTGCACGATCCGGTGCCGGGCGTCCGCGCCGGGGGCCAGCTCGACCAGGCCGGCCCGGGCCATCTGCGCCACGGTCTGGCTGGCCGCCGAGTGGGTGACCCCGACCCGGCGGGCCAGGTCCCGGATGGGCAGCGGCCCGTCGGCGACCAGCACCCGCAGCGGCGGGGAGAACCGGGGCCGGTAGTCGGCCAGGCCCCGCTCGGCGTAGACGGCGGCCACGTCGCCGTCGAGCACCTCCAGGACGTGCCGCAGCAGCGTCCCCACCGCCTCCCGGTCCGGCAGTTCCGTCACCCCGCTAATGTAACAGCGCTGTTGTATCTGAGGGAGGACGGGATGTACGAAGCGGTGGAGCCGTACGCGCACGGGCTGCTCGACGTGGGCGACGGCCAGCTCGTGTACTGGGAGACCTGCGGCAACCCGGAGGGCAAGCCGGCGGTGGTGCTGCACGGCGGCCCCGGCTCCGGCGCCACGCCGGGCTGGCGGCGCTACTTCGACCCGGCCCGCTACCGGGTGGTCCTGTTCGACCAGCGTGGCTGCGGCCGCAGCCGCCCGCACGCCGCCGACCCGGCGGTCGACCTGTCCGTCAACACCACCGACCACCTGATCGCCGACATCGAGCGGCTGCGCGCGCACCTGGGCGTGGACCGCTGGCTGGTGCTCGGCGCGTCCTGGGGCTCCACCCTCGGCCTGGCCTACGCCCAGCGCCACCCGGAGCGGGTCAGCGAGCTGGTGCTGTTCAGCGTGGTCACCACCAGCCGCCGGGAGGTCGAGTGGATCACCCGGGAGATGGGGCGGATCTTCCCGGCCGAGTGGGTCCGCTTCCGCGACGGGGTGCCCCCGGCCGACCGCGACGGCGACCTCGCCGACGCGTACGCCCGGCTGCTGGCCGACGCGGACCCGGCGGTGCGCGAGCGGGCCGCCCGGGACTGGTGCGCCTGGGAGGACACCCACGTCGGCACCGTCCCCGGCCACCGCCCCGACCCCCGCTACGCCGACCCGGTGTTCCGGATGGCCTTCGCGCGGCTGGTCACCCACTACTGGCGGCACGCCGCCTTCCTGCCCGACGGCCAGCTGCTGGGCGAGGCGGGCCGGCTCGCCGGCATCCCCGGGGTGCTGCTGCACGGCCGGCTCGACGTCAGCAGCCCGCCCGAGATCCCCTGGCGGCTGGCGCAGGCGTGGCCGGACGCCCGCCTGGAGCTGCTGGACGCCGCCGGGCACGGCGCCGGCCACGGCATCGGCGCCCGGGTGCTGGCCGCGCTGGACGGGTTCGCCGACCGCCGCTGAACGCCGCACACCCGGGTGCTCGGCGCCCCGGCCTCCGGTGGACTGAGACCCGCGCGGCGCCCGTGCCGGCCGGACGGGCGCGGGACCGCGGGCGGGTCTCAGTCGTCGAGGGTGCGCCGCTGCGGGTGGATCGTCTCGCCGCGGGCGAGCATGTCGACGAACTGGGCGATCCGCCGGGCCCGGGTGTCGGCGCGCTTGGCGCTGCCGACCCGGTACAGGACGGCGTACCGGTTCTGGGCGGTGAGGATGTCGAACATCGCCCGTGCCCGGGGCTGCGCGGCCAGCGCGGCGGCCAGGTCGTCGGGCACCTGGGCGCTGGCCTGCCCCGGGTAGGCCGCGTCCCACCGGCCGTCGGCCCGGGCGCGCTCGACCTCGGCCATCCCGGCCGGACGCATCCGCCCTTCGTCGATCAGCCGGGTGGCGAGGTCGACGTTGCGCGCCGACCACGGGCTGCGGGCCCGCCGCGGGGTGAACCGTATCCGGTAGGTGTGCTCGTCGCGGCGCCCGGCCTGGCCGTCGATCCAGCCGTGGCAGAGCGCCTCCTCGAGCGCCTGGTCGTAGCTGAGGCTGGTCGGTCGCGTCGTGCCCTGCCGGGCGAGCACCAGCCACACCGCCGCCACGTTGTCGTGGTGCGCGGCCAGCCACTCCTGCCACGCAGCGGCGTCGGCCACCACCAACTCCGCCACCCGATCTCCTGCCCCCACCCCGACCTCCTCACCCACAACCGCACCCTCGACACCCTCCGTTGATCATGAGGTTGGCCGTGCGGGAACGGACATTCCACCCCGCCAACCTCATGATCAACGCGAATGGCGACCCGGCGGCCACCGTACCGGGGGGCACCGACAGGGAAGGGGGTCAGCGGGCGGCGAGGGTGGCGCGGACGGGGGCGGTCTTGGCGGCCGCCTCGGCGACCTCGGCGTCCGGGTCGCTGTCCCAGGTGATGCCGCCGCCGGCCCAGACGTGCACCCGGTCGCCGTCGGCGGCGGCGGTGCGGATGGTCAGCCCCAGGTCGATCCGGCCCGGCGCGACCCAGCCGAGCGCGCCCATGCTGGCGCCCCGGCCGACCGGCTCCAGGGCGGCGATCCGGTCCAGCGCGGCGAGCTTCGGCGCGCCGGTGACCGACCCGCCGGGGCAGACCGCGCGCAGCAGGTCGGCCAGGCCGAGCCCGTCGGCCACCGCCGCGGAGACGGTGGACTCGGCCTGCCACAGGTCGCACCAGCGGCGCACGGCGAACAGCTCGTCCACCCGGACGGTGCCGGTGCGGGCGACCCGGGCCAGGTCGTTGCGTTCCAGGTCGACGATCATCACGTGTTCGGCGCGTTCCTTGGCCGAGGCGAGCAGTTCGGCGCGGCCGGCGGCGGTGGCCGGGCGGGTGCCCTTGATCGGGCGGGTGACCAGCCGGCCGTCGGCCAGCTCGACCAGGGTCTCCGGGGAGGCGCAGCCGATCGCCCAGCCGGCGCCGGCGAGGGTGCCGCCGTAGCGGGCGCCGGGCAGCGCGCCGAGGCGGGCCAGCGCCGGCAGCGGGTCGCCGGCGTACCGGGCGGCGGCGTGGCCGACCACGTTGACCTGGTAGACGTCGCCGCGACCGATGGCCGCGCGCACGGCGCGCACCGCGTCGGCGTGCTGGCCGGGCGTCCAGCTCTCCGCCCAGTCGCCGAGCCACCAGCCGGCCGGCGGCGGCGCGGGCGCCGGCGGCGTCGGGGTGTGGCCGTAGACGACCACGGCGACCTCCGGCAGGTCGGCCGGGTTGGCGGCGCCGGGCGGGCCGCCGGCCAGCAGCGCGCCGGCGGCGGCGGAGACGTAGAGCGCGGCCCCGCACGCCCCGGTCGGGTCGTGCCGGGCGGCCGGGCGGGCCAGGTCGTGCAGCGGCACGCCGTGGGCGGCGAGGAACTCCTCGGCGCGGGCGGCCGGGTCGCCGCCGTCGGCGGGCCGCCACTCCCACCGGGCGCGTTCGACCAGCGTACGGCGGCAGCCGGCGGGCGCCGCCGGCACATCGATCAGCCTCTCGCTTGGGAGCGTTTCCACGCCGTCCGGCCCAATCCGCCTCGTCCGTTCAGTGGATTTCCCGTCGACCACGCGCACATCTGCTCGATGTTGGCCACTTTCGCTTGGTACTGTGCGTCACTGGTCATGTGAACCATGACACAGTGCCCCCACAGTCCGGAGAACCCGATGTGCCAGCACCAACCCACCTGCCCCTCCGCCGAGGCGACCGACCGGGAGGCCGCCCGGGTCATCGCCTGCTTCCCTGAGCAGGGCTGGAGCCTGCTCTGCAACGGTGTCATCGTCTTCGAGGACACCGGTGAACTGCTCCCCGACGGCCGCACCATCGCCCCGCACCGCGGGCCCGCCCGGCACGCCCTTGTCGCCTGACCTGTCACGCTCCGTCACGTAACTCTTCGCGTCGGCCCAGGCTAGTCCCCCGGTCGGGACACTCGCCGGCAGGTCGGCGTACCCGCCGGGGCGGCACCCATGACCGCCCCGGCGTCCCGCGACGTCAGCTCTCGAACGCCTCCGGTGAGGGGCACGAGCAGACCAGGTTCCGGTCGCCGTACGCGCCGTCGATCCGCCGCACCGGCGGCCAGTACTTCCCGACCCGGTCCACCCCGCCCGGGTACGCGCCCACCGACCGCGGGTACGGGTGCGGCCAGTTGTCGCCGCTGACCATCGCCGCGGTGTGCGGCGCGTTCGCCAGGGGGTTGTCGCCGGCCGGCCACTCCCCCGCACCCACCTTGTCGATCTCCGCCCGGATGGCGATCATCGCGTCGCAGAACCGGTCCAGCTCGGCCAGGTCCTCGCTCTCCGTCGGCTCCACCATCAGCGTCCCCGCCACCGGGAACGACATGGTCGGGGCGTGGAAGCCGTAGTCGATCAGCCGCTTCGCCACGTCGTCCACGCTCACCCCGGTCGCCCTGGTCAGCGGCCGCAGGTCGAGGATGCACTCGTGCGCCACCAGGCCCTTGTTGCCGGCGTACAGCACCGGGTAGTGGGCGCGCAGCCGCGCCGCCACGTAGTTCGCCGCGAGCACCGCCACCCCGGTGGCCCGGGTCAGCCCGGCCGCGCCCATCATCCGCAGGTACGCCCACGGGATCGGCAGGATCCCCGCCGACCCGTACTTCGCCGCCGAGATGGCCGGCCGGCCGTCGACGTGGCCGCCCAGCGGGTCGCCGGGCAGGAACGGCGCCAGGTGCGCCCGCACCGCCACCGGGCCGACCCCCGGCCCGCCGCCGCCGTGCGGGATGCAGAACGTCTTGTGCAGGTTCAGGTGCGACACGTCCGCCCCGAACCGGCCCGGCTTGGCGAACCCGACCAGCGCGTTGAGGTTCGCGCCGTCGACGTACACCTGCCCGCCGGCCTCGTGGACCTTCGCGCACAGCTGCGCGATGCCGGTCTCGTACACCCCGTGCGTCGACGGGTACGTCACCATGATCGCGGCGAGCGCGTCCCGGTGCTTGTCGATCTTCGCGTCGAGGTCGACCAGGTCGACGTTGCCGTCGGCGTCGCAGCCGACCACCACCACCCGCATGCCGGCCATCACCGCGCTGGCGGCGTTGGTGCCGTGCGCCGACGACGGGATCAGGCACACGTCCCGGTGCCCCTCACCCCGCGAGGCGTGGTACGAGCGGATGGCCAGCAGCCCGGCCAGCTCACCCTGGGAACCGGCGTTGGGCTGCACGCTGACCGCGTCGTAGCCGGTCACCTCGGCCAGCCAGCCCTCCAGCTGGGCGATCATCTCCCGGTAGCCGGCGGTCTGCTCCGCCGGCGCGAACGGGTGGATGTGGGCGAACTCCGCCCAGCTCACCGGCTCCATCTCGGTGGTCGCGTTGAGCTTCATCGTGCACGAGCCGAGCGGGATCATGCCCCGGTCCAGGGCGTAGTCGAAGTCCGAGAGCCGCCGCAGGTAGCGCAGCATCGCCGTCTCGGAGTGGTGGCTGCGGAACACCGGGTGGGTGAGGAAGTCCGAGGTGCGGGCCAGCGTCGCCGGCAACGCCGGGTCGCCGGCGCCGGCGAAGGCGGGCACGCCGAACGCCGCCCACACCGCCTCCAGGTGCGCCACCGTGGTGGTCTCGTCGCAGGCGATGCCCACCCGGTCGGCGTCGACCAGCCGCAGGTTCACCCGCCGCTCGGCCGCGGCGGCGACCACCTCGGCCGCGCGGCCGGGCACCGTCGCGGTGACGGTGTCGAAGAACGCGACGTCCGCGACGTCCACCCCGCCGGCGCGCAGCCCGGCCGCGAGCCGCGCCGCCATCTCGTGGGTACGCCGGGCGATGGCCCGCAGCCCGTCCGGGCCGTGGTAGACGGCGTACATGCCGGCCATCACGGCGAGCAGCACCTGCGCGGTGCAGATGTTGCTGGTCGCCTTCTCCCGCCGGATGTGCTGCTCGCGGGTCTGCAACGCCAGCCGGTACGCGGGGTTGCCGTCGGCGTCACGGGACACCCCGACCAGCCGGCCGGGCAGCATCCGCTCCAGCCCGGAGCGGACCGCCAGGTAGCCGGCGTGCGGGCCGCCGAAACCCATCGGCACGCCGAAGCGCTGGGTGGTGCCGGCGGCGATGTCGGCGCCGATCTCCCCCGGCGGGCGCAGCAGGGTCAACGCCAGCAGGTCCGCCGCCACGGTGACCAGCGCCCCGGCGGCGTGCGCCGCCTCGACCAGGGCGGCCTGGTCGCGGACCGCCCCGGACGCGCCCGGGTACTGCAGGTGCAGACCGAAGAACTCGCCCGGCAGCTCGTCGGCGGCCACGTCCAGCACCCGCACCTCGATGCCGAGCGGCTCGGCCCGGCTGGCGATCACCGCGATGGTCTGCGGCAGGGTGTCGGCGTCGACCACGTACACCGGGCTCTTGCTCTTCGACGCCCGGCGGGCCAGGGTCATCGCCTCGGCCGCGGCGGTGCCCTCGTCGAGCATCGAGGCGTTGGCGGTGGCCAGGCCGGTCAGGTCGGTCACCATGGTCTGGAAGTTCAGCAACGCCTCCAGCCGGCCCTGGCTGATCTCCGGCTGGTACGGCGTGTACGCCGTGTACCAGGCCGGGTCCTCCAGCACGTTGCGGCGGATCACCGCCGGGGTGTGCGTGCCGTGGTAGCCCAGGCCGATCATGGACACGGCGACGGTGTTGCGGGCCGCCAGGGCGCGCAGCTCGGCGATCGCCTGCTGCTCGGTGGCCGGCGCCGGCAGGTCGAGGGTGCCGTGCCAGCGGATCACCTCCGGGATGGCGGCGTCCATCAACTCGTCGATCGAGCCGTATCCGACCGTTTCCAGCATCCGGCGCTCGTCGTCCGGATCGGGGCCGATGTGGCGGGCGGCGAACTGCTCTGTCATGGGGTGCGCTCCCGGGAGGCGAGGTCGACGGGTCGGCCTCCCCCTGAGTCGCGCCCGCGCAGCGCTCCACAGTGCCTGCCCCCGCGGTCCTTTTGCCTGAGAGGTTCCGGGGAGGATATGCCCCTTCGGCGCCGCCCGTGCTGCTGTGGGCGGTCTCTCCCGCGTGGGTGGTACCGGCGAAGGTCAACGCTACCAGCGTCGGTGTTTCGGGCCGATGTCGTACCCCCGTCCCCGATCATGGAGGTAGTCGCGCACACCGCAGGAGGTGCCCATGACCGAGCCGGCGACCAGTCCGGACGACCTGGGGCGATTCTTCGTCGCCCGCGCCAACGCCCGCGACGTCGAGGGTCTCGTCGCCCTCTACGAGCCCGACGGGGTGTTCGCCACCCCCGCCGGACCCGCGGCCGGCGCCGACCAGATCCGGGCCGCGTTCGAGCAGATGCTCGCCGACGGCCCCACCTTCACCCCCGGCCAGCCGCAGCCCACCCTGTACGCCGGGGAGCTGGCGTTGACCTCCACCCGCCTCGATGACGGCTCGGTCACCGCGGAGGTGGCCCGCCGCCAGCCCGACGGCACCTGGCGCTGGGTGCTCGACCAGCCCCGCTTCGTCGCGCCACCGGCCACCTGACCGGCGTGCCGGCCTCGATCAGTTCCCGCCCGCCGCCTGGCCCGGGCGACCGCGAGGCCGGTCGTGCGCCGCAGCCGCCCGACGGGCGGGTGCGCGAGGGCTAGCCGGCTGCCGCCGCGCCGACGGGCCCGGCCACCGGCCGGGCGCCCTCCGGGTCGGCGGGCCCGGCGGCCGGGCGGGAGCTGCCCGGGTCGGCGGGCAGGTCGCCGACGGTCCGGTCGGCCAGTGCGGGCAGCAGCCGGCCCAGCGGCGCGTCCACGGTCAGCGCCGCGTACCCGTCACCGCGGGTCTCCCCCTGGTTGACGATCACCACCGGGATGCCCAGCTTGGCGGCGCGCAGCACGAACCGCCGCCCGGACATCACCGTCAACGACGAGCCCAGCACCAGCAGCAGCCGGGCCCGGTGCACCAGGTCGAAGCAGTGCGCCACCCGCGGCGCCGGCACCGTCTCGCCGAAGAACACCACGTCGGGCTTCAGCGTGCCGGTGCCGCAGAAGGTGCAGTCCACCACCCGGAACCGGGCCACCTCGGCGTCGGGGAGCTCCACGTCGCCGTCCGGGTTGACCGCGTCGACCCGGGCGTCGAAGCCGGGGTTCGCCTCCCGCAGCCGCCGGTCCAGCTCCTCCCGGGAGGTCTGGTTGCCGCAGTCGAGGCAGACCACCTCGTCGAGGCGGCCGTGCAGCTCCACCACCGGCGCGCTGCCGGCGGCGGTGTGCAGCCCGTCGACGTTCTGGGTGATGACCGCCTCGACCAGGCCGGCGCGCTGCAACCGGGCCACCGCCCGGTGCCCGTCGTTCGGGGCCGCCCGGGCGATGGTCCGCCACCCCAGGTGGCTGCGCGCCCAGTAGCGCCGCCGCGCCTCGACGTCGCGGGTGAACGTCTGGTACGTCATCGGGGTGTGCCGGCGGGCCGCGCCGCTGGGCCCCCGGTAGTCCGGGATGCCCGACTCGGTGGACAGTCCCGCCCCGCTGAGCACCACGACACCACCGGCGCCCACCAGCTCGGCCAGCGCGTCGATCGTCTCGGTCACCCGTCCATGCTGCACCCACCCGCACCCCGGCGACCACCCGCGGCGCGTCAGCGGGCGAGCCGGCCGACCCGCGCGGGCGGGGCGGGCCGGCTAGGTTGCAGGTATGCGCGTCGTCATCGCCGGAGGACACGGCAAGATCGCCCGGCTGCTGCTGCGGGAACTCACCGGCCGGGGCGACACCGCCGTCGGTCTGATCCGCAACCCCGACCACGCCGCCGCGCTGAGCGCCGCCGGTGCCCACCCGGTCGTGGCCGACCTGGAGCACCTCGGGGTCGACGAGCTCGCCGGGCACCTCGATGGCGCCGACGCGGTGGTCTTCGCCGCCGGCGCCGGCCCGGGCAGCGGCGCCG
This sequence comes from Micromonospora desertarenae, assembly GCF_056150265.1. Lineage (NCBI taxonomy): Bacteria > Bacillati > Actinomycetota > Actinomycetes > Micromonosporales > Micromonosporaceae > Micromonospora > Micromonospora desertarenae. The sequence continues at coordinate 200,663 of NZ_JAXCFQ010000012.1, forward strand.
CCCGCAAGGACACCGTCGACCGGGCCGCCGCCGTGCTGCTCGCCGACGCCGCCCAGCGCGCCGGCGTCCGTCGCTATCTGCTGGTCTCCTCGATGGGGGTGGAGGGCGAACCGCGCCCCGGCACCGACGAGGTGTTCGCCGCGTACCTGCGGGCGAAGAAGGCCGCCGAGGACGACGTCACCGGCCGGGACCTCGACTGGACGGTGCTGCGGCCGGGCCGGCTCACCGACGACCCGCCGACCGGGCGGATCACCCTTCAGCGGCGGGCGCCCCGCGGCGCGGTCACCCGGACCGACGTCGCGCGGGTGCTGGTCGCCCTGCTCTACGCCCCGGCGACCGCCGGCATGATCCTGGAACTCGTCGGCGGGGACACCCCGATCGGCGAGGCGGTCGCCGCCGTCACCGCATCCTGACCCCGTCGCCGGCCCGACCCGGGTCGCAGCGGCGCCGACACCCCCAGCCGGGAAGCTGCTGGGTCGCGCCTGACGCCCCGCCGCTGGTCGACTAGGAGCCTGCCCCTGGCCCGTCCCGCTCGTCGCGCCCCGCTCGGTGCGCCGCAGGCTCGGCCGTGGACGGCAGGGCCAGGGCGATGCAGTCCAGGACGCGCCGGAGCCCGTACCGGAACTGCTCGTCGCGGCTCAGGTGCGGCTGGCGCGCCTCCATCACGATCTTGGTGAAGATCGGGTACTCCCCGCTCTTCACCAGCCGGTCGACGTACGGGTAGCTGCGCGCCATCCACTCCGACTCGCTGAGCCCGCTGCGGCGGAACTCCTCGGCCGAGCTGATCTCCTCGCGGACGGTGCCCTCGACGTAGCCGTTCAGCATGCCCACGAGGCTGAGGTTCTCGTCGATGGAGACGAAGGGGTCGAGCACTCCCATCAGCCGTTCGATCAGGAGCAGCTGGTTGGGGCCGAAGCTGGGCAGTGACCGCTGCACGCCGGCGATCCACGGGTGTCTCAGCCACATGGCGCGCAGCCCGTCGGCGTAGCGGGTCAGGTCGGCGCGCCAGTCACCCGAGGGCAGGCCCGTGACGTCGATCTCGCCCATCAGCCGGTCGGCCATCAGCGCGACCAGATCGTCGCGGCTCGGGACGTACCGGTAGAGGGACATCGCGCCGGCGCCGATCTCGGCGGCGATCCGCCGCATGGTGGCGGCCTCCAGCCCTTCGGCGTCGGCGATCCGGACGGCCGCCTCGGTGATCTGCGCGCGACTGTAGACCGGCTTCGGCCCGCGGGCGGGGCGCTCGGGCCGCATCCAGATGTTCACGTACTCCGCGTCGGTCACCTCTCGCCCCTCCAGTTGCGTACATCGTACCCAGTAATCTAGCCTGGCCGCCATAACCGCGTACAACGTACCCAGTGGAGGGCTCGTGACCGATCCGATCGTGGTCGCCGAAGGGCTGCACAAGTCGTACGGCTCGACCCACGCCCTGCGCGGCCTGGACCTGACCGTCCCGAAGGGAACTGTCTGCGGCCTGCTCGGGCCCAACGGCGCGGGAAAGACCACAGCGGTACGCATCCTGGCGACCCTGTCCGAGCCCGACGCCGGGCACGCCCGCGTCGCCGGACACGACGTCGTGCGCGAGGCGGGCGAGGTACGCAAGCGGATCGGCCTCGCGGGCCAGTACGCCGCCGTGGACGAGAAGCTCACCGGCCGCGCCAACCTGCGCATGTTCGCGCGCCTCTGCCACCTGTCCCGGCGCGAGGCGCACCGGCGCGCCGACGAGCTGCTCGAACGCTTCGGTCTGGTGGACGCCGCCGATCGGCGGGTCAGCGGCTACTCCGGGGGCATGCGGCGCCGCCTCGACCTGGTCACCAGCCTCATCCTGCGCCCCGAGGTGCTCTTCCTCGACGAGCCGACCACCGGCCTGGACCCGCGCAGCCGCGGCGAGATCTGGGACAACGTCCGCGAGCTGGTGGCGCAGGGCAGCACCGTGCTGCTCACCACGCAGTACCTGGACGAGGCCGACCAGCTCGCCGACGACATCGCCGTCGTCGACCACGGACAGGTGATCGCCACGGGCACACCCGACGAGCTGAAGGCCACCATCGGCGACCGCCTCGACGTCGTCCTCGACGACCCCGCCGCCCTGCGCCCGGCGGTGACCGTGCTGAAAGCCCTGGCCGGGACCGATCCCACGACCAGCGGCGCCGACCGGCTCAGCGTCGCCCTCCCCGGTCGCGGCCTCCGGCTCGCCGAGATCGTCCGCGAGCTCGACCGCGCCGGCGTCGCCGCGGCCGACGTACGGCTGCGCCGCCCCACCCTCGACGAGGTGTTCCTGCGCCTCACGGACCGCAAGGAGCTGGTCCGATGACCGACCTCGCCCCGACGCTGGGCCACCGCCTGCGGTGGACGTTCACCGACGGGCTGACCCTGGTCGGCCGCGAACTCGGACGGCTGCGACACGATCCCGGCGAACTCGTCGCGGCGCTGCTCTTCCCGGCCGTCATGGTGGTGCTGTTCGGGTACGTCTTCGGCAGCGCGATCCAGGTGCCCGACGGCGGCGACTACCGCGAGTACCTCATGCCCGGCCTGTTCGCGATGGTGACCTTCGGCGCGGTCATGGGAGTGATGACGCGCACGGCCACCGACGCCTCCCGCGGGGTGATGGACCGGTTCCGCTCCATGCCGATGGCGCGCTCCGCGGTGCCGTTCGGGCAGACCGGCGCCGACCTGCTGACCGGCCTGCTGATGCTGGCCGTCATGGTGGGCGCGGGCCTGCTGGTGGGCTGGCAGCCGCATCGCGGCCTGATCCCCACCGCCCAGGCGTTCCTGCTGATGATCGTCCTGCGGTACGCGCTGAGCTGGGTGGGCGTCTGGCTGGGCCGGGCGGTGAAGAACGACCAGGTCGCCGACGCGATGGTGCCGCTGTTCCTGCCGTTCACGATGCTGTCGAACGCGTTCGTCCCGACCGACGGCATGCCCGGCTGGCTGCGCCTGCTGGCCGACTGGAACCCGGTGAGCGCGCTCACCGCCGCCGCACGGGAACTGTTCGGCAACCCGGGCGCCCCGCCCGCGCACGTGGCCTGGCCGCTGGCGCACCCGGTGACCGCCGTCCTGCTCTGGTCGGCCGCGCTACTGGTGATCTTCGTCCCGCTGTCGCTGCTCGCCTACCTGCGCAACGGACGCTGACCACCCCTCTGGCACCGGCACACCACGGGTTCACCGCGGCGGTGGCCGGCCCGCCGCGGGCGGGCCGGCCACCGGCTCAGCGCTGCTGGTGCCGGGGCAGGGCACCCTGCCCGGCGCCGGCGCGCACCGCCGTACCGGCCTGACCGACCAGCCGGTCCATGGTGCGGGCCAGGTGCTCGCTGCCGTCGTCCAGGTGCCGCGCCGCGGCCTGCATGTGGGAGATCATCATCTCGCCGTAGATGCGCAGCGCCTCCCGGGTGGCGACCCCGTCGTCGAAGCTCGACCCGGCCGCCGAGCGGTAGTCCTGCACCGCCCGCTCGGCCTCCTGCTTCGCCTCCTCCGCCGCCGCCTGCACGTAACTCTCGTACTGCACCCGGGCGTACTCGGCGACCCGCCGCGCGTAGTCGTGCGCCTGCGCGATGATCTGCTCGGCCTCCCGCTGCGCCGCCGAGAGCAGGTTCACCTCCTTCGCCGCCGGCAGCTTCGCCTCCGCCCCGGCACTCGGGATCACCCCGTGCCGGTGCAGCTCCACCCGGTCGGTGAGCCGCTCGTTCTCCGCCCGCAGGGTGGCGATCTGCGCGGAGAGCAGGTCCAGCTCGTCGGCCACCTGCATCCGGAACCGGTCCACGTCGGCCTGGTCGTAGCCGCGCCGGGTGAACGACGCGGACCCGAACTCCCACCGACGCACCCGGTCGGCCGTCATCCGTACCTGCACACCGCCGGAGACCTGCACACCGTCATACCGGCCGATCGGAGTCGTCAACGGAACCGCCTTTCGTTCGCGGCTGCGGGGCTCGCAAGCTCACTCCTCGCGCTCACCGTGCCAACTTCCGTTCGCGCTGCGGGGCTCGCAAGCTCACTCCTCGCGCTCACCGTGCCGCCTTCCGTTCGCGCTGCGGGGCTCGCAAGCTCACTCCTCGCGCTCACCGGGAACCCCCGGAACTGTCAGGGGTGGACACCTGATCCACCGCGGTGCGCCACGCCGGGCCGTACCAGTGCTTGCCCAGCCCTTCGTGGTGCAACTGACCGGCGTGGTAGCCGGCCCGGGTCAGCGCCGCCGTCGAGTACGACACCATCTCGTCGGAACCGCACACGTACACGTGCCGGGACCGCCAGTCACCGTCGGCCAGCGCCCGGTCCACCGCGTGCACGAACTCCCCCGGCCGGTGCAGGTCCGTGCCCACCACGTAGGTCACGGTCAGCCACGGGTACGACGACGCCAGCTTGTCGATCGCGTCGTTGTCGTAGAACTCGGTGCGCGAGCGGGCCCCCACGTACAGGTCGACCTTGCGCCGCGAACCCTCCGCCGCGACCTGCTCCACCAGCGCCTTCACCGGCGCCCAGCCGGTGCCGCTGGCCAGCAGCAGCAGATCCGCGGAGCCGGCCGACCACAACGTCAGCCGGTCACCCACCGGTGCGGCCAGGTGGATCTGGTCACCCACCGCGCACCCGTACACCAGCCGCGACGACACCGCCCCGCCGGGCGCCGCCCGGACGTGCAGCTCCAGGGTGCCGTCGGCGCGCGGCGCGTTCGCCGGCGAGTAGTACCGCCACGACCGCACCGACGGGTGGGACACCCCGATCGACTGACCCGGCGTGAACGGCAACAGGTACTGCGGACGCAGCGTCAACACCGCCACGTCGAACGCCCGCCGCTCGTGCCCGACGATCTCCGCCACCCACCACGGCGGGTTGACCGCCTCGGCGGCCTGCGCGGCCTCGATCATCACCTGCGACACCAGCCCGTACGCGCCGGCCCAGTCCTGGGCCAGCTCGTCGGTCCACTGCTCGCCGAGGAAGTGCTGCAACGTCGCCAGCAGCGCCTCCCCGACCGCCGGGTAGTGCTCCGCGCGCACCGCGAACTTGCGGTGGTCGGCGCCGAGATCCTGCAGGAACCCGACCAGCCGGTCCACCTGGTCCACGTTGGACACGATGTGCCCCAGCGCGGTCACCAACCGGTCACGCTGCCCGGCCATGTTCGTCGGGAACATCTGCCGGGTCTCCGGGTGGGCCAGGAACAGCGTGGAATAGAAATAGAGCGGCACCTGGTCGCCGTGCGCGGCGACCAGGGACCAGCTCTGCTTGAGCCGGGCCGCGTCCACGCTCAGGCGCTCGCCGAGGTCCCGCTGAACACCACCTGGTCCTGCACCTGCGCCAGCACCGCCTGCACGTCGGCGATGATGTCGCCCGGCACGCCCAGCTCGGTCAGCGTCACGACCAGGTGCTCACCCACCTTGACGTAGTGCTCCACCGGGATCCGCAACGGCTGGTGCGCCTCGGCCAGGCCCCGCCCGGCGTACTCGTTCGGGCCGCCCAGCACCACGGTCAGCATCAACGCCAGATGCCGGCGCTGCGACGGCATGTCCACATCGGTGAAGTAGCCGGCCAGTTCCGGGTCGGCCAGCACCCGGTCGTAGAACAGGTCGACGGCGGCCTTCACCGAGTTGGCGCCACCGATGCGCTCGTAGTGGGAGGCGGGAGCGGTTTCTTCCGTAACCGTCACGGTCGTTCCTTCCGACGTGGAGGGGGGCGCGCGAGGGTGGCGCGTAGGGGCAACGGTCGGCCGGCGCGAGCAGCGCCTACGCAGGCGACACCCGAACCGGGGCGACCGCGTGAGGGACCATAGCGCGTCGCGTCGCCGCGGTCATCGCCCCCCTATCGGATTCCCGACACCCTCCACTACCCACCGTCACAATCGGACCGGACCGGCCCTCCACACCAGGCAACCGGCAGCACACCCAGAGTCACCGTCGATATGGCCGCAGTCATCGGCCGAACCCGCCACGGACCGGCGGCAACGGCCCCGCACCCGCCGCTGACCACCGCAGACACCCCGACAACCGATCGCCTGACCTGCGTCACCCGTCCCGGCAACCCGACCTCAGCCGCAGAGACGATCACCACACACCGAACGGCCAACCACCGCCGACACCACCGGCGCCCACACACAGCGTCACCACGAAATATGCAACAAGCCTCGGCGCGTCGCGGGCACCGTACGTCACAGACCCCGCGCCCGACCGCCGGGACCCCGCCACCGCGCGGTCAGCAGCACCCCCGACCGGCCCGGACGCTCCGCCGGCCGGAACCCTGGCGCGTCAGCGCCAGCTGGCCACCACGGACCGCTCAGCCGGCCCGCCGGCGCGCCCGCCGCGCCGCCAACTCGTCACCCACCGAATCCGGCGCCCCAGCCGGCGCATCCTGACCCGGCGTGGCCGCCGCCGGCTCAGCCGGCAGGTGCGACAACGAACCCTGGATCTCCTTGAACGCCCCACCGATCGCGATGCCGAACACGCCCTGGCCACCCTGCAACAGGTCGACCACCTCCTCCGGCGACCGGCACTCGTACACCGTCGTCCCATCGGAGATCAACGTGATGCCCGCCAGGTCCTCCACCCCACGCGAGCGCAACGCCTCGATCGCCTTACGGATGTTCTGCAACGACACCCCGGCGTCCAGCAGCCGCTTCACGACCTTCAGGACCACCAGGTCCCGGAACGAGTACAACCGCTGCGTACCCGAACCCGAGGCGTCCCGCACACTCGGCACCACCAGCCCGGTACGCGCCCAGTAGTCCAACTGGCGGTAGCTGATCCCCACCGCGTGGCAGGCCGTCACCCCCCGGTAGCCCACCGAACCGTCACCGTCCGTCGCCACCCCCGGCGGCGCCACACCCGGCTCGTCCAGTTCCGTACCCGGATCGGGATCTCGCGGCTCGTGCATCCGGACAACCTCCCCGCCAGTGCGGTGACACGTCGTTTCCGGGACGTGCACCCCTCGACACGGCAACCCTATAGCCGCCTTCAGGGGTTACCGCGCAGGAACCGTCGCGACACGCCGCGCAGCCACGGGAAAGATCACCCACACCGCCGGGGCGTCACCCACAGTGACCCCGGCCGACATCACACCAGCCGCCCACCGGCGGCCGGTCAACCCGCGAAATCCTCCGGACGCACCTGCTCCAGGAACTCGCGGAACTTCTCCACCTCGTCCTCCTGCTCGTCCGGGATCACGATCCCCGCCTCACTGAGGACCTGCTCGGCACAACGAATGGGCGCACCCACCCGCAACGCCAACGCGATGGAATCGCTCGGCCGCGCCGACACCCGCACCCCGTCACCGATCAACAGATCGGCGTAGAAGACGTTCTCCTTCAACTCGGTGATCTCCACCGCCCGCAACGGCGCCTTCAACGCCGCCAACACGTCCCGCAGAAGATCATGAGTCAACGGCCGGGCCGGCTTGACCCCCTGCTGCTCGTAGGCGATCGCCGTCGCCTCTACCGCGCCGATCCAAATCGGCAAGTAGCGGTCCCCCTCGACCTCCCTGAGCAGGACGATCGGCTGGTTACTGGGCAGCTCCACCCGAACCCCGACCACGCTCAGCTCGCGCACCGCCGCCTCCGTGTCGTTGTCACCTACGCCGCACCGCGCCCTTCCCTGCACGGTACACGGACCGCGACACGGCCGTCCCACGCGCAATCCGCACCACGCCCGCGCCAGAAAGGGGTTACCCCGGCAAGCCTACGACACGCTTCCCGGGACAGATCTTTCCGCACACCCGCCGGTCACCGGCCCAACGTCGACCGCAACCCCACCCGCACCAACGCCGCGTGCAACTGCTGCGACAACGCCACCAACTCCCGCGCCGTCTCCGCCGCCCGCGCCCGCGCCGCCGGATCACTCTGCCGCGCCAACGGCGCCACCAACTGCGCGAACAGACCGACCTCCCGATCCGCCGCCGTCCGGTAACCCCGCAAATGCCGCGGCTGGAACCCGTACGCCGACAGACCCGCCACCGCCCGCGCGATGATCAACGCATCCGCGTCGTACCAACCCGGCGGATCCGACACCACCAACCCGAGCCGCTCCAGCTCCGCCAGCGTCGACTCGTCGATCCCGCTGCGCGCCACCAGATCGGCCCGACCGAGCCGCACCTGCGACGACTCGGCCGAATCCGCCGACTCCCGCCCCGGCACCTCGCCACCAGGACCCACCGCCACCAACGTCGGCCGCTGCCGACCCGGCGCCTCCCCGGTCGCGTCCCACTGCGCCAACTGCTCACGGATCACCCGCAACGGCAGGTACTGGTCCCGCTGCGCGGTCAGCACGAACCGCAACCGCGCCACATCGTCCCAGCTGAACTTCCGGTAACCCGACGCCGTACGCTGCGGCTCCACCAGACCCTCGGCCTCGAGGAACCGCAACTTCGAAATCGTGACGTCCGGAAAATCCACCCGCAACTGCGCCAGCACCTCACCGATGCTCATCAACGGTTGCGCACGCGCCGCACCCGGCGACGTCGAGGCCGCAGGCTCGTTCACCCCCGGCCGGCCTCCCCCTCCGGGCGCGGACCGGCGATGAACACCACCCGGAACTTGCCGATCTGCACCTCGTCACCATTGCTCAAGGTGGCCGCCTCGACCCGCTCCCGGTTCACGTACGTGCCGTTCAGGCTGCCCACGTCCCGCACCGTGAACGTCCCACCATCCCGGTGGAACTCCGCGTGCCGCCGCGACACCGTCACGTCGTCCAGGAAGATGTCACTGTCCGGATGCCGGCCACTGGTCGTCACATCGTGATCCAACAGGAACCGGGCACCCGCGTTCGGACCCCGCCGGACCACCAGCAGCGCCATCCCCGGCGGCAACGAACCGGACATCCGGCTCGGCACCACATCGGTGTCCGGCCCCTCCAGCACTTCGTCGAGCGAGCCGAGATTGAGCGTCGAAGTGACGTCGAGTGGGGGGAACTCGTCGTCTGGGCGCGTCATGGGACCACCTCACGGATCTGTTCGGTCGGCGTCGGGTGATGGCGGGTCTGGCCGCCGGGCCAATGAACACCCGGCGGCTGGCTCCCCGTGCCCGGAAAGGCGATTCCGCGACGCTCAACTATTGGGTTCTCGGTCGACTGGGCGAGCCTAGCCAGCGCCGAAATGCAGGGCAACCGGACGCGCGGACTCGACAGGCGCACCGGCTCGGGCACACTCAGCTCTCGGTGAGCTCGCGATACGCGCCCGCGGACAGCAGCCCGTCGACCGCCGCCGGATCGTCCGGGGTGATCTCCACCAACCAACCCGCACCGTACGGGTCAGTGTTGATCACCTCAGGGGTGTCGCCGAGCGCCTCGTTGCGCGCCGCCACCGTACCGCTGATCGGGGCGTAGATCTCCGACACGCTCTTGGTCGACTCGATCTCACCCAACGACTCACCAGCGGCCACCGCCGTGCCCGCCTCGGGCAGCTGGACATACACGATGTCACCCAGCGCGTCCTGCGCGAAATGGGTGATGCCGACCCGGACAGTGCCGCCGTCGCCACCGGAGACCCACTCGTGCTCAGCGGTGTAACGCAGATCCTCAGGAATCACCAGACGCGTCCCTCATCCATCGGTGCACCGGGCGCACCCGGTGCCGGCCGCGCCGGTCAGGAGACCGGACGGGCGTGTTCCAGCTTGATCGGCGCGTGCAGCGCCGAAACCTCGGCAGCCTCACGATCCTCAACGATCACGTTACCGCCGTCGCCGGCAACCGACGCCACCACCCCACCAGGAATGTTCAACGCCGTCCGCATCGTCGCCGGATCACCGATCACCGTGATCGTGTACGGACCCGTCAACCGCCGCCCGTCCACGATCAACGACCCGTCCTCGTCCAGGAAGTACGTCGACGCGATGATCCGCACCGCCGCCTGATCCCCACCCGAGATCTGCATCGCCTCCGCGCCCGCGCCCCGCAACTCCTGCACCGCGTCCAGCACCCGCGACGCCGAGATCGGCTTACCGCCCGCGACGAACCGCACCGACAACCCCGGCCCCGTCGCCGGCAACGTCCCCGCCAGGATCCCCAACTCGTCAGCCCGCCGGGTCGCCTCCTCCAACGCCGCCTGACGCCCCTGCTCACCCGACTGCAACTGCCGCTGGCTCTCCTCCAACGACTCGATGTCCTGCCGCAACCGGTTCGTCCGCGAATCCAGGTCGTACAGGATCCGGACCAGGTCCTCCTGCCGGGTCGCCGCCAACGTCGGATCCGTCGACGTCGTCTTCAACTGCACCACCAGGGTGAAGCCCAGCAACGCCAACAGCACAGCGATCATCACCCCGGCCGAGCTCAGCCGCGCCCGCACCGACCGCACCGGCCCGGCTACCGCCCCCGCCGCGTCCGCCGCCGACCCGCCGGCGCTCCCGTCCGGCCCCTCGGCGGCCGCGGCACTCGCCCGGCTCAGGTCCACCGTCGCCGCCTCGCCGGCGCCGGCCGACTCCTCCTCCACCGGCGGCGCGTCCTGCCGCTCCGGCGGCCGCGGCGCCAACGGGCTCAACTCGTCCGGATCCGGCGCGTCCGGCCGCGGATCCGGCTCCCCCGCCGGCCCCGACGGGCGCGGCGGACCCGCCGGCTGCGGCCAGCCGGTCCCCGTCTCGGTGTGCTCGTCGCTCATCGCCTGTAAACCTACGCCCGGAACAGGTGCCGGCGGATCGCCGCGACGTTTCCGAAGATCCGCACCCCCAGCACGACCACCACACCGGTGGACAACTGACCACCCACGCCCAACTGGTCACCCAGGTACACGATCAGGCCCGCCACCAGCACGTTCGAGATGAACGACACCACGAACTGCTTGTCGTCGAAGATCCGGTCGAGCTTCGCCCGCACCCCGCCGAACACCGCGTCCAGCGCCGCCACCACCGCGATCGGCAGGTACGGCTGCAACGCCGCGGGCACCGTGGGATCGAGCCACACCCCGAGCACCACCCCGGCGAGCAACGCCAGCACCGCGATCATCGACCACCTCCGGAGGGGCTGGGGGACGTCCGGGAACCGGACGGTTGGACACCGGTGGCCGACGGCGACGGCGTCGAACTCACCGAAGGCTCCGCGTAGCGTAGCTGCGGCTCCGGCGCCGCCGGCAGGGTGAGGTCGTCGACCTTGCGCACCCCGAACGACAACCCGGTCTTCTCGGCCACCTCACGCATCAACAACGCCGACCGGCTCTCGTCGAACCGGCGCTTCATCGACCCCGGACCGATCGCCGACACCTCGTACGGCCCGGTCACCGGCCGGAAGTCCACCAGGATCGCCTCCCCGGCCGAGCGGATCGTCGACGTCGCCGTCAACCGCTGACCGTTGATCGCGATCGCCTCCGCCCCGGCGCTCCACAGGTCGTTCGCCACCGCCTGCAGGTCGCTGTAGAGCACCCGCGGCGGCCCGGCGCCCGCCCCGGTGACCGCGTCCTGCTTGCCCGGCGCGTCCGCCAGCCGCACCACCACGCCGTCGCCGCGCACCCGACCCATCCCGGTGCCCGCCTCCAGGTCCCGCAGCCGGGCCGCCTGCGAGCCGCTCAGCGCCAGCTCGCGCTGCCGGGCCACCTCCTCGCGCAACCGGTCGGCCTGGACCGCCAGCCGGTCCGCCTCGGCCTGCCGCTCCTTGATCTGGGCGACCAACCCGGACCGCGCCTGGCTGCGCCCCGGCTCGTCGGCCAGGGTCTGCTTGTACGCCACCGCGAACAGGAACCCCAGCACCACGATGACCAGCAGGCTCACCGACCGGGCCGACCAGCCGCGCCACCCCGAGGGGCGCCCGCCCTCGCGCCGGCGCGCCGCCGCGTCCAGGTAACCGGGATCCAGCGGATTGCGGAACAACTCGGTGAGGAAGTCCGGGGCGTACACCCGCTCGGTGCGGCCCTGACCCTCGCGCGGCGTGCCGGTCACGCGCCCGCTCCCCCCGCCCGCACCGAGGTGACCAGGTGGCGCGCCTGCACCACGTAGAGGGCGCCGGCCACCCAGTAGAGCACCAGACCCCACCAGGCCAGGCCCCAGCCGACCGGGCCGGCGACCGCGGCCGCCCCCGGCACCGCCGAGGCCAGCAGCAGCACCGGGAACGCGGCCAGCAGCAGGAACGTGGCGGTCTTGCCGACGTAGTGCACCGGCGGCGGCCCGTACCCGTACCGGCGCAGCACCGCCAGCGAGCCGAGCAGCAGCAGCTCCCGGGCCAGCAGCGCGGCGGTGAACTGCCAGGGCACCACCTCGCGCGCGGTGAACCCGAGCAGCGTGGCGAGGATGTAGAGCCGGTCGGCGAGCGGGTCGAGCAGCTCGCCGAGGCGGCTCACCTGGCCCAGCCGGCGGGCGATCCAGCCGTCCACCCAGTCGGTGGTGCCGCCGATGGCCAGCACCACGATCGCGGCCACGTCGGCGCGGGCGACCAGCAGCAGGTAGAGGAAGAGCGGCACGCCGAGCAGCCGCACGAAGCTGATCAGGTTGGGCAGCGTGAGGACCCGGTCGCCCGGAGCCGGGTCGGTGCCGCCCGAGGCCCCCGGATGCGCTGCCCCAGCCGGCCGACGCGACACCGAACCTCCTCCGCGACGCGTCGCGGCCGCCCGGCCGAGGTCGGGCGCTGCGGGACGCGTGCTGTCGGGCCGGCGTGCGCCGGCACCCGCTGCGGTCCCGGGACGGGACCTCCCCTGATTCGGCCCGCGATCGTCGTGATCACGGGCCGGCTGAGTTGCGCTGCCACTATATCGGGCCCTCGCCGCCGGTCCGGGTGCCGCCGAGCCCGGCTCGGCGCGGCCTGTCGGCGCTGTGACCGGCCTCACGTCGCGTAGAGCGTCCTAGGATACTGGTAGCGGCCGGAAGGCGTCCTCAGGCGCTCCGGGCCGACGGATCCGCCGCCGGCTCGGCGGCGGACGCGGCGGCCTGACCGAAGGCGAGCAGGCCCAGCAGCAGCTCGTGCTGCACCCGGCCGGGCATCCGGTCCAGCACGCTCTGCACCGCCTGGTGCCGGCGCTCCGCCAGCTCGCGCAGCAACTCCTGTGCCGCCGCGGTCGGCACCAGCCGGACCTCCCGCCGGTCGCGGGGATCGGCCACCCGGCGCAGCAGCCCGATCGCCTCCAGCCGGTCGCAGAGCCGGCTCGCCGACGACGGCACGACGTCCAGCAGCTCGGCCAGCCGGTTGACGGTGGTCCGCGGCCGCCCGGCGATCAGCGAGAGCACCCGCAGCTGGGTCGGCGAGACGACCATCTGGTGCCGGGAGACGGCCGAGTCCAGCACGCCGACCAGCGCCTCGGCGGCCGCGTCGATCGCGGCGGCGAGATTCGGAGGTCGCTCCACCCGGTGTCCCCTGCGATCGTCCCGCTCGTGTTCGGCCTCGGTGCGGCGACGGCAGTCAGTCGCCGGCCCGGCCGCCGGAACCGCGCCAGTCCAGACAGACCACGACCGCGTCGTCGCGCAGATCGGTGTCCGCATGCCAGGCGTGCAGTTCGCGCATCACCGTACCAACTGCCTCCGCCGGTGGCTGCAGCCGCGTGGACCGCATCGCGCGCGCCATCGCCTTCTCCCCGTACGCCTCCCGGTCGGCCGGCGCGGCCGCCCACACGCCGTCGCTGACCACGAAGAGCCGGTCCCCCGGCACCAGGTCGAACTCCTGCAGGTCGTACCGGGCTTCGGCGAACATGCCCAACGGCAGCTGCTGCTCCAGGCCGATCGTGTCGACCGCGCCGCCGCGCAGCCGCAGCAGCCGCGGCGAACCGGCGTCCACCGCCCGCACCCGGCCGGTGACCGTGTCCAGCTCCATCAGCAGCGTCGCCACGTAGCGCCGGCCCCGGTGCTGGTAGAAGACCGTGTCGGAGGCGAGTTCGGCCTGCTCGGTCAGGCTCCCACCGGAGCGCCGGGCGTTGCGCAGAGCGTTCACGGTCACCGCGGTCAGCAGTGAGGCGGACAGCCCGATGCCGGATCCGTTGAGCACGGTGAGGGTCAGCCGGTCGCCGTCGAGCGACCAGTCGAAGTGGTCACCCCCCACCGTGTACGCCGGCTCCAACTGGCCGGCGAGCTGGAACGCGTCGTGGCTGACCCCGCGACCCGGCAGCAGCTCCCACTGCATCTCCGCGGCCATGCTGAGCCGCTCCCGCCGGCGGGCCCGCCGGTAGCGGTCGGTCTCCCGGTCCGCCGCGCGCAGCACCACCGCCAGCTCACCGGCGACGTCCCCGACCCGCTCCACAGTGGCCGGACCGGGCGCGGCGGGGAACTCGACCAGCAGCACCCCGAGCCGCTCCCCCCACACCGACAGCGGCAGGTAGAGCCGGCACCGGCCGTCCCCGGCGCCGTCGAGCACCGGCTGCTGACTGCTGAAGCAGCGCTGCGCCATACCCTGGCAGGACAGGAAACCGGCCTCGGGCAGGTCCGGGTCCAGCACCGGCCAGAGCCCGCTGATCCGGTAGTCGGCGAGGAACACGTCCGTGCGCGTCGCGCCCAGGGTGGACCGGATGGCCCGGTCGGCGGCCTCGGCCACCTGGTCGGGCGGGGACTCGCGCAGCGCACGTGACAACCCGCCGGGCGCGTCCAACATGGTTCTCCTCCGGCAACACTTGCTGTACGGCAAGCATCATACGGAGGTCGCCGGCACCGCGCCGCGCGGGCGGCCGCCATCGTGATCAACCCGTCCCCGGCGGCCCGGGACCGGCTGCTCGCCGCGCGGCTCAGTCCGCCGGGCGGACCGCCACCGCACCGTAGAAGGCGTCCGGCACGTCGGCCGGCGGGCCGTCCGGGCGCCACCGGGCGATCGGCACGATGCCGTCGGCGGTGGGCCGCCACCGGCCCAGCAGCGGCGCGAACGCCTCCGGCCGGCGCATCCGGAACGCCGGGCCCATCATCGCCAGGGCCTCCGGGTGGGCGGCCAGTTCGTCGGTGTCGAAGTCGATCGCGAGCCGGCTGCCCGGGGCGACGGCGCCGTACAGCTCGTCGAGGGTGCGGGCCAGCGTGTCGTCGTCGAGGAACGCGGCCAGCCCCAGGAAGACCACGCCGACCGGCCGCCTCCCCCACCCCGGCACGAACCGGTGCAGCTGCGCCGGGTCGACGGTGCCGATGTCGGTGGCGTCGCCGTAGCCGTAGCCGGCCCGGTCGCTGCCGGCCAGGATCCGCTGGCCGAGGCGGATGGTGACCGGATCCACATCGGTGTAGAGCACCGTCGCCTCCGTGGCCACCTCGTGCACGTTGCCCATGGTGGGCACCCCGGCGCCGAAGACCAGGAAGCTGTCCACCCCGTCGGCGACGATCGCCCGCACCGCCCGACCCAGGAAGGCACGCAACTCGCGGAAGATCGGCGCGCACGGCCCGTACGCCTGCTCGAAGGCACGCGCCGCGGCCACGTCCACCGGGAAGTGGTGCTCCCCGCCGAGCCAGTGGTCGATCATCCGTGCGGTGCTCGGCTGGTCGGGTTCAACCATCGATGACGCTCCCTCCCCGGTGGTCGTCGCCAGCGTACCGACCGGACGTCCTGGGCGGTATCGCCCCGCCGGCGGCTCACCGGCCGCGATACTGACCCGGAACCGGTGGGAGGTGGACGGTGAACTCGGCGAACGGCGCGGCCGTGGTGGTCGGCGTGGACGGCTCGCAGCCGGCGCTGCGGGCCGTACGGCTGGCGGCTGCCGAGGCCGACCGGCGGGACCGGCCGCTGCGGATCGTGCACGGCTTCATCTGGCCGCTGCTGCACGTGCCGGTGCAGCCCCCGGCCGGCGGGCCGCCCGGCAGCGGCCTGCGGCAGCAGGCCGAGCGGCTGGTCGCCGAGGCGGTGGCCGAGGCCGAGGCGGCGGTGCCCGGCCTGCGGGTCTCCGGCGAGATCATCGACGGGGAGGCCGCGGCGGTGCTGCTCGGCGAGTCGCCGGCCGCCGCGATGATCGTGCTCGGCGACCGGGGCCTGGGCGGCTTCTCCGCGCTGGTGGTCGGCTCGGTGGCGGTCCAGGTCGCCTCCTACGCCGACTGCCCGGTGCTGGTCGCCCGCGGCAGCGACCGCGCCGACGGGCCGGTGGTGGTGGGCGTGGACGGCTCCGAGACGTCCCGGCTCGCGGCGGAGTTCGCGGTCGAGGAGGCGTCGGTCCGCGGCGCCGAGGTGCTCGCCCTGCACGCCTACCGGCACCCGGTCTCCACCGGCCCGGGCGACATGCAGCCGCTGGTCTACGACGACACCGAGCTGCGCTCCGACGAGCAGCGGCTGGTCGCCGAGGTGACGTCCGGGCTCGCCGAACGCTGGCCCGACGTGCCGATCGCCCGGCGGACCGTCCGCGGCCGCCCGGCGGCCGTGCTCAACGACGCCTCCCGCCAGGCGCAGCTGGTGGTGGTCGGCCGGCAGGGGCGCGGCGAGTTCACCGGGTTGCTGCTGGGCTCGGTCAGCCAGGCGGTGCTGCACCACGCCGACTGCCCGGTCGCGGTGATCCGCGCGCCCCGCTGAGCCGGGTCAGCGCGCCGACCGAGCGGGGGCCGGCCGCCCCGGCGAGCCGGGGTTGGCCCGCCGGCAGGCGGGTAGACGCACCCGGTACGCCGACGGGCGACAGCGACCGGAGGAGGCAGTGATGCCAGGACCACGGCCGGGCAGCAACGCGTACGACAAGCAGCGGGCGCGCATCCGGAACGCGATCGACGATTCTGGACGCCGGGTGCCGGACCGCAAGGCCAACGAGGTGGCCAACCGGATCCTGCAGGACGACCGGGGACAGCGGGGCATCGTGCGCGGCGAGCGGACGTACGGGCCCAAGGGCGAACGCGAGCCCGGAGACCCCAAGTGAGGGGGACGAGCCTGGCCGACGGGGTGATCGTCGGGGCGGTCGGCAGCACCGCGCTGAACATCGTGAGCTACCTGGACATGGTGGTCCGGGGACGCCCGGCGAGCAGTACCCCCGAGGAGAGCGCCGGCCGGCTGGCCGGGGTGGCGCACGTCGACCTCGGGTCCGGGGACCGGGCGGCCAACCGCCGCTCGGGCCTCGGGCCGTTGCTCGGCTACGGCGCGGGGATCGCCGCCGCGGTCGGCTTCGCGCTGCTCACCCGCGGCCGGCGGCAGCCGCTGCCACTGGCCACCGGGGTGCTCGGCGGAGGCGTGATGACGCTCTCCGACGGCGGCATGACGATGCTCGGCGTGACCGACCCGCGCACCTGGCGCCGCTCGGACTGGATCGCCGACCTGGTGCCGCACCTGGCGTACGGGTTGACGGCCGCAGCCACCTGGAACCGGCTGCGGCCGCCCACCGGACGGGGCTGAGTCAGCCCCGCCCGTCGCTCTCGTCGTCGGCCACCGGCTCCCCCGCCGGGCCGTACGGCGAGATCTGTCCCTTCGGCACCGGGCGCCCGGTGTCCCCCTTGGACGAGCCCCGGTTCAGCGGGTGACCGGTCGGCTTCGGGCCCTTGCTGTACTGGCTGGTGGCGCCCTTGTCGTTGCGCCGGAGCTCCTCCTGCTGCGGGTTGACCACGATGTCTCCTTCCGCTGGACGGCACCCGGCGGCGCCGCGTCCGCCACGGGTTACCCGCCGCCGCAGGCGCCATGCCGCAGCCGGACCGGCCGGCGAGGGGTGACCCGCCGCCGGCCGGGTACCCCCGGCAGATGGGCGACGACCGGACCGTGGCGCGGGTCCTGCTGGATCGGCGGGGACGCACGTACGCCGAGGAGGCCGGCATCCGGCTGGCCGACCGGCCGGCCCCGCTCTACCAGCTGCTGGTGCTCGCCACGCTGCTGAGCACCCGGATCCGGGCCCAGGTGGCGGTGGCGGCGGCCCGGGAACTGTTCGCCGCCGGCTACCGCACCCCGCAGGCGATGGAGGCGGCCAGTTGGCAGGACCGGGTGGACGCGCTGGGCCGGGGCCACTACCGCCGCTACGACGAGCGGACCTCGACGATGCTGGGCACCGGGGCCCGGCTCTGCCTGGACCGCTGGCGCGGCGACCTGCGCCGGCTGCACCGGGAGGCCGACGGCGACCCGGCCGGGCTGCGCCGGCGGCTCACCGAGTTCCCCGGCATCGGCCCCACCGGGGCGGACATCTTCCTGCGCGAGGCCCAGACGGTCTGGCCCGACGTGCGCCCGTACGCCGACCGGCGCGCGCTGGCCGGGGCGAAGCGGCTCGGCCTGCCCGCCTCGCCGGACCGGCTGGCCGGGCTGGTCGGCTCGGCCGAGTTCGGCCGGCTCGCCTCGGCGCTGGTCCGGGTAGCGCTCGGCGAGGAGTCCGCCGGCGAGGTCAGCCGCACGGCCGCCGCCGGCTGACCGGCCTCACTTCGTCGGTGTGTTCCCCGGCTTGGTGAGGTGCCAGACCAGCAGGGCCGCCAGCAGGGCGAGCACCACCAGGCCGCCGGTGACCCCGCCGCCCTCCTCGGGACTGCGGCCGGTGGTGCCGAAGTAGACCACGGCGAGCCCGGCGAGCACCGTGAGAAAGGTACGCATTCCTCGGTCCTTCACGTATCGCACCGTACGGGTGGGAACAGTCGGTCAACGGGCTTTTCCGGAACAATCCCCCGTTCGGGCGTAGCGCCTCAGTCGACCTCCAGGTCGTCGAGCGAGATCTTGTGCGACATCAGCCAGCGGGCCAGCGCCGACATCCCGAACAGCCACAGCGGGGCGGACTCGGTGGTGCCGTTGGTGGCGAAGATGGCGAACCGCAGGTCGGGCGCGCGGTACGCCTCGATCCGCCACTTGCGCTGCCGGTCCCGCCAGATCGCTGAAGGGTCCATGTGGTAACGCTAGGTGACCGCCCCGCGCTCGTGGGGCGGCTTGCCGGTGGCCGGGTCAGCCCGCGGTGACCACGACCCGGGCGTCGTCGGGCAGCCGGCGGGTGACCCCGCGGCGGTCCAGCAGCTCCAGCAGCGGCACGGCGACCCGCCGGGTGGTGTCCAGCGCCTGCCGGGCCGCGCTGAGCGTGAACGGCTGCGGCAGCCCGGCCAGCACCCGCACCGCCGCGTCGGCGGCGCCGGGCAGCAGCACCACGTTCTCGGCCAGCCGCAGCAGCGCCCCGGCGCGCACCGCGGCGCCGATCTCGCGCGGACCGAGGCCGAGGCCGGCGAGGTCGGCGGCCTCCGGGGCGCGGAACGGCCGGTCGGCGTACTCGGCCCGGAGGCGGGCCACGGCGCGGGCCACCGGCTCGGGCAGCGCGTCGGCCGCGGACGCGGTCACCCGCCCGGCGCGCAGCCGCAGCGGCGGGCGCACCAGGGCCTCGACCAGCGCCCGGTCGGGCAGGCCGAGTCGCCGCCGGAGCAGCTCGACCGGCGCGCCGGGCTCCAGCGGGTGTTCCCGGCCGTGGCGGGTGACCTCCTCGCCGAGCCGGACGGCGAGCTGCCGCCAGTGCTCCGGGTCGGCCAGCCAGTCCCCGGCCACCGGCGGGACGGTGACCTCGACCCCGGTGCGGACCAGGTCGCTGACCCGGGCCAGCCGGCGACGGCGCAGCTCCCCGGCCAGGTCGGGGCGGCCGTCCAGGTCGGCCAGCAGGGCGGCGCGGGCGGCCGCGGCGCCCCGGCGGGCCAGCGGTGGGGGCGCCACGTCCAGCACGGTCACCCCGCCGGCGACGTGGTGGCGACCGGGGTCGCGCAGCAGCGCCCGGTCACCGACCAGCAGCGGCAGCGGGCGGGCCAGCCGCAGCCGGGCGGTGTCCGGGCCGAGCGGGCGGACCCGGGCCGGCACGGCGGCGGAGCCGACGTGCAGGGTGAGGGTGGCCGGCAGGTCGGCGACCGGGTCACCGGCGAGCCGCACGTCGAGCAGGTCGGTCAGCCGGAACCGGCCGGGGGTGAGCAGCGCGTCCCCGCGGGCCAGCCGGTCCCGCGGGACGCCGCGCAGGTTCACCGCCACCCGCGCCACCGCGTCGACCCGCGCCGTCGCGGCACCGAGGCGGTGCAGGCCGCGCACCCGCACCGGCTCGCCGGTGGTGGCCAGTTCCAGCTCGTCGTCGACGCGCAGCCGGCCGGCGCCGAGGGTGCCGGTGACCACCGTGCCGCTGCCCCGGACGGTGAAGCAGCGGTCCACCCAGAGCCGCACCGCCGCGTCCGTCGCCGGCGCGGGCAGCCGGGCGGCCAGCCGGTCCAGCGCCGCCCGCAGCTCGGGCAGGCCGGCGCCGGTGACCGCGCTGACCGCCACCGCCTCCACCGGGCCGAGCGAGGTCGCGGCCAGCTCCGCCCGGGCCCGGGCCAACGCCGGCCCCGGGTCGGCCAGGTCCGCGCGGGTCACCACCAGCAGGCCGTACGACACCCCGAGCGCGTCCAGCGCCGCCAGGTGCTCGGCGGACTGCGGCATCCAGCCCTCGTCGGCGGCCACCACGACCAGCGCGGCGGGCACCGGGCCGACCCCGGCGAGCATGTTCGGCACGAACCGCTCGTGCCCGGGCACGTCGACGAAGGCGACAGTCCCGCCGGACGGCAGCGTGGTCCAGGCGAACCCCAGGTCGATGGTCATGCCCCGGCGGCGCTCCTCGGCCCACCGGTCCGGTTCTATCCCGGTCAGCGCCCGCACCAGCGTCGACTTGCCGTGGTCCACGTGCCCGGCGGTGGCCACCACCCACATGGCTCAGCCGTCCCCCGGCACCCGCAGCACGGCGGCCCGCACCGCGTCGTCGGCGTCGGCCGGCACGCAGCGCAGGTCCAGCAGCAGCCGGCCGCGCACCACCCGGCCGAGCACCGGCGGTTCGCCGGTGCGCAGCGGCTCGGCGTACCGCTCGGGCAGGCTCAGCGCCCACGAGTCCAGCTCCACGCCGGGGGCGCCGCCGCCGCCGACCACCGCCGCGGCCGGCACCACCTCGGCCTTGCAGCCGTCGGCGGCGAGCCGGTCGCGCAACCGCTCGGTCCGCTCCCGCAGGCCGCCGGCGTCGGCGTGCAACGCCGCCCGGGTCGGGGTGGCCGGGTCGCCCACCGTGGCGGCCAGCGCGGCCAGGGTCAGCTTGTCCACCCGCAGCGCCCGGGCGAGCGGGTGCCGGCGCAGCCGCTCGACCAGGTCGGCCGCGCCGAGCAGCAGCCCCGCCTGCGGGCCGCCGAGCAGCTTGTCGCCGCTGGCGGTGACCAGCGCGGCGCCGGCGCGCAGGGTGCTCGCGGCGTCCGGTTCGGCGGGCAGCAGCGGGTCCGGGGCGAGCAGCCCGGAGCCGATGTCGGCCACCACCGGCACGCCGAGGGTGGCCAGCCGCCGCACCGGCACCGCCGAGGTGAAGCCGGTGACCTGGAAGTTGGACGGGTGCACCTTCAGCACGAACCCGGTGCGCGGGCCGATCGCGGCGGCGTAGTCGGCCAGCGTGGTGCGGTTGGTGGTGCCCACCTCGCGCAGCCGCGCGCCGGTGCTCTCCAGCAGGTCCGGCAGCCGGAACCCGTCGCCGATCTCCACCAGCTCGCCCCGGCTGACCACGATCTCGCCGCCGGATGCCAGCGCGGTGGCGGCCAGCACCAGCGCGGCGGCGCCGTTGTTGACCACGTGCACCGCGCCGGCGTCCGGCACGGCGGCCGCGAGGGCGTCCAGGGCGTCGCGGCCCCGCCGGGCCCGCCGGCCGGTGCGCAGGTCGAGTTCCACATCGGTGTGCCCGGCGGCGGCGAGCACCGCGGCGACCGCGGCCGGCGACAGCGCCGCCCGGCCGAGGTTGGTGTGCAGCACCACCCCGGTGGCGTTGAGCACCGACCGGGGCGCCGGCGCGGGCAGCGCGGCGAGTGCGGCCTCGCGTACCTCGTCGGGGGCGATCTCGCCGCGGCGGGCCCGCTCCTGCGCCCGGTGGACGGCGGCCTTGACCCGGTCCCGGCCCAGCGTGCCGGCGGCGGCGACCAGCGCGGGGTCGGCGAGCAGCGCGTCGGTGCGCGGCACCCGCCGGCGCGGATCGGCGCGGCCGTCCCCTGTCACGTGATCTCCCCGCTGCTTGGCGGAGACGGACGGGAATCGAACCCGCCTGGCCCGGGTCCCGGACCACACCGGTTTTGAAGACCGGGAGGGGCACCAGCCGCCTGAACGCCTCCACCGAGCATTTGACCACAGCGGTGGCGGGCCCGCGCGGGGAAGGGTCAGTCCTGCACCGCCGCCCGGCGGGCCAGCCGTTCGCGCTGCGGCACCACCGTGTACTTCGGATCCCGCGCCGAGGCGACGCCGCCGTGGAAGATGCCGAACCGGGTCGCCACCGACGCCGCCAGCAGCGCCGCGCCGGAGAGCGCGGAGACGGCCCGGCTGCGCCCGCCGAGCAGCGCGCCGGCCACCCCGGCGGCGGTCAGCACCCGCCCGGCCCGCAGCAGCCGCCCCGCCCGGCCGATCCGGTACGGCTCGCTGAGCAGCCCGAGCCGGGTCTCCACCCGGTGCGAGCCGTACAGCTCCAGCGCCGCGCCGGCGACCGCCATCCGCCGCGCCGGCCCGGTCTGCCCGAGCGGCGCGGCGAGCAGACCCACGCCGGCGCCGCTGGCCAGCGCGCTGCCCGCGAAGATCACCGGCAGTTCCGGGTACGCCTCGTGCCAGGACGGCACGGCCGTGTCGGCCAGCAGCACCCCGGTGTACGTGGCCAGGGCCGGCGCGGTGGCCGCGGCGGCCAGCCCGGCGGCGTGCCCGACCGGCGGCAGCACCCGCCGGGCCAGCCCCGGCAGGCCGTCCTCGGGCAGCCAGGGCGCCGCCTCGGCGACCGCCGCCACGCCGGCCGCCGGCCCGAACGCGGCGAGGATCCAGGTGCCCACCGACATCGGCGAGGTCGGTTTGGCCACCCGCAGCATGTGGTGGAACCGGGCCGGCCGCCCCAGGTCCCGGATCAGGAAGCCGGTGCTGGCCCCGACCGCCGCCAGCGCGGCGAGCCGCCCGGCCCGGCGCAGCCCCGGCCGGCCGGTGAACTGCCCGCCCGCGGCCAGCAGCGACGAACCGGCCGCCAGGCCGCCGGTGAACAGGTAGGCGGCGATGTCCCACTTCCACACCGGCGGCTTCAGCACCGGCCGCCCGTAGTAGGAGGTGAACTCGGCCGCCGGGACGGTCAGCTCCTCGCCGCCGCGCCCCCGCCGGCCGCCCCGGCGCCGCTGCGTCGGTGCCCCCGACGGCACGGGCGCCAGCCGGGCGGCCTGCGCGGCGGCGTCGCTGCGCGGCGCGTCCGGGCGGAAGCTGGTGGCGTGGCTCTCGCCGGCCGTGGGGTCAGGGCCGCCGGCGGTGCCGGCGAGCCGGTCGCGGAAGCGGCGGAACCGGTCGCCGACCGGGCGGTCACTCACGAGGAACCTCCGACGAACGCGGCGACGGCGGCCGCCGCCATGGCCAACGCGGCCAGGCCGGCCCGCTTCCACATCTTCGGCAGGTCGCGGGTGGTCACCACCGGGTCCGGCGGCAGCCCGTACACCTCCGGGTCGTCGAGCAGCAGGAAGAAGGCGCCGTCGCCGCCGACCCCGTCGGTCGGGTCGTGCCCGTACAGCCGCGCCTCCGGCACGCCCCGGTCGTGCAGGGTGGCCATCCGGGCGGCGGCCCGTTCGCGCAGCTCCTCCAGCGGGCCGTACTGGATGGACTCGGTCGGGCAGGCCTGCGCGCAGGCCGGTGTCTTCCCGACACCGATGCGGTCGTAGCAGAGCGTGCACTTCCACGCCCGGCCGTCGCCCTTGCGCTGGTCGATCACCCCGTAGGGGCAGGCGGAGATGCAGTAGCCGCAGCCGTTGCAGATGTCCTCCTGCACCACCACCGTGCCGAACTCGGTGCGGAACAGCGACCCGGTCGGGCAGACGTCCAGGCAGGCCGCGTGGGTGCAGTGCTTGCAGACGTCGGACATCATCAGCCAGCGGAAGTCGGTGCGCCCCTCGGCGCTGCCGGTCCGCCCCGGCGGCCCGTCCCCGGGCATGCCGAGGAACTGGGTCCCGGCCGCCGTCGGCGTGGCGTCGCTCGACGGGCCGGCGGCCATCCGGGCCGCGGCGTCGGGTGACCCGGGCGGCACCCCCGGGTCGGTGCCGGTGGGGTTGCCGCTGCCGGCGGCCACCGCCGCCGACGAGGCGCTCACCGAGCCGCCGGTCGGGTTTCCGGCGAACGGGGGCGTCCGGTGGCCGGCCGGGCGGGCCTGCTCGACGAAGGCGACGTGCCGCCACGAGTTGGCGGTCAGCGCGCCGGTGTTGTCGTACGACATGCCCAGCAGGTCCAGCCCGGAGCCGGGCACGTCGTTCCACTCCTTGCAGGCCACCTCGCACGCCTTGCAGCCGATGCAGACGCTGGTGTCGGTGAAGAAGCCCATCCGCGGCGGGGCGTCCGACCAGCCCGCGTCCGGGGCCGGGTCCAGCGGGCCGTAGTAGCTGTTCGGGCCGGGGCTCATCGCGACCCTCCCCCGTCCGGCCGGTGCTCGACGCCGGGGTGCGCGCCGGGGGTGACGGTGGGTGGGCGGGGACCGGGGTCGGCGCCCGGTTCCAGGCCGGCCCGGCGCCGGTAGTCGGCCACCAGGTCCAGCAGGGCCGGCCCGGTGGGGCGGCGGCCCGGTCGTACGTCGCAGGTACCGATCTTGCTCTCCTGGATCAGCACGTTCGGGTCGAGGGTGATCCCGAACAGGTCGTTGGCGGAGTCGCCGGTGACCAGCCCCTCACCGCCGAAGTGGTAGGGCAGCCACACCTGGTGGATGATCCGGCCGTCCACCCGCAGCGGGGTGAGCCGGTCGGTGACCAGCACCTTCGCCTCGATCACCGCCCGCCCGCTGACCAGGTGCGCCCAGCCCAGGTGGGCCAGCCCCACCTCGCCGGCCAGCTCCGGGGACACCTCCACGAACATCTCCGGCTGCAACTCGGCCAGCGGCCGGACGGTGCGGCTCATCCCGCCCGCGGTGTGGTGCTCGGTGAGCCGGCTGACCGTGAACACGTACGGGAACACCTGGCTGTGCTCCGCCGGCGGGCTGGGGTTCACCGAGTTCACCGGGTGCGTATAGACCTTGCGGGTCGGGTTGGCCTGCTGCCGGTAGAGCGGGTTGCGCACCGGCGACTCGGGCGGCTCGTAGTGCGTCGGCAACGGCCCGTCGATCAGCCCGCGCGGCACGTACAGCCAGCCCTTGCCGTCGCTCTGCATGACGAACGCGTCGTCGCCGGCGATCCCGGCCGGGCCGGAGGCGCCCTCCGGCGGCCGGTACGTCGGCGGTTTGGTCTTCTCGAAGTCCGGCACGTCGTAGCCGGTCCACTCGCCGGCCTCGGCGTCCCACCAGACGTACTTCTTCCGCTCGCTCCACGGCCGCCCCTGCGGGTCGGCGGAGGCGCGGTTGTAGAGGGTGCGCCGGTTCGCCGGCCACGCCCAGCCCCACTCGGCGGCCACCCAGTCCTGCTCGTGCCGGGACTTGCGGCGGGCGGCCTGGTTCACCCCGTCGGCGTACACCCCGGTGTAGATCCAGCAGCCCACGGCGGTGGAACCGTCGTCGCGGGCCTCGCTGAACGAGGCCAGCGGGCGGCCGGTCGCCACCTCGTACCCGTTGATCTCGCGCAGCACCGCCTCGGCGCTCGGCTCGGCCAGCGGACCGTGCGTGGGGTAGTCCCAGGCCAGGTCGAGCAGCGCCCGGTCGCGGGGGTGCGGGGAGCCGGCCAGCTTCTCCCGCAGCTTGCGCCCGAGGTGGTAGAAGAACCACAGCTCGGAGCGGCAGTCGCCCGGCGGCTCGACGGCCTTCTCCCGCCACTGCAGCAGCCGCTGGGTCTGGGTGAAGGTGCCCTCCTTCTCCACGTGCGACGCGGCCGGCAGGAAGAACACCTCGGTGCGGCACTCCTGCGGGACGATCTCACCGGTGGCCACCTCCGGGCTGTTCCGCCAGAACGTGGCACTTTCGATCATGAACAGGTCGCGGACCACCAGCCAGTCCAGGTTGGCCATGCCCAGCCGCTGCGCGCGACCGTGCGCCGAGCCCACCGCCGGGTTCTGACCGAGCAGGAAGTAGCCCTTCACCTTGCCGTCGATCATGTTCAGCACCTGCTGGTAGGTGCCGTGGTCGCCGGTCATCCGGGGCAGGTAGCCGTAGCAGAAGTCGTTCTCCGGCGTCGCCGCGTCCCCCCAGTACGCCTTGAGGAGGCTGGCGCCGTAGGCCCGCGCGTTGCCCCAGAACCCCTTCTGGCCCGGGTGCCGGATGCTGTCCACCCACTGGTCGAAGGTCGGGTGGTCGGCGTGGTGCGGCATCGGCAGGTAGCCGGGCAGCAGGTTGAACAGCGTCGGGATGTCGGTGGAGCCCTGGATGCTGGCGTGCCCGCGCAGCGCCAGCACCCCACCACCCGGGCGGCCCACGTTGCCCAGCAGCAGCTGGATGATCGCGCCGGTGCGGATGTACTGCACGCCGACGCTGTGCTGGGTCCAGCCGACCGAGTAGATCAGCACGCCGGTGCGCTCCCGGCCGGAGTTCTCCGTCCAGGCCCGCGCCAGCTCCAGGAACTTCTCCCGCGGCACGCCGCAGGCCCGCTCCACCATCTCCGGGGTGTAGCGGGCGAAGTGCCGCTTGAGGATCTGGTAGACGCAGCGCGGGTGCCGCAACGTCTCGTCCCGCTGGTTCCGACCCGAGATGGGGCTGCCGTGCGACTCGTGCCGCAGCCCGGCCGCGGCGTCGCGCTCCTTGTCGGTCTCCTCCGCCGCCGTCCCGGCCTGGGTCTCCTGGCCGGCGTACTGCCAGCTGGTCCGCTGATACGTGCCGGTCTCCGGGTCGAACCCGGAGAAGAAGCCGTCCCCGTCCTCGGTGTCGACGAACTCCTCACTGATGATCGTCGCCGCGTTGGTGTACGCCAGCACGTACTCCCGGAAGTCCAGCTCGTTGCTGAGGATGTAGTTCACCACCCCGCCGAGCAGGGCGATGTCCGAGCCGGCCCGGATCGGCAGGTACGTGTCGGCGAGCGCGCTGGTCCGGGTGAACCGCGGGTCGACGTGGAAGACCTTGGCGCCGCGCCGTTTGGCCTCCATCACCCACTGGAAACCCACCGGGTGGGCCTCGGCCATGTTCGAGCCCTGGATGACGATGACGTCAGCGTTCGCCACGTCCTGCTGGAAGTCCGTCGCGCCGCCGCGACCGAAGCTGGTCCCCAGACCGGGGACGGTGGCGGAGTGTCAAATCCGGGCCTGGTTCTCGATCTGGAGCGCCCCCATCGCGGTGAACAGCTTCTTGATGAGGTAGTTCTCCTCGTTGTCCAGCGTCGCCCCGCCCAGGCTGGAGATGCCCAGCGTGCGGTTGAGCGGCCGGCCCTCGCTGTCCACGTCCTCCCAGGTCTGCTCGCGCGCGGCGAGCACCCGGTCGGCGATCATGTCGAGCGCGACGTCGAGATCCAGGTCCTCCCACTCCGTGGCGTACGGCCGGCGGTAGCGGACCTTCGTCTGCCGCAGCGGGCTGGTCACCAGGCTCTTGCTGGCCGCGCCCTTCGGGCAGAGCCGACCACGGGAGATCGGGCTGTCCGGGTCGCCCTCGATCTGGGTCACCCGGTCGTCCTTGACGTACACGCGCTGGCCGCAGCCCACCGCACAGTAGGGGCAGACCGAGCGCGCCACCCGGTCGGCCGTCTCGGTACGCGCGGTCAGCTCGGCCGAGCGGGCCGACTGCGCCGCCGCACCCCGCCCGAGCGGGTCGGTGCCGGTGAGCTGCCGGTAGACCGGCCAGCCCTCGATGAAGGTACGGATACCCACCCCGCCACCCCCCTTCGCCCGACGCCGACCCCTCGAACATAGGCCAGCCGACGCCCGCCCGCGACCGCTCCGACCGATCTTCACGTCCCGGAGACAGCGCCGCCCCCGCGGCCTGGTGGCTGCGGGGGCGGTGCCTGGGGTGTCGGTGTGCAGGTCGCCTCTCGGCGAGTGGCGCGACGCGGT
>NZ_JAXCFQ010000013.1:0-149468 GCF_056150265.1 Micromonospora desertarenae
ACCCTCGGCGGCCTCGGCATCGGCACCGGGCAGGGCGGCGTCGTCCCGCCGATCGACGTCCCCTCCACCGTGGACGGCGTCACCGGCCAGGTCGACGGCCTGCTCGGTGGGGTCACCGGCACGGTGGGCGGCGTGACCGGCGGCGTGACCGGCGGCGTGACCGGCGGTGTCACCGGCGACGCCGGGGTCCACGGCGACGCTTCGGCGTCGGCCGGCGGCGGCCTGCTCGGGGTCACCGACGGACTGCTCTGACCGGAACCGGTGGGAGCGAAAAGGCCGGACCGCCCTGGGCGGTCCGGCCTTTTCCCGGACCCCTCTTGATAATTGCCATGAAATCCGCACACTTGGTGCGGTGATGGCGGGGATCTGGCTGGACGTGCTCGACGAGATCGCCCGTACGTGCCGGGAGCACGGGCGCGGCGACCTGCTCCAGACGGTCCGGGACAAGCGCGCCCAGCTGCTGGATCCGACGCTGCGGGTGCTGGTGCTCGGCGAGCCGAACCAGGGCAAGAGCCAGCTGGTCAACGCGATCGTCAACGCCCCGGTCTGCCCGGTCGGCGACGGCCGCACCACCCTGCTGCCCACCGTGGTGCGGCACGCCGCGGTGGCCGCCGCCGCAGTGGTCCAGGCTCCACCGTCCACTCCGGGTCGGCCCGGCGGCGGCACCGGGACCGTGGAGCGGACGGCGGTCCCGCTGGACCAGATCCCCGCCGGGGTGGCCGGCACCCTGCGCCGGGCGGGCGGCGGGCCGGCGTACGTCGAGATCGGACTCCCCCGCGCCCTGCTCGGCGCGGGCCTGGTGCTGGTCGACACCCCGGGCGCCGACGAGGTGGCCGCGCTCGGCGCGGCCGCGCCGGCCGCCGCGCTGAACCGCGCGGACACCGTGCTGCTGGTCTCCGACTCGACCCGGGAACTCTCCGTCGCCGAGCTGAACGTGCTGCTGCACCTCACCCGGTCGCATCCCAACGTGCTGGTGGTGCAGACCAAGACCGACCTGGCGCCGGACTGGCGGGCGGTGGCCGAGCGCAACCGCAGGCACCTCGCCGAGGCCGGCGTGCCGGCGGCGCTGATCTGCGTGTCGGCGGCGCTGCGGCTGCGCGCCGCGGCCGCCGACGACCGCGACCTCAACGCCGAGTCGGGCTTTCCGGTGCTGATCGCCCGGCTCCAGCGCGACCTGGCCGGCAAGGGCGACGTGCTGGCCCGGGCGTCGGTGAGCCTGGTGGCCCGCACGGTGGTGGAGCAGCTCGCCGCGCCGCTGCGCGCCGAACTGGCCAGCCAGCAGGCCGAGCGGGAGACGGGCCCGATGTCCCGGCTGCACGCCGCCCAGCGGGAGGCCGACGAACTGCGCCGGTGTGCCACCCGGTGGCAGAACACGCTCGCCGACGAGATGGCCGACCTGCTCTCCGACATCGAGTACGACCTGCGCGACCGCACCCGGGAGATCCTGCGGATGGTCGACGACGCGTTCGACACCGCCGACCCCCTTGTCGCCTGGGACACCTTCGAGGAGTGGCTGCGGCAGAGCCTGGTCGAGGCGGCCGAGGCCAACCACGAGTGGCTGGTGCAGCGCTGCGACTTCGCCGCCCGGCGGGTGGCCGGCAACTTCGCCCGGTACGGCTACGACGTGCTGCCGCCGTGGTCGATGGCGGTGCCCGACGACCTCGGCGACCGGCTGCCGAGCATGGAACGGCCGAGCATCGACCGGTTCACCGCGGGGCAGAAGGTGTTCACCGGCATGAAGGGCTCGTACGGCGGCCTGCTCATGTTCGGCCTGGCGATGACGCTGGCCGGGATGCCGATGATCAACCCGGTGTCGATCGGCGCCGGCGCGCTGTTCGGCGGCAAGAGCATCCGGGACGAGGGCCGGCAGCTGCTGCGCCGCCGCCAGGCGACCGTCAAGACGGCGATCCAGCGGCACGTCGACGATTTCTTCGTCCGGATGACCAAGGAGTGCCGGGACGCCACCCGGCAGGTGCAGCGGATGCTGCGGGACCACTTCACCGCGCTGACCGAGGAGTTGCAGGAGGCCATCGTCGCGTCGCTGCGTACCGCCAAGCAGGCCGCGGACACCGACGCGGCGGCGCGCGACCAGCGCCAGCGCGAGATCCGGCTGACCATGACCCGGCTGGCCGCGCTCTACGAGCAGGCGCAGCAGTTGACCGGCGCCCGGCCCGCGGCGGCCACCCTGGAGCCCCGGGCATGACCGTCGGCCTGCGGCTGGACGAGGCGGTCTGGGGGCTGCTGCACCGGGCCCTGGAGTGTTACCGGGACGATCCCCGGGCCACCGCGCACCTGCGCCGCCAGTTGGCCCGGCTGGAGCAGCCGCTGCGCATCGCGATCGCCGGTCCGTGGCGCTCCGGCCGGTCGACGGTGTTGAACGCGCTGATGGGCGAGGAGGTCGCGCCGGTCGAGGGGACCGACGGCAGCGGCGTCTTCACCTGGTACGAGGACGGCGCGCAGCCGGCGGCGACCGCCTACTCGACCAGCCACCCGCCCCAGCAGCTCGCGGTGGCCAAGTCGGCGACCGGGATGCGGGTGGACCTGGTCGGCTGGCGGGCCGGCGAGCTGCGCGACATCGTGGTGCGGTGGCCCACCCGGGCGCTGCGGCAGATCACGCTGATCGACACGCCCCCGGTGACCGGCCCGGACGAGCACGGCCGGTCGCCGGTACTGGACCGGGTGCTGCGCGACGCGGACGCCCTGCTCTACCTGACCCGGGACGGTCGGGGCAGCGACCTGCGGCTGCTGGAGTCGGTCCGGGAGAGCGCGGTCGGGCAGGCCGCCCCGATGCCGGTGGTGCTGGTGCTGTCCCGGGCGGACGAGATCGGCGGCGGGCGGATCGACGCCCTGCTCACCGCCCGGCAGGTCGCCCGCCGGCAGCAGCGCGACCCGCGGGTCGACGCGGTCTGCCTGAACGTGGTGGCGTGCAGCGGGCTGCTCGGCCTGGCCGGCCGGGTGCTCAGCGAGTCCGACTACGCGGCGCTGGCCCAGCTGGCCCGGGTGCCCCGCCCGGAGCTGGAGGCGTACCTGCTCTCCGCCGACCGCTTCCTGCGCGGCGAGCTGCCGGTGGCGCTGGACGCCGAGGTGCGCGCCACGCTGCTGGAGCGGCTGGGCCTGTTCGGGGTCCGGCTGGCCACCACCCTGGTGCGGACGGGTTGCGACAGCCGGGTGGCGCTCTGCGCGGAGCTGATCCGGCGCAGCGGCCTGACCGAGCTGCGCGAGTCGGTGCACCGGTTCTTCGTCGACCGGCGGGACACCCTCAAGGCGCGCTCGGCGCTGGCCGCCGTGGAGGCGGTGCTACGGGCCGAGCCGGGCCCGGGCGGCGCGGAACTGCTCGGCACTGTCGAGCAGATCCTCGCCGGCGCGCACGAGTTCCAGGAGCTGCGCCTGCTCGCCGCGCTGCGGGACACCCGGCTCGGCTTCGACGCCGACCTGGCCGCGGAGGCGCGGCGGCTGGTCGGCGGTGACGGGGTCGGGTTGGCCGCCCGGCTCGGCGTCGAGCACGACGCGACGGTGCAGCGGCTGTGGGAGGTCGCCGCCGACGCGCAGTGGCGCTGGCGGGAGCGCGCGGAGGATCCGGTGTTGCGGCTGGCCCAGCGGCGGGGCGCGGAGGTCGTGGTCCGCAGCTGCGAGGGGATGCTCGCGGAGCTGGCCGAGGGCGGGCGCTGACCGGTCAGCGCGGACGACCCGCCGGCCGGCCGCCCACCGCACGCACCGCCCGCCGCATGGTCAGCGCGGGCGCGCGCCGGTCGGTCAGGTCGGGCGGACCGCGATCGCGCCGTCGACGGTGCGCAGGATCAGGCGCAGCACCTCGTGCCGGGAGGCGCCGGTCTCGGCCAGGTAGGCCCAGCCCGCGTAGAGCTGGGACCAGACCAGGCTCTGCAACCAGTCCGCCGGCAGCTCCGGGTCGATGGTGCCGTCGGCGTGGCCGCGCTCGACCATCGCGGCGAACTCCGGGTCGCACCCCTCGGACCGGCCGGCCGCCGGGTCGACGCAGAGCCCCGGCTCGGTGAACATGAGCGAGAGCAGGTTGCCCAGGTCGAAGTACTCCTGGCAGAGCCGGCGCAGCGCCGAGGCGCCGGTGCCCTCGCCGATCCGGGCCTGGGCGGTGGCGCGGCCCAGCCGGGTGACGGCCTCGGCGCCCACCGCGGCCAGCAGGTCGGAGCGTTCGGCGAAGTAGCGGTGCAGGGTGGTGCGCCCCACCTCGGCGGCGGTGGCGATGTCGCCCAGCGAGGCGGCCGGGTTGCGCCCCAGCACCTCGATCGCCGCGTCGACGATCGCCTGGCGGGTCCGCGCCCGGCTGCCGGACACCTGCACCTCGGTCACGCCGAGAGGATAGCAACAGCCCAGTTCGGAATACAGCTTGACTGTAGTGGAACATGGCTGTTCCATTCAGGTCATGGCTCCTTCCAGCTCCGAAGCCGCCCTCCCCCGACTCCGCACACTGGCGTCGTTCCTCGCCCCGCACCGGCGGACGATGCTCCTCGGCCTGGTGCTGGGCCTCGCCGCGAACGCGGCCGGGCTGGCCACGCCGATGGTCACCAAGTGGGTCCTCGACACCCTCGGCGCAGGCCAGTCGATGGTCCGGCCGATCGGCGTCCTGCTGGCCCTCGTCGTCGTCGGCGCGGCGATCACGCTCTGCCAGTGGCGGTTGCTCGGCACGCTGGCCGAGCACATCGTGCTGGACGCGCGGACCGCGCTCGTCCGGCGCTACTTCCGGGCCCGGGTCGGCGACCTGCAACGCCGGCCCACCGGGGAGCTGGTCACCCGGGTCACCTCCGACACGCACCTGCTGCGCGAGGCGTCCGGCAGCATCGTCGGCCTGGTCAACGCCGGCATCGCGCTGCTCGGCACGCTGGTGCTGATGGGGGTGCTGGACCTGTTCCTGCTGGGCTGCACCGTCGTGGCCGTGCTCGTGGTCGCGGCGGTGATGGGCGTGTTGATGCCCCGGATCGCGGCGGCGGAGGCCGCGGCGCAGGAGTCGATGGGGCAGCTCG
This sequence comes from Micromonospora desertarenae, assembly GCF_056150265.1. Classification (NCBI taxonomy): domain Bacteria; kingdom Bacillati; phylum Actinomycetota; class Actinomycetes; order Micromonosporales; family Micromonosporaceae; genus Micromonospora; species Micromonospora desertarenae. The sequence continues at coordinate 4,998 of NZ_JAXCFQ010000013.1, forward strand.
GCGGGGCGCTGGAGGGCGCGCTGCGGGCGATCCGCACGGTCAAGGCCAGCCGCGCCGAGGCCCGGCTGGGCGAGCGCGTGGTCGCCGACGCCCGCCAGGCCGCGGCGCACAGCGTACGGTCGGCCCGGGTGACCGCCTCGGTCTGGACGATCGCGTGGACCGGCATCCAGCTGGCGGTCATCGCCATCCTCGGCATCGGCGCCTGGCGGGCGCAGCGCGACCTGCTGGAGATCTCCAGCCTGATCGCCTTCCTGCTGTACGCGTTCCAGCTGATGGGGCCGATCAGCGAGCTGACCCAGAACACCACCGCCCTGCAGGCCGGCGTGGCGGCGGCCGGGCGGATCCGGGAGATCGAGGCGATCGAGACCGAGCCGGAGACCCCGCCCACCGCCGCGACCCGGCCGGCGGTGGCCGACCCGGAACAGCCGGTGCTGGTCTTCCAGGACGTCACCGCCCGGTACGGTCCGGACGCGCCGCCGGCGGTACGGGGCATCGACCTGGTCATCCCGCGCCGCGGGCACACCGCGATCGTCGGCCCGTCCGGCGCCGGCAAGACCACCCTCTTCTCGCTGATCCTGCGGTTCCTCGAACCCGAGCACGGCCAGTTGCTGCTGGACGGCCGCCCGTACGCCAGCTACAGCCACGACGAGGTGCGCGCCCGGCTGGCGTACGTGGAGCAGGAGACGCCGGTGGTGCCCGGCACCATCCGCGACAACCTGCGGTTCACCCACCCGGACGCCACCGAGGCCGAGATCCGGGAGGTGCTGCGCGCGGTGCGGCTGGACGAGAAGGTCGACTCGCTCCCCGACGGCCTGGACACCTCGCTGGCCTCCACGGAGGTGTCCGGCGGGCAGCGCCAACGCATCGCCCTGGCCCGGGCCATGCTGCGCACCCCCGACGTGCTGCTGCTGGACGAGGCGACCGCGCAGGTCGACGGGCTGACCGAGGCGGCGCTGCACGAGTGCGTCCGGCAACGGGCCGCGACCGGCGCGGTGGTCACCATCGCGCACCGGCTCTCCACCGTGCTCGACGCCGACCGGATCGTCGTGCTGGCCGACGGCCGGATCCGGGCCCAGGGCACCCACGCCGAGTTGCTGGCCGGCGACGACCTCTACCGCCGGCTGGTCGAGGCGCTGCGCATCGCGGCCGAGCGGCGCGACGACCCGGTGACGGTGCGGTAATCCGCGCCCGCCGGACACCTCCGGGGCGGGCCCGGCCGCGTCACCTGGTGATATGAGTCAGATGATATAGAGCTATCTCGATCGTATCCGCGTAGGTTGACGCTGACCCGTTCGATCGGGCCGGCGTCGGGGCCGAGGGTGACCAGCGGCTACGGCACGGCCGGGCCGGCGGGTCGCCCGGGACCAGCCGCGCCGCCCACCACTCGCGCCGGGCGGGCCGCGGCGGGCACCGGGACCCGCTCCCGTCCGCGGCGCAACCCCCACGAACCAGCGCCGCGGCCGCCCTCAAGGAGGCCACGGATGAGACGAAGCCTCGCCGCCGCGGCAGCAGCGATCCTGCTGCCCGCCGGCGCCCTCACCATCGCGGCGGCGCCGGCCGCCGCCGCACCGTCGGACGTCCCCGCCACCAGCGCGGCGGCGCCGCCCGCCGCGGCGTCGTCGGAGATGTTCGCCGCGATGCAGCGCGACCTCGGCCTGACCGCCCAGCAGGCCCGCACCCGCATCGCCCGGGACGAGAAAGGCAGCCGTACGGACGCCGCGCTGCGCCGGTCGCTCGGCGCCGCGTACGCCGGTGGCTGGCTGACCGCCGACGCGCTGGTCGTGGCGGTCACCAGCCCGGCCGCGGCGGACCGGGTCCGGGCCGCCGGCGCGCAGCCGAAGCTGGTCGAGCGCAGCGGCGCGGACCTCGACCGGATCAAGTCGACCCTGGACCGGCACGCCGCGAAGGCGCCCGCCGCCGCGATCCCCGGCTGGTACGTCGACGTCGCCACCAACACCGTGGTGGTGCTCGCCCGGGACACCCGCGCCGCCGCCGCGTTCGTGCGGGCCAGCCGGGTGGACGCCGCCGCCGTCCGGGTGACGGCCACCACCGAGGCGCCGCGCACCTACTACGACGTGCGCGGCGGCGACGCCTACTACATGGGCGGGCGCTGCTCGGTCGGCTTCTCGGTCACCGGCGGGTTCGTCACCGCCGGCCACTGCGGCACGGTCGGCACCGCCACCCAGGGCTACAACCAGGTCTCGCAGGGCACCTTCCGCGGGTCGTCCTTCCCGGGCAACGACTACGCCTGGGTGCAGACCAACTCCAACTGGACGCCGCAGCCGTGGGTGAACAACTACTCCGGCGGCAACGTCACCGTGGCCGGCTCCACCGAGGCGGCGGTCGGCGCGGCGATCTGCCGCTCCGGCTCCACCACCGGCTGGCGGTGCGGCTCGATCCAGGCCAAGAACCAGACGGTCAACTACGCCGAGGGTTCGGTCAGTGGCCTGACCCGCACCAACGCCTGCGCGGAGCCCGGCGACTCGGGTGGCTCGTGGCTCTCCGGCCAGCAGGCGCAGGGCGTCACCTCCGGTGGCTCCGGCAACTGCACCTCCGGCGGGACGACCTACTTCCAGCCGGTCAACGAGATCCTCTCCGCGTACGGGCTGACGCTGCGTACCAGCGGTGGTGGTGAGCCGCCGCCGCCCACCGGGTGCAGCGGCTACGAGGCCACCTACACCGGTTCGATCTCGGCGGGCCAGAGCCGGTACCAGCCGAACGGCAGCTACTACTACTCGTCGGTCTCCGGCACCCACCGCGGCTGCCTCGACGGGCCGGCCGGGGTCGACTTCGACCTCTACCTGCAGAAGTGGAACGGCTCCAGCTGGGCGGACGTGGCCGGGTCGTACACGGCCGGCCCGGACGAGTCGCTGAGCTACACCGGCACCGCCGGCTACTACCGCTTCGAGGTGCACGCCTACAGCGGCTCGGGCAGCTACTCGATGGGCATCACCAACCCGTGATCCGGACCGGTGCGACCACCGCCGGCGTTCGCACCGGTCCCGCCGACGGCGGGGTGGCGGAGTCCCCTCCCCACCCCGCCGTCCCGGCGCCCCCACCCGGGGTGGCCGGTTCGAGGTCGACGGCGGCGGCCCAGGTGTGCTCGAAGAGGTCGGCGAGGGTGGCCGCGACGCCCGGGTTGCGGATCACCAGGGCCCCCGCCGCAGCGCCGGCCGCGGCGGGCACCACGGCGATCCGCCGGTCCAGGATCACCATCTGCCGCACCGGCCGGTCGGTGACCCGGTGCCGGTCGCCGGCCCGGTGCAGCCGCAGCGAGTACGCCAGCTGCGCGGCCCTCGACAGCACGCTGCGGTGCACGACCGTGCGCCACCGCGTGTCACCGCGACGGAGCCGCCGCAGGTAGCGGGCCAGTTCACCGGGGCCGGCCGGCTTCCGGTGCACGGTCAGCACCTCCCGGGCGTCGCGGGCCAAGGCCCAGAGCCGGCCGGCCACCAGCTCCCGGTCGTCGATGCGCTCGATCTCGGGGGCCGGGGCGGCCGGGGCGGCCGGGATGGCCGGGATGGTCGGGGCGGCCGCCGGCTCGCCCGCGACGCCGCCGTCCCGCAGCGCGTGGTGGAGCCGCCGCAACTCCTCGCCCGGCCCGGCGCCGAGTTCACGGCGCAGCCGGCGGTCGAGCCGCCGGTACGCGGCCACCGCCTCGGCCGGTCGGCCGGCGGCCGCCAGCGCCCGCATCAGCAGGCCGACCAGCGACTCCCGGATCGGGTGCGCGGTGGTCAGGGCGACCAGCTCGCCGACCACCTCCCGGTGGTGGCCGGCGTCGAGGTCCAGGGTCAACCGCCGCTGCACCGCCGACAGCCGCTCCTCGACCAGGACCGGGGCCAGGGCCCGCGCCAGCGGGGCGTCCTCCCCCAGACCGGCCAGCGGGACGCCGCCCCGCCACAGCGCCAACGCCTCGCCGAGCAGGTCGCGGGCGGCCGCGCCGCCGGCCTGCTCGGCGGCGGTGACGAGCCGGCGGAACCGGTGCACGTCGACACGCTCCGGATCGAGGTCGAGCACGTACCCCGGCGGGCAGCCGCGCAGCCCGGCGGTGGGCAGCGCGCGGCGCAGCTGCGAGACGTACACCTGGACGGCCTTGCGGGCCGCGGCCGGCGGCCGGTCGCCCCAGACCGCGTCGACCAGGTCGTTGGTCGGCACCAGGCGGCCGGGCTCCAGCGCCAGCGCGGCCAGCACCGCCCGCTGCTTGGGCGGCCCCAGCGGTACGCCGGTCCCGTCGCGGCTCGCCGCGACGGGACCGAGCAGGTGCAGATCGACGACATCGCGTGACACACGGCCTCCCCAGGACCGCCGCATTCTAGGCATCCACTGTGGTGGGTGGCGACGCCAGCCGATCATTAACCGCCGATGGCTAGCCTTCCGCGGCGGCCGCCCCCTGGCCGCACCGGGACCGCACCGGCAGGCGGTCGGTCCCCCCGATCTCCGAGGGAGCGAGATGAGAAGACCCCTGGCCCTGGTCGGCGCCGCGGTCGTGCTGGCCGCCGCCGCGCTGACCGGCGGCACGGCGCAGGCCGCACCCGCGGCACCCGCTGCCGAGCGCACCGTCGGCACCGCCCGGACACCGGCCACCCCGGAACCCGCGGCGATCCCGCCGGCGGTCCAACGGGCCAAGCCGTTCCGGGCGGTGCCACCGCCCGCGCGGGAGCCAGCCGCCAAGGCCGCCCCACCGGAGTTCGGCCCGGGCGAGAAGATCCTCGCGGCGTACCACCGGGGGAAGCTGTCCCGCGACGACGCCGTGCGGCACGGGCTGGCCGCGCTGCGGGCGCCCGACACGGTGCCGGCGCACCTGCGGCCGACCGGCGCGATCCGCGACCCGCAGCGCTACCTGACCTACCTGTCCATGCTGGCGGCCGGCGCCCGGCCGGAGGTGGCCCGACCGATCGCGCCGGACGTCACCGCGCCCGCCGCGGCGCCCACCGCCGCTGCCGACTACGACGACTGCGCCGCCGAGCCGTACGAGTACCTCGGCGTCACCTACCGGTGCCGGGCCAGCGCGGGCGAGTTCCTCATCCTCTACAACATCGCCTCCGGCGGCCAGCCCGGTATCCCGGCCGACTACAACCCCAACGGCCGGGCCAAGGCCGTGCAGTACATGCTCAACTCCCTCTCGATCGCCGTCGGCGAGTACCGGGAGATGGGCTACCCGCTGCCGGTCCGCGACGGCAAGCCGTGGGTGCTGGTCTACGGCGTGGACGAACTCCCCGTCGTCGGCGGCCTCGGCTTCCCGATCGACGCGCCCTTCGTGCTGCCGTTCGGGCTCAACCAGCAGGCCACCATGCTGGTGCCCAACGGCGCGGACGACTGGGACTACCTGCCCCGGCACGAGCTGTTCCACGTCATGCAGTACCAGTACTGGGACCGCAGCGACGTCAGCCTCGACTACCTCTTCAACTTCGTCGGGGGCAAGGAGTTCGGCTCGATGAACTGGTGGATGGAGGCCACCGCCGAGTGGGCCGCCCACCAGACGTACGTGCGCGAGCCGTACGTGCCGATCCAGGACTCCGAGAAGCTGTACGCGCGCAACGTCTACGACGTGCTGAGCAAGCCCGGCGCCGCGCTCAACTCGTGGGGCGGGCTCGGCGGCGGCCCGCAGTACGGCGCGTTCCTGCTGCCGACGTACCTCACCGAACAGGTCGACGCGGCCTTCGTGCGGCGCACGTGGGAGAGCGTCCGGGACCACGACCACCTGCCGATCGAGGCGATCCGGCACACCGCGCAGGGCTACGGCCTGAACTTCAAGGACATGCTGCTCGGCTACCACATCGCCAACTACCGGCTGACCAAGGCGAACGCGGCCCCGGCGCCGCACCCGGACGCGTGGCGCAACTACGGCTACACCGACCCGGACGCGGTTGCCCTGTGGCGTTTCAACCTCGTCGGCGAGGCCGGGACGAGCGACGACGGCCTGGGCAGCGCGCGTCCGGCCCGCAAGAAGCACTCCACCCCCGCCGGCACCCACGTCACCTACGAGGACATCCTGCGCAAGGGCGGCGCCGTCTACCACGACTTCTGGGCGGTGCCGAACTCCGGCGACCCCAGCTGCGGGTACTGCTCGACCCTGCTGGTCGACGTCACCAAGGACGCCAACCGCAGCTCGGCGGTGGTCGTCTGGTCGCGATCCGGCGGCGGCGGGACGGAGTACCCAAGCATCCAGACTGTGCGCTACCCCGACGCGGGCGGACTGATCACGGTGCCGGACTTCAAGTACCCGATGGTGGCGACCCTGGTCTCCACCTGGACCGAGCTGGACATCCACTCCGAGGACGCGGCCAACAGCCCGAAGACCTTCTCCACCTACGTGGAGACGACGCTGCCGCTCAAGCCCCGCTCGTGCACGCTGCGCCCGCTCTCGGTGCAGAGCGTGGAGATCGACGTCGAGCCGCAGGGCACCTTCAACCGGTACGCGGCCAGCACGCCGGACGGCTGGACCGGTGGCGACTCCACGTACTCGGTGAAGCTGCCGGACGGCCGTATCGTCTGGCTCTTCTCCGACACCTGGCTCGGCCCGCTCAACGCCGACGGCACCCGGCCGCTCAGCGCGCCGCTGGTGAACAACACGTTCGTGGTGCAGAACGGCGGCAGCCTCACCACCTACCAGGGCGGCACGCCCGGGTTCCCGCAGGCGCTGATGCCGCCGTCGGCGATCGGCAAGTGGTACTGGATCGGCGACGGCCACCTCTCCGACGGCCAGCTCCAGGTGGTGTTCCAGGAGTACGAGCGGTTCGGCTCGGGCGCCTGGGACTGGCGGTTCAACCGCAACGTGGTGGCGAACTTCGCCCTGTCCAACCTGCGCGAACCGGTCAGCGTGCGGGAGTTGCCGTCGGCCAGCGGGGTGGCGTGGGGTTCGGCGCTGCTGCCGGCCAGCCGCAGCATGGACGGTTTCACCTACGTCTACGGGGTCGACGACTCGCCGATCAACAAGCAGATGCGCATCGCCCGGGTCTACGGCGACGACCTGGCCGACGGCACCTGGCAGTACCACACCCCGTGGGGCTGGACCTTCCGGGAACAGAACTCGCGCAACCTGCTGACCGGCATCGCCAACGAGTACAGCGTCACCCCGTGGCGCAGCCAGTTCCTGCTGCTCAGCCAGGACAGCACCCAGGCGTTCAGCGGCCAGATCAACGCCTGGACGTCCTGCTCGCCGTACGGCCCGTTCACCCAGAAGACCCCGGTCCACCGGATGCCCGAGCCCGGCCCGTACGGCAGCTACTGGAACCCGAACGTGATCTCGTACAACGCGCACGTGCACGCGTCGCTGAGTTCGGGTGACACCTTCCTGGCGTCGTACAACGTGAACAGCATGGACACCCGGATCTCGGAGGACGGGGACCACTACCGGGACCCGGGGATCTATCGCCCCCGGTTCTTCCGGTTCACCCTCGGCTGACGGATCGCGCCGCGCCGGGCCCGCCTCCGGGCCCGGCGCGGTCGCCCGCCGACCGGGCTCCGCCGGCGCGAGCCGTCAGCCGGGCTCGGCCGGCGCGGTCGCCGCGTCCCGGGACCGCCGGTAGACCTCGACGGCGACGACGAGGTCCTGCCACGGCATGCCGGTCCCCTTGTACAACCGCGGCCCGCCGTCCGGCAGCCGGTCGCGTCCGGTCACCAGGTGGTGCAGTGGGATCAGCTCCTCCTCCCGCAGCACCCCGGCGGCCAGAGGGATGACCACGTCACCCGCCTCGCGCAGGGTGCTGGCCCGCGACTCCACCACGACGTGCGCGCGGGCGACGAGCGTGTCGTCCACCTCGCGGGCGCGCGGCGAGTGCGAGCCGATCGCCACGACCACCGCGTCGGCCCGCACCAGCGCCCCGTCGAAGAGCGGGGTGGCCGCACTGGTGCAGCAGCAGATCACGTCCGCCCCGCGCACCGCCTCGGTCGCCGAGCCCGGCTCGCGGGCGTCGACCGCGACGCTCCTGCCGGCGAGCCGGGCGACCAGCCGGTCCCGCCGCGCTCCGGGCCGGGCCACCACGGTCACCGCGCCGACGTCGTGCGACGCGAGCAGCGCCTCGGCGTGGCCGAGCGCCTGCGGGCCGGCCCCGAACACGGTGAGCCACAACGGTCCGGCGGCGGTGGGCGGCAGCAGGTGGCGCACCGCGAGCGCGGACATCGCCGGCGTACGCAGGTTCGTCAGGCCGGCACCGTCGACGAGCGCCACCGGGCGTTGCTCCGGACCGGCGAAGAGCAGGAACGCACCCTGGATCAGCGGTTGGCCGCGGTCGGGGTTGTCCGGCGTGCTGGTGATCAGTTTGCAGCCGGTGTGGCCGTCCCGGGTGGCCGGCATGACCAGCAGTTCACCGGTCGCGGTGGCCAGCCGGGAGCGGGGCGGCTGCCGCTCCGGGGCGAGGCCCTGGACGAGGGCGGTCTCCAGGGCGTCGACAGCGGCCCGGATCGGCGTCCGGGCGACGTCGGCCGCGCCGATGAGGCGCATCCCGGCGAAGGCGGCGATGGTCGGCTCGGCGGGCTCGGTCACGGACGGCTCCGGGATGGACGGCGGGCGGGACAGCCCGAGGCTAGTCCCCGGTCACGGCGGGCAGCCGGCGGTCGGAAGGTCCCTCCGGGCGGGGGGCGAAGGTCCCGTCGACTGTGGTCCGCCGGCACTGCTCGGGCCCGGCCGGAACGGGTGGAATGAAGTCGTAACCAAGAAGTGAGAGGAGCAGGCGCCATGACCGCCATCGCTGAGCGCCCGACCGTCAACCGCACCGCCACCACCGCCCACCGGGCGGTCACCGTCCCGGCCGAGACCACGCGGGAGAGGGCGACCCGGTACACGCTCGCCGGCCTGCGCCTCGCCCTCGGCTGGACCTTCCTCTGGGCCTTCCTCGACAAGATGTTCGGGCTGGGCCACTCGACCGAGAGCGCCAAGGCCTGGATCAATGGTGGCAGCCCCACCAAGGGCTTCCTCGGCAACGCGGTCGCCGGACCGTTCGCCGACTTCTACCGGTCGTTCGCCGGCGCCGCCTGGGCCGACTGGCTCTTCATGATCGGTCTCGCCGCCATCGGCACCGCCCTGATGCTCGGCATCGGGATGCGGATCGCCGCCGCCGCCGGCGCGCTGCTCCTGGTCATGATGTGGACGGCCGTCCTACCCCCGGAGAACAACCCCTTCATGGACGACCACCTCATCTACGCCGGCGTCCTCGGCGTCCTGGCCCTCACCGCCGCCGGGAACACCCTCGGCCTCGGCAGGTACTGGAGCCGGCTGCGGATCGTGCGGCGCATGCCCTTCCTGAAGTGACCACCGGCCCGCGAGGGCGGCACCCACACCGGGTGCCGTCCTCGCGGCGTGCCGGGCCCCGTCCACCGGGTGGGGCGGCCGGTGCTCACACCGGCACGACGGCGAGCCGCGGGCCGCTGGGCGGCGCGGTGCCGGCCAGGCTGAGCAGGGTGTGCCCGGTGGCGTCGTCGACCAGGGCGACCCGGACCGCGCCGGGCTCCGGGTCGGCCAGCGGCACGGCGAACACCGCGGTCACCGGGCGGCCCTGGTAGCGCGCGGCGTGCGCGACGAAGCGCCACCCGCCGTCGTCCCAGTGCTCCCGTACGTCGGAGCGGAGCAGCGCCGCCACCCGGCGGTAGGCGTCGCTGAGCTGGAGTTGCTGCACGGTGGCGAGCAGCGGCACGCCGGAGCCGCCACGCAGCGGGTGGGTCAGCCGGGCGCGCAGCCGGCGCAGCGGCAGCAACCAGGCCGGGTCGAGTTCGGGCGAGAGCGCCACCACCACCGCCAGTTCGGCGAGCAGCACCGCGCCGCCGGCCACCGGCCGGGTGGCGAGCGCGTCCGCCCAGCCGGTGGTGGCCGGCACGGCCAGGCCGCCGGCGGCCAGCAGCAGCGCGGCCCGGGCCAGGCTGCGACCGGAGACCGGGACCGGCCGGGCGCTCAGGCACCCGCAGGAGGAGGTCGGGGCCGCCCGGCGGGCGTAGCCGAGGTAGCCGAGGAAGCCCGCGGCCAGCACGGTCGCGGCGACCGCCTCCAGCCGCAGCGCCGGCGGCAGCAGGAGCAGCCCGCCGAGGGTCAGCTCGACGCCGCCGAGCAGCCGGTACGCCGGCAGCGCCCGGCGCTGCCCGACCAGCCGGACGAGCGCCGACCGGTGGGCCGCGGCGGCGGCGTGCCGGCTGACCAGCTTGACGCGGGCGGACCAGATCAGCACCACACCGACGAGCAGCGGTTGCAGCGCCGCGATCAGCTCGATCATGGGTTCTCCCCTCAGGTGTCCGGCGGCGGCGCCCCGGGCGGTCCGGTGCCGCCCGGGGGCCGCGCGGGTCAGGCGGCGGCGTAGACGGTGGCGATGTCGATCTCGTTGGTGTCCGGGTGCCAGGCGCCGAGCACCTGGACGTGCCGGCCGACCCGCAGCAGCGACATGTCGCTGACCGCCGGCGTGCCGTTGTAGACCGCCGCGGACCGGCCGGGCACCACGTGCGCGAGGATCCGCTGGCCCTTGTGGTCCAGGTGCAGCACGTTGCGGCCGACCGCGGCGACGTGCCCGTGCAGGTTGACGATGTTGACCCACACCGAGTCGGCGGCGAGGGTGCCGTCGGGCAGGCGGACGCCGCGCGCGTACAGCCCGTCACCGACCGCCACCCGGTCGAAGGTGGTCGGGTGCAGCTTCCAGATGCTCGTGCCGTCGGTGATCCGGATCGAGTGCAGCACCGTGTCCGAGCCGGTGACCAGCAGCATGCTGCCGGAGATCTTGCTGATCCGGCCCTCGGCGAAGTTCGGGTCCGGCGCTCCGGGCGCGACGGCGGTGGCCTCGGCGGCGAAGGCGGCCTCGGGGGCGAGCGAGCCGAGCGCGGTGGCGCCGACCACGCCGCCGAGCGCGGCGGTGGCGAGCAGCCGCCGGCGGTCCAGGGTCTGGTCCATGGTGGTGCCCTCCCGTTCAGACGGTGTCGACCGAGCAGGGCCGCAGCCCGGTGGAGAGACTGGCGATCACGCTGTACGCCGCGGGCGTCAGGTCGATAATCCGGTTGCTGCCGCAGGCCGAGCCGCAGCAGGTGCGCTCGCCGCAGAACAGGTCGGTCTGCGGTCCGCAGTCGGCGATGGTGGTGCCGATCCGGGCGCCGTTGCACAGGTTGGTGGTGTAGTGCCGGAAGCCGCAGCCGCGGCGGCTCATCCCGGTGATCCCGCAGGCGTGCGGGCGGGTGATGGCCAGGCACGCGTCCGAGGTGTTCGGCCAGGCGTGCTGGTAGTTGCCGGATCTGCAGGTGCCGCAGGCGCCACCGCCGGCCGAGCCGCAGGGACCCCAGGCGGTGCCACAGCAGAACCAGGACACCTCACCTCGCAGAGCTGCCATGGGTACCTCCCCTCCAGGGACGTGATCGAGAACGATCAGTGTCTATATAGACGCTGATTGTTGTGTTACAAATCACCGAAGTCAACGGGAGGATGGAAGCTTTCCTACGGGCGGTGATCGCCGTCCGGCCCCGGCCCGGGTGGGGCCGGGGCCGGACGGCACGACGCCGCCGGGACCGCCGCCCGACCGGGCGGGCCGCCGGTCAGTCGCCGAGGGTGGTCAGGTCGAGCGCGGCGAGCCGGTCCGGGTCGGCGAGCACGTCGATGGCGACGATCCGGCCGTCGGCGACGGTGAAGCCCATCACCGACAGCGGCCGGCCGTCGGCCACCACCACGACCCCGGCCGCCCCGTTGACCAGCGCCGGCCGGGCGAACGGGGATAGCCGCCCGAAGGTGACCGCCTGCCCGGCGACCGCCCGGGCACCGGTGACGACGACGGTGTGGCGCGGGCGGGCGGGCCCGCCGTCGGAGCGCAGCACGACCTGGGGATCGAGCACCGCGACGAGCGCGTCGAAGTCACCGTCGCGGGCGGCGGCGAAGAACGCGTCGACCACCTTCCGCTGCCGGGCGAGGTCCGCGTCGGGTGCCGGCGCCTGCCCGCGTACCCGGCGGCGGGCGCGGCTGGCGAGCTGCCGGGCCGCGGCCGGTGACCGGTCCACCATCGGCGCGATCTCCTCGAACGGCACCGCGAACATGTCGTGCAGCACGAACGCCAGCCGCTCGGCCGGGGTCAACGTCTCCAGCACCACCAGCAGGGCCAGCCCGACCGAGTCGGCCAGCACCGCCTGCTGCTCCGGGTCGAGGCCGGAGTCCGGGCCGACCACCGGGTCCGCCACCCGGACGTCGAGCGGCTCCTCCCGCCGCGACCCGCGCGAGCGCAGCATGTTCAGGCACACCCGGGCCACCACCGTGGTCAGCCACCCCGCCGGGTTCTCCACGCTGGCGGCGTCGGCGCGGCTGACCCGCAACCAGGCCTCCTGGACGGCGTCGTCGGCCTCGCTCACCGAGCCGAGCATCCGGTAGGCCACCGCCCGCAGCCGGCTCCGGTGTTCCTCGAACCGCTCCGTCAGCCACTCGCGCTCGTCCACCTGTCACACGCCTTCCTCGCCGGGGTCCCTACCCGGTTGACCCGCCGCGGCCGGCCGATGTGACCGGCGGAGCGGATTCCGGTCCGGCCCGGCGCGCCGCCAGCACCCGGAGCGCGACCCCGACGGTCCAGGCGAGCAGCGGGAACACGGCGACCCGCGCCATGCCGCCGACACCGAATCGGCGCCGACCCGGGCCAGGAACAGTACCGCCCCGGCCGTGCCGGTCAGGCCCGGCCCGAGGCTCCACCAGCACACCGAGCCCAGCAGCGTGGACGGCCGGGCCAGGGCGGCCACCACCATCCCGAGGTTGCCCGGCACGAAGATCAGCAGGGCGGCGGGGAAGTGCCGGTTCTCGTCCACGTCGCCGGGTAGGCACCGGCCAGGGCGTAGCCGCCCGCGCCGGCGAGGGTCGGCAGCCGCGCGGGCCGGACGGCGGCGCACCGGGCCTGGTGGGTCGGGGTCGGGTAGGGCTGGATATACCCGGAAGCTACGCCCAGCCGGCTGGGGCGGTCTCCGCACCCCGATTAGCGTCTGCCGCATGACTCAGGCTGACCCGCCGTACCTGGCCCAGGCGCTGCGCCGACCCCGCTACCTGCTCTCCTGGTGGCCCTGGCGGGCGCTGGCCTACCTGCTCACCACCGTGCCGGTCGCCGGCACGCTCGCCGTCGGCCTGCTCGTCGTCGGGGCGCCGCTGCTGGCGGCCGGCAACGCGGTGCGGCAGGGCCGCCCGGTCGAGCTGGCGCTCGTGCTGTTCCTGGCCGTCGGCAGCCTGGTCACGCTGGCCCTCGCGCCGGTCGTGAGCATCCCGGTGGCCGCCGTCGAGCGGTGGCGGCTCGGGGTGGTCGACCAGCGACCGTCGCCGGCGGCGCCCTGGTCGGGCCTGGCCGCCCGGTACACCAGCGCCGCGGCCTGGCGGGAGGTCGCGTACGCCTTCTGGCTGGGCAGCGTGGTGCCGATCGGGTACTGGGTGTTCGCGCTGGTCGCGCTCCTCGACCTGACGCTGGTGGCCAGCCCCTGGCTGGCCGGGGAGGCCGACGAGGTGATCGTCGTGTGGACCACGGTGGACACCCCCGGGGAGGCCGTCCCGTACGCGATCCTGGGCGTCCTGCTCCTGCCGGCGCTCTGGTACGGGGCGGGAGCGCTCGCCGCCGGCCAGGCCGCGGTGGCCCGGTGGCTGCTCGGGCGCCGCGACGACGGGGCGGCCCTGCGGGAGGTCGCCCGGTCGCGGACCCGGCTGGTCGACGCGTACGAGGCGGAGCGGCGCCGCATCGAGCGGGACGTGCACGACGGCGCGCAGCCCCGGCTCACCAGCCTCACCCTCCAGCTCGGCCTGGCCCGGCTCGACGTGCCGGCCGACTCCCCCGCGGCCCGGCCGCTGGCCATCGCGCACGACCAGGCGAAGGACCTGATGGTCATGTTGCGGCAGATCGTGCACGGCATCCGCCCGCAGAGCCTCACCGACCTCGGGCTGGCCGGCGCGGTGCGGGAGCTGGCGGGCGAGGCGACCATCCCGGTGACCGTGCACGCCGAACTCGGGCGGCAGCCGCTGCCCGAGGCGGTCGAGACGACCGCCTACTTCGTGGTGTCCGAGGCGCTGGGCAACGTGGCCCGGCACGCGCGGGCCGGCCGGGCGGAGGTACGGCTCACCCGCACCGGCGGCCGGCTCGTGGTGGAGGTCCACGACGACGGCCGGGGCGGCGCCGACCCGGCCCGCGGCACCGGCCTGACCGGTCTCTCCGACCGGGTGGCCGCGGCCGGTGGCCGGCTGCTGCTGGCCAGCCCGCCCGGCGGCCCTACCCTGGTGCGGGTGGAGCTGCCGTGCCGGTGACCCGGGTCGTGCTCGCCGAGGACGAGGTGCTGCTGCGGGAAGGGCTGGTCGTCCTGCTGACCCGGTTCGGCTTCGAGGTCGTCGCCGCCGTCGGCTCGGCGCCGGCGCTGCTGGAGGCGACAGGTACGCACCAGCCGGACCTGGTGGTCACCGACATCCGGATGCCGCCGGACCAGCGCGACGACGGCCTGCGCGCCGCGGTCGCGCTGCGCGCCGAGCGGCCGGGGCTCGCGGTGGTGGTGCTCAGCCAGCACGTGCAGGCCGAGTACGCCGCCGCGCTGCTGGACAGCGGCGACGGCCGCCGGATCGGCTACCTGCTCAAGGACCGGGTCGTCGAGGTGGCCGAGTTCGTCGACAACCTCCGCACGGTCGTCGCCGGCGGGACCGTGGTCGACCCCGAGGTGGTACGCCGGCTGCTGCACCGCCCGCGCGATCCGCTGGCCGCGCTCTCCCCCCGGGAACGGGAGGTGCTGGTGCTGCTCGCCGAGGGCCGCTCCAACGCGGCCATCGCCGCCCGGCTGCACGTCACCGAGGCGGCGGTCGGCAAGCACGTCGGCAACATCCTGACCAAGCTCGGCCTGCTGCCCAGCGACGACACCAACCGCCGGGTGCTGGCGGTGCTCACCTACCTGCGCGCCGGCCCGGCGAGCTGAGCCGGCCGGCCGGACCCGGCCGAACCGCCCGGCCGGGTCCCGGGGCTCGGCCGGGTAGGCGGGGTCAGCGGGCCGGTGCGCCGTCCGCCGGGCCGTAGAGGCTGTCGAGGTGGGTGTCCAGCGCGGCCAGCGCCTGCTCCACCGTGTACTGGCCGCCGAGCAGGTAGAGGCCCAGCCCCTCCATCAGGGCCAGCACCCCGGCGGCCGCGTCGCGGCGGGACGCCGGCAGCAGGCCGGCGACGAAGTCGACCAGTTGCCCGGTCCCCTCGCGGGTGCCGGCGGCGGCCTCCGGGCGTACCGCGGTGTAGGCCAGGAAGGCCAGCGCCACCCGCCCGTCGGCGCGCGACTCCTCGGTCAGCGGCAGCAGCGCGGTGAGCATCGTCCGGAGCAGGTGCCGGGGCGGCGGGTCCTCGCCCAGCCGGCTGACCGCGCCGGTGATCCGGGCCTGGCTGCGGTCCCGGACGACGTCCATCGCGAAGGCCATCATCTCGTCCTTGGTGCGGAAGTAGTGCTGCACCAGGCCGGGCGAGACCCCGGCCTCGGTGGCCACGTGGCGCAGGCTCACCGCCTCCAGTCCCTGCCGGGCGGCGACCCGCATCAACGCGTCGGCGATGAGCCTGCGCCGCTCGTGGCGGTCGACCCTCTTCGGCATGGCGTCATGCTGTCACGGCGCGGTGGGACCGGTGACCGGCCGTCGGCGGGCCGGCGTCGGGGTCCTCGACGGTCACCGTCCCGGCCGCGGCGTCCACCGTGACGAGCTGCCCGGTGCGGATCCGCCGGGTGGCCTCGGGCACGCAGATCACGGCCGGGATGCCGTACTCGCGGGCCACCGTCGGGCCGTGCGCCATCACCGCGCCGGTCTCGGTGACGAGCGCGGCTGCGGTGAGGAACAGCGGTGTCCAGCCTGGGTCGGTGGTCGGCGCGACCAGCACCTCGCCGGGTTCGAGCCGCGCGGTGGCCGGGTCGTGGACCACCCGGGCCGGTCCGGTGGCCCGGCCGGCGGCGGCCCCCACGCCGAGCAGCGCGCCGTCCGGGGCGGGGCGGGCGGGCAGGACGGCCTCGACGTCGGTGCCGTCGGAGAGGACGGCCACCGGAACGCTGCGCCGGCGCAGTTCCCGCCGGTGCACCGCCTGCCGGGCGGCCACCGTCGCGCGGTGGTCGGCCCCGTCGTGCACGGCCGCGTGCGTCTCGTCCAGGGTCAGGAACATGACGTCGCCCGGCTGCGCCAGCAGGCCGCGTTCGGTCAGGTCGGCGCCGATGAGCAGCAACTGCCGGCGCATCTCGCGCAGCCGGTACAGGCCGGCGAACTTGCCGGCCTCGCGCAGCCCGGCCAGCGCCCGCGCCCGGCGCAGCAGGAACCCGGCGAGCCGGCCGCGGACCGGCCGGCGGCGGCGGGCCCGCGCGAGGAGTTCCGCCAGGGTGGCCTCGGCGGTCGCCGCGGCCCGGGCGAAGCGGCGGTCGGGCGCCTGCTCCGGATCGGTGACCCGCAGGTAGTTGGCGATCATGGCGAAGACCGGGGTCGGGTCCTCGTCCCAGCGGGGCACCCCGACGTCGACCTCGGCGACCGCGCGGTGGCCGTAGCGGTCCAGGAAGTCGGCGAGCCCGATGTCGGGCAGGGTTCCCTGCGCGTAGCGCGCGGCCAGCTCCGACGGCGGCGTGGTGAGCAGCAGCTCGCGGTGGTCGCCGGCGCGTTGGCTCAGCCGCCAGAGCGCCAGGTCCATGTCGAGGGTGACGTTGTGCGGCATGCCGGCTAGCACGGTGTTGATCTCGTCGCGGCTGGCCACCCCGGCGAGCAGCATGGGCGGCAGCGCCGCGGCGAGCATGCCGGCGACGATCGGCCAGACGATGTCGTCCGCGCCGGCCGAGGTGTCCTGGGCCCGGACGAACTCCAGCCGCTCGGCGGCGGTACGCAGCCCGGCGGGCGCGGCCGAACCGAGCCTGAGCTGCTCGACCTCCCGGAACAGCCGGTCCCGGGCGGCGTCCGGCCGGGCCAACGAGCGGGTGACCCCGCTGACCGCGCGCAGGCCGGTGCGCAGGGCCGGGCCGGAGCGGCTCCGGCGGGCGGCGGCGCGCGGGGCCGGTGCGAACCGCGGGTCGGCGAGCACGTGCTCCATCACCGCCTGCGCGCGCGGGCCGAAGTCGACAGCCATCAGCTTGACCAGCCGCTTGCGGGTGGCCCGGTCGCGGGCCAGGTCGGTCAGGTCGCCGTAGAGGCGCCCGCCGATGTCGGTCACCTCGACGGTCAGCCCGAAGGAAGCCAGCATCCCGGCCACCAAGGCCTTCAGGCTGGACATGCCCATCGGGGTGGCCGGCTGGAGCATGCCCTGGACGTGGCCGAACTCCAGGTAGACGCGGGGGGTGGGCTTGCCGGTGTCCGGCGGGAGCGGGAACAGCGTGGTGATCGGGCGGGACTGCAACAGCCACAGCACGCCGTCGTGGTCGTACGCCCACTCGACGTCCTGCGGGGCGCCGAGGTGCCGCTGGAGCCGGTGGCCGGTCGCGCGCAGCTCGGTCAGCTGCGCGGCGGTCAACGGTCCGGCCGCGGTGGGCGGCGCGTCGCCGAGGACGTACCGGTCGACGGCGGTGGCGCCGTCGACGACGGCGGTGCCGAGGCCCGGGGCGGCCTCCACCACCGTCTCGGTGCGGCAGCCGGTGAGCGGGTTGGCGGTGAACAGCACGCCGGCGGTGGCCGGATCGACCATCCGCTGCACGACGACGGCCATCCGCACCGACGCGTGGTCGATCCCGTGGGCGTCGCGGTAGGCGACGGCGCGCGGGTGGTGCAGCGAGTCCCAGCAGGCGCGGATCGCGGCCAGCAGATCGGGCAGCCCGGTGACGCCGAGCAGGGTGTCCTGCTGGCCGGCGAAGCTGGCGTCCGGCAGGTCCTCCGCCGTGGCGCTGGAGCGCACCGCGACCGGTCCGCCGCCGAGCTGCTCGTACGCCCGGGCGACCTCGACCTCCGGGACGGTGCCCTGGTCGTGGGCGGCGGTGGTGACGCAGAACCCGGCCGGCACCCGCTCACCGGCGCGGATCAGCTCGCCAAGCCCGGCCGCCTTGCCACCAACCAGCTCGACCATGTCGCCGGTCACCTCGGAGAGTGCGATCACCCACATAGCGGACACCTCTTTTGCGATGCAGTTGCATTGCGAAAGACGCTACCGGTTTTACGATGCAACTGCAACGCGAAACCGGCCGGGCCGCGACGGGTGTGCGCCCGGCCACGAGCCGGCGCCGCCCTACGCCCGGCCGGGCTGGCAGGATGGCCGGGTGGATCTCGACTCCGGCGCCGGGCTGCTGCACCGGCTGACGTCCTACCTGCCGAGCCGCGAGTGGAACGTGCCGGCGGACGATCCGCGGGTGCGCCAGGACCTCGTGCCGAACGACCCCGCGACCCTGCCGCCGCCGGTGAAGGACTACCCGGACGGGTTGCCCGTCGTGGCGCTGCCGCGCGACCTGCCCGACCCGGGCGTACCGGCGACGGCCGTCCTCGCCGGCGTCACCGGCCCGGCCCGGCCACTCGACGCGGCGCAGCTCGGGCGCGTGCTGTTCCTGGGCGCCGGCGTGGTCCGCACCGCCCGGCGCGACGGCCGGCCGATCTACTACCGGGCCGCCGGGTCGGCCGGGGCGCGCTTCCCGCTGGAGGTCTACGCGAGCACCCGCGGCGTCGCCGGGGTCCCGGACGGCGTGCACTGGTACGACCCGGCGCGGCACGCGCTGGTCCGGGTCGCCCCCGCCGCCGCCGGGGCGGTGACCACGCTCGTGGTGACCGGCGTGCCGTGGCGGACCGGTTGGCGCTACGCCGAGCGGGGCTGGCGGCACCTCTACTGGGACGCCGGCACGCTGCTGTCCCAGCTGTCGGCGGCCGCCGCGAGCGCCGGTTTCCCGGCCCGGCTGCGGTCGCGCTTCCCGGACGCCGCGGTGCGGACCCTGGTCGGCGCGGACGGGGTGCACGAGTACCCGCTGGCCCTGCTGTCCCTCGGCGACGGCGAGCCGGCGATCGGGCCGGCCGGGCCCGCCGCCCCGGGCGACCTGCCGCCGGTCGAACTGCCGCTCTGCACCGCCGCGCAGCGCGCGGGCGAACGCGACGACCTCGGGCAGCCGTGGCCGCAGGCGGCCCCGCTGCCGGACTTCCCGCCGTCGGACACGCTCGACGAGGTGGTGCGCCGGCGCGGCTCGCAGCGGCGGATGGACCGCTCCCGGACGCTGCCCCGCGCCGCGCTGGAGTGGCCGCTGGCCGCGGCGCTGCGCGGGGTGCCGGTGCCGCACTGGGTCGCCGTGCACGGCGTCGACGGCGTGCCGCCCGGCCTCTACCGGTGGCCCGACCTGTCCCGGCCGCTGCGCGCCGGCGACCTGCGCGACGAGCTGCTGCGGATCTGCCTGGACCAGTCGCTCGCCGGCGACGCGGCGTACGTGGTCATCGCGGCCACGCCGCTGGCCGGGCTGGACGACCGCGGCTACCGGGACGCCCAGCTCGCCGCCGGCCTGGTCGAGGGGCGGCTGCACCTGGCCGCGTACGCGCTGGGCGCGGGGGCGTCCGGGATGACCTTCATCGACTCCGAGGTGCCCGGCCTGCTGGCCGAGCCGGACGAGCTCGCGGCCCTGCTCTTCACCTGCGTCGGCGTCCCCGCATACCGCTCCCGCGCCGGGGGCCGGCCGGGCGCCCCGGTCGAGATCCGCCCGGTGGTGCCGCGCCTCGGCCGGTCCTGACCGGGGGCGGGGCGCCGGCCGGGCGCTCCCGTGCCGCCCAGCGGCCAGCCGGCGCCGACGCCCGCGGTGGCCGCCCGGTGGACGACGGTGACCGGCTGTCGGGGGGCCTCGCTACCGTGACCCCATGGTGACCGTCGCCGACGTCCGCGCGCTGGCCCGGACGCTCCCCCGCACCAGCGAGCACGTGATCCACGACCGGATCAAGTTCCGGGTGGGCGCGATCGTCTACGTCGCCTTCTCCCGCGACGAGCGGACGATGGGCTTCGGCTACCCGAAGGAGCAGCGGGACGGCCTGGTCGCCGCCGAGCCCGACGTGTTCTTCCTGCCCGGCGCGTCCGACCTGCGGTTCAACTGGGTGTGCTGCCACCTCGACCGGCTCGACCACGACCAGATGACCGAGCTGGTGACCGAGGCGTGGCGGATGGTGGTGCCGAAGTTCCTGGCCCGGCAGCGGCTGGGCGACTGAGCCGGAGCGAACGGGCGTACGGGCGGAGCCCGTTTGCCGCCGGTCGGCGCGGGTAGCCACGGTCTCCGGCACGGGAAGGACGGCGCATGGCTGAGCTGAAGTTCTTCGACAAGGTGGCCGCGCGGGCGAACGTCCCGGCGGAGACCGCGCGTTCCCTGACCGAGGCCACCCTGCGCACCCTCACGGAGCGGATCAGCGGCGGCGAGGCGGCGGACCTGGCCGACCGTGTCGCGGCCGAGCTGCGCCCGCTGCTCATCAAGGGCACCGAGGACCCCGAGGTCTTCGGGCACGACGAGTTCCTGCGCCGGGTGGCGGAGCGGGCCGGGGTGGCACCCGACCTCGCGGCGCCCGGCGTACGGGCCGTCCTGCAGACCCTGCACCGGGTGGCCGGGCACGCGGAGTTCGAGGAGGCTCTGGCGCAGTTGCCGGCCGACCTGCGGGCCCTGGCCGAACCGGTGCCCCGCACGCCCTGACCCGCACCCGCCGCAGCTCGACGCCGGGCTACGGCCGGTGCGGCGGGGACGGCGCGGCCGACTCCGGCACCAGCGGCTCGCGTACGGCACGGCGCAACTGGCGGCTGCCGACCGACTCGGCCAGCGCGAAGGCGGTCAGCGCGGCGGCGAGGATGGCCAGCCCGGCCAGCCGGGACACCCGGGTGCACGCCGCCGTCAGCGCGACCAGCGTCAGGAGCTCCACCACCCGCAGCGGGCGGATCCGCTGGGTGATGCGCCACCAGAAGAGCTTGTCGCCGAGCAGGAAGAGGATCACCCCGCCGTAGAGGGTGAGGTGGGGCATGTCCCAGCCGACCGGTCCGGCGACCCGCTCGACCTCCGCCACCGTCTTGCGCAGCCCGAGCGCGACCAGCACGATGCCGATGATCATCACCAGGTGGGCGTAGGTGTACGCCTCCAGCGCCAGCCGGCTGCGCTGGCCGTCGCTGAGGCTCTGCACGCGGCGCTGACCCGTGGTGGCGTCGACGTCGAAGTACGCCCACCACAGCGCCGCGACCAGCACCAGCCCGAGCACCGTGGCGAGGATCATCATCGTGGAGATCGCCCGGTTGGTGACCGACAGCCCGGTCGAGACGATCGCGCCGCCGAGCGCGACGAGGATGATCAGCCCGAACCGGTCGGCCCAGTGCTCCGCGGAGCGGACCAGCCAGTGCCGCGCGTTCAGCAGGTATCCGCTGCCGAAGTCGATCACGATGGCGGCCACCCAGAGCGCCGCCCGGACGGGCTGGAACTCGTCCGGGTCGGCCGAGGTCTGCGGCACGGCCGCGGCGGCGTAGAGCAGGGCGAGCACCACGGCGGCCGGCAGCGCCAGCCGCACCAGCTGGCGCCGGAACGCCCGGTCGCGCCGGGTGATCATCCAGAAGGCGGCGAGGTTCAGCGCCCGCACGACGCCGTACGCGGTCACGAAGACCACCGGTCCGGACAGCCCGCCGGGCAGGTCGGCGAAGACCACCGGCACGGTGATGGCGATGACCAGGATGCTCGCCGCCGCCCCGAGCAGCATCAGCCGGGCGACGGCGTTCTCCGCCCGGAACGCGCTGCCCAGCCAGGCGTAGCAGGACCACGACCACCACAGCAGCGCCAGCACCACCACCCCCTCGAACAGTCCGCGCGCGTTCGGTACCGCTGTCATCAGTTCGGTGACCTGGATGAAGGCGAAGACGTAGACCAGGTCGAGGAAGAGTTCCTTCGGGGTGACACCGCTGAACCGCTCGGTGACCGGTTCGATCGCGCCGTGCAGCGCCCGGTGCCGGACCCGGAAGATGGTGCGGTCGAGCACCACCAGGCTGACCACGGCCGCGGCCAGCAGCGCCAGACCGAACACCACCGGCAGGTGCGCCGCCACCGGGGCCAGCGCGACCACCAGCAGGACGCCGGTGATCGGCCCGCGGCCGAGCAGGCCCATCGCCCGGCGCTCGAACGCGATCAGGCCGACCAGGTACAGCGCCACCCCGCCGTACAGGGCGAACAGGCCGAGCCCGGACTCGTGCCGGATGGACTCGAAGGCCAGGCCGTTGAAGGTGTGCTTGAGCCCGAGGGAGAGCAGGATCAGGCCGGCGATCATCGGCAGGTGCAGGAAGGTGTACGCGTCCCGGGCGAGCGCCGCGCGGGCCCGGCCCGACGCGCGCTCCAGCGCGTCCTCCGCGCCGAACCGGGCGATGTCGAAGTACGTCCACCAGAGCACGCCCACCAGCAGCATGCTGAGCACCGCCCCGCCCACCACCCCCCAGCTGACCGGGGTGCCGGTGCCGACGCCCTGACCCATGCCGGCCGAGATGATGACCTCGCCGAACGCCACCAGGATGATCAGGTGGAACCGCTCCGTCCAGTGCTTCACCGAGGAGATCGGCCACCGGGTCAGGCCCATCGCCATCGCCCCGCCGTGGTCGACCAGGAGGGCGAGCGCCAGCAGACCGAAGCGGACCCACTCCCCGGCCGTGCTGCCCTCCCCGAGTGGCCGGGGCACCAGCGCGGCGGCCAGCAGCACCGGCGCCCCGGCGAGCAGGGGCAGCCACAGGCGCAGGTGGCCGCGGCGTTCGGCGGGATCCGACCAGGCGACGATGGTCAGCACCAGCAGCGTGCCCACCCGGATGGCCAGGTAGCAGACCACGAGGACCAGCGGCCCGGGCAGGCCGCCCGGCTTGTCGGCGAACGCCTCCTGCAGGTCCGCCCCCATGACCAGGACGATCGCCGCCAGGCCGAACATGACCGCCGGCATGACACCCCGGTCCACCCGCACCGCGTTGCCGAGCCAGGCGTACGAGATCCAGCAGGTCCAGAGCAGGATCAGCAGCACCCCGGCGTGCAGCAGGTTCACCACTGTCAGGTCGGCGGCGGCCAGGGCCGTCACGGTGACGAACGCGAAGACGAAGATCAGGTCGAGGAAGAGTTCCAGCCGGCTGACCGCGCTGGACTCCCCCACCAGCTGGATCCGGCCGGCCGCCACCTTCGGCCCCTTGTCCGTCACCCCCTCACTCTGCCAAGGGCCGCCGGGGCGGACAGCCGATCCGGAAAGCGGGCCGCCGGCCACCCTGCGACCGCGCCGGCGCCGGTCGGTCGTCCCGGCCGGTCGCCGGTCGCGCGCCAACGCCCGCCCGCTCGGGGCGGGCCATCGTCAACGCTTTACGCGACGCGTATCTTGGCGGGTAGGTTTCCACCAGCCGACCAGGGTTCTCTAGATGCTGAAGAGCCGGAAGACGCGGGACGACGGACGCGCTCCAGAGGAGATCCGTCGGCGCAACCTCGGTGCCCTGCTCCGGCACGTCCACCTGTACGGCCCGCTGTCCCGCGCCACCCTCGGCAGCCGGACCGGGCTGAACCGCAGCACCATCATGGCGCTCACCGCCGACCTGGCGGCCGCGGGCCTGGTCCGCGAGTCCGGGTTGTCCTCGACCGGCCGGGCGGGCCGACCCTCGGTGGTGGTCCGGCCGGAGTCCGACCGGGTCCACGTGCTCGCCTTCGACGTGGCGGTGGACCGGTTGACAGCGGCGCGGGTCGGGCTGGGCGGCACGATCGTCGAGCGGCGCGACGCGGTGCGTTCCCGCGCCGGGGCCGACCTGGACGTCGTCGTCGGGGTGCTGGCCGAACTCGGCCGCGAGTTGCGCGACGGCACGCCGCCGGACTCGGTCTGCGTCGGGGTGGCGGCGTCGTACTGCGGGATGATCCGGCCCTCGGACGGGATGGTCCGGTTCGGACCGGACATGGGCTGGGTGGATCAGGCCTTCGGCGCCGAACTCGGCCGCCGGCTCGGCCTCGACCTGCCCGTGCTGGTCGGCAATGAGGCCCACCTGGGCGCCATGGCGGAGCACCAGCGCGGCGCCGGGGTCGGCGTCCGCAACCTGATCTACCTGCACGGGGACGTCGGGGTCGGGGGCGGGATCATCGTCGACGGCGAACTCCTCGACGGCGACGCCGGGTACGGTGCCGAACTCGGGCACATGATGGTGAACCCGTACGACGGGCGGCCCTGCGGGTGCGGCTCCCGCGGCTGCCTGGAGGCCGAGGTCGGCGAGCGTGCCCTGCTCGACGCGGCCGGCCGCCCGGCGGAGTGGTTCGGCCGGGACGCGGTCCGGGCCGTGGTCGACGCCGCCGACCACGGCGACCCGGCGGCCCGGGACGCGCTGCGGCGGATCGGCGACTGGCTGGGCATCGGCGTGGCCAACCTGATCAACCTGTTCAATCCCGGCCTGGTCGTCTTCGGCGGCATGCTGCGGGACGTGTACCGGGGCTCGGCCGCCCAGGTGCGGGCGCGGATCTCGGAGAACGTGCTGCCGGTCTCCCGCGAGCGGGTGCGGCTCTCCGTCTCGGCCCTGGGCGACGACGCGACCCTGGTCGGCGCGGCCGAGCTGGCCTTCGCCGCCCTGCTGGCCGACCCCCTGCGCGCCAACCGGCTCGACGCCGCCCGCGCCGCCGCGCCGGCGGCGCCGCACCCCGCCCGCTAGCCGGACCGGCAGCGGCTCGGCGCGCCGCTGCGAGCTCCTGCTATCGACGAGCGAGTCGGCGACCGTCGACCCGGACGCTCGACCGGGCGGGCCGTCGCTCCCCCTCCCCGGCGGGTTCCGGCCAGACCGCCTCGGCGGGCAGCCGGGGGGCGAGCCGGAGCACTGTCAGGCTGGCCACCGCGACGAGGCCGGCCACGGTCAGCCAGAGCAGGTGCGGGTTCGCGGTGACCAGGCCGGTGACGCCGGCCGGTGCGAGGATCGCCGAGATCGCCCAGGTGAGCTGGTAGACCGCCAGGTAGCGGCCCCGGTGCGACGGGGGCGCCGCGCCGGCGCCGAGCGAGGCCGACGGTGCGGTGTGCAGCAGTTCCCCGAGGGTGAACAGCAGCGTGGCGGCCAGCAGCCCGACCGTCACGGCGGGGCCGGCCGGCAGCAGGGCGGTGAGTGCGAAGGCCCCGAAGCCGGCGATGAAGACCACGCCCGCGAAGGCCATCGCGTGGGTCCGGCGTACGGTGCGCTGCCAACGCAGCACCGGCAGCTGGCCGGCGCCGACGAGGACGGCGTTGACGGTGAAGAGCACGCCGAGCAGGCCGGCCGGCGCGTCCAGCACCACCGCCGCGTAGACCGGGACGGCGAGCGGGAAGACCTGGTGGGCGACGGTGAACGCCAGCTCGGCCAGGACCAGCCGCCGGTACGGCCGGTCGGCGAGGACCCGGCGGTACCCGGCGAACATCACGAGCAGGCCCGGCGCCTCGGCGCGTACCCGCTCGGCGGGGCGAACCCGGCCGGCCCGCCGTCCGGTGCCGGCGAGCAGCGCCGCGGCGAGCAGGAAGCTCGCCGCGTTGCCGGCGGCCACCAGGTGGTACCCGGACGTCCCGGCGAACTCCACCGCCACGGCGGTGAACAGCCCGCCGAGCCCGAAGCCGACGTTGCGGGCGGTGCGGACCAGCGCGTAGAGCCGGTCCCGGGCGGCGCCCTGCGCCAGGTCCGCGACGTACGCGCTGTTGGCGGCGTAGTAGCTCCGGTCGCCCGCGGCGACCAGCGCGGCGACCGCGACGAACGCGGCGAGATTGTCGACCAGCGGGTAGGCGGCGAAGCCCACCGCTCGCGCGAGGTAGCTGGCGATGACCACGCGCCGTGCCCCGAACCGGTCGGCGAGCACGCCCGCGACCGGGTTGGCGGCCAGGCCGGCGAGCGCCGCGAGGGTGAGGCCGAGGCCGATGCTCGCCACCGGCAGCCGGGTCACCTGGTGGAAGAAGAGCACCGTGAGGGGCAGGTAGAGCCCGGAGCCCAGGGCGTCGACGAAGAGCCCGGTCAGGTATCCGGCGCCGGCGGTGCTGCGGACGCCCCGCGCCGGGACGGGCCGCTGTGTCAAGGTCATCCGCTGATCCTGGAAGCTGAACCGAACTTCAGGTCAAGCCCCGGGTGGGCGGTGTCGCCGACCTCGTCGGGCCACCCGGCGGTGGGCGCGCCCCGACCGCGACGCCACGTCTCCTCGGGTCGAGTGGCGGCGCGACTCCCGGCTGGTCAGCTCGCCTCGGGCAGCCAGGGCCCGAGCAGGGCCGGGTCGGCGACCGCAGCCCGCACCCGCTGGAGTTCCTCGGCGGTCAACCGGAGCCGCCGCAGCCGGCTGCCCCAGTCCGGGACGCGCTCCGGTTCCCCGAGCGCGACCGACAGCTCGATCAGCGCGGCGAGCGCCGTCGCCTGGTCGACCGGGGACGCGGTCCCGGCGTGCCGGCGCAGCCCCGAGTTGAGCGCCCGGAAGGCGGCCCGGTCATCGTTCTTGAACTCGCGCAGGATCCGGGCGTTGTCGAGGACACGGGCCAGGCCCGCCAACCGCTTCGAGCCGCCGTACTCCAGGTCCTCCGGCGACACGCAGTGCAGCAGCGGCACGGTGGTCTCGTTCGGCCGGACGCGGCCCTCGGTCGTCATCGGCGCTCCACCCCGCTCCGGGTCGACGGTCCGGCCATTGTGCCAGCGTTCGGGCGGCACGCCGGGGCGCGGGGCGCGGCGGCCACCGGGGCGCGCCCGGCGGGATCACACCGGCGACCCGGTGGCAGGCGTTTTGCGGGGTCGGC
Source organism: Micromonospora desertarenae (assembly GCF_056150265.1). Lineage (NCBI taxonomy): Bacteria > Bacillati > Actinomycetota > Actinomycetes > Micromonosporales > Micromonosporaceae > Micromonospora > Micromonospora desertarenae. The sequence continues at coordinate 31,564 of NZ_JAXCFQ010000013.1, forward strand.
CGGGGGTAGGGCGAACACACGCCGTAGCCGTTCCATGGAGGACTCATCCAGTGGATTCCCGCAAGCCCGTCAAGGCCGTCAAGGACGTCGTCACCGCCGCCGCCGAGAAGGTGGGTGACGTGCTGAGCCCGGAGGTGCCCGGCGCGCCGGGCAGCGCACCACCGACGGTGGCGGAGCCGACGACGCCGCACGACCCGCTGCCGCCGAAGAAGGAGCAGGCTGCCCCGGAGACCCGGACGCCGACCGGTGCGCCGACCGGGGTGCCGAGCACCGCGAAGGGCCAGCAGGGCGCCTTCCTCACCACCGCCCAGGGAGCGCGGCTGCGCGACACCGACCACTCGCTGAAGGCCGGTCCGCGCGGTCCGGTGCTGCTCCAGGACCACCACCTGCGCGAGAAGATCACGCACTTCGACCACGAGCGCATCCCCGAACGCGTGGTGCACGCGCGGGGCGCCGGCGCGCACGGCGTGTTCGTCGGCTACGGCACCGCCGAGCGGGTCACCCGGGCGGGCTTCCTGGCCAAGGGGCGGGAGACGCCGGTCTTCGTGCGGTTCTCCACCGTGCTCGGTTCGCGCGGCTCGGCCGACACGGTCCGCGACACCCGCGGCTTCGCCACCAAGTTCTACACCGACGAGGGCACCTTCGACCTGGTCGCCAACAACATCCCGGTCTTCTTCATCCAGGACGCGATCAAGTTCCCGGACATCATCCACGCCGGCAAGCCGCACCCGGACCGGGAGATCCCGCAGGCCCAGAGCGCGCACGACACCTTCTGGGACTTCGTCTCGCTGCACACCGAGGCGCAGCACCACACGATGTGGAACATGTCCGACCGGGGCATCCCCCGCTCGTACCGGATGATGGAGGGCTTCGGCGTACACACCTTCCGGCTGGTCAACGCCGCCGGGGAGACGGCGCTGGCGAAGTTCCACTGGAAGCCGAAGCTGGGCGTGCACTCGCTGACCTGGGAGGAGGCGCAGCTGCTGGGCGGCGTCGACCCGGACTTCCACCGCCGGGATCTGTACGACGCGATCGAGGCCGGCGCGTACCCGGAGTGGGAACTCGGCCTCCAGGTCTTCCCCGACACTCCGGAGGAGACCTTCGCCGGGATCGACCTGCTCGACCCGACGAAGATCGTGCCCGAGGAGCTGGCGCCGGTGCAGCCGGTCGGCCGGCTGACCCTCAACCGGACGCCGACGAACTTCTTCGCCGAGGTCGAGCAGGTCGCCTTCCACCCCGGCCACCTGCCGCCGGGGATCGACGTCACGAACGACCCGCTGTTGCAGGGCCGGCTCTTCTCGTACGTCGACACGCAGCTCACCCGGTTGGGCGGGCCGAACTTCGCGCAGATCCCGGTCAACCGACCGCACGCCCCGGTCAACGACATGCTCCGCGACGGCTTCCACCAGCACGCCGTGCACGCGGGGGTGGCGCCGTACCGGCCGAACTCGCTCGACGGCGGCAACCCCTTCCCCGCCGGTGACGGCGACGGCGCGTTCGTCGACGTGCCGGTCACGGTGGCCGAGGCGCCCAAGGTGCGGGCCAACCCGGTCTCGTTCGACGACCACTACAGCCAGGTCCGGCTGTTCTGGCTGAGCATGTCGCCGGTGGAGAAGGAACACATCATCCGCGCCTACACCTTCGAGCTCGGCAGGTGCTACCACCAGGCGATCAGGGAGCGCCAGCTGCAGTGCCTGGCGAACATCGACCCGGTGCTGTGCGCGGAGGTCGCCACCGGCCTGGGGCTGCCCGCGCCGGAGCCGACAGTGCCCCTCGCCGACGTCGCGCCCAGCCCGGCGCTGTCGCAGGTCGGCCGGGAATGGCCGGCCGACGGCCGGACGGTCGGGATCGTGGTGGACCCGGCCGCCGGTCTCGACGGGGTGGACGAGGTGCGGCGCGCGGTCTTCGCCGCCGGCATGGTGCCGCTGCTGATCGCGCCGCGCGGCGGCACGGTGGACGGCCTGCCGGTGCAGCGGACCTTCGCCACCGCCCGCTCGGTCGAGTTCGACGTGCTGCTGCTGGCCGGTGCGCCGGCTCCCGCGCCGGACGCGCTGCCGGCCCGGGACGCCAAGGCCGGGGCGGCGGCCCCGGTGGCCGTGGATCCGCGGGTGCTGCTGCTGGTCGAGGAGGGCTGGCGGCACGCGAAGGCGATCGGCGCGTGGAACGGCGGTGTCGCCGTGCTGGAGCGGGCGGGGGTCGCGGGCACGCCCGGCGTGGTCAGCGGTGACTCCGGGTTCGACGTGCTCACCGCCGTGCAACGGCTGATGGCCGCGCACCGGGTCTGGGAACGGTTCCCCGCCTCGGTCGCCTGACAGCCCACCGAGGGCCTGCTCCGCCGGCGGAGCAGGCCCTCGGTGTACGCCCGGGAGTGCGGCAGGCCGCGGGCCCCCGGTGGTCGGGTGGTGCGGGACTGGAGGTCGTGGACGCCGCAGCGGGATCTTCATGTTCTTGTGACGCCGGGGCTGGAAGCCCGTGGACCGCCCGGACGTTGGTTCCGGGCATGAGGATCAGCGAGGCCTCCCGAGCCAGCGGCGTGAGTGCCAGGTCGTTGCGGTACTACGAGGACGAGGGCCTGATCGTCCCTGGCCGGTGCGGCAATGGGTACCGTGACTATTGCCGGTCCACCATCGACCGGGTCCGCGTCATCCGCTCACTGCTGGAGTCCGGGCTGCCGGTGCGGTTGATCAGGGACGTCCTGCCCCGTCTCGCTGCCGAAGCCGACGCCGAGGCGGTCACGATGGGTGCGGAGTTCCTGCAGGAGGTGCAGAGGTATCGCGATCGGCTTGCCGCACGCATCGCCAGTCTGAGCGATCAGCAGGCGGCTCTCGACAGTTACCTGCGCGAGGCTCGCCGGGTTGGCCGATGACGGCGACTTGACCTTGACGTCAGTGTGAGGCTTCTACGGTCGGACGCATGGAGATCGACGAGCGGCGAAACGCCAACGGGCAGACGGTACGGGCACTCATCCAGCGGTCGCGTCGGGGGCCGACGGATCTGACCCTCACGACCGATCAGCCTCGTCCCGTCCCTGGACCCGGCGAGTACCTGATCCGGGTGGGCGCTGCCGGGGTCAACTTCGCGGACGTCATGCAGAGCTGTGGCACCTATGGAGGAGGCCCGCGGGCACCCTACGTGGCGGGCTTCGAGGCCGCTGGCGAGATCGTCGGCGTCGGCCCGGACATCGACCGCCCGCTCCGCCTGGGCACCCACGTCGTCGGCACTGGACCGGGCGCCTTCGCGCAGTACATGACGATGCCGGCCGCGGGTGCACTCCCCGTCCCCTCCGGCTGGAGCGACGCCGAAGCTCTCGGCCTGGTGCTGAACTGGGCAACCGCACTGGCGGCACTGAAGCCACTGGGCGAGCTCAAGACGGGTGACGTGGTGCTCGTTCACGCCGCGGCCGGGGGCGTGGGACAGGCCGCTGTCCGCCTCGCCCGCCACTACGGCGCGCGGGTGATCGCCACGGCGTCACCGGACAAGCACGCCACCGTCAAGGCGCTCGGCGCCGACGAGGTCCTGGACGGCCGCCGCCCCGATCTGGCCCAGGAGATCACCCGCCGGACCGGCGGTGTGGACCTGGTCCTGGAGTCGGTGGGACGCGCCACGTTCACGACCAGCCTGTCGGTCACCAGACCCATCACCGGACGCGTCGTCGTGTACGGTGCCGCTTCCGGCGACGCCAGCCTCAGCACGCACGACCTGGTATTCACCCACCAGGTCCAGGTCAAGGGCCTGCACATCGGCGCCCTGGCGGCCGCGGCCCCGTCCATATACCGGGGACTACTCGCCGAGATCGAGGCACTCATCGCCCAGGGCGTGTACCCGCCAGGCACCCCTCAGGTTCATCCGCTGGCCGAGGGGCCGGCGGTGCTGCAGCGACTCGCAGCCGGTCAGACCCGTGGCAAGCACGCCCTCGACCCCTGGCGCTAGGACCCCCGGTGGCTCACCACGACGTCCCCGCTGCCTCCCCGAAGGTCGGCCGCGTGGCCCACCACCGAGCCCGCCTGCGGAAGGTCGACCGCCAGCCGGCGACCGCCGCGGCACAGGCGCCGCGGGTGGTCACCGACCTCACCGTCACCGACGGCGTCGCGGGGCCGCTGCTGCTCGCCGCCACCGGCCGGCGGGGCCTGCCGGCGGGCTTCTCGGTGCGCTGAGCCCGGAGCCACCCGCGGCTCGGCCGCCGGGGCTACTTCACCTTGCGGGTCGAGCGGGCCACGATGCCGTCGTACTCGGGGTGCTTGCCGAGCCATTCGCTGAGGAACGGGCAGATCGGCACGACCGTGCGCCCCTTCGCCCGGGCGTCGTCCATCACCGCGCGGGCCAGGGTCGATCCGACGCCCTGGCCCTCGAACGCCGGGTCGACCTCGGTGTGCGTGTAGGCGATGATGGCACCGCTGAGCTGGTAGGTGACCAGGCCGGCCAGCGCCCCGGCCTCGTCCCGCGCCTCGAAACGCTCCCGCTCCGGCACGTCTGTCACGGTGAACTGCATTCCGCCATCCAATCACGGCCGCCCGGGTGGCCCTCGGGGGCCGGCGTCGCGGGCTGGGCGCCCGCGCCGCGGGCCGGCGGTCGAACCCGGGCCGCGCGCGCCGCCCACCGACCCGGTCGGGCCGCCGGGGATGTGCCCCGACGGCCCGACGGTGGGTCAGTGGATGACGACGGGCGTCCGGGTCTCGTCGCCCTGCTCGCCGTCGAGCAGGTGCGACGGCTCCCGCCGGCGCGGCAGGAACGCGACCGCGCCGAACGTGAGCAGCACCAGCACGAACGCCACCCAGAAGGTGCTGGCGAAGGAGCTGGCGGCGAAGTCGAGGCCGCGCTGGAGCAGCGACGGGTCGACCGGGAACTGCTGGAGCAGCTCCGGCTGCTGCTGGACGCCGATGGCGAGGCTGGCCTCGGTCACCGGCTCGCCCTTCGGGTCGGTGACCCCCGGGATCACCGGGGAGCCGTTCAGCTCGTTGGTGAGGATCACCGACATCACCGCGGCGCCGACCGAGCCACCGATCTGCTGCAGGATGTTGACCAGGGTGGAACCGCGGGCCACATCCTGGGCGTTCAGCGTCTTCAGCGCCGAGGTCATGATCGGCATCATGGTGCCGCCCATGCCCAGACCCATCACGAACAGCGACCCGCAGAGCAGCCAGTAGGACGTGTCCGTGTCCACCTGGGTGAAGGCGAAGAAGCCGGCGGCGATGAGCGCGAGCGCGAACGGCACCGTACGACCGACGGGCACCCGGTCGGCCAGCGTGCCGGCGATCGGCATGGTCACCATGGCGCCGAGCCCCTGCGGCGCCATCAGCAGGCCGGCGGCCAGGGTCGACTCGCCGCGGATCTGCAGGAAGTAACTCGGGAACAGCAGGCCGGCGCCCATGAACGCGATGATGAACACGAACAGCGCCACGGTCGCGACGGTCAGGTTGCGGTTGGCGAACAGCCGCAGGTCGAGCAGCGGGTGCTTCGGCTTGAAGGAGTAGAGCACGAACGCCACGACGAGCGCGCCGCCGACCAGCATGGGCGCCCACACCTCGGTGTCGCTGAAGGTGCCGGCGTCGGGCAGCGTGGAGACGCCGTAGAGGAACAGCGCGAGACCCGGCGAGAGCATCAGCATGCCGACGAAGTCGAACGACTCGGACGGCTCGGGGTTGTCCTTCGGCAGCGCCAGCTGGGCGTAGATGAGGCCGATGACGCCGATGGGCAGGTTGATCAGGAAGATCCAGTGCCAGCTCGCGGTGTCGATGAGCCAGCCGCCGAGGATCGGGCCGCAGATGGGGCCGAGCAGCATCGGGATGCCGAGGACGGCCATCAGCCGGCCGATCCGGTGCGGGCCGGCGGCCCGGGTCATGATCGTCATGCCCAGCGGCATCAGCATGCCGCCGCCGAGACCCTGGAGCACCCGGTAGCCGATCAGCTGCCCGATCGTGTCGGCGGTGGCGCAGAGCCCCGACCCGATGGTGAACAGCGCCAGCGCGATCATGTAGAGCCGCTTGGTGCCGAACCGGTCGGCGGCCCATCCGCTCAGCGGGATCACCGTGGCCAGCGCGAGGGTGTAGGCGGTCATGGTCCAGGCGACGTCGGCGTAGGACGCGTTGAACTCGCGCTGGAAGGTCGGCAGGGCGACGCTGACGACTGTCACGTCGAGGATCGACATGATCGCGCCGAGCACGACCACCCCGGCCACCTTGAGGACCGCGGCGTCGAGCTTGTCCGAGGTCGCGATGGTTTGCTGTGTCACGAAGTCTCCTGAATCCCCGTTGAGGGCCGGCGTCGGCCGGCCGGGCGCCGGGCCGGTGTGGCGCGCGCGGTGTGACGGACGGAGCGATGTCCGGCAGGCAGACTAACGAGCCGCACCGACAAACGGCTTCCGAGTTTCCGGCGGTCGAGGCCGACGTCACTCCCACCCGGCCCCACCGAACGGCCCAGGGCGGGACGACCACCGACCGGGCCCGGGCGGCCCCGTCCACGCCGCTGACCGGCGCGGTCGGCGGCGACGCATCGACCGACGCCGACCCGGGTGTCCGCTCGTCGGCGCGGGTCCGGGCCGGGCTCGCCGAGGAGCCCGTGACCGAGGTCACCGCGTGTCCGCAGCCACATGCCACACCGGCCCCGCGAGCCGGGTGGCCTCGATGCCGGCGGCCAGCCCGGCGGTGGTCACCTGAGCCGAGCGGCCTCGCTCGCCGACCCGCCGCGACGGCGGGCCGCGGGTGGCGTCAGCGCACCGAGGCGTACGCCAGCGGCAGCGGGGTGGGCTGCCCGCTCCAGGTACCGGTCAGCGCGGTGCCGCCGCGCTGCTCGGCCGGGCCGAGCCGACGCAGCACGGCGAGTTCGACGGCGTCGGTGACGATGACCGTCGGGTCGCCGGCCACGACGTCGCGGACCGCCCCCACGGCGGGCACCGCGACCGGGGCGCCGCTCGTGCCGATCACCATGCTCGCCTCACGGGGCTCCCGGCGGCCGTCGACCTCGAAGTACTCCTCGGCCTGGCCGGTGCCGGCGAGGACGGCGTCGGCCAGCGCCGCCGCGTAGACCGGGTCGCCGGCGGCGTCGTACACCCAGCGCGGGCCGAGCACCGAGTGCTCGGTGGTGCCCACGAGCCAGCGCTCGGCGCCGGCCAGGGGCGCCCCGCGGTAGGTGAGCGGCACCTGGTGGACCGGGCCGTCCCCGGCCCGCACCAGCATCGTCTCGATGCCCACCTCGCCGGCCGGGTCGTCGAACCGGTAGCTGGCCACCCGTACCAGGTCGGCGCCCGGCTCCCCGTGGAACCAGTCGCGTCCCGGCAGCCACGCCGCCAGCAGTTCCAGCTTCGCGGGGCGCAGGTCCGCCCGGTGCAGCAACGCCATGGGCAAGATCGTAGCGGTCGGCCCGGGCCGGCGGTCGACGGCGCCACCGCCGGTCCGGGACCGACGAGCCGGCTAGGACGGCGGGCCGGGCGGCAGGATGACCACGTGCAGGTGCCGGGGGCCGTGCACGCCCTCCACCCGGTCGAGTTCGATGTCGCTGGTGGCGGAGGGCCCGCTGATCCAGGTCAGCGGCCGGCGCGGGTCGAGCCGGGCGACGGCGTCCGGCAGCCCGGCGACCACCTGGTCGGCGCGGAGCACGCAGACGTGCACGTCGGGCAGGAGCGTGATGATCCGCCGGCCCTGGTCGGGCGCGCCGTCGAGGACGATCGTGCCGGTCTCGGCGACGGCCACGGCGGCGGCGGTGACCACCCCGTCGACGGCGGCGAGCCGGGCGCTGCCGAGCCGGTCGTCGGTCACCGCCTCGACCGTGCCCGGCAGCCACCGCCGGGGCAGGCCCGGCGGGACCACCATCCGCCGGCCGCCGAGGACCTCGTCGACCACCCGCGCCACCTCGCCGTCGGCGCACCGGTGCACGGTGGCCCGGTAGTCGGTCAGCCGGCGCGCCAGCAGGTCGACGTCGGCGGGCCCGCCGGCCGGCCGGTAGTCGCGCGGCACGTCGGCGGGGGCGGCGGGGTCGGGGCCGAGGGCGGCCCGCAGCCGGCCGAGGACCAGGTCCCGGGAGCTCATCGCCGCGCCCACCAGTCCCGGAACGACTGCGCGGGCGGTTCCGGCAGGTCCCGGCCGATGGTCCAGCCGGACAGCGGCGGGGGCAGCCCCCGACCGCGCCGGCCGGCCAGGCGGGTGAGCCGCGCGGCGCGCTGGGCGGCCGCGTACCACGCCGGGTGGTCCATGGCGTACGCGGCGGCGGCCATCGCGACGGACTCGGCGGTCGGCCGGCGCCGGGCGGCGACGTGTGCGGCCCGCAGGTGGACCAGCAGCTCCGGAATGTTGATCTTCACGGGGCAGGCGTCGTAGCAGGCGCCGCAGAGCGACGAGGCGTACGGCAGGGAGGCGTTGTCCTCGACGCCGGTGAGCTGGGGCGACAGCACCGCGCCGATCGGGCCGGGATAGACCGAGCCGTAGGCGTGCCCGCCGGTGCGCTCGTAGACCGGGCAGACGTTGAGGCAGGCGGAGCAGCGGATGCAGTGCAACGCCTGCCGGCCCACCCGGTCGGCGAGCACCGCGCTGCGCCCGTTGTCGAGCAGCACCAGGTGGAACGCCCGCGGGCCGTCGCCGGGGGTGACCCCGGTCCACATCGAGGTGTACGGGTTCATCCGCTCCCCGGTCGACGCCCGGGGCAGCAGTTGCAGGAAGACCTCCAGGTCCCGCCAGGTGGGGACGACCTTCTCGACGCCCATCACGGTGATCAGGGTCTCCGGCAGGGTGAGGCACATCCGCCCGTTGCCCTCGGACTCCACGACCGCGATGGTGCCGGTCTCGGCCACGGCGAAGTTGGCGCCGGAGACGGCGACCGGAGTGGTCAGGAAGGCCTGGCGCAGGTAGCGGCGGGCCGCGGCGGCCAGCGCGGCCGGCTCGTCGGTCAGCGCCGGGTCGACGCCGGGCATCGCGCGCAGGAAGATCTCCCGGATCTCGGCCCGGTTGCGGTGGATGGCCGGCACCAGGATGTGGCTCGGCCGGTCCTCCCCCAGCTGCACGATCAGCTCGGCGAGGTCGGTCTCCACGGCGGTGATCCCGGCGGCGGCCAGCGCCTCGTTCAGCCCGATCTCCTGGGTGGCCATCGACTTGACCTTCATGACCCGGTCGCTGCCGGTCGCCGCCACCAGGTCGGTGACGATCCGGTTGGCCTCGACCGCGTCGGCGGCCCAGTGCACCGTCCCGCCGGCGGCGGTGACCGCCGCCTCCAACTGTTCGAGCAGTTCCGGCAGGCGGGCCAGCACGTCGGCCTTGATCGCCGAGCCGGCGGCGCGCAACTGCTCCCAGTCGGGCAGTTCGCGGATGACCGCGCCCGACCTGGCCCGGATCGTGGTGGTGGCGTGCCCGAGGTTGCGGCGCAGCTGCGGGTCGGCCAGCGCGCGCCGGGCCGCGGCCGGGAACGGCTCGTCGCCACGCAGGTGACCGACGCCCCGTGGTGCGGTGGCCGGCATGCCGAGGAAGGTCCGGCTCACGCCCGTGCCGCCGTCCGGGTCGGGTCGGCGGCGGCGCCGGTCTCCTCGGTCGCGGCGAGGATCTCCGCCAGGTGCACCGTGCGGACGCCGGCCCGCAGCCGGGACAGCCCGCCGCCGATGTGCATCAGGCACGAGGAGTCCCCGGCGGTGCAGACCTCGGCCCCGGTGGCGAGGACGTGGCGCAGCTTGTCGGCGAGCATCGCGGTCGAGGTGTCCGCGTTCTTGACCGCGAAGGTGCCGCCGAAGCCGCAGCACTCCTCGGCCTGCGGCAGCTCCACCAGGTCCAGCCCGCGGACCTGCCGCAGCAGCCGCAGCGGCCGGTCCCCCACCCGCAGCATCCGCAGCGAGTGGCACGTCGGGTGGTAGGTCACCCGGTGCGGGTAGTACGCGCCCACGTCGGTCACCCCGAGCACGTCGACCAGGAACTCCGACAGCTCGTGGGTACGCCGGGCCACCGACTCCGCCCGGCTGGCCAGTCGTTCGTCGCCGGCCCGCCGGGCCACCATGGCGTGCTGGTGCCGCACCGACCCGACGCACGAGCCCGACGGCGCCACCACCACGTCGTACGGGTCGAAGGTGCGCACGTGGCGCCGCACCAACGGCAGCGCGTCGGCCAGGTAGCCGGTGTTGACGTGCATCTGCCCGCAGCAGGTCTGCTCCGCCGGGAAGACCACCTCGTGGCCGAGCCGCTCGAGCAGCCGCACGGTGGCCGTGGCCGCGGCGGGGAACAGCGTGTCGGCCAGGCACGTCACCATCAGCGCGACCCGCATCGTCACCCGCCCATCGCCCCGGACGGACACCGGCGGCGCCCGTACGCACGGCTCGCGGCTCGTCGGACTCCGTCGGGGCCGGATCCCGGGGACCGCCGCCGAGATCATTCGACCAGATCGCCAACCCGTCCGCAACGCCGCGGCCGCCCACCCTGACCTCGGGCGCGACCCACCTCGGGTTTGTCACACAACTGTCGTGAAACCGCGTGATCGCCTCCACGTACCTCGCCCACCGTGGTAGCCGAACGCGACGCGCGAGCCCGCGCCGGCCGGACCGGCCGGCGGTGCGGACGGGCCCGGCCAGCCGTCGCCGACCCGTCCACCCGCCGACGCCACGGAGGATCGATGGTGCTGCCCTGGCCGATTCCCGACGACCCCTCGTTCCATCCGGTCGAGCCGGAGCAGACCCCGGACCTGCGGCTGGCCGCCCTGGTGGCGCAGCGGCTCAGCGCCGACTGGACCACCCGCCGGCAGCAGATCGCGGTCGCCGTGCAGAACCGGGTGGTGATCCTCAGCGGGACCGTGGCCGACCCCCACGTCCGCCAGGTCGCCGGCGAGCTGGCGTGGGACGTGCCGGGCGTCTTCGACGTGTGCAACGCGCTGCGGATCTCCGTCCGGCGCGGCGGGCGCGCGGCGGGCCCGTGACGGCCCCCGCGCACGACGCCTGATCCCATCGACGCCTGTCTCTAGCGCTGATCCTCCGGGGATGGTAGGAATTTGCCACGACCGCGAATGTGCGCGAAGGATTTTCCCGCAGAGAGGCTCCGATGAGAACTCGAAGGATCATGGCCAGCCTCACCGCCGCCCTCGTCGGCCTGACGGTGGCGGCCACCCCGACCTGGGCGACGCCCACCGACGACCGGACCGTCAGCTATCGCGGCTACCGGGTGCCGGTACCCGCCGACTGGCGGGTCGTCGACCTGTCCACCGACCCCCACGCGTGCGTCCGGTTCGACCGGCCCACGGTCTACCTCGGACACCCGGGCGCCGAGCCCTGGTGTCCGGACGGACCGGCCGGGCGTACGGCGGGGCTGCTCGTCGAGCCGATCGACGCCGTCACCGCCGAACAGCTCACCGCGGAGACCGCCGTGGCACCCCGCGGCCGGGCCACCGTGGCTCCCCTGGTGTCCCGCGACGGATCCATCCGGCTCGCGGTGCGCGACGCCGGCGTGCTCGTCACCGCGTTCCACACGCCCGAGACCGAGCCGGCGGTCCGCCGGATGCTGGCCGCCGCCCGCCTCGGTCCGGACGCCACGCCGGTGTCCCTGGACGCCGTCCGCGCCGCCGCGGAGCCGGCCGCGGTGGCGCCGTTGGCGGCGGCCGGCCCGCAGCCCGGCACCTACCTCGGCAAGGGCTTCGACACCTGCACCGCCCCGTCGCAGGCGACGATGAACACCTGGCGCGCCTCCTCGCCCTACCGCGCCGTCGGCATCTACATCAGCGGCTCCAGCCGTTCCTGCGCCCAGCCCAACCTCACCGCGACCTGGGTGACCAACCAGACCAACAACGGCTGGCGCCTCATCCCCATCGAGCTCGACAAGCAGGCGCCGTGCGGCACCCGTACGCCGAAGATGTCCTACGACCCGGCCACGGCCCGGTCCGAGGGGGCGAGCCGGGCGACCAGCGCGGTGAACGCGGCCCAGGCGCTGGGCATCCCCGCCGGCAGCGTGATCTACAACGACATCGAGCACTACCCGTCGAGCGAGGCGTGCAAGGCGGCGGTGCTGTCGTACCTGTCCGGTTGGACCGAGCGGCTGCACACGCTCGGCTACCTCTCGGGCATGTACTCCAGCGGCTCCTCCGGCGTCCGCGACCTCTGCGGCGCCTACCACGACACCCGCTACACCCGGGTCGACCACCTCTTCTTCGGCTGGTGGAACGGCGTGGCGGACACCGACGCCGGCGACTACTGCCCGGACGGGTACTACGCCAACCACCAGCGCATCCACCAGTACACCGGGGACAGCTACGAGACCTGGGGCGGCGTACGGATCTACATCGACCGGGACTACCTCGACGTGTCGACCGGCACCACCCCGCCGCCGCAGGACTTCAGCGTCACGCTCGACAACACCACCACCGGACGGTTCACCGCGAGCGCGAACTGGGGCACCTCGACGTACTCCGGCCAGCGGTTCGGCACCGACTACCGGTTCGCCGCGCCGACCCCGGCCAGCGACGTCGCCTGGTACCGGGCGAACCTGCCGGAGACCGGCAGCTACCAGGTCGAGGTCTGGTATCCGGCCGACGCCGGCTACAACGACTCGACCCCGTACCTCGTGGCCACCACCGCCGGGAACCAGACGGTGCGGGTGAACCAGCGGCAGGGCGGCGGCCAGTGGGTGTCCCTGGGCGTGTTCACCCTGGCCGGGGGCGACGGTGACAAGGTGGGCGTGAGCCGGTGGACCAGCGGCACCGGCTACGTCATCGCCGACGCGGTCCGGATCACCCGGGTCTGACCGGCGAACGGACGGCCGGGCCGGCCGCCGGCGGGTTGGGAGGACCTGCCGCCGGTCGGCGCCGGCCATCCGCCGGCGGCCCGCGCCGACTGGGGCCGGGCAGCGGCCGGCGGCTACACCTGGTGCAGCAGGAGCAGTCCGAACGCGGCGACGAAGGCGGCGCAGCCGGTGACGGTGATCGGGCGAAGTCGGGAGCGCAGGTCCGCGTCCCAGCCCGCCACGGCCCCGGAGGCGCGGCGCAGCAGCGGGGTGGCGGCCCGTCCGGCGCCGAAGCCGACCCCGGCCAGCACCGCGACCAGCAGGCGCTGGCCGCCGAGCAGCACCGCGGCCGCGAGCACGTACGGGGCGGTGGCCGAGACGTAGGTCCGCACCCCGGTGCCGAGCTCGAAGCCGAACCGCAGCGCACCCCGCCGCGGGTTGCGGCGCAGCACGTCCTGCGGCACCTGGCGGGCGTTCTGTGGCAACGGGACGGTCAGCACCCGGGTCTCCCGGAGCAGGCCCAGCACCGCCACCGCCACGATGGCCGCGTACCGCCAGGGCTCCGGCAGCGGTGCCGACAGCCCGGAGAGCAGCCCGAGCACCATCCCGCTGAGCAGGCCGCCGCCGAGCAGCCCGACCACGAACAGGGCGAGCAGCGCGCCCTGTGGATTCCGATCCCGCCGCCCGGGCGAGCCCAGCGCGTACGCGCTGTTGCGGGTTCAGACCGAGCCGGAGAGGGTGTAGCCGGCCAGCCCGCCGAGCACCGCCCAGGTGAGCACGTGCCCGTACGCGGCGGCGACGACCGCGCCGGCGGTGAGCAGCGGGACGGGCCCGAGCGGGTCGGTCACCCAGCGCCGCAGCGGCGGAACCCGTCGTACGGGCGGCGGACCGGTCACACCGCCCCGCCGGTCAGCGTGCGCCAGGTGCTCTCGCCGACGACGCCGTCGACGGTGAGCCCGTTCTGCCGCTGGAAGTCGCGGACCGCCGCGTCGGTCGCCGACCCGAAGACCCCGTCGACGGTCAGCCCGTGCGCGTGCCTGTTCAGTTGCCGCTGCACGGCGCGGACCACGTCACCGCTGTACGGGTAGTGCGCGACGACCACCGAGCCGGGCCGGCCGCCGGTGCCGACCGTCTTGCGGACCGTGATCCCCCGGCTCGACACGGTGAACACCAGCAGCGGCCAGGTCCCGGCGTCGACCACGCCGCTGGCCGTGAGGCCGTTGGCCGTCTGGAACTGCTTCACCCGGCTCTCGGTGCCGCTGCCGAAGACCCCGTCCACGGTGACCGCGTGGCCCCGCGCCTTCAGCAGGTGTTGCACGGTGTAGACGTTCGGGCCGGACTGGCCGCGGCGGGTGCTGGGCCAGGCGACCGTGCTGAGGCACCCGCAGTCGGTGTTCCACCGGCAGATCGACCTGACCCAGCCCGAGCTGGTCATCCGGTACCCGTCGTGGCAGCGGCGCTCCACCGAGCAGGCGCAGGCGCCGCAGGCGCCCTGGTAGCGCCACAGCCAACCGTCGTACGTGCCGGCGTAGCACTGGTTCGGCCGCAGTTTCCAGGTGGTGCCGTCGTTGCGGTGGAAACCGGCGTACGTGCCGCTGGTGTTGCAGGCCGCGGCGAAGATCGGGCTCGGCCCGCAGCCGGGGGAACAGTTCTGGTCGGCGGCGTACGACGGGCAGCTGCCGTAGATGTCGTACCCGTCGGCGTAGGCGCGGCGGGCGGCCGGGAAGACGCTGAGCGCGGCCATCCCCACCGCCGTGCCGGCCTGGAGCAGCGTGCGGCGGGACAGCGCCCAGGACGTGCCGAGGCGGCTGCCGGTCCGGCTCGCCGCCGGGCGGCGCCGGGGCGCGGCGCCGGTACCCGGATCGGTGCCGCGCAGCGCCGGCACCGCGTCGAGAGTGATCATCGCGCACCTCCCCGCTGGATCTGGTGGACGGCCGGCCCGGATTCGGTGCCGGACGGCTGGTCGACCTGGTCGAGCAGGTGTCGCAGCACCGCCCGGGAGCCCACCGGCTCGGATCGCCGGACCCGCCCGGTCGGGTCGACCACGACCGCGAACGGGGTGGCGATCGCGTCGTACCGGTCGAACAGCTCGGCCTGCTCGGTGTGGACGGTGACCGGCAGGTCGGTCGCGGCGGCCGGGGCGGCGTGCCGGTAGAGCACCCGCAGCACGACGTCGGTGGGCGCTGCCCGTTCGGCGACCTCGTCCAGCAGGTGGTGGCAGGTGGCGCAGCCGCTGTCCAGGAAGAGCAGGACCAGGGTGGCCGGGGACGGCGGCGCCAGATCGCGGAACCCGGGCGCCGCCGACCCGGGCCGCAGCCCGACCGACCCGGGACGGCCGGCGGCGCCGTTGCTCAGCGCGTGCACCTGCCGGACCAGGCCGGACACCACGAGGGCCAGCAGCAGGATCGCGATCCAGCTCAGGATCAGCGCGCTGGTCTGGAAACTCATCCGGGTACGCCTCCTCGTCCCACCCGAGCGGGCGGCTGATCCGGGGTCGGGTCGTGCATGGCGGCGGGCAGGTGGGCCAGCAGCGCGGTGAACGTGGCCGCGGCGAGCAGCACGACCAGCAGCTCGGTGCCCGGGCGCGCCAGCGGCGCCACCGCGCCGGACAGCAGCGACCCGGTCAGCGCCAGCCCGGCGAGGACGGCCGCGCGCGCCACCACCCAGCCGGTCATCGGCAGCTCCACCCGCGAGCAGCCACAGGGGACGGACCGTCCGGTCGACCGCAGGTACCAGCCGTAGCCCGCGTACGTGGCGAGGAGGGCGGCGCTGCCGGCGAGGACCGGGCCGAGCAGCCGGCCGCCGTCGTCGCGGAGCAGCGCGACGACCCCGGCCACGCCGAGCAGGCCCTCGGCCGCGATGACCGCCGCCGCGACGGCGGACGGCGCGGGCACCACCCGCTGGGCGGTCAGCGCCGCCGACAGCACGGCCGGCCGCGTCAGGTGCTCACCGCCGGCGACCAGCAGGGTGAGCAGCACGGTGTACGCCCCGACGCCGGCGACCAGGGCCGTCACGTCGCCTCACCCGCCCAGCTGCACGCGTAACCGGCTGACCAGGTCCGGTACCCCGTCGACCACGGTGTCGGCGCGGGGCAGCACGGTCACCCAGGCGTCCGTGGCGGCGAGCACGAAGTAGGGCTTGCCGTCCGACAGCGTGTCCCGGAAGAGTTCGCCCGCGCCCGTCGCCAGCCCCCGCCACGACGGCAGCTGTCGGGTCCGTTCCGCGGTCAGCGGCGTCATGTCCAGCAGGCCGAGGCCGGGCACCTGCTTGAGCACGGTTGCCGGCGCCGCGTACCGGCTGCCCGCCCTGGGCTGGGGGCGCACCGTCAGGCCGTCGTCGTGCTCGGTGATCCGCAGGGTCCGCAGCACCGCGAGCAGGTCGGCGGTGGAGCCGCCGTACAGCTGGGTGAGGAAGCAGTACCGGCGCCCGCGCCAGGCCGCCACCAGCCGCTCCTCGTCGAGCCGGATCTGCGGGTCGTGCGACCGCACCCGCGCGGTCAGCAGGGTGCCGCCCTGGTAGGCGAGTTCCTCGTCGAAGTCGGTGACGCCGAGCTCCGCCGCCAGGTCGTCGGCGAGGCCGACCGAACCGGCGGTGAACTCGTGCAGCCGGCCGGCGACGGTCACCTCGACCACCGAGGTGAACGGCGCGCTGAGGTCGAGCGGGCCGGTGAGCTGGAATCGCCGGCCGTCCATCGCGCGGTGTGTGACAGAGGCCTCCGCGGCTGCCACGCCCACCACCTCCCCCGTGGGTACGGCACGTGGTGGCCTCAGAGTATCCGCGTCCATCGACGCCGCCACAAGCCCGATCCGCCGGCGATCCGTCGCGGCGCCGGATCGGGCACGGGCGCGACGGTGGCGGCCGCCCGGCCGGTGGGCGCGGAGCCGGCGGCCGGGGCGGCCGGCCGGCCGGATACCGTGCGGTCGGCGCGGGTCCGTCCCGCGCCAGGTGCGCGTCGAGGGGGAGACCGGATGCGGCTGCACGTGGGGTGCGCGATGTGGACGCACAGGTCCTGGCCGGGGCGGTACCTGCCGCACCCGCTGCCGGCCCACGAGCGGCTGCGCGCCTACGCCGGCTGGTGCAACTCGGTCGAGGGGAACACCACCTTCTACGCGACCCCGGCCCGGGAGACGGTGGCGTCGTGGGCCGGACAGACCGAGCCCGACTTCCGGTTCGTGCTCAAGCTGCCGAGGACGGTGACGCACGAACGCCGGCTGACCGGCGCCGACGAGGAACTCCGCGCCTTCCTGCACGCGGTCGAACCCCTCGGGCCCCGGACGCACGCGCTCTGGATCCAGCTGCCGGGCTCGTTCGGCCCGGCCGACGTATCCTCGCTCGCCCGTTTCCTGCGCGGGCTGCCCACCGACCACCGGTACGCCGTGGAGGTCCGCCACCCCGCGTTCTTCGACGACGCCGGGGCGGCCCGGACGCTGGAGGCGGCGCTCGCCACGGTCGGCGCGGAGTGGATCCCCTTCGACACCACCGCTTTCTTCCGCACCCCGCCGACCAGTGACGCGGAGCGGGAGGCGTGGACCCGCAAGCCGCGGACGGCGCTGCGCACCCGCGCGCTGACCGACCGGCCGATCGTCCGGTACCTGGGCCGGGACGACCCCGCGCGGACGATCGAGGGCTGGCGGCCGTGGCTCGACGTGGTGACCGGCTGGCTGCGGGAGGGCCGCTCGCCGACCGTGTTCGTGCACACGCCGGACAACGCCGCCGCGCCCGAGCTGGCCCGCGGCTTCCACGACCAGGTCCGGGCCCGCCTGCCCGAGCTGGCGCCGCTGCCCGAGCCGGTCCCGGTCGGGCCGTCGACGCTGTTCTGAGCCGGGCGGCGCGCCGCCGATCGGGAGATCAGCTCGCCTCCGCCGCCAACCCCACCTGCTGGTTCGCCTCCGCCTTCGGCACGCCGGATGCCTGGAGCACCTCGCTGATGACCAGGCGGAGTCGCGTGACCAGGACCTTTCCGCAGAACCGCAGGTCCTCGGCGCAGGCCTGGTCGACGTCCGCGACCGCCTGCCGCGCCCGGGCGCGCGCGAGGTCGGGCTCCCGGCCGGCGAGGAAATCGCGGTGCAGCAGCCGCACCGCCTGGCCGAGGTGCTCGATGGCGGCGGGCAGGCTGGCCGGCACCGGCTCCCGCTGCCGCAGCGTCGACACGATCCAATGTGCCATCTCCCGGCTGTTGGCGTAGGCGCGTTGCAGGTGCTCGGCGGCGTGCTGGTAACGGCGCAGGACGGTCAGTCGACGCCACCGCCACGGCGAGAGCACCGCGATCTCCGCGGCCGCGGCGATCATCTCGAGCGTCGCGTTCCGCTCCTCCTCCGCCGCGACCAGGTGCTCGGAGGCACTCTCCGCCTGGTGGACGTCACGCTGCTCCAGCGCCTCGGCGACAGCGGTGAGGTCGCGCGCGAAGATGTCCAGCGTCGGACCGGCGGCCCGGTGCACGACACGTACCGGGTTGGCCGGCATGAGCAGCAGCGCCACGGCGATCGCCGTCACCCCGCCGATCAACCCGTTGACGGTCCGGGCCACCGCCAGGTGCGACTGGTCGGCGGACAGCGTGCCCAACAGCACGGCCGTGCTGCCGGCGTGCACCATGACGGCGCCGTTGCCGCGGATCACCGCCGCCGACGAGATGGCGAACGCCACGATCAGGCCGGTCTGGATCGGCCCGGTCCCGATCACCTCGATGATCAGCTGCCCGGTCAGCACCCCGACGATCACCCCGGCGACGAGCTCCGCCGCCCGCCTGATCCGGTTGCCGAGGGCGGCGGCGATGGTGCCGATCGCCGCCGCCGGCGCGAACAGCGCCTGCGAGTTGTGCAGCACGTCGGCCGCGACGAACCAGGAGAGCCCGGCCGCCACCCCGGCCTGGACCGCGACGATGGCGTAGGTGCGGAGCCGCTCGTACGCCTCCCGGCCCAGCCGCCGCACATCCCGGTCCCGGCTCCGCACGTCTCACCCCCCGATGACATCCTGGTACGCCGGCGATGCCCGGGTGATCCGGATTCCCGATCTGAGCGCCGGCGGCCGGAGAGTCCCCCCGGACGAGTCAGCGCTGGTCCAGCGCGTGCCGGACGGCGGCCGTGGTGCGCTCGACGTCGCCGGTGGCGAGCAGGTCGAGCAGCGCTCCGCGCAGGACGGCGAGGACCGCGCTGCGCTCCGCCGCGCCGGCCGCGGTGTCCCGCCGCGCGGCGGGCTGCGCGCGGGCGAGCACGTCGAGCCAGTCGTGCACGGTGGCCCGGGCGAAGTCCGCCCAGGGGCCGTCCGGTTCGACCAGGCACCGGGCGTACGCCTCCACCCAGAGCACCAGCAGGGACCGGTGCTGCGGGGCGGCGAGCCAGGCCCACAGTCGTCCGGCGACCGTCCGCAGGTCGCCGGGCGCCTCCCCGGATTCGTCGAGGCCGCGCAGCAGGCGCAGCTCGTCGGTGCGGGCGCGGGCGAGCAGGGCGCGGACCAGGCCGTCCTTGCTGCCGAACAGGTACAGCAGCACCCGGGGGCTGGAGCCGATCGCCGTGGCCAGCGGACGCAGCGACATGTCCCCCAGGCCGTGATCGAGGACGTACCGGTAGGCGGCCTCCCGCAGCTCGACGTGGCGCGCCGACGGGTTCGCCTCGCCGCGTTCCGGCGCATCGGCGGTGGACATGGTTCCTCATGCTGCCATACTGAAACAGTCGTGTCAGTGCCGCCCGCGATCGGGCGGCCGGCGTCGAGGAGGCAGCCATGTCGGTGCCGGTCCAGCCGGTTCCCGCCACGTCCCCGGGCGATCGCTCGGGTGACGGCCGGAATCAGCTCCGCATTCGCCGCGCGGACCAGCCGGGCGACCTGGGCTGGGTGGTGATGGCCCACGGCGAGCTGTACGCGCGGGAGTTCGGGTGGGACGTCTCCTTCGAGGCGCTGGTCGCCCGGATCGTCGCCGACTACGCCGACCGCCACGATCCGGTACGGGAGGCCGGCTGGATCGCCGAACTCGGCGGGAAACGGGTCGGGTGCGTGTTCTGCGTCGCCGCCGACGGGCCGGACGCGCCGGAGGACACGGCGAAGCTGCGCATCCTGCTGGTCGACCCGGCCGCGCGCGGGCACGGCCTGGGCACGAGCCTGGTGAGCACCTGCGTCGACTTCGCCCGGGCCGCCGGCTACCGCCGGCTGACGCTGTGGACGAACGACGTCCTGACCGCGGCACGGCGCATCTACCAGGCCGCCGGCTTCCGGCTCGTCGACGAGCACCGGCACCACAGCTTCGGCCGGGAGCTGACCGGCCAGACCTGGACCCTGGAGCTACCGCCGGACCACCCTTGACGGGTGGACGCAACCCGCGCGAGTCCCGCCTCGGGCGGCGGTGAGGGGCCGAGCCGCCACTGCCCCCAACGGCAGCCGGTACGTCGTGCCGGTGCGGGCCTCGCGACCCGCCGGCGGCTTCGCGGACCGGTAGACCACCTCCGGAGACGGGGCGTGCCCGGTCTCCGGGTCCCGAATGCACGGCCCGAGCCGGTGAGCACGGGCGAGCAGGACCGTGACGCCATGCCCGAGGATGTCCACATCGGATCGACGACGGGCATCGGTCCGCCGACGGGGAGGTCGAGGGTGTCGCCGGACGCGTCCTGGGTGCAGTGGCTGGTGATCGTGGCGGCGCTGGTGCAGAGCACGGCGGCGGTGATCCAGGTGTCCCAGGGACGCCGGCAGTCCGGGAACCACACAGAAGCGGCGAAGCCAGCCGTCCCCGTGGACGACGTGCTGCGCGCCGGCGTGGTCACCATCGTCCTCGGGGTCATGGCGATCTACACCGCACCCCGAGTCGCGGCGCTGGGCCTCGACCACACAGCCGAAAACCTGTACGAGACCGTTCTCGTCGTCATCTCTGTCGCTGGCCCGTTCGCCGCCGTCATGACGATCCTGCTGGCACTGGGCAAGGTGTTCGGCAAGGAGGAGACGCCGACCGACGCGCTCGTCCACTGCCTCGCCGCCGTCGCCGCGACCGGCGTGCTGATCATGGAGGTCACCATGCTCACGTCGGGGACCTGACGGCACTCACCGTCGATGGCGGCCGCACCGTCGGTGGCGCGTCGGATCGTGGTCCGGCGCGCCACCGGGCGATGGTGCGGCTCGGGGTCAGCCCGTGCCGCAGGAGACCGTCGGCCAGGTGTAGTTGCCGTTGTGCTGGATGGTCACGCCCCAGTTGTTGCCGCTGCCGTTCGGCGTGGCGACCAGTTGCTGGGCGGTCGGGTAGCTGGCGTTGACGTTCCAGGTGGCGATGATCTTGGCCGGGGACGGGACGTTCATCGTCACGGTCCAGGTGCTGGAGCCGGAGACCGAGACGTTGAGGTTGTACCGGTCGCTCCACTGCTGACCGGCCGACAGTGTCGCGGTGCAACCACCGCCACCGCCACCGCCGCCTCCACCGCCGCCGCCGGAGCCGCCCAGCGTGATGTTGGAGCTGCCGCTGCTCTGGTATCCCTCGGTCGCCAGGATCATGTAGTCGTGACTGCCCAGGGCCATGCCCTTGCTGGCCCAGGCGTCGAAGTGGTTGCCGGAGGTGATGGTGCCACCGGTGCGCTTGGACTGCCGCACGCTCCAGTACTGGTTGAAGGTCCTGGTGCCCT
Organism: Micromonospora desertarenae; assembly: GCF_056150265.1. Classification (NCBI taxonomy): domain Bacteria; kingdom Bacillati; phylum Actinomycetota; class Actinomycetes; order Micromonosporales; family Micromonosporaceae; genus Micromonospora; species Micromonospora desertarenae. The sequence continues at coordinate 52,826 of NZ_JAXCFQ010000013.1, forward strand.
CGATGGACGGGGCGTTGTACCGGGTCGTCTGGTAGATGTCGTACGTGCCACCGTCGCTGGTCACGGTGCCCTTGTAGGTGCCGGTCGGCCGGTAGGTGCCCCAGTTGTCCACGACGTAGTACTCGACCAGCGGGTTCCGGGTCCACCCGTAGAGCGTCAGGTAGGCGTTGCCGGACGGGTTGAAGCTGCCCGAGTAGGTCACGCTCCGGCGGCCTCCGGTGCTCCAGCCCTTGCCGGCGACGAAGTTGCCGGTGTTGCGCCAGGAGGTGCTGTAGTTGCCGCCGGAGCCCAGTTCCATCGACACGGTTCCGGCGCTGTCGGTCCAGAACGAGTAGAAGTAGCCGTTGTGGGTGCCGGTCTGGTTCGAGGTCACGGCCGCGCTGGCGGCGGTGGGCAGCATCGTGGTGGCCACGACGAGCGCCACGGTGCAGGCACCGCCGACGAGCATTCTGAGGCGGCCTCGGCGGTGTTGCGGCGGTCGGACGGGGACGTCGTTCATGAGCGTGCTTCCTCCTCGTGGTGGCTGGCGGGGAGGCCAGGCAGCCTGGTACGACCCGGGCGCGGCGGCCGGCGGTCGGGGTGGCGGCCACCGCGCGTCGACGTCGTACGACGTGGTGGGGGTTGACCGGTCGCCGTGCGGTCGACGACCGGCGGACCAGGTCGTGTTGGGTGACCCGGATCGACAGATGTCGAGGTCTATCGATGGCGACAGTATCGATTCGGCGCCGCAGGGGTGTCAACATTTCTCGGAAATGTTTCGGAGGCTCTCCTGAGGCTCGGCAAGCGTCTGAACGGTATCCTCCCTGGTAGAAGCGGCATCATGCGGCGTCGCCCGACGGCGACGCACAGTGGAACGTCAGGTTCAGCGATCACCACGAGGCCGAGCTACCGGAAGTTTTGGAAGTCTTCCGGATCGAAGGTGACCGGTACTCCCCCGTGCCACGACCGGTCCGGCCGCGCTAGCGTGCGGTGGTGGGCGAGGTCGAGGATCGTGGGTACCGGCCCGGTCCGCCGGACGGGTCGGCGGTGGCGGAGTCGCTGGCCGCGGCCCGGGCCGGTGACGGGGACGCCTTCGGCCGGCTGGTCGGCCCGCTGCGCGACGAGCTACGCGCGCACTGCTACCGGATGCTGGGCTCGGTGCACGACGCCGAGGACGCCGTCCAGGACACCCTGGACCGGGCCTGGCGCAGCCTCGACCGGTTGGCCGACGACGGGGCGATCCGGCCGTGGCTGTACAAGATCGCGACGAACCGGTCGCTCACCCTGATCGAGCGCCGGGGGCGGCGGGAACTGCCCACCGACCTCAGCCCGGAGGGCGCGCCCCTGGCGGAGGCGGCGTGGCTGGAACCGTACCCGGATCGATTGATGGGTTGGACCGCGCGGCTGACCCCGGAGGCCCAGGTGGTCGCGCGGGAGAGCGTCGAGCTGGCCTTCGTCGCCGCCCTGCAGCACCTCTCGCCCCGGCAGCGCGCCGCCCTGCTGCTGCGCGACGTCCTCGGCTACCGGGCCAGCGAGGCCGCCGATCTGCTGGACACCACCGTCGCCGCGGTCAACAGCGCGCTGCAGCGCGCCCGCCGGGTGCTGGCCGACCTGCTTCCCGAGGCCAGCCAGCAGCAGACCCTCGACACCCTCGGCGACGCGGCCCGGCGGGAGCTGGTCCAGCGGTACGTGGCCGCGTGGGAGACCAGCGACGTCGACGCGATCGTGGCGATGCTGACCGAGGACGCGCGGTACTCGATGCCGCCGCTGCGCGCCTGGTACCAGGGGCGCGACGGGATCCGCGGCTTCCTGCTCGACGCGGCCGGCCGGCACCGCTGGCGGTTCCTGCCCGCCCGGGCGAACGGGCAGCTCGCGTTCGGTACGTACCTATGGGACGACGACCGGGGCGCGTACCTTCCGGCCGGGCTGGACCTGCTCGTCCTGCGCGGCCGGCGGGTGGCCGAGGTGGTCTCGTTCCTCGACGCCCACCTGCCCGCCCACGGCCTGCCGGCGGAGCTGCCCGGCGAGGAGGTCTCCGGCGCGCGATGACTTTCCGCCCCGGCCGGGGTTGTAGTCCTGACGGACACACCGACCGGAAGGGCCGACGATGCCGACGAACGAGGAAGAGATCCGCACCCTGATCGAGCGGTGGGCCGGCGCGGTCCACCGCGGCGACCTCGCCACGGTGCTCGCCGACCACGACGAGGACATCGTGATGTTCGACGTGCCGCCGCCCTACGAGGGCGTGCGTGGCCTCGACGGGTACCGGCAGACCTGGCCGCCGTTCTTCCGGTGGCAGGCCCAGGGCGCCTCCTTCGAGATCGAGGAGCTGGATGTCACCGCCGGCGACGAGGTCGCCTTCGCGTACGCCCTGCTGCGCTGCGGCACCCCGGCCGACCTCGCCGCCGCTCCCGACAACCGGCTGCGGCTGACGCTCGGGCTGCGCAGGCGGGCGGGCCGGTGGGTCGTCAGCCACGAGCACCACTCCTTCCCGAACGTCGACTCGACCGCCGGCCCGGCCGGCCCGCGCGCCGCCGCCGAGCGGGAGCTGCGTCGGCTCCACCAGCGGTGGTTCGACGGCACCGCCGCGAAGGACCTGGACGCCCTGATGGCCGCCATCGCCGACGACGTCGTCTCGTACGAGCACGAGCAGCCCCTGCGGTACGTCGGCGTCCAGGCCGTCCGCGAGGTCTGCGCCGCCGGCCTCGACGCCGCCGGCGACGGTGCGGTCCGCTGGGACGTGCCCGACCTGGCGATCCTGGTCGACGGTGACCTCGCCGTCGCCTGGGGTCTCAACCGCGTCGAGCTGCGGCCGGCCGCCGGCCCGGCCGTGGACAGTTGGTCCCGCGGCACGCGGGTCTTCGCCCGGCGCGGCGGCGCCTGGCTGATGGTGCACCAGCACCTCTCCTACCCGTACGACCCGGCCAGCGGCGTGGCGCGGACCGACCTGGCGCCGTGAGCGCGCGTGCCGGAGGGAGCGCCCGTGGTCGGGCGCTCCCTCCGGGGGCCGGCTGGTGCCGCGGCTACGGCTCAGCCGGTGAACGCGAAGTAGGCGCGGTACTGGAATCCGTTGTCGAGGGTCAGGACGAACTCGCGGCAGGTGCCGGCCCAGGACGGGTCGGTCTTCCACGGGTAGTTGTACTGGCCGTTGGCGTTGACCGACATCGCCGACCCGCCGGGGTTGCGGGCGGCGACCGGCGTCGGTCGGGGGGTGACGGCGCCGTCCGGGCCGACGGTGCGGAGCGTGTCGCAGTCGACCAGCCGGGAGTAGGGCGAGCCGCTGGCCAGGATGTCCAGGCCCCGGTTGGCGGCGAGCTTGAACCGCATCGGTACGGCGTCGCCGGCGACGACGGTGTTGAGAGCCGGTTGTGCGGCCCGGTCGAGGAAGTCACCGCGGCAGGACGGGTGGGTGTCGAACGCCTCGGTGTTGTCGTCCCGGTTGGTGGTGCCCTGGACGGCGCTGTGGCCCAGACCGCGGCGGGCGAAGGAGGCCCAGATGGTGCAGGCGTTCTCGCCACCGGTGAGGGCGGCGTCGGCGGCGATGATGGCGTCGCGGCCGACCACGAAGCCGGGGCCGCAGCCCTGCATCTTGAGGCCGTCGATGACCAGTTGCAGGGCGAGGTTGTTGCCGCCGGTGTGCCAGGGCTCGTAGACGTTCGGGTTGAACCCGTGCCGGTCGACGAGGTTCCAGGTCAGGTCCCACAGCATCGCGGCCCAGCCGTGGCCGATGCCGTGCGGTGCGGCCAGCGAGGTGCCGTCCAGCCAGCCGCCGGTCTTGATGCTGTCGTAGGTGAACGGCTGGATCTCCATGTTCCGCGAGTACGGCCGGGGCCGGATCCCGCCGCCCACCCGGCTGTCCTGGAACAGCGCGTACTGGCCGTAGCCGCGCGCCTGCTCCGGATCGTCGATCGCCGGGTTGAGCAGCGAGACGATCGCGAGGAAGTCGCTCCAGCCCTCCCCCATCTGCTCGTTGCCGGTGAGGCAGTTGACCGTCGGGCCACCGGTCAGCCGGTTGGAGACCCCGTGGCCGTACTCGTGGAAGATCGTTTCCGAGCGGAACGAGGCGTCCCGCATCGCCGGGCGGGCCAGGTTGCGGTGCACCCGGCCGGTGGCCGGCAGTCCCGCCTTGATGCCGGTGCCGTCGGCCTGGCTCACCATGACCGCCGGAATGCCGACCGCCGGGTTCATCGAGCCGCTCATCACCACCGGCGCGGTGGCGACGTTGTTGACCACCACCACCGCGGTGGCGCCCGCGGCCTCGGCGTTGACCACCTGGGTGTGGTAGTTGCACGCGCTGCTCCGGTCGACGACGGCGATCGCCCCGGCCGGCAGGGTGTAGGCGGTGCACCCGTCACCGGTGGTTCCGACGCCGTCGTCGGCCGGTACCAGCTGGCCGGTGAAGCCGGCGCTGGTCGGCGCGGGGGTGAACCGCGCGTACTCCGCCTCGTAGGTGCCGGCGGCGGAACCGGCGTCGATCGTCACCGCGTTCGGCAGGCCGAACTGGTTGCCCGGCCAGAGGAACATCTGCATGCGCGGGCGGCCGCCGTCCAGCGCCGGGGTGGAGAAGTTGGCGTTGTTCTGGCCGGACCCGTCGTGCGCCTCGCACTGCACGTCGTCGCCGCCGGTGCCGCCGCGGCCGTAGTTGTTGACCTGGAAGTTCCCGGACGCCTCGTCGAAGCCGTACCGGTAGGTCAGGTCGTGGACCATGTTGCACCAGTAGAACTGGTTCACCACCGCTGCCTGCCGGTAGGTCTGCGGGTGTTCGTTGAGGTCGGCCGGGAAGTTGAAGGTCAGGGTGGCGCCGCCGTCGGCGGAGCTGCCCGGGTCGACCTGGTTGTTGGCGTCCCGGTCGGTGTAGGCGTGCGCGTTGTTGCCCCGGGTGGTGGTGTGCTCGGCGCCCGGGGCGCCGTCGGTGTCGTGCCAGCCGTACGGCGACGCGGTGCCGTCCGCCGGGTTGGTCACCACGGTCTGCGGGCCGTCGTTCGGGTCCCCCTTCGGGAACTCGAAGACGCGGTAGCTCGATCCGTCCGCCACCGGGTTCGGCGGGCTGACCCGGGCGGCCGGGATGCTCGTGGTGGCGATAGTCGTGGCCGGGGCCTCCCGGCGGCCGAGGGTGGCGGCGAGGTCGGCCGGGGCGTCCTGGTGGGTCCAGTCGTCGGCGCCCAGCAGTTCGCCGGTCTCGGCGTCCACGGTGGCGTTCCACAGGTGCACGTCGGTGGCGTCGTCGATCACCAGCTGCCAGGCCAGCCGCAGCCCGTCGGCGGTGGGCTGCCAGCCCAGCCGGGCGGGGATGGGCTGGTCGGAGATGCCGCCGCCGGAGACGACGGTGCGCCGGGCCGGGCCACCGGCGCGGCTCATCACCCGCGCGTTGGCCGGGTCGGCGAGGTCGAGGCCGTCGGCCGCCGCGGCCACCGCCTCGACCGGATCCAGGGACGCGGTCCCGGAGGGGTTGTCGGACAGGCCGGTGACCAGGCTGTCGCCGACGAAGACGACGCTGCCGTCGCGGGCCACGTTGACAGTGGCGGTGGCGCCGAAGACCTCCAGATCCTGGTAGCGCTGGGCCAGGTTGACGTGGGTGACGCCGTTGTGCCGGCTGGTGTAGCTGGAGGCCACCGCCAGGTCGGTGAGGTCGCCGGCGCGCACGCCGTACTCGGCCGGGTGCGCCCGCAGGTAGGCCATGGCGATCTCGGTCGGGGCACCGTCGGTGGGGCCGGTGAGGAAGGCCGGCCTCGCTGGCTCGGCCAGGTCCGGGTCGGCGCCGGCGGGGGTCGCGGTGAGCGATGTCAGGGCCGCGACGAGGGTCGTGGACAGCAGGATCGCGGTGTTTCGGCGACCGCGCGATGGACCGGAACGGAGGGGCACCGCTGCTCCCTTCGGGGGTTGGAAAGACAGCATGGAGCGCCGGCTCACGACCGCCGCGGCGGTCCGCCGCGCTCGTCGGCGGCGCCCGCGCCCGGTGATCACGGTGAGTGGCCGGCCGGGTGCGGGGTGAATTGCATCGACGCTACGGGGCACCCCACGGCCGTTCATCCGACGAGTGGCGAAACATTTCCGGCGGCGGGTCCTACGCCTGTCGCGGCCGACCGGCCCGGTCCGGGCCCGGGCCGGTCGGACCGGCGACCGATGTGGACACGGCGTGCGGCCGGGGCGGGAGTTCTCGCCCGCCCCGGCCGCGACCCGGGTTCACCCGTTCGGCAGCGCCCGTCAGCGCAGCCGGTACGCGGTGGGAAGGGTCTGCTTCACCGTGTTGCCCCCGCTGTCGGTCGCGGTGATCCGCAGCCCGACGCCCTCGGCGGCCTGCTCCCGGTTCGGGTGCTTGATCTCCGCGGTGAAGGTGTTCCTACCGGCGGCCCGGGTGGTCGCCGGGTGCCAGCTCTGGCCACCGTCGAAGCTGGCCTCGACCCGCAGCGTGGTCACCGTGGGCGGGGCGGTGAGCCGTTCCTGGTAGTAGCCGACCACCGTGATCCGGTGGGCGCGCCCGGCCCGGGCCGTGTTGTCCAGGGCCAGACCGAGGTCGTACCGCAGGAAGATCAGCGGCTCCGGCCGGCAGGCGCTCTCGTTGCCGCCGAGCACGTCGCCCATGCACGGCTGCGACTCCGGGGAGTCCCCCTCGGTCGGCTTGTCGGAGGTGTACTCCCACACCGTCCTGACCCCGTTGGTCTCCGCCTCGAACGTGTACCGGGCCGATTCCGCCGGCAGGTCGTAGCCGACGACGTCCCCGCCGACGGAGCAGCCGAGGGCGAACACAGCCGCGGTCACCAGCGCCGCGACGGTCCCCTTCCGGCGCCGCGACGACGGCACACTCGTGTTCATCGCGTTGGTCTCCTTACCGGTGTCGACGGTCATCGCCGACCCCCGAGGATGGAATCCGGCGTGTTGCCGGTGCTGCCGAAACCGAACGTGACCCGCTGCAGGCGACGCTCGATCTCGTCGCCGGACTGGTCGAGCAGCCTGAAGTCACAGGCTGGCGCCTCGCAGGCCGGAGATCCGAAGTAGACCTCCGCGATACCGGTGTCGTTGACGATGCCGATCATCGCCTGGCGGGCCCCGCCGCTGCCGGTGAGATAGAAGGTCGGGTAGAAGGTGTCACCCTGCCGGCAACCCGAGCAGAGCATGCCGGTCTCGACCGTGAAGCCGGACCTGGTCCGCACCTGCGGCACCGCCCCCGGCACGGTCGGCCCCGTGTTCCAGTGCAGCTTGTTCCGGCCGCCGAGGACCACGTCCTGCGTCTCGCTGCCGCCGGCACCGAGAATGCCGGCTCCGGCGTGCTCGGCCCACCCGGTGCCGTAGCGGTTGATGGCGTCGCCCTGCCGCTTCACGAACGTGGTCAGGGTCTGTTGGGTGGTGGTGAGCGGCAGGTTCAGGGCGTACCCGGCCGCACCGGACTTCGCCTGCTGCAGCCAGGTGAGGTCGGTGACCTCGCCGGGCCGGTCGGCGTGGAAGTAGTGGTCGACCCGGTCGAAGTCCCTCGTCCTGGCCCGGTACGGCAGGTTCGACGGGATCTGGCCGTCGGTGCCGAACGCGGCGCTGTAGACCGTCGGGGTGACGCTGCCACCGAGCACGACCTGGACGTTGCGCGAGCCGGCCGTGAGCCGCCTGATCAGGCGGTCCGCCTCGGCGTACGGCACGGACACGATCGGCAGCGCGGCGTACGGCTGCACGGCCGGGCAGCTCTGCGGCCCGTCCGCGCACTGGGTGCTCTGCGCGGGAACGGCGCCCAGCGAGGTGAGGCCCGGTGCCGCGACCAGTACACCGACGGCGCCGGCCGTGGCGGCCGCCGCGACCCGCTCGTCCCGCAGGCGCGGGAAGTCACAGGTCGTCTCGCAGATGTCGGTCGGCGTGAGCAGCACCAGCTTGCCCCGGGCGTCGACCGTGGCGAGGTCGGCGGCGGACCCGGTGCCCGCGTGGACCACCGGCACCGTCCCGCGGGTCGGCAGCCGGGGAACCGCGACGCTGATGTCCCGGCCGGCCGTCGTCTCGTTCTCCTGCCACTGCTGCTGCCCGACGGGGATCGAGGCGTCCGGGGTGTGGTAGCGGGCGGGCAGGCCGAAGGTGGGACCGGCACCGACCACCCGCATGGTGACCGTCGGCGTGGTGAGCACGCCGTAGGTGTCGTGGGCGAGGGTGCCGGTGCGCACCTTGCCGGTCGGCAGCGCCCACCAGTTCGGCTCGTCGGCGCCGTATCCGGCCCGGAGCTCCGCCGTCATCCCCCACGCGCCGGTCGCCGAGAGCCGCTCGAAGTAGCTGTACGCGTCGTACGTCTCGGTCGCCACGGGCGCCTGCACCCGCACCGGCTTGGCCTTGCGCAGGTCCAGCGTGACAGTGGTGGCCTTGGTCAGCCGCACCTCCGCCACCGCCGGGATGGCGGTGTGCCACTCGCCGGCCCGGTCCTGCCACTCCACCGCGACGGCGGCCGAGTAGACGCCACCGAAGAGCGGCGCCGTCATGGTCTCCGCGCCGTCCATGCCGACCGGGCCGTCGTGCAGCAGCACCTGGTCGTCGACCGGCAGGAAGACGGCGTTGCCGTACCGGACGGTGGTGGCGCCCGTGGGCGGGACGACGTTCACGGTCAGCGCGAACCGCTCGGGCTCCAGGAAGGTGTTGACCCGGGTGGTCGCCCGCAGCGTGCCCGTCGCGTCGTGGGCGTTCAGCAGGCCGGTGTAGCGCCCGAAGACCCCGTCCGTGCCGAGCACCCGGCCGTCGACGGTGACCGCCACCTCGGCCGATCCGTTGCCAGGCACGACCACCTCGTCGCCGCTGAGGGTGAACAGGCCGGCCGGAGCGGGCCGGTCGCCGGAGGAGATCGACGTGGTGAGCTTCAACGTGATCGGCTGGTCGGTGTGGTTGGTGTACGTGACCTTCTTGACCTGCGGCGAGTGCGGGTAGGCCAGCCGACCGAAGCTGAGGTTCCCGGCCGCGATGATCGTCGGGTCGACCGCGGTGCCGACGTTGACCCGGCCGACGCCCTGGGCGTACACGTCGTGCCCCAGGTCGGTGGCGGTGCCCATCAGCAACGCCTTGATCTCCTGGCCGGTCATGCCCGGGTGCTGCTGGGCGATGAGGGCCGCGGCGCCGGCCACGTGCGGGGTGGCCATCGAGGTGCCGCTGGCGGTGGTGTAGTGCTCGTCCACCACGGTGCCCATCGCCGTGCCGGCGGCGCGGGCCGCGACGATGGCGACGCCCGGAGCCGCGATGTCCGGCTTGGCGGCGCCGTCGCCGACCCGGGGACCGCGGCTGGAGAAGTCGGCCATCGCGTCCTCCTTGTCGACCGCCGCCACGGTCAGGGCCTCGTCGGCGGCGCCCGGGGCGCTGACCGTCCCGCTCTGCGGGCCGTTGTTGCCGGCCGCGACCACGAACAGCGTTCCGGTGTCGCGGCTGAGCTGGTTGAGCGACTCGCTCATCGGGTCGGTCCCATCGGTGGCGCTGCCACCGATGCTCATGTTGACCACCTTGGCGCCGGAGTGGGCGGCCCACTCCATACCCGCGATGATCGCGTCGAGGGCGCAGGACCCGCCGTCGTTGCAGATCTTGCCGACCCGCAGCTGGGCGCCGGGGGCGACGCCCTTGCGCAGCCCGTCGGACGCCGCTCCGGTGCCCAGGATGGTGGCCGCCACGTGGGTGCCGTGTCCGTGCCCGTCCCGGGGGCCCTGGGGGTTGCCGCTGAAGTCGATCTGCTCGACGATCCTGCCGGCCACGTCCGGGTGGTTGGGGTCGATGCCGCTGTCCAGCACCGCCACCGACACGCCGGTGCCGTCGTACCCGCGGCTCCAGGCGATGTTCGCGCCGATCTGCGGTACGGAGGACTCCAGGCTGATCCGGGCCAGCTCGTTCAGCCACACCTTCTTCACGCCGGTCAGGGAACCGGCGGCCCGGGCGGCGGCGGCGCCGGGGGCGGTCTTGCCCCGCACGTCCTGCCACCAGCGGCCGTCGCCGGCGATGGCCATCGAGCGGCCGTTGATGCTCCGCAGCGCCTTGCCGTCGGTCGCCCCGGCGACCCTGCGCGCCTGCTCGGCCGCGGCCTTGCCGGTGTAGGTGACCAGCACCGGCACCTCGCCGACCCGGCCCGACGCGACGAGCGTCGCCAGCTTGGTCAGGTCGAACAGCCCCCAGTCGAGCACTCCGTTGCCGAGCAACGAGAGGGCGTCGTTGGGCACGACGTACACGCTGCCCATCCGGGTGAGGGTGTGGAACACGACGTCGGATCCGTCGGGCCGGGGGACGCTCTCGATGTCCCGGACGACCGGCTTGCCGGCGGCGTTGATGCCGACGTACACCTTGTCGCCGGTGACCAGCGTCAGCGGGAGGGTCGCGCCGGACGCGGCGACGACCCGCAGCAGGTCGTCGTTGGCGGTCACGGTCACGTTCTTCTTCTGCGGGACCTCGGGCATCGGCGCCTGCCGGATCGGCTCGGACGCGTGCGCCGCCGTGGTCGACACGACCATCGCGAAGATGGCCAGACCAGCGGTCGCCGCGCCCAAGCGTCGCCCGAGACGCCTTGTTGCCGGGCTTCGCCTCATCTCTCAGCTCCTGCCATTCTGCGGTTACAGATGTGCGGGGGTGTGCGGGTGGGCGCGGGACGTCGTCCGGCGCCTCGGTGCCCGCCACGGCTTGTGGCCGGGCGAGCCGGGTCGGGTCGGGCGCGGTCCGGGTGGGACGGCGCGGTCGTGGGCGATCAGGGTCCGGCCATGGGCCTCCTCGCTAGAGCGGTTCGTACTCGCCAGCCACGTCGGCACCGGCCGCCCCCTCGGCGGTCGGTGCGTCTGCCGGGGTCTCCGGCGGTCCTGCCGGTGCCAGGTCGTCCTTCGCACGACGGGCCGGCTCGGCGGGGACACCGGCCGGTTCGGGCGTCGGCGGATCGGTGGGCAGCATGGGGAAAAGTGTGGGATCGGCCCCGCCGCCGGCTCGATTGGTCAAACGCGGTATTTAAATCCGTCGCTCGCTCGGGCGCTGTTTCGTCGTGACCGGCGAGCTCGACGAATTTATTCGTCGCCCGCCGGCGGCCGGCCCTGCTCGACCAGACCCAGCTCCACGACCCGGATCGCGAGGGCCGTCCGCGACGTCACGCGCAGCTTCCGCATGGCGGACTTCAGCTGGCTGGCCACCGTCTGCGTCGACACCACCAGCGCGTCGGCGATCTGCCGGTTGGTCCGGCCGCCCACCAGCAGGCGAGCCACCTCCAGCTCACGCGGGGAGAGCTGGTTGCCGTAACCCGGCCGGCCACGCCCGCGTGCCACCGGGGCGCCCCACCCGTGCTCGTGCAGGAACCGGACCACCCGCTCGGCGTCGTTGTGCGCGCCGAGTGCCGACAACGCCCGCGAGACCTCGGAGAGCATCGTCAGGCCGGCGTCGCGCCGGCCGGCGGCGACCAGGCAGCGGGCCTGGTGCTCCCGGGCCAGCAGGGCGTCGTACGGGCGCGGCATGGCCTGCCACGCGGCTGCCGCCCGGGCGTAGAGCGCCGCGGCGCGGGCCGGCTGACCGCCGGCTTCGGCCAGGATCGCCCGGCACCCCACCAGGGACGCCTGCGGCGCCGGGGCGTCCTTGTCGCCGACGGCCCGCGCGAACGCGGCCGCCAGGTCGGTGGCGTGACCGAGCCGGCCGGCGACCGCCAGCGCCGCCACGCGTACCGGGGCGATCTCGGTGGCCCGGGGCCAGATACCACTGCGGATGGCGATGTCGGCCGGCTCCTCGGTGATCCGCAGCGCCTCGTCGACGTCACCGTCGCGCAGGTAGAGCTGTGCCAGCGCGGCGGCGGCCTCGATGCGTTGCTGGTCGTCGCCCCCGGCGAAGCGCAGCCGCTGTTCGGCTTCCGCCCGTTCTCCGGCGGCGAGCTGCATCAGCCCCGCCACGAGGGCGGCCTCGCACCGGTCCTTGTGCCGTACCCCGTCGTCGTCGCCGACCAGCGCCGCCGCCCGGTCGGCCAGCCCGTCCCAGGCGCCCGTGAACCAGTCCAGGTGGGTCCGGGTCGAGGCGATGCTGCCGAGGTGGCCGAGGAACTGGTGGCTGTCGGCGAGGGCCAGCGCCCTGGCCAGCCGCGCCCTGGCCTCCTCGTACCGGCCCCACCGCATCGCCGCCTCGGCGACGTTCGTCTGGCCGATCGCCAGCAGCGCCGCCTCCCGCGGGCTGGCGGTGTCGTCCGGAATCCGCCGGGCCTCGGTCCACCCGGCCTCCTCACCGAGCATGAGCAGCGCGAATGCGCGTTCCAGGAACAGCCGCAGCCGTTCGTGGGGCGCGATCGACGGCGCCACGGCGGGCGCCTCGTAGAGCCACCGCAGGTGCTCGGCGGCCGGCCGCGCGTCGCCCAGGGGTATGGCGAGGAAGATCCGGGCCCGCGCCGCCTCCAGCGAGTCCGGCGAGAGGTACGGCAGCGCCTCCGCGATCTCGAGCCGGCCCGCCTCCATGGCGCCGGCCACCATCAGCACCCGGCCGAGCTGGAAGCGGACCAGCGCCTGCTGTTCCGGCGTCAGCGCCCGGGCCCGCAGGGCGGTCCGCAGCGATTCGATGACCTTCGAGTACGGGTCGGCACCGGGCAGGGACTGGAACTGGATCTTCGTGACGAGCCGCACCAGCGGCTCGGCGGGCAGCGCCACCGTGGTCACCAGGTTGTGCAGCAGCAGGGCCGAGGTGGCCACGTCACCGGACTGCGTGGACAGGTCGGCCGCCTGCTCGGTGTACCCGCACGCCGCCTCGACCTCGCCGGCCTCCCGGAAGTGCCGGGCCAGCTGCGCTACCGGCGGCACCGCCGACTCCGCCAGCGCCCGCCCCGCGCGCAGGTGCAGGACCCGCCGCTCCTGGACCGGGATGGCCTCGTAGACGGCCCGGCACGCCAGCGAGTGCCGGAACGACCACTGCCCGCGCCCGTCCTCGCGCAGCAGGCCGCAGCCCAGCGCCTCGGCCACCTGGGCACCGGCCCGGGCGTCGGGCAGCCCGGTCACCGCGTGCAGGATCGCGTAGTCGGCCGGATCGGCGAGCACCGCGGCCGCGTAGAGGACGCAGCGGGTGTCGGGGCGCAGCCGCCCGACGCGTTCCAGCACGGCGTCGCGGATGGTGGGCGGCACCTCGATGTGGTCCAGCCGGCGGCGGGCCCACGCACCGTCCTGGCGGATCAGGTCGGCCCGGTCGTGCATCAACCGCACCGACTCCTCCACCGCCAGCGGTACGCCCTCGGTGCGGGTGTGCAGGAAGGCCGCGAACTCGGCCGAGACGTGCTCGTCGGCGAGCATCGAGGAGACGATCGCGGCGGTCTCGTCGACCCCCAGTGGCTTCAGTGTCAGCCTGACCAGGTGCGCGTCGGCCGGCAACCGGGAGGAGAGCCGCAACAGCAGCGAATCCGGCGGCAACTCTTCCGGCCGGTAGGTGAGCACCACGCTCACCGGCTGCGGTCGGCGGGAGACGAGGAACAGCAGGAACTCCAGGGTCGCCTCGTCGGCCCAGTGCACGTCCTCCAGGGCCAGCACCGCCACGTCCAGCCGGCTGAGCAACTCGACGAAGGCCCGGAACAGCCGGTGCCGGGCCGCTGTCGCGTCCTCCAGCGGCTCCGGCGCCGGCGGCAGGTCGGCGGCCCACTCGGGGAACAGCGGGCGCAGCGCGCCGGCCAGGCCGCTGAGCCGCAGCCCGGACACGCTGCCGACGCCCTCGCGCACCGCGTCCACCACCGCGCCGAGCGTGTACGGCTCGCGCAGCGGCGGGCAGGCCCCGACCAGCGCGCGCCGCCCACGCGGCCCGGCGCGCCCGTCCGGCCGGCGCGGCTCGGGGCGGGTCCGCTCGGCCGAGGAAGCCAGGAACTCCCGCAGCAGCCGGGTCTTGCCGATGCCGGCCTCCCCGTCGAGCAGCACCACCGCCGGCGGCCGGTCGAGCGCCTCACCGAGCGTGGCGAGTTCGCGGTCCCGCCCGACGAACCGCGGCACGGAAAGCGTTGGAAGTTTGACGACGTCGATGTCGGCCCGCCTCATCAACGCCCGCCCCCTCCCGGTCGATCACCGGTTCGGGGCGATTCTCGCGCGATGGTCGGGTTGATGTCCAACAATTCCTATGCGGTCCACTTGGTGAGACTCAGCGGATCTGTCACCCGTCGCCGACGCGCACATATTCGGATATGACGCGCAAATAACTTGACTTTTACCCTTTCCCCGGCGGGCGGTGCATCCATTGTGGATGCAGTATGCGGGACTGCGGTTCTCGGCCGACACCCGCGTCGCCGGCGGCCGGCGGCCACGCCGTCGGCGGGCTCACCGATCGGGAGCAGCCGTGGCGGCGAGGACCGACCGAGAAGCGGCGACAAATGTCGCAGCCCTCCGTTCCTCCGCTCCCATTAGCGGTATTCGTCGCGGCGACCGGCGCCAGCGGTACCGCCCGCCGCGACCGTGCTAATCGGCAGCGACAATACCGGCGCCCGCGGCCGGCGGAGATCGGTGAGGCACTCGGCGAGAACTCCGGCCGGGCTCGTTCCTCGTCGACTCCAGCGCCCGCCCCCGGTTCCCGGCCGGGTGCCGCGTGCTCCTCGGCGGTGGCGCCCGCGACGACGACCGCGGCGCACGGGCTACGGGATCGCGCATCCGCGGCGGCCGGGCGTGCCGCCGTGGTGCCGGCCCGGATCAGGCGGGCGCGGCCAGCCGGCCCGCCGCCGACAGCCGGCGGACCACCTCCCGGTGCGGGACGGCGTGGCTGGTGCGACCGCCGACACCGGTGGTGGTGACGGCGGCGAAGAGCGAGTTGAGCAGGGCCTCCTCGACGGAGTCCATTACGGCGGCGAAGACCGGGTTGATCTCTGCGTCGGGGATCGGCGGCTGGTCGGGCGGGGCCGTGCTGACCGCGATCGCGTAGTCGCCACTGCCGTTGCTGTACCCCGCGCCGACCCGGCCCATCGCGAAGACCGCCCGCCGGGCGAGCCGGCCGAGCTGCCGGGCGTCCAGCGGCACGTCGGTGGCCACCACGATCATGCACGAGTTGCCGGGTGGTTCGGTCCGGTCGGCGTCCGGGACCAACTCCTCCACCGGCAGCGGGACGCCGAGCACGGTCAGCACTCCACCGAAGTTGGCCTGGACGAGGGCGCCGACGGTCGCCGGGCGGCCGGCCACCCGGACCGCCCGGGACGAGGTGCCGATGCCGGCCTTGTAGCCGAGCGCCGTGGTGCCGGCGCCGGCCCCGACGCAGCCCTCGGCGGGCGGGCCGGCGGACGCTTCGGTGACGGCCGCCAGCACGTGTTCCACACCGACCGGGCGGCGGCGGATGTCCGACAGGTGCCCGTCGTTGGTCTCGCCGACCAGGGGGTTGAACGACAGCCCGTCCGGCCGGCGGTCCATCAGGTAGCCGAGCAGGGCGTCGGCGGCCCGGAACACCGACAGCGTGGCGGTCAGGACGATCGGCGACTCCAGGACGCCGAACTCGTCCACCTGGGTGGAGCCGACGAGCTTCCCGTGGCCGTTGCCGGTGTGGACAGCGGCCGGCAGGGTCCACCGCCCGGGGCCGAGCTGGCTCGGTACGACGGCGGTGACACCGGTGTGCAGGCCGGCCCCGTCGTCGATGGTGCGGTGCCCGACCAGGATCCCGGCGACGTCGGTGATCGCGTTGTGCGGCCCGGTGGGCAGCGCTCCGACGACGACGCCCAGGTCGCGGGCCCGGCGGCTCGGCTGGCTCATGATGCTCCCGTCGTCGTGGTGACCGTGCGCCGATGCGCACCGGCGGACGCCCTCCCGGCCGTCGACGGAGGCCACGTCGGCTCCCGCCTCCCGGTGGGAGGGCACCCGCACGCCGGCAGGGTCCCGGTTTCCCGGTGGCTCAGCCGCAGTTGCCCCAGCTGTACCGGCCGGCGCCCTGCCAGCTGGTGAAGTACAGCACCTCACCCTCGTACATCACGCACGTGTCCCGGGCCGAGCGCTGGATCGCGGCGTAGTACTTGAAGTTCCCGGAGTCCCGGACCCAGGAGCCGCCCTCCACCCGGATGCCGGCGCGAACCCCGGTCGTCGAACCGACGGCCACCCGCTTGAGGGTGGCGACGCAGTTGTACCCGCTGGCGCTGTTGTACATCAGGTAGACGTCGCCCACCTTGGTGCCGTCCGACGCGTAGATCGACCGGTGGCCGTCACTGGCGTAGGCCCAGGAGCCACCGAAGTCGTTGTTGCAGGCCTGTGCCGCGGTGAACGGGTTCGTCGCGGCCTGCGCCGGCGACGCGAGCGTCACCGCCGCGACGGTCGCGGCGAGAATCGAGATGGCCAGTCGACGCGCTGGTCCACGCACACGTTCCTCCAGATGCTCCGGCGCTCAAGATCGCGCATGTGAGCCGCCATGATCCCACAGTGGAGGCCGGCCAGGATCAGGGGTGAGCCGGTAGCGGTCGGAAGGCGTCCGAACTCGTTGCGCCCGGACGATACCTAGAACTACTATGCATCAGAGTTCTAGGGTTTGGTGCGGGGAGGTCTCGTGCGGGTCACCAAGGATCTCGTCGCCGCCTCGGCGACGCCGATGGTGCTGGGCATCCTGGCCGAGGGCGAGAGCTACGGCTACGCCATCCTGCGACGCATCAACGAACTCTCCGGTGGCGAACTGGACTGGACCGAGGGACTGCTCTACCCACTGCTGCACCGGCTGGAGCGCCTCGGGCACGTCGAGTCGAGCTGGCAGTCCGTCGCCGGGGAGCGACGGCGCAAGTACTACCGCATCACCAGGAGCGGCCTGGCCGAGCTCGCCGAGCAACGCCGCCAGTGGGACACCGTCGTGGGCGCGCTCAAGCAGGTCTGGCGCGGCTCCGGTGAGATCCGGCCGTTCACCGCGATCCCGCTGGAGGGCCCGGCATGACAGCCATGGACGGCCAGAGCGGACTGGAGGCCCAGTTCGCCCAGTGGCGGCAGCACGTGGAACGCCGCTCGGAGCTGCAACGGTCCGACGCCGACGAACTCGAGGACCACCTCCGGGGCTCGGTCGACGAGCTGATGGCCATCGGCCTTCGGCCCGACGAGGCGTTTCTGGTCGCCGTCAAGCGCATGGGCAGCCTGAACGACCTGTCCCGCGAGTTCGCCCGGGAGCACTCGGAGCGGCTCTGGAAACAACTGGTGCTGACCGGCGGGACGGACGGTCCGGTGGTGACCGCCCGGGGCCGGCGCGACTTGCTCGCGGTGGTCGTCTGCGCGGCGGGCGCGGCGGCCTCCGTCAAGGTCCCGGAGCTGTTCGGGATGAGCTTCGAGCGCGACGGCGCCTTCTACGCGACCAACCTCAGCCTGTTCACCCTGCCCTGGCTGGCGGCGTTCCTGGCCTGGCGCCGGCACGCCAGCAGGGCGCTGATCGGGGCGCTGGTCGCGCTCTTCGCGGTCGGCGCGGTGGCGGCCAACGCCTATTCCCTCGCGGAGGACTCCCAGTCGGTGGTCCTGACCGGCATCCACCTCCCCATCGCGCTCTGGCTCGTGGTCGGACTGGCGTACGTGGCCGACGACCCGCGCTCGTCACGCCGACGGATGGACTTCATCCGGTTCACCGGCGAGTGCTTCATCTACTACGTCCTCATCGCCCTCGGCGGCGGGGTGCTGACCGCTTTCGTGTTCGGCACCTTCGAGGCCATCGGGATCTCGCCGGAGGGCTTCGTCTCGCGGTGGCTGCTGCCCTGCGGCGCGGCCGCCGCGGTGGTGGTGGCCGGTTGGCTCGTCGAGGCCAAGCAGAGCGTGGTCGAGAACATCGCCCCGGTGCTGACGCGGCTGTTCACCCCGCTGTTCACCGCCGTGCTGCTGGCCTTCCTCGCCGCCCTCGGCGGCAGCGGGACCGGCATCAACGTGGAGCGGGAAGCGCTGATCCTGTTCAACCTCCTGCTGGTCGTGGTGCTGGGGTTGCTGCTCTACTCGATCTCCGCCCGCGACCCGCTGGCCCCACCCGGCCTCTTCGACAAGCTGCAGTTCGCCCTCGTGGTCAGCGCCCTGGTCATCGACGTGCTGGTGCTACTGGAGATCACCGGGCGCATCACCGAGTACGGCACCACGCCCAACAAGGCGGCGGCCCTCGGCGAGAACGTCATCCTGCTGGTCAATCTCGCCTGGTCCGCGTGGCTGGTGCTGGGCTTCGTCCGGCGCCGCACCCCGTTCTCGGCGATCGAACGCTGGCAGACCGGCTACCTGCCGGTGTACGCCGTCTGGGCCTGGGTGGTGGTCCTGCTCTTCCCGCCGTTGTTCGGCTTCCGCTGACCGGCCGGAGCCGGCCGCCCCGGAAAGCCCGCGCACGGCCCGTGGGGGCGGTGCGCGGACGGCCGTCCGTCGGCCGTGGACCGTTGACGACGGTATCCGCCTGCTCTAGGGTCCTCCGATAACGGTCCTGGCCGTAATATTCACAGCTACGGGCGTCCTCAGGACCGACCAGTCGGAAGGATGCACGATGTCGGGAAGTCTCTCGCGACGAGCCGTCCTCGCCGGTATCGGCGCAGTAACGGCAGGAGCCGTATTCCCCCGGGCGGCCCACGCCGCAGCCGCTGACGACCTCGCCGACCCGCTCCGCGTGGCGATCAGCGACCTCGGCCCGGCCTCCCGGGTACTCAACTTCGGCAACGGCGTCCGGGTCGGCAACGAGATCTGGTTCGCCACCCGCCAGATCCTGCCCACCCGGGTCGCCGCGTACGACCTGACCGAGCGCCGGATCACCAAGACCGCGCTCATTCCCGGCGTGCCCGGCATCTGGGGCATCGACGCTGTCGGCACGGACGTCTTCGTCTCCTCGTACTCCCCCGGCCTGCTGTTCCGGGTGGACACCCGCACCCTCGACGTGACCCAGGTGCTCGACCTCCGCGAGGAGGTCGGCTGGACCACCAAGGCCTCGCCCGACGGCAAGGTCTTCGTCGGCACCTACCCCTCCGCCCGACTCTGGGAGTACGACCCGGCGACCGGCCGCGCCACCGACCACGGCCGGATGGACCCCGACGAGACCTACGTCCGCGACCTGGTGGCCACCGACACCACCGTCTACTGCGGCATCGGCTCCCACGCCGGGCTGGTCGCCTACGACCGGGCCAGCGGCACCCGGACCGACATCCTCCCGGCCGAACTGCGCGACCGCACCTTCGGGGCGGTCTGTCACCTGGCCGGCGACCACCTCGTGGTGGGCATCTCGCCCACCGCCGAGGTCCTGGTGGTCGACACCCGGGACCACAGCCGCCACCAGATCCTCAAGACCCCGAACGACTCGTTCGTGGTCGGCATCACCAGCCGGGGTGACGAGATCTTCTACACCACCCGCCCGAGCGGGTCGCTCTACCGCTTCCGGCTCGGCGACAGCGCGCCGACGCTGGTCGGGGTGCCGGTGGCGGAGGCGTCGAACGTGCGGCTCGGTTTCCTCGACGACGGCCGGCTCTGGGCCGTGCAGGGCGCCGGCGGGATCCTCTACGACCTGGACACCCGCGCCACCGAGGCGCTGGACATGAGTTCCCCGGACCTCGCCCCGACCCCGGAGCGGCCGATGTCGCTCTGCCACGCCGGGGACCGGATCGTCGTCGGGGGCACGCTCGGCGTGCAGGTCGTCTCCACCGAGGTCGACCCCGCCTTCCCCAGCTACCGGGTGCCCTTCGGCGGTGAGGCCAAGGACATGGAGGCGTACGGCGGCGTCGTGCACATGGGCGTCTACACCCTGGCCCGCTACCTCACCCTGCCCACCGGCGGCCGGGAGGTGACCGAGGTGGCGCGGGTCGACGCGGGCCAGGAGCAGACCCGGCCCACGTCGTTGACCGTCGACCCGCGCCGGGGCCTGGTGCTGATGTCCACCGAGCCGGATTACGGCCGCTGGGAGGGCGCCCTCAACATCTGGGACGGCCAGCGGTTCCGCAGCTGGCGGGGGATCCTGCCGGACCAGACCGTGCAGGCCGTCTGCCCCGACCCGCACGGCGTGTTCCTGGGCGGCAGCATCATCAACGGCTACGGCACCACCCCGACGACCAGCCGGGCGAAACTCGGCTACTTCGACTACCGCACCGAGCGGCTGGCCTGGCTCGTCGAGCCGACCGCGGCGGGGGTGATCGTCGACCTCAAGCTGATCGGCCGGGTGCTGGTCGGCGTGACCCGTGACGGCGAGCTGTTCGCCCTGGATCCGCGCACCCGGGAGGTGCTCTGGCGGGTCGACGTCGGCACGGTCGGCGGGAAGCTGGCGGTGATCGACGACCGGATCTTCGGCACCGACGGGGGCCGGCTGTGGACGGTCCGGGTCAGCCGCCGGGAGCCGACGCCGAGCGTGCTCGCCGAAGGGCTCAACCAGAACTGGTTCGGCGCCCCGGAGGTGGTCACCGACGGCGTGCGCAGCCTCTTCACCACCCGGGGCGTCAACCTGATCCGGGTCGATCTGGGCTGACCGGGGGATCGGTGCCCCGGGTGCGCCGCAGGACAGGGGTGTGGCGCGCCCGGGGCCCGCTCTTTCCCGTACGCCGGGACGCCTCGCCGTCACTCGCGCGGCCGCCGGTGCGGCCGGGGCCGCCGCGCGTCAGCCCGCGGGCGGCGGCCGGGAAGCCCTCAGGCCCGCACCGCGTCGATGGCCTTCTTCAGCGCGCGGGGAGCGGTCGGCTTGCGGGGCGCGTTCTTCATCATGTCGGCCAGCCGCGCACCGAGCGCCTGCAACTGGTCAGCGCCGACACCGGCCCGAAGCTTGGGGAACCACTCCTGTTCCTCCTCCTCGATGTGGTGGGTGACCACCTCGATCAGGACCATGGTCTTGGCTTCGAAGTGCTCGTCGTCGGGGCTCATCATGGCGAGTTCGAAGCTGAGCACATCGGCGACGTGGTGCTCCTCGTAGGACTCCAGCACCGTCTCGTTGAGGTCGGGCAGCAGCCGGCGCGCCTCGGGGTACACGCACTCGTTCTCGACGTAGGTGTGCACGGTCAGGGCCTCGATGATCTGGTTGACCACCTGGCCGCGCCTGCGCGTGTCGGATCCGGCGTCCTGGAATTCCTGGAACAACCCGCGGATCTTGCGGTGATCCTCGACGAGCAGGTCGATGGCGTCGGTCGGCATGAGGCTCCCTCGGGCGACTGTCCTGGCGTCTCAGAGCCTAGGACGGGCCGGGCCCGCCGCGCCGAGGTATCGATGACTCCGGATGCCCGCGCGGCGACCCCGAACCAACCGTGCCGGACGGTGGAGCCCGGACGGCGGACGCACCAGGGCGGACGGCCGGGGCGGGCGCGAACCGGGCCGGCGGCCCGGGGTGGATCCGCCGTGGGCATTCCGCGCCCCCCGACGACGGATGCCGGCGACTGCCGCGAACACGTCAGGAGATGGTGATTTGCCGACGCGTGCTGCACTGTGGAGGTTCCCCGGCGTCGAGCGTCGGCGGTCGGGCAACCGCGGGGCGGAGGGTGCGATGGACAGCCGTGCGAGGCGGAGAATCCGGTGGGGGGCGGTCGTCGCGGCGGTGGTCGGCCTCGCCGGCCTGTCCGTCGGGGCCGTCGAGCTCACGCGGGTCTTCCTGGGCCAGCCGCTGGACGTCCAGGCGAACACCGCCGACGTGGTGAGCATGGTCGTGGCGGTGGTCGCCCTCGCCGTCGGCGTGGTCGGCGTCGTCCTCACCGGCCGGCAGCTCCGGCAGCGGCCGCCCGAGTCCGGGGAGTCCCGCACCGTCCCGCAGACGCAGATCATCAGCGCCAGCGCACCCGGCGCCGCCGCGTACGGGGCGATGAACGGCGACGTGATCCACCACCAGTTGCCGCCTCGCCGCTCCGGCGACGCCACCGGCCCGGAAGCGTGAGGCGGAGCCGGTGACGCGGGCGGGCGCTCTGGACGACCCGGCCGCCACCCCGGCGCCGCGGCAGGAGGTCCACGCGGACGGCGCAGCGTTCCGGGCGACCGCCGACGTCGCCCGGGCCTCGGTGGCGGCCGCGTGGTGGCGGACCGGCGCGCTCGTGCACACCGTCCTGCGCCCCGGACTGGTGAACGACCGCTGGCGCGGCTGACCTCTGCCCCGTTCGAGGCAGGCCCGACCCGGTGCGGTCGACGCGCGGGCGAACGGGGCGCCCCGGTGCATAGGATCGGTGGATGCCACCGCCACCTGGGCCAGCCCGTTGACGGGCCGCGACGAGCCGGCCCGCCCTGGCCTGGCACCCGGTGCCCGCTCACCGGCGGGCACCCTGTTCGCGGCCCTGTACGGCGAGCTGACTCGCCATCCCTGGCGCGACCCGGACAGCGCGCTGGATCCGTACTTCCTGTTCCACGAGCGGTCGCTCGCCATGGGGTGGCTCGACGGCGCGGCGGCCGGGGACACCGGCGACCGGGCTCTCCGGGCGGCTGGCCTGTGGGGCATGAACGACGCCGGGGAGGATCACCCGCTCGCCGCACCCGGGGCGTCCCTGGTCGCGTGGTTCCAGGTGGGCGCCGAACCGGTGCCCGGTGACCGTCCGCTGCCGGTGCAGCCGTTCCTGCGCTGCGCCGGCGACGCGGTGGCGCGGATCGGCGCCCTGAGGTTGCGGGCGGTGCAGGTGTTGCTGCCCGTCCAGGGCCTGACCACCGCGGCGCGTCCGGAGCCCGCGTTGATGCCGTCGCTGCTCAGCGCCGGCTGGTTCCGCGACGCTGATCCGCGGTCGAGGACGCGGGTGCGGGTCACGCTGGACAGCGGCCAGGCACCGTCCATCCCCTCGGCGGCGCCGCGGATGCGGGAGTGGCTGGGCCGGCTGGACCAGGACGTGTTCCGGTGCGAGTCGTTGTCGCTGGCCGACCACGACCCGCTGACCCGGCGGCCCCCGTTCGACGACGGCTTCTGGAACGGCCCGTCCCGGCACCGGGCGACCTTCCACGGGACGCTCGCCGAGTGGTCGCTGGACGCGCTCGGCTGGCTGGGCGCGTTCCTCGCCGACCTGAGCGCCCGGCAGGGGATCGGCACTCCGCTGCTGCTCACCGCCAGCCGGTCATGACCGCCGGCGCCCGGTGCGCCGGCACCGCCCCGGCGCACCGCCCGGGTCGGCATCGCGCAGGGACGAGCCGCCGCAGCTCGGCCGAGAACCAGTCGACGGCCAGCGCCACGCTCCGGTCGTCCGATTCCTGGCCGCCCTTCGACCGAGCCGACCGGTATCCGGCCGGGAACGCCGGAACGGCCCGTTCGTCGCGGTCAGCGAGCGACGACGGGCCGTCCGGAGTCGGACCGCGGGAAGCGAACGGTCGCGCGGGTCAGAGGTCGTCGGGCCGGGCACCACCGACCTCCGCGGCAAGCGGGGTCAGGCATGGTCGCGGTCGTAACGGGAATCGGGGTGCCGCGACCGGCACGGACGGAGGAGGCGGCCCATGACGGACCCATCGCGCACCGGGTCGGACGACGCCCGCGCGGACGGCGGCTTCGCCGTCGTGGAGCTGTTCACCTCGCAGGGCTGCTCGAGCTGTCCACCGGCCGAGGAGGTGCTGACCGACATCGAGCGCGACGCCCGGGAGCGGGCACTACCGGTCTTCGCCCTCGGCTTCCACGTCGACTACTGGGACTACCTCGGCTGGCCCGACCCGTTCGCCGACGCGGCGTACACCAGGCGGCAGGAGGCGTACGCCCGGGCCCTCGGCTCCGGACGGCTGTACACCCCGCAGATGGTCGTCAACGGCACCGTCGAGTTCGTCGGGTCCGACCGACGGCGGGCGGCGGACGCGATCGCGTCCGCCCTGACGGCGGCGCCCGGCGCGCCGCTCGTACTGTCGGTCGAGGACTCCCCCGACGGCGGCCGGGTGGTGGTGGACTACCAGACCCCCGGCACCGCGGAGCCGGCGGTGCTGAACGTGGCGGTGGTGGAGCGCGGCCTGGCGAGCGACGTCGCCCGGGGTGAGAACGCCGGACGGACGCTGCGGCAGGACAACGTGGTACGCGCCTTCCGGTCGGCCCGGCTCGACAGCGAGCGGGGACGGGTGGAGCTGGCGGTGCCGCCCGACCTCGACCGCCGGCAGGCGTCGGTAATCGGCTACCTCCAGCACGACGGCGACCGGGCAGTCGTCGCCGCCGCGGCCGTGGAGGTGTCCGCGCCGGCCCGATGAGCGTCACGGCGGGCAACCTCCGCGCCTGACGGGGTACGCCCCGGGGTGGCCGCGCTCCCCGCGACGCGCTCCCGATCGCCGGGCCCGGCGGGTCCGGTGCCGGCGGCCGAGTACGACCGACCGCCGCCCCGCACCGCACGGGACCGGCGGTGGCGGCGTTGTCGTACCGATGGTCCATGATCCCTGTCGTCACAGCGGCACGGATGTGGGCCGGCGTGGGCAGCATCGTGCCCGCAGCCGGTCTCCGGCGGGGAGGTCGGAGATGACGGAGGCGGTCGAAGCCTCGTGGCGACGACGAAGCGTGCTGCGGGTGGTGCCACCCGCCCGGGCGCGCAAGCTGGCCAAGGTGCCCTTCGTCGAGTTGGCCGACGGGCGCCTGCAGGGCGTGGTGTCCAGCGGTTCCGACATCGAGCGGGTGTACGTCTCGTCGGTGGCCGCCGGCACCCACGCGTACCACTGCAGCACCAACAACAACCGGCCCTGCGGCGGGCTGCGGGGCAACCCCTGCAAGCACCTGCACGCGCTGGCCGACGAGGCGATCATCCAGTACGGCGTCGAGCCGGTCGCCCGCTACCTGCGGGTGGACGTCGGTGACGGGGTGGACACCGGCGCGGAGCTGTTCGCCCGGATGGATCCCCGGCACGAGCCGAGCCCGGCGGCGGTGGTGTTCAGCCGCTTCCTGCACCACCTGGCCTACCTGGAGGTGCCGGAGAGCACCGCGCCGCTGCCCGAGTTGCAGTGGTTCCCGGCGAGCGCGGCGGTGGGCTGATGCTGGCGCACCAGGTGACCCGGCTGCGCACCGACGTGCCGGCGGGGCTGACCGAGGCCCTCGACGTGGTCGCCGGCTTCGACGCCGTGCTGACCCGGGGCTTCGCCCGGATCGGCGAGGAGGACGCCGCCGCGCTGGCGGCGCTGGCCGACGCGGTGGCCGGCACCCCGCTCGGTGCGCGGGTGGCGGAGGCGGTCGGCAAGGTGACCGCCGGCTCGGTGGCCGAGGAGCACCTCGCCGTGCTGGCCGGGGCGCGGTCGGCCCTGCTGGGCGCGGCGCACGACGCCCTGCTCGGGCAGCTCGACGGGGTACTCGGGCGGGACCGGTCACCGTGGCCCGGAGCGGCCGCCGGCGCGACGGAGGTCTCCCCCGCCCGGCTGGCGGCGCGGGCCTGGCTGCACGAGGTGGCGCTCACCGGTTGGCGCGGCGTCGACCACGAGCTGGTCTCGGGTGCCGCGGCGCCGGTGGAAGCCGCGCTGGCCGAGCCCGGGTCGCGTCGGCTCGCCGTGCTGCTCGACGGTCTCGCCGCCGAGCTGCGGGCGTGCGTACCGGTGGCGGCGATGCCGCAGGCGCCGGTCCGGCGCTGGGCCGACCTGTGGGCGCGCGGCATGCTGCTCACCCAGGGCGCGCCGGCCGGGCCGGCGGCGGACGTCGAGCTGGTCTCCGGGCGGTTGCTGCCGCTCGGCGTGGACGTCCACGAGCACGACACCGCCGTACAGGTGGGGCTGCACGCCGTGCTCGAACCGGCCGGCGGCGGGACGCCACGACTGGTCCGGGCCACGGTGGGCGCCGCGAAGGTGGCCACCATCGTCGGGCCGGCGATCTGGCGGCTCTTCCCGGGCCAGCCCACGCTGCTGCGGGCGCTGGCCGGGCGGCGGGCCGTGACGGTCACCGACCTGCCGCTGCACGGCGGCGACCTGCGCTGGGACGACACGCGGGCCGAGTTGGGCGAGCCGACCGACCCGTTCGCGACCGCGCGGGTACTGCTCGCGTCGGCGACCGCTGCGTCGACGCCGCCGCTGGACCGCCACCCGGCCGCGATCGCCGAACCGGTGCTGGTCGAGGGCGCCGCGGTGCGCGACGACGGCGGGCTCGTCCTCGATCTCGACGGCGAGCGGGTCCCGGTGACCGTGGACCGGCTGCCGGCCAGCGGCCCGCTCACCCGGGACCGGGTCGCCGCCGCGACGGCCTGCCTCGGCCTGCTGCGCTGGGACGACGGCCGCTGGCTCCTGCAACCCCTCGGCGTGCGGTTCACCAGCAAGCGGCAGGTGGCCGAGGCGCACAACGGCGACTGGGCGGACGGGGTCACCGACCCGAAGATCGCGAAGGCCGAGGCGAAGGCGGGTGACGCCGTGGCGGTGCTGCGCGAGCGCGCGGGACGGTTGCTGCGCCGATGACAGAGCTTGAGCGCAACGACGAGAACCGCCGCCAGGTCCTCTACTGGCGGCTGCTGGCCCGGCTGTTCAGCCCCGACGAGCAGCCCGGTCTGGAGTCGGCGAGCATGGCCGTCGTCGAGGATCTCGGCCTGCCGGCCGCGCTGCTCGACCCGGCGGTCTCCGTCGACACGGTGGTCCAGCGCTTCCCGGCGCTCGCCGACGAGCTGCGCGGCCTGCTCACGGGCGGCGGCGAGCCCGCCGCCGGCCCCGCCGAGCCCGGCCCGGCCGAGGTACGCCGGGCGGCGCTGGTGTCGAAGCTGCTGCTCAACGTCTTCGCCACCGGCTCCGGGTCGGTCAGCGCCGGCCAGCTCGCCCGTTGGCAGTCCGACGCCGGCTGGTTCGAGCAGGCGCTCGGCGCGGCGCCCGGTGAACTGCGCCGGCAGGGCGGCGAGCTGGGCACCGCGCTCGCCGGGTTGGAGGGCGACCTGGTCCGGCGGATGCACCTGCGGGAGGTGCTGGCCGACCCGAAGCTGGCGAGCAAGCTCACCCCCAGCATGTCGCTGATCGAGCAGCTGCTGCGGGACAAGGCGAACCTGTCCGGGGTGGCGCTGGCCAACGCGAAGGCGCTGATCCGCCGCTACGTCGACGAGGTCGCCGAGGTGCTGCGGACCCAGGTGGAGCAGACCAGCGTCGGCACCGTCGACCGCTCGGTGCCGCCGAAGCGGGTGTTCCGCAACCTCGACCTGGACCGCACCATCTGGCAGAACCTGACCAACTGGAGCCCGGAGGACCAGCGGCTCTACGTCGACCGGCTCTACTACCGGCAGACCGCCCGCCGCACCACCCCGGCCCGGCTCATCGTGGTGGTGGACCAGTCCGGGTCGATGGTCGACTCGATGGTCAACTGCACCATCCTGGCGTCCATCTTCGCCGGGCTGCCCAAGGTGGACGTGCACCTGATCGCGTACGACACCCGGGCGCTGGACCTGACCCCGTGGGTGCACGACCCGTTCGAGGTGCTGCTGCGCACCAATCTCGGCGGCGGCAACGACGGGCCGGTCGCGATGGCGATGGCCCGGCCGAAGATCGTCGAGCCGAAGAACACCGTGCTGGTGTGGATCTCGGACTTCTACGAGTTCGGACGGTCGCAGCCGCTGTTCGACGGGATCGAGGCCGTGCACCGCTCCGGGGTGCGGTTCATCCCGGTCGGCTCGGTGAACAGCTCCGGGCAGCAGAGCGTCAACCCCTGGTTCCGGCAGCGCTTCAAGGACCTGGGCACCCCGGTCATCTCCGGCCACATCCGCAAACTCGTCTTCGAGCTCAAGAGCTTCCTCACCTAGGAGACCAACCCCTCATGTCCGACATGCTGCGTGCCCCCGCCGAGGTCAAGTACGCCGACGAGCTCGACTGGCTGGAGTCGGTCGACACCGGCCCGAAGCCGTTCTCGTGGCGGCTGAGCCCGCGGATGGTGCGACTGTTCGTCCTCGGCTCGGAACGGGCCGACGGCCTCGACCGGGAGATCCCGCAGAAGTGGTTCGGCGACCGCAGCTTCGTCGAGCGCGCCATCGTCACCCTCGCCTCCGACCGGGGGCTGCTGCTGATCGGCGACCCGGGCACCGGCAAGAGCTGGCTGGCCGAGCTGCTGGCCGCCGCGATCTGCCGCAACTCCACGCTGGTCGTGCAGGGCACCGCCGGCACCACCGAGGACCACATCAAGTACTCGTGGAACGTGTCAATGGTCATCGCCCGGGGCCAGTCCCGCGAGTCGATGATCCCGTCGCCGATCATGACCGCGATGGAGCAGGGTGTCGTCGGCCGCTTCGAGGAGCTGACCCGGTCCACCAGCGACGTGCAGGACGCGCTGATCTCGATCCTGTCCGAGAAGTACATCTCCATTCCGGAGCTGGACCGGGACAACATCGTCTTCGCCAAGCCCGGCTTCTCGATCATCGCCACCGCGAACAGCCGGGACCGGGGCGTCAACGACCTGTCCTCGGCGCTGAAGCGGCGGTTCAACTTCGTCCGGATCCCGGTGGTGACCAACAAGCGCAGCGAGGCGGAGATCGTCCGGTTCCGTACCGAGGAGCTGCTGCGCCGGCACCACATCGACCTGGACGTGCCGCCCACCCTGCTGGACATCCTGCTGCAGAGCTTCGCCGACCTGCGGGCCGCGGCCGCCTCGGCGACCAGCGACGACGAGAAGCTGGAGTCGGCGCTGTCCACCGCCGAGCAGATCGGGGTGCTGGAGGACGCCATCCTGCACAGCCAGTTCTTCGGCGACCGTGCCCTGCGCCCGGAGATCCTCGCCGGATCGCTGATGGGCTCCCTCGCCCGGCGCAGCCCGGAGGACCTGGCCATCCTCAACAAGTACCTGCACGGGGTCGTGGAACCGCGGGCCAAGCAGGACGGCGGCGACTGGGCGGGCTTCCTCGACGGCGGCCGCCAGGCGATCGCGTCGCTGTCGTGACCGCACCCACCGACGCCGGCCTGTTCGGCGCGCTGCGCGAGCGGCTCGCCGACGCGGCCGCCGCCTTCGCCGACTCCCCCGACGCGCTGGCCGGCATCCTGGCCGGCATGGTCGACGACGTCGACCGGGCCCTCGGCGAGCGGCTGGAGATCTTCCCGGTGTGCCACCACTCACCGGCCTCCGCGCTGGCGATGCTCCGGCGGCTGCGGGCCAAGCAGCCGAAGGTCGTCTACCTGGAGCTGTGCGAGGATCTCCAGCCGCTGCTGACCGAGCTGCGCAACTGCCGCCTCCCGGTGGCCGTGCAGGCGTTCGCCACCGAGCTGGCGGACTTCCCCGCCGAGTGGGCCCCGCTCAGCGTCGTCGCCCCGATCACCGAGGCGTCCGCGGAATACCAGGCCATCGCGTACGCCCTGGACACCCCCGGGGTGGAGCTGGTGCTGGTGGACCGCTCCACCGACCACGTCTTCCAGTGGACGCCCCGCCCGGGGGAGGCGGGCTCCACCCCGGCGGGGCCGCCGGGCGAGGCGACGGTGGGCGCGGAGCCGGCCGAGGAGGCGGCGCTGCACGGCGACGCGGTCGGCGTGGAGATCGGCGACCTGCGGCCCCGGTTCGCGGAGCTGGAGGCGTACCTGCTGCACCACGGCAAGGTGCGGCACTGGTCGGAGTGGTGGGACCAGTACGTCGAGCGCCCGCTGGCCACCGCCGACCACGACACCTACCGGCAGGTGATGGTGCTCATCGGCAGCCTCTTCCGGCGGCTGCGGCCCACCGCCGCGGACCGGCTGGACCGCGACGAGGACCGGGAACGCTACATGTGGACCCGGATCCGGCAGCACCTGGCCGCGTCCGGCGCCGACCCGGCCGACTGCCTCTACGTGTGCGGTGCGTTCCACGCGGCGAGCCGGGTCGAGCAGTTCGGCCTCGACTCGACCGCGCCGGACTTCGCGATCAGCCCGCGCACCGCCACCAGGTGGCGGTACGGCCTGATCCCGTCCAGCCACTCCGCGATCGAGGCGCAGTTCGGCCTGGCCCCC
The DNA here is from genome assembly GCF_056150265.1 of Micromonospora desertarenae. NCBI lineage: Bacteria > Bacillati > Actinomycetota > Actinomycetes > Micromonosporales > Micromonosporaceae > Micromonospora > Micromonospora desertarenae. Next base: position 82,396 of record NZ_JAXCFQ010000013.1, read on the forward strand.
GGCTCGGTCTCGATCGCCGCGGCGGCCTGGACGACGGCGCTGAGCCGCGGCGGCCTGGTCCCGTTCCGGCTCGACGGCCAGCAGGGCGGCACGAAGCGCAGCCGCCGCGGGCGGGCGGCGGTAGCCCCGGCGCCCGCCACACCGGTCGCCGACCGGCTCACCGGCTTCCTGGCCGCGCCCCCGGTGCTGGACGAGCTGGACGAGGCGGAGCTGCGCGGCTGGTGCGTCGACATCGTCCGGCTGGCCCGGCGCAACGGCTACCTGGCCAGCACCGCCGACGCGATCGCCGTGTTCGAGACCTCGATCCTGCTCGCCGGGCTGCGCAACCGGGCCCGGCCCACCCCGTACGACTTCGCCGACGCCGCGGTCACCTGCATCGAGAAGGACGTCGTGCCGGGCCGCCGGGACGTCCGGCGGCTCTGCGAGATCCTGCTCGGCGGCGACCGGATCGGGCAGGTCGGCTACGACTCGCTGCCCCCGCTGGCCCGCGACGTGCTCGACCGCCTCCGCCCCCTCGGGCTGGACCTGGAGAAGCGGACCGTGCAGCGGGCCCTGCTCGACCTGCGCGCGGACCCGGCGCTGCCGGCCTGCTCGGACCTGCTCTGGATGCTGCGGCACCTGCTGCCCGCCGACGCGGTCCGCCCGATCATGGGCGAGCGGCGGTTGGGCCACCGGTCGCCGCAGGAGAGCTGGGACCTGGCGCTGGGGCGTCACCAGCGCGCGCTCATCGAGCTGGGCTACGAGGGCGTCACCGTCGAACAGGTTCTCGAGCAGCGGCTGCGCCGCTGCGTCCGAGGGCCCGACGCGACCGCCGCCACCGCGCTCGCCGCCGTCGAGGACGCCATCCGGCTGCTCGACAGTCCGCGCCTGGTCGACGAGCTGGGCGCGCGGGCCGTGGAGCTGCTCTCCGCCGAACGCACCGTGGACGACGCCCCCGAGGTGCTGCGGCGCATCCGCCGGCTGCTGGCCCACCACCGGACCACCGCGGCGCGGCTGCCGGCCTGGTGCGAGGCGTTCGTGACCACCGGGTACGCGCACTACTGCACGCTGCTGCCGACCGCGTTCGTGGACGAGGCGACCGGGGTCCGGCAGGTCGGCGCGATGCTGGGCTTCCTGTTCGGGATGGAGAGCCTCGCGCTGTCGCTGGGCTGCGACCGGTCCCAGCTGGAGCTGGCGGTCGCCCAGTCCCATCCGGAGGCGCCGGCGAAGGTCGCGCTGCTCTGGGCGTCCCGCCACCAGCTCGGCCTGCTGCCGCTGGCCGAGCTGCGGGACCGCTGCGCCGAGCTGCTGGCGAACCCACTGGTGGTGCCGGCGTTCCCGCAGTACCTGTCCGGCTTCGTGCACGCGCTGGAGCCGGCGCCGGGGCTGGCGCCGTTCGTGGTCGAGACGATGTCGACGGCGTTCGCCCGGCTGCCGGATCCGGTGCTGCTGCCCTGGCTGCCCACCCTGATCACCACGTTGCGGGACCAGGGGCCGGACCTGGTGCCCCGGCTGGTCCGCGAGGCCGAACGCACCTTCCCCGGCGGCCTGGCCGCGCTGGACGCCTGGGTGCCGCCGTGGCGGGCCGCCGGCCAGCCGGCGCCGGCCGTACGGTCGGCCCCGACCGGCCCGGCGACCGCGCTGCTCGTCGGGCACCCGGAGGCGGTGGACGCGGTGGCCGCGCTGCTCGGCTGCGCCGACGGGTGGCGGCAGGATGCCGCGCCGGCCGCCGGGCCCGCGGCGGCGCTGGTGGCCGCACACCCGGCCGCGGCCGACGCCGTCGCCGGGCTGCTGACGGGGGCGTCGGGGTGACCGCCGGCGGTTGCCGGCCCGCCGGCGACCGCTCCGGCGAGCCGGACGGCACCGCCCCGTCGACGCCGCGCGGGCGGTCGGCGGGTCACTATCGCGACCGGCGACAGAGCCACTCCCATCGATGAAGAATTTCGACAGATGATGTTCTTACCTTGAAACTCCTTTTCTCAGCCGGCTACCCTCCGGGAAGTGATCCACCATCCACCTTGGAGGTATCGGACCATGCGCAAGCTGATGTCGGCGGTTGGGGCGGGGGCCATGCTGACGGCCGGGCTGTTCGTCGGCGCCGCACCCGCACAGGCCGCCACCTGCACCCTGGTGCAGTCCGAGATCTACAACGGGGCGAACATCATCGCCTGGTCGCGCGGCCTGCAGGGCTGCGCCGGCGACGTCTACTGGGAGGTCCACTCGGCCGACAGCGGCACCTGGCAGGTCGCGGACAGCGGCACCACGTACTACGACAACCAGGTCACCAGCTACTACGGCGACCTCGACCTGCCGTGCTACCTGCGGGTCTACGCGAAGTTCGGCGCCCAGGAGAAGCTGACCAACCCGGTGCGCAACTACAACTGCGCTCCCTGAGCCGGGACGCCGGGCGGGACGGCGTCCCGCCCGGCCCCACCGCGCGAGCGCGAAGCGACCACCAGCCCGCCGCCGCCCCTCGGCCGGCTCCCCGCGGCGAGTGCGACCAGCCCCCGGGGCGACGCCGGCCGGTCGGGTCAGCGCAGCCGCCGGGCGGCGAACCTCGCCGGCGGGTCGGCGATCGCGTCCTGGGCCGCGATCAGCTGGATCTCCCGGGTGCCCGCCGCGAGGGTGGCCTCGAGGACGGCGAAGACCGAGGCGATGGTGCGTTCCAGGGCCGTCGCGGGCGAGCCCGTCGTCCACAGGTGCGCGAGGTAGAGCGCCGCGGTGACGTCGCCGCCACCGTTCGGGCTGATCGGCAGCAACGGCGTGGTCACCGCCCAGGCGCCCTCGTCCGAGACGGCCACCACCTCCAGCGAGCCGTCCGGCACGTCGTCGTGGATCACGCTGGTGACCAGCACGTGCCGCGGCCCCGTCCCGCGTACCACGTCGACCGCCGCCAGCACACCGGTCAGCGAGTTCGTGGCCCCGCCGGCGAGGAAGTCCAGCTCGAAGTGGTTCGGGGTGATGATGTCCGCCCGCGGGACGACGACGTCGCGCAGGTACTCCGGGATGCCCGGCCGGACGAACATCCCCCGGCCGGCGTCGCCCATCACCGGATCGCAGCAGTAGACCGCGTCCGGGTTGGCCGCCTTGACCGTGTCCACCGCGTCGAGGATCACCGCGCCCATCGCCGGGTCGCCCTGGTAGCCCGAGAGCACCGCGTCGGCGCTGCCGAGGACCCCGCGGTCGCCGATGCCGGCGATCACCTCGGCGACGTCGGCCGGGGCCAGCAACGGCCCGCGCCACGCGCCGTACCCGGTGTGGTTGGAGAAGTGGACCGTCAGCACCGGCCAGACCTCGTGCCCGAGCCGCTGGAGCGGGAAGGCGGCCGCCGAGTTGCCGACGTGGCCGTAGGCGACCGACGACTGGATAGACAGGATCTTCACCGGCTCATCATGACGGTTCCCGCCGGTGCCGCACCGCGCGGACCCGGCCGGCGGGTCCCGCCGATCCCGGCCACCGCGCCGACCCGGCAGGGAGACGGCGCTGGTCTCCGGCGAGGGCCCATACCGTTCCGGACCGGGTGACCGGCGCACCGGAAGCTGACCCCTCCCGGTGTCGGCCCCGGTGCCTATGCTCCGGTCATGACTGAGACGACCGCACGGTCTCGCCCGGCAGCGGACCGCACCGAGGTGGAGTCCCTGCTGTCCGTGCTCGACCGCAACCGGCGGACCTTCGCCTGGAAGACCTGGGGTCTGGACGAGCGGGGTCTGCGGGCCACCACGGCCGCCAGCACGATGACGCTCGGTGGCCTGGTCAAGCACATGGCGTTGGTCGAGGCCGACTGGCTGGCCGTCAAGCTCGCCGGCCGCGAGTACGGCGCCCCGTGGGACGCGGTGGATTTCGACGCCGACCCGGACTGGGAATGGCGCACGGGGGCCGTCGACGCGCCCGGGGACGTCTACCGGGTGTGGCGGGACGCCGTGGAACGGTCCCGACAACTGGTCGCCGAGGTGGTCGCGGAGCGCGGGCTCGCCGGGCCGGCCGCCTTCACCTGGCCGAACGGGCGCACCCCCACCGTGCGCGACATGCTCCTCGACATGATCGAGGAGTACGCCCGGCACACCGGCCACGCCGACCTGCTGCGCGAGGCCGTGGACGGCCGGGTGGGCGAGGGCGCACCCGAGGACTTCACCTTGTAGGCCGCCGCGGCGCCGCGGGGTCAGCCGACGCGTCGGGCGATCTGGAGCAGGTTCAGGTAGTGCTTGCGCACCGTCGCGGACGGGCGGGCGGCGATCAGGTCCCGGATCGCCGTGAACAGGGTCTCCCGCTGCCGGGGCGAGGCGGCGATGTGCCCGGAGTAGGTGGAGAGCAGGGTCAGGTACTCCTCGGCGGTGTAGTCCTGGCTCCAGACGTAGCGGTGCACGATCGGCTGCGCGAAGAAGCCGCTGCCGCCGATCGCCGCCACGTCCGGGGCCGGGATCGCCTCGGGCGGCTTCGGGCCGTCCTGCCCGTCGCCCATGCCCACCTCGTCGTAGATCCGCTGGACGTGCCGGAAGAAGTCGTCGCCGCCCGGTGGCGACACGTGCTCGGTCGCCACGATCGCCAGGTGACCGCCCGGACGCAGCAGCTCGGCGGCGCGGCGGTAGGCGACCCGCGGGTCCAGCCAGTGCCACGACGTCGCGGCGAAGACGAGGTCGAACGGCTCCCGGGCACCCGCCGCCCACCGCTCGAAGGGCGACACCACGACCTCGACGTCACCACGGCCGGCGAGCACGCGGCGTGCCACCGCGGCCAGTTCCCGCCCCGGCTCCAGCGTCACCACCCGCCAGCCGCGCCCGAGCAACCCACGGGTGGCCTGGCCGGTGCCCGTGCCGACCTCCAGCACCCGGGCTCCGGCGGTTCGCAGCCCCGTCGACGCCGCCAGATCGGCGAACAACCGCTCCGGATAGCCCGGGCGGGCCCGCTCGTACAGCTCCGCGGCCGAGTCGAACGTCCTGGCCAGCCCCGCGTACGGCTCCGATGTCATCGGGTCAGTATCCGGGTGCACCGACACGCGGCGAACCTCCGCACGCTCGGCCAGCGGCCCGGGCCCACGGGCCGCCGCGGGCCGCGACCGGAGCGGCAGACGGACGAAATCCGCTGGTCCGCGCCGCGAGCCGGCCGGTACGGTGCCTCGACCGAGGAGGGAGCGCGTGGTGACGGAGACGATGACGCTGTGGCGGCCGACCGGCCCGCAGGAGCTCGACCTCGTCCGCGCCTCGGGGTGGACGGCGTGGCCGCCGCGCCTGCCCGACCAGCCGATCTTCTACCCCGTCCTCAACGAGCAGTACGCGATCATGATCGCCCGGGACTGGAACGTGCCCGCCTCCGGCGTCGGCTACGTCACCCGGTTCCACGTCGACCGCGCGTTCGCCGCCCGCTACCCCGTCCGGCAGGCGGGCGGACGGGACATCCTGGAACTGTGGGTGCCGGCCGAGGAGCTGGACGAGTTCAACCGGCACATCGTCGGGCCGATCGAGGTGGTCCACGAGTTCCGGCCGGTCGAGCCGACGGGCTGACCGGCCGACTGATCGCCGGGCCGGCCCCACCCGAGCCGAGGTCAGTCCGGCAGCAGCCGCCGGAGCACTCCCCTGCCGGTCGCGCCCATCCGGTACGACTGCACCAGGTACGAGCCGCAGGCGATGTTCGCCCCGGCGAGCACCGGCACCACGTACTGGGTCAGCCGCTGCCGCCGCTGCCAGCGGGCGATCTCCGACGGCGTCCGCGACGTCGGTATCGTCGCGTCGCGCACCTCGACGGTGTCGCCGCGTCGATGCGCCTCCTCGGCGAGCCGGCCGATCCGACTTCCGCAGTAGGCGGCGTAGGCGCTGGCGGCGGCGCCCGCTACGGCCAGCCCGGCCTTCACCGCCCCCACCGTCCCGAAACCCTTCTGCAACGCCATCCGCCGCCCACCCACCCGGGCCAGTTGGGCGCCGGCGAGCAGGGTCGCGCCGATGCCGAGCCACTGAACGGGCCCGAACCGTCCCCACGCCGATTCGGCGACCCGGATGCGGTCGATGCCGTCCCGCAGGTCGCTGCCCGACTTGTTGACTCCGGCGACGCCCATCACGGTCCCGCCGAACCAGAGGGCGGACCCGATGTCGTGCACCGCCTGGGCGACGGCGTGGTTGTCGGTGGCGGTCAGCGGCATCTCCAGCTCCTCGACGACGAACGTGTCCGGTTTTCTAACATTGGTGCTCTTGTTCCGATTGAAGCACCTTCGCCACCCGCGCCCGGGCCACTTCCCCGGACGGTCGACCCACCTTCGGGCGGCCGAACCGAAGCGGGTGCGACCACCGGGGCGAGCGGCGGCGCCGTCGCCCGGATCTCCGACGGAGCGACCGCTGGGGCCGCCGCGATGCGGGCAACTCCGCCGCCCCACGTCCAGGGCGAGCAACGGCGCGACCTTCCCCAGCCGGTCCCGGGGTCGCGCGTGTGGAGCGCACTCGACGCGCAGGTGAGTCAGCGGCGCGCGAGTTCCGTCTCCAGTCGCTGGAGGAGCGTCTTACGGGCCCTACCGTCCCGTTCGCGGCGCAGCGCGTTCCGGAGCTGGCCCGTGTCGAGGGTGCGGACGAGCTTGGCCGCCTCGGCGACCGTCATCTCCGACAGCCGCGCGGCCGCCGAGGCGTTCCTGCGTGCGCGGCTGGCCGGGCCGGTGTTCGCGACGAACTGTCTGCCGGACTTCGACTCCCGGCGCTTCTTGGCGTCGGTGGCGCGCTTCTCCGCGTCGGAGAGCTGCTCCCACGCCTGCTTGGGCAGGTAACGACTCGTCTCGCCGCCGCGGCGCGCCCGGGTGCCGCCCTCCTTCGTCTGCCACTTCTCGTTGCCCCAGCGCTGCAGCGACTTCTGCCGTTCGTCCTTCGGGCCGAGGTAGCCCCCGCCTCGCCGCTGGTACTCCTTGGTGAGCAGCTGCGACTTGCGGGCGGACCACTGACCCGGCCGGCCGCCCCGGTCGGATGCCTGGATCTCTTCCTTGATCTGCTCCCTGAGTTCGGGCTTGGTGTACCGCGCCATGCCGGCCGGTTACCCGGGGCACGCCGGCACATACCTCCACGACGCGCGGCCCCGGGACATTCGTCCTGCCCGGGACGGGATTCCTCGGCCTGCCGGCGGACCGGCCGGCCTCCGTAGCGTCGAGCGCGTCGGACGACGACATCCGAAAGGGGATCCCATGACACAGACCATCACCCGGCCTCGGCCGTCCGCGCGGTGGGGCCGTCGAGCGGCGGCGCTCGGGCTCGCCGTGATCGCCGGCCTCGCCGTCTGGCTGGTGTGCGACCCGCTCGCCGGACTGGACCTGACAGTCGGCCAGTCGGCGGCGACCCGAACCGTCGGGCCGGCCTCGATCGTCGTCGCCGCCCTGGTCGTCGGTGCCGCGGGATGGGCGCTGCTAGCGTTCCTGGAGCGACGGCTGCGGCGAGGGCGACGGGCATGGCGGATCACGGGGTGGACGGTGCTCGCGCTGTCCCTGCTCGGGCCGCTGTCGTCCGGGGCGACCGGCGGCGTGCTCGCCGGCCTGATCGCCATGCACGTGGCCGTCGGGACGACGCTGATCCTCGGGCTCGCACCCGGGGCGGACGCCGCCACCGCGGCCGGCTGAACGGACCGACACCGATGCGCGACACCTACTGCACCGAGCCGCAGCCGGCGGTGGCGTGGTTCGCCCGCCACCCCGGCCCGTGGTTCGCGCTGGTCTGGGCGCCGCTCCTGCTCACCGCGCCCCTCGTGGCCGCCCTGGCCGACGGTCGGGTGGCGCGGGCGGGTCACGTGGCGGCCATCGGCCTCGGCTACGCGTACGCCGTGTGGCTGCCCTTCCGGTCCCGGACGCCGAGGTGGCGCGCCGAGGCGGTGCTGGCCGTGCTCCTCCTGCTCGTCACCGCGTACCTGGTCCTCTGGCGCACCGACCGGCAGTTCGTGTTCCCCCTGCTCGCCATCGCGGTGGCGGTGGCGGTCCGGCCGCGCTGGGCGCCGGGCACGATCGCGTCCCTGACGATCAGCGGCGCGCTGGCCGTCGGCCTGGAGACCGGCTCGGTCGACGCCGCGCTGTCGTTGGGTTTCGCGACGTTCTTCGGCGGCGTCGGCACGTTCCTGGTCTACCACCTGCTCGACGTCGCCGCCGAGCTGCGCCGCACCCGCGAGCGCCTCGCCCGCGCCGCCGTCGACGAGGAACGGTTGCGCTTCTCGCGCGACCTGCACGACCTGCTCGGCCACACGCTGTCGGTGATGGTGGTGAGCGCGCAGGCGGTACGGCGGCTCGCCGAGCGCGACCCGGCCGCCGCGGCCGCGCACGCCCGCGACATCGAGACCACCGGTCGCCGGGCGCTGACCGAGGTGCGCCAGGCGGTCACCGGCTACCGCAGCGTGCGGCTGGCGGACGAGCTGGCCGGTGCCCGGACGGCGTTGGCCGCCGGCAACGTCCGGGTCGACCTCACCCCGCCGTCGGTCCCCCTCGACGCCGAGGTCGACTCCCTGCTCGGCTGGGTGGTCCGCGAGGGAACCACCAACGTCCTGCGGCACGCCCGCGCCCGCACCTGCCGGATCGCCGTGACCTCGGACGGCTCGACCGTGACCGTGGAGATCGTGGACGACGGCCGGGAAGGCCCGGCCGCTGCGGAGGGCAGCGGCCTGCACGGCCTGCGGGAGCGGGTCGAGGACCTGGGCGGCGAGCTGACCGCGTCCCGGACACCGGCGGGCTTCCGCCTGGCCGCGTCCGTACCCGTGGGCTCCCGGTAGGCCCGCGATGGACCGGACGACACGGGTGCTCATCGCGGAGGACCAGGGCATGATGCGCTCGGCCCTGGCCACCCTGCTCGACCTTGAGGACGACCTGACCGTGGTGGCCCAGGTCGCCCGCGGCGACGAGGTGGTGGCGGCGGTCGAGCGGGTACGGCCGGACGTCTGCCTGCTCGACATCGAGCTGCCCGGGCGCAGCGGCCTGGACGTCATCGGCGATCTGCTGCGGGCCGTCCCCTCGTGCGCCGTCATCGTGGTGACGACGTTCGGGCGGCCGGGCTACCTCCGGCGCGCGCTCCAGGCCGGCGCCAGGGCGTTCCTGGTCAAGGACGACCCGGTGGAGGACCTGGCGGCGGCCATCCGCCGGGTGCTCGCCGGCGAGATCGTCGTCGACCCGCAGCTCGCGGCGCGGGCGCTCGGCGCCAGCCCCAACCCGCTGTCCGAACGCGAGCGGGAGGTGCTCGCCGCCTCCGCCGACGGCGCGACCATCGCCGACCTGGCCGCGCGGCTGCACCTGTCGCCGAGCACGGTCCGCAACTACCTGTCGGCGGCCATCGGCAAGACGGACACCCGCAACCGGGCCGAGGCGTACCGGCGCGCCCGCGACCAGGGCTGGCTCTGAGGGATCGTCGCGCGTCCCGCCGCCGGGAGGCGATCACCGTCGCGGGGGCGTCGCCGGCCGGACGGGCCGCCGGCGGTCGAACCGACGTCGACCGCGAGCGCCCCGTCCCGGCCGGGTTCAGCCGGCCCACTCCCAGACGGCGCGGAAGCCCTCGGTCTGGCGCACCCAGAAGTAGCCGTAGACGGCGGTGCTACCCAGGTAGGGCCCGATCTGCCCGAGCAGCGCCCTGGTGCCCTTCCGGTCGTGCCCGGCCAGGTAGTTGGCCAGCGCCAGCCAGTGGCGCAGCGTGATCCCCCGACCGATCAGGCGAGGTTCGCCGGCTCCGCGCCACTTGGCGGCGCACGCCTGGATCTCCCGGATCACCTCCGGCCGGTGGAAGTAGTCCGCCTTCGCGCCCAGCGACTCCGCCCGCGTGTCGAAGCCGTACTCGCGCAGGGCGTACTCGAAGTGGGCGAGCAGCGGCAGCATCGCCACCGACGAGCCGGCGGGCGCGGCGGCGGCAGGCTCGCGGGCCGCGGCGAACATCTGCTCGTGCGAGCCGTACCACTTCTCGCAGTAGAAGGTCACCGCCATCAGGTGCGCCTCGAAGTTGTCCGGGTCGCGCGCGACCGCCTCGTCCATCGCCGCGCGGAACTCCTCGCGCTGCCGGTGGCCGTTGGCGAGCGTCGACGCCATCCGGGTCACCCAGGGGTACGGGTCGTCGGGGTTGAGCTTCACCGCGCGCTCGCTGGCCTGCGCGGCGAGGGCGGAGAGCCGCTCGAACTCCCGGAACTGCTCGCGGGTGGTGTTGCGCGCGGAGGCGTAGCCCCGGGCCTCGCCGGCCTGGTCCATCAGGGCGTCGGCGCGCAGGACCGCGACCGTCGGGTCGTCCGGCACGGCGGCTTCCCAGGCGTCCAGCCAGTGCGGCGCCTGCCCGGCGGCGCCACCCAGCACGGAGAGCCGGCGTCCGCGCAGCTCCCAGTCCCGGCCGGTGGCGGCGATCAGGCCCCGGACCGCCGGCCAGTCACCCGCGAGCGCCCGGTCACGCGCGGCGCGCAGGTCCAGGTCGGCCTGGGCCAGGTCGGTGTCCGGGGCGGGCGGCTTGCGGAAGAGTCCGAACATCGGGCGATCATAAGATCAACACAATTCACCGTCCACCCCGCCTGCCGCGGCGGAGCCTCAGGATCGTCGGGACAGGGCCCGGTCCCGGTGGTCGGCCGATCCCGGCCGCGCCGGGGACGCGGGCCGCGCGGCGAGGTCGACGCCGCGGCTGGCCCACCGGCTCATCAGGGCGGTGTCGTGCGTGATGAGCAGGACCCCTGCCGTGTGCTCCCGCTGATAGGCGGTGATGACGGCGGCGACGTGGGCCTGGGTGGAGGCGTCGAGCATGGCGGTGGCCTCGTCGCAGATCAGGTAGTCGGGCCGGTGGACGAGGGCCCGGGCGAGGCAGGCGCGTTGGAGCTGCCCGTCGCTGACGGCGTGGGGCCGGCGGCCGAGCAGGTCCGGGGTGAGCCCGACGAGGTCGGCCAGTTCGGTGGTGCGGGCGCGGACGGCCGGGGCGGGAACGCCGGTGGCGCGCAGCGGTTCGGCGACGATGTCGGCGAGGCTGAGCCGGGGGTCGGTGGCGGCGCGCGGGCTCTGGAACAGGATCGCCACCCGGGTCCGCACGGCGGCCGGCACGCGGTGGCGGGCTCCCCGGATCGGCACGCCGTCGATGCTGACGTGGCCGCCCTCGGGGGTGTGCAGCAGGGCGAGGACCCGGGCGAGGGTGGACTTGCCGCTGCCGGAGGGGCCGCGCAGCCCGACGGTCTCGCCCGGGGCGATGTGCAGGTCGACGCCGTCGAGGACGCGCTGCCGGCCGTAGCTGACGGTGACCTGTCGGGCGGCCAGCCCGGCGTCGCTCATGTCGGTGCTCCGATCCGGTGGTGACAGGCGACCCGGCTCGTCGCGACGCGGGCGAGGTCCGGCTGGGTGTGACAGGCGTCGGTGCGGTGGCCGCAGCGGGGCGCGAAGGCGCAGCCGGCGGGCAGGTCGGTGAGCATGGGCGGGTGGCCGGGAACCGGTCGGAACGCCCGGTCGGGCAGCGCGTCGAGCAGCGCCGCGGCGTACGGGTGGGCGGGGGCGGTGAACAGCGCGTCGGCGGGTGCGTGTTCGACGACGCGGCTGGCGTACATCACGGCGACGGTGTCCGCGACCCGGCGCGCGGCGGCGAGGTCGTGGGTGATGAGCAGGACCGCGGCGCCGGTGTCGCAGCGCCGGCGCAGCAGGTCGAGGGTGTGGTCGACCAGTGGCCGGTCCAGGCCGGTGGTGGGTTCGTCGGCGAGCAGCAGTGGTGGATCCGGGGCCAGGGCGAGCGCGGTGACCAGTCGCTGGGCCATGCCACCGGAGAGTTCGTGGGGGTAGCGGTCGAGGTCGGCGGGTTCGAGGCCGACGTCGGCGGCGAGCCGGACCGCGGCGTCGGACGCCGCGGCGCGGCTGTGGCCGTGGGCACGCAGGGTCTCGGTGAGCAGCCGGCGTCCGGTGCGCACGGGGGTGAGGGCGGTGGCGGGGCTCTGCGGGATCAGCCCGACGGCGCGGCCCCGGACGTGCCGGGCGAGGTGCCGCTCACCGCAGCCGAGCAGGTCCACCGCGCCGGCGGCGGTGTGCAGGCGGGCCCGGCCGGTGACGGTGGCGTTGCCCGGGAGCAGACCCAGCAGGGCGTGCGCGAGCACGGACTTGCCGCAGCCCGACTCGCCGACGACGGCGAGCAGCTCGCCGGGTCGGATCGCCACGCGCAGGTCGGTGACGGCGTGCACGACGGCGTCGCGGAGCTGGAAGCGGACGGTGAGGCCGTCGACGTCCAGCAACGGGGGCCACTCCGCGGTGTCGCCGGTGGCGGCGGGCGCGTGGGTGGGGGTGGCGGTCACAGGTTCAGCTCCGCTCGGACGCGGGGGTCGAGGCGGTCCCGCCAGCGGCCGGTGAGGGTGGCCAGGGCGAGGGTGACCACGATCAGGACCAGGCCCGGGGTGAGGCTGGCCCACCAGGCGCCGGTGAGCAGGGACCGCTGCCCATCGTTGATCATGTTGCCCAGCGAGGCCAGGTGCGGGGGCAGGCCGAGACCGAGGAACGACAGCGCGGTCTCGTGCCAGACGGCGTGCGGCACCATCAGCGTGGTCGCCAACGCGAGGCGGGGCAGCACGTGCGGCAGCAGGTGCCGGGTGAGCACGCGGGCCCGGCTGGCACCGCCGGAGATCGCGGCGTCGATGAACGGGCGGGTCCGCAGGCTGAGCAGTTCCGAGCGGACGATGCGCGCGGTGGACAGCCAGTGCGTGAGCCCGATGGACAGGATCACCGCGCCGAGGCTGGGGCGCAGCATCGCGACGACGAAGATGCCCAGCAGCAGGTGCGGCAGGGCGGCGATGGTGTCGACGACGCGCATCAGCGCCCGGTCGACCCAACCGCCGACGGTGCCGGCGACCGCACCGACGCAGCCGCCGATGACCGTGGCCACCAGCGCGGCGATCGCGCCGACGAGCAGGGAGATCCGCAGCCCGTAGAGGCTGCGGTGGAGGACGTCGCGGCCCAGGTCGTCGGTGCCGGCCGGGTGCTCCCCGGAGGGGGCGAGCCGGATGGCGCCCAGCTCGACGGCGCTCTGGTCGAGCGGCCAGAGGACGGGAGCCAGCAGGCAGGCGGCGACGGCGGAAGCGAGCACGACGGCGGCGACGGCGACTCCGGCACGGCCGGTACGGGGCACCGGCCGGCGGGGCCGGTGGAGGCGGGACGGGGCGGCGAGGTCAGTCATCGAGGCGTACCCGGGGATCGGCGGCGGCGTAGCCGAGGTCGGTGAGCAGGTTGGCGGTCAGCACCACGACGGTGGTGGCCAGGGTGGTCGCGGCCAGCAGCGGGAAGTCGCTGCCCAGCGCGGCCTGCACGGTGACCGCGCCGAGGCCGGGCAGCGAGAACACCGTCTCCACCAGCACCGCGCCGCCGACCAGCTCGGGCAGGTGGGTGCCGACCAGGGTCAGGAACGGCAGCAGCGCGGTACGCAGGGCGTGCCCGAACAGGACGGTGCGGCCGGGCAGGCCGCGGGCGCGGGCGGCGAGGACGTGGTCGTCGCGCAGGCTGTCGGCGACGGCGTCGCGGATGAACAGCACGAACCACGGCGCCTGGGAGAGCGCCAGCACGGTCACCGGCAGGATCAGGTGCCGGGCCACGTCGGCCGGGTCCGTGCCGGTGGCCGTGATGTCGGTCAGGCCGCCGGCGGGCAGCCACCCCAGGCTGAGCGCGAACACCGCGATCGCGGCCAGCCCGAGCCAGAACACCGGCATCGACTGCACCGCGTACGCGCTCGCGCGCAGGGCCCGGTCGAACCAGCCGCCCCGCCGGTAGGCGGCCAGGGTGCCGAGCAGCAGGCTCGCCAGCAGCACGAGGACGAGGGCGGCGCCGACGAGCAGCAGCGTCCAGCCGGCCCGCGCGGCGAGCACGGCGGTTACCGGCTCGTGCCGGCTGGTCGACCAGCCGAGGTCACCCTGGAGCAGGTTGCCGACCCAGCGGGCGTACTGCACCGGGAGCGGGTCGTCGACGCCCCAGTTGGCGCGGATCTGGGCCAGGTTCTCCTCGCTGGTGGTGAACGCGGCCGCGCCCGCGTACTGCTGGGCGGGGTCGATCGGGGAGGCCGCACCGAGGGCGAACATGCCGGCGCTGGTCGCGGCGAGGACCGGGACGGCGACCAGCAGCCGGCGGCGGATCACCGCGCCGGCGCCGGCCAGCCGCCGGGAGCGGCGGGCGCCGCGGACGGGACCGGCCGCGGTCACGACGTCCGGGTCCAGGTGTCGATGTTCCACCAGAGGCTGTTGGCCACGTCGTGCTCGTGCGGCTCCACCCGCGGCGTGACCCCGACCACCGCGTCCCGCACCACGTAGGTGTGCTGGAGGTACGTGAGGAACACCCACGGCAGGTCGGTGGCGAGCTGCTTCTGGAAGGTGGCGTACGCGGCCTTGCGGGTGGCCGGGTCGGCGTTGTCCCGGCCGTCCTGCAACGCCTTGTCCACCACCGGGGAGACGTACCGGCCGGGGTTGAAGAAGCCCTGGCCGGCGAGGGCGGAGCCGAACAGCTTGTGGGAGACGAAGTCCGGGTCGTACGGGGTGCCGTAGCCCATGACCAGCGCGTCGGTCTTCATCCGTGGGGTGATCGCGTCCCAGGTCAGGCCCTCCGGCGTGACCGTGATGCCGGCCTTCTTCGCGTCTGCGGTCACCGCCAGGGCGAGTTCCTTGCGCAGGCTGTCGGTGGCCGGGTACATCAGGGTGAACGCCGCCGGTCGACCGTCCTTGACCCGCACGCCGTCCGGGCCGGGCCGCCAGCCGGCGGCGTCGAGCACGGCGGCGGCCGTGGCGAGGTCGGCGGCGGGCTTGCCGGCGATGGACGGTTCGGCGAAGTCCGACGACGGCGGCACCGGCCCGAACGCGGGCTCCCCGGCTCCGCCGAGCACTCCGGTGACCATCGCCTGCCGGTCGACCGCGGCGTTGAGGGCCCGGCGGATCGCCGGGTCGCCGAGGACGGGGTTGCCCATCGGCAGCATCACGCCGCGGTAGTCGGCGGTGGGCACCCGGTGCACCCGGTGGCCGGGCTGCCCGTCGAAGCCGGCGGCCAGTTTCGGAGCGAGTTCGGCGGCGTCGAACTCGCCGGCCCGCATGCGCTGCGCGCGCACGTTGTCGTCGGCGACGAAGGCCACCACGACGCCGGAGTTGGCCGGCTTGCCGCCCCAGTACTTCTCGTTCGCCGCGAGCACGAGCCGGTCGCCCGGAACCCACGAGGTCACCCGGTAGGGGCCGGTGCCGACCGGCTTGCGGTTGAACTCGGCCCGGTTGACGTCCTGCCCGGCGAACGCCTTCGCCGGCACGATGCCCAGCGTCAGCCGCTGCAGGAACGGCGCGTAGGCGTACTTCAGGGTGAACACGACGGTCGACGGGTCGGGCGCGGTGACCGAGGTGAGCATGTCCAGGTCGGAACGGAGCGTCGAGTCGACCTTCGGGTCCAGCACCGCCTGGTAGGTGAAGACGACGTCCTGCGCGGTCAGCGCGGCGCCGTCGTGGAACAGCACACCGTCGCGCAACCTCGCGGTGACCGTCCGGCCGTCCGCGGACACCACGGGCAGCTCCCGGGCCAGCGCCGGCACCAGCTGGTTGCGCCCGTCCCGGGCGACCAGGCCGTCGAAGATCAGCGATCCGCCGTCGACGCCGTAGTTCAGCACCGGGTTCAACGTCTCGGGTTCGCCCCCGGTGGCCACCACGAAGGTGCCGCCGGCGTTGGTGCCGGCCGGCGAGGTGGCCGACGAGCAGCCGGCGACGGCGAGGGCGGTGGCGACGGCCAGGGCCGTGACGCGCGCGGAGAGCGGCTTACCCATGACGTGCTCCTGACGAGTGCGGGTGCGACGGCCGGGCCGGGGACGTCGGCGGCTCGGCACCGGTGCGCGCCGACCGCGGACCCGGGTATCGCCACTCTTCCTCAGTTGCCAAACCTTGGCAACAAGCCTCCGGCGAGTCCCCGCATGATCAAGATCACGCGGGGGTGGTGACCGGCCGAGCGCTGATTTCGTCATCGCCGGGAACTCGACGGGCCCGGGCTGCGACCAACGAGCGGTGGCCACACCGGCCACCTCGTGCGGTCCGAGGCGGTCGGCGCGGACGTGTGGAGCAAGGAGCCCAGGTGACACGTGCACGGTCGGCAGCCAGGGACCACCCGTCCGACCTCGCCCTGCCGGCGCCGCGGGACCGACCCGGAGGCGCCGGATGACTGACGACGAGGCGGAGATCACGGCGTGCGCGCTGGCCGCCGGGCGGGGCGACCAGGACGCCGCCGGCCGATTCGTCCGGGCGACCCAGCAGCAGGTCCGGCGTTTCCTCGCCGCCCTGGTCTCCCCCACCGAGGCCGACGACCTGGCCCAGGAGACCTTCCTGCGGGCGTTCCGGTCGTTGCCGTCGTTCGCCGGACGCTCGTCCGCGCGGACCTGGCTGCTCGCCATCGCCCGCCGCGTCGCGGCGGACCACGTCCGCACCGTCACGTCGCGTCCCCGGACGGTGCCGATGTCGGACGGCTACGACGACCTCGACGTCTCCCGCAGCGGCTTCGACGGGCAGGTCGTACTGGAGCAACTGATCGCGGCCCTGCCCGCCGAACGGCGGGAGGCGTTCGTCGCCACCCAGGTCCTCGGCCTGCCCTACGCCGAGGCGGCGGCGGTCTGCGACTGCCCGGTCGGCACCATCCGCTCCCGGGTGGCCCGGGCCCGGGAAGATCTCGTCGCCGCGGTGGACAACCGGACCGCGCCGGGCTCGCGCCGCGGCGACGACGCCGCCGGATGACCCGGCGCACCGGCTTTGACCTGCGTCGATACCGGGTTTCCCGGCACCAGCCGGGAACCAACGCCGCCGCCGGGCCGACTACCGGTACATGAGGTGTGAGCAGTGGCGCGAGGTGTTGTCGGCCCAGCTGGACGGTGAGGAGACGCCCGCGGAGCGGACCGCGGCCGAGACCCACCTGGCCGGCTGTGCCGACTGCCGGACCTGGTTCGACCGGGCCGCCGCGGTGACCCGCCGGGCCCGGCTGTCGGTCACCGTCGCCGGGGACGACCGCACCGACGCCATCCTCGCCGCCCTGCCCGCACCGGCGCCGTACCGCCGGCGGCACCGGCTCGTGCTCACCCTGCGGGCCGTGCTGGGCCTGATCGGGGCCCTGCAACTCCTGCTCGGCCTGGCGCAGATCGGGCGCGGTGCGGCCGACGATCACGCCCACTCGGCGGCCGGCGCGCTGACATCGGGGCACCTGTGGCACGAGTCGGCGGCGTGGAACGTCGCCGTCGGCGCGGGGTTCCTGTTCGTGGCCGCCCGGCGCACCCGACCGACCGGTCTGGTGCCGATGCTGAGCGCGTTCGTCGGCACACTGGTGCTGCTGTCGGCCAACGACCTGGTGATCGGGCGGGTGGACACCGCACGGCTGGTCAGCCACGGTTTCCTGCTCGCCGGCTACGCGATCGTGGTCGCCATGTCCCGGTCGGGCCGACGGCCCGACGGCCCGTCCGAGCGCGGCCGTTCGCCGCAGAGCCGCTGGCGGCTGCCGGCCGAGGACGAGATCCCCGCGCCGGCCAACCTGCGGCTGCTGCCGCCACCCCACCCCGGGTCCGCGTACCGCCGGGACCGCACGGCGGCCTGACCCGGCCAGCCACCCACACGCACACCCACACCCTGCGGAGCCTCCTGGCCCGCCGGGCCGACCACCACGCCACATCGACCTTTCGAGGGGACCTCCATGCCCAGCACCGTCAGCGTCCGGCGCCCGCGCCCGGCCGTCCTGCTCGCCACCGCCCTCCTGGCCGCGGCCACCGCCGGCTGCGCGGGCGACGCGCCGGCCGCCCCGAGCCCGTCGGTCTCCGCGTCGCCGAGCCCCGCCGCGGGCGTGCTCGGAGTCCGGGACCCGTGGGTGAAGGCGGCCGACACGGGGATGACCGCCGCGTTCGGGACGCTGGTCAACGACGGCGTCACCGACGTGACGATCACCGCCGCGGCCACCGACGTGTCCCCGATGGAGCTGCACGAGATGACCATGAAGGACGGCAGGATGGTCATGCGGGCCAAGCCGGGCGGCATCGTGGTCAGGGCGAAGAGCAGCCACGTGCTCGAACCGGGCGGCGACCACCTGATGCTGATGGACCTCACCCGGCCGGTCCGGGCCGGCGACGAGCTGACCTTCACCCTCACCTTCGCCGACGGCCGCACCCAGACGTTCACCGCGGTGGCCAAGCCGTTCACCGGCGCCCAGGAGAGCTACGACCCCGGCCACGGCGCGCCGATGTCCGCCCCCGGCGCCACGCCCGGGACGAGCACGAGCCCGGCGTCATGACCGAGCGCTCCCCGGCGCGGCCGGTGAGCAGGCGGGGCCTGCTCACCGGCGGCGCCCTGGCCGCCGGCGGCGCGCTCGCCGGCGCCACCGCCGTCACCGCCGCCGCCCGATCCGACGACCCGGCGGTACGCCCCGTCCCGGCGGTCCCGGTGGCGCGGGTCGGCACCGCTGTCGAGCCGTTCCACGGGCCCCGCCAGGCCGGTGTCGCCACCGACCCGCAGGCGCACGCCGCGTTCGTCGCGTTCACCCTCCGGCCGGGCACCGACCGGGCGGCGCTCGGGCGGATGCTGCGGCTGCTCACCGACGACGCCGCCCGCCTCGCCCAGGGCCGGCCCGCCCTGGCCGACACCGAACCGGAACTCGGGCTGCTGCCGGCCCGGCTGACCGTGACCGTCGGCTTCGGCCCCGGCCTCTACCGGGCCGCCGGCCTCGACGACCGGCGCCCGCCGTCGGTGGCCGACCTGCCCCGGTTCGGCATCGACCGCCTCCAGCCACGCTGGTCGGGCGGGGACCTGCTGCTGCAGATCTGCGCCGACGACCCGGTCACCGTCGCCCACGCCCAGCGCGTGCTGGTGAAGGACAGTCGACCCTTCGCCACGGTGGCCTGGGTGCAGCAGGGTTTCCGGCGGGCGGCCGGCGCCGAACCGGGACGCACCCAGCGCAACCTGTTCGGTCAGCTCGACGGCACCGCCAACCCGGAGCCGGGCGCACCCCTGGACACGGCGGTGTGGGTGCCGGACGGGCCGCCGTGGCTGCGCGACAGCAGCACGCTGGTCCTGCGGCGGATCAGCATGAACCTCGAGACCTGGGACCTGCTCGGCCGTACCGACCGGGAGCTGGCGGTGGGCCGCCGGCTCGACACCGGCGCTCCGCTCACCGGCACCGCCGAGCGCGACGAGCCCGACTTCGCCGCCCTCGGGCCGGACGGGCTCACCGTCATCCCGGACTTCTCGCACCTCACCCGTGCCCGGGTCGGTGAGGACCGGTTGAAGATCCTGCGCCGTCCGTACAACTACGACGGCGTCCCGACGGCGGACGGCACCGCCGACAGCGGGTTGATCTTCGCCTCCTACCAGGCCGACGTCGCCCGTCAGTTCCTGCCCATCCAACGGCGCCTCGCCGAGCGGGACCTGCTCAACGAGTGGACCACCCCGATCGGCTCCGCCGTCTTCGCGATCCCACCCGGCTGCCCCGAGGGCGGCTGGATCGGCCAGCAACTGCTCGGCTGACCCGACAGGAGAACCATGCACACCCACGCCCGCCGGTCCGTCGCCGGCCTGCTCGCCGCCACGCTGGCCGCCGTCGCGGCGCTGTTCGTACCGGCCCAGCCGGCCGCCGCGCACAACACGCTGAAGGCCGCCACCCCGGCCCGGGACGCCCGGCTCACCACGGCGCCGACGCGGATCACGCTCGAGTTCATGGAGAAGCTGAACCCGGCCTTCACCACCATCGCGATCTCGGACGCCGCCCAGCACAGGATCCCCGCCAGCGGGCCGACCGTCACCGGGGCGACGGGCACCGTGACGATCGACGAGCCGCTGGCCAACGGCACCTACACCGTCGCCTACCGGGTGGTCTCCGCCGACGGGCACCCGGTGCAGGGCTCGTACCGGTTCACCGTCGCCGACCTCTCCGCCACCGCGGGCCCGCAGGCCGGCACAGCGACGACGCCCTCGGCGCCGGCGGCCGAGCCGTCGTCGGTCAGCCCCGCGTCGGCGACCGGCGACCCCGACCGCGGACCCGGCGCACCGGCCCTGGTCGGTGGCGTGCTCCTGCTGGCGACGCTCGCCGCCGGGGCGGTGGTGCTGCTGCGCCGACG
Organism: Micromonospora desertarenae; assembly: GCF_056150265.1. Lineage (NCBI taxonomy): Bacteria > Bacillati > Actinomycetota > Actinomycetes > Micromonosporales > Micromonosporaceae > Micromonospora > Micromonospora desertarenae. Next base: position 102,378 of record NZ_JAXCFQ010000013.1, read on the forward strand.
CCGCACCGCGTCCTGACCGCCGGCGCGGCACCGGTGAACCCGCCGCCACCGACCAACCCCGACCCCGCGGTCCGCGGCCCGGCGACCACCCACGACCGCGCTGCCGCCGACCGCCCCGACACCGAGGTCTCCGACGTGCCAGACATCGCCTCCGCCCCCACCCGTCAGCACCGCTCCGCGCCCACCGGCGGCGCGGCGGCGGGCGCCGGACCGGCGGCGCCACCGGCCGTACGCCGGTCGGCCGGCCCGGACGCGCTGGTGACCGCCGCCGCCCTGGCGTCGGCGGTGGCCGTCCTGGTGCTGGCGCTGCGGGTCGGCGACGCGCTGGTGGCCGCGATCCCCGGCCTGCCGGACCCGGGACCGGTGACGGCCTGGGCGTTGCCGGCCGTCCGGCTGCTCGTCGACGGCCTGGCCACGGTGACCGTGGGGCTGACGGTGACGGCGGCCTTCCTGCTGCCCGGCGACGGACCGAGCGTCTCCCCGTACGGCTGGCTGCTGCTGCGCCGCGCGGGCCTGGCCGCGGCGGCCTGGGCGGCGGCCGCCCTGGTGCTCATCGTGCTCACCGTGTCCGACGTGCTCGGGGTGCCGGCGGGCCGGTTGGGCGCCGCGAGCGTGGTCAGCTTCGCCACCGCCATCTCGCAGGGTCAGGCCCTGCTGCTCCAGGCCGGCCTGGCGCTGGCCGTGGCGGTGCTGGCCCGGGTGGGCGTGTCACGGGGCCTGGCCGCCGCCGCGGCGCTGGTGGCGATGGTCGCGGTGGTGCCGCCGGCGTTCACCGGGCACGCCGCCGGGGCGGGCAACCACCAGGTCGCGGTCTCCAGCCTCGTGCTGCACGTCCTGGCCGCCGCGCTGTGGGTGGGTGGGCTGGTGGCGCTGCTGATGGTGCGCCGGAGCCGGCACCTCGCCGACGCGGTGGGTCGCTACAGCCGGCTGGCGCTGGGCTGCTTCGTGGCCGTCGCGGTGAGCGGAACCGTCAACGCCGCCGTCCGCCTCGGCAGCGTCGAGGAGCTGTGGCGGTCGCGGTACGGGTGGCTGGTGCTCGGCAAGCTGGCCGCGCTGGCGGTCCTGGGCGCGGTCGGCGCGGCACACCGGGCGCGCACCCTGCCGGCGCTGCGCTCGGGGCGGCGTGGCGCGTTCGCCCGGCTGGCCGCCGGCGAGGTGGTCGTCTTCGCGGCGGTGCTGGGACTGGCGGTGGCGCTGTCCCGCAGTCCCACGCCGGTGGCGGCCGACCCGGTCGACGCCGATCCGATCACCGAGCTGCTCGGCTTCCCGATGCCCGCCGCGCCGACGCCCGGACGACTGCTGGGCCAGCCGCTGCCGGACCTGTTCGTGCTGAGCGCGGTCGCGGTGGGCGCGGCCGGCTACCTGGCCGGGGTGTGGCGGCTGCGCCGGGGCGGACACCGCTGGCCGGCCGCCCGCACCGCGAGCTGGCTCGGCGGGCTGGCGGTGCTCGCCGCGGTCACCACCCTGGGCGTGGCCCGGTACGCGTACGTGCTGTTCAGCGCGCACATGGTGCAGCACATGGTGCTCTCCATGCTGGTGCCGATCCTGCTCGTCGGTGGGGCCCCGGTCACCCTGGCCCTGCGCGCGCTGCGCCGCCCCACCGACCCCGACGTGCGGGGCGCCCGGGAGTGGCTGCTGCTGGCACTGCACAGCCGGCCCGCCAGGCTGCTCACCCACCCGCTCGTGGCGTTGGGCGGCTACGCGGGCAGCCTCTTCGCCCTGTACTTCAGCGACCTGCTGGGCACCCTGATGCGCTCGCACGTCGGGCACCTGGCCATGCTCGTCCACTTCGTCATCGCCGGCTACCTGCTGTTCTGGGTGCTCATCGGCGTCGACCCGGGCCGGCCGCGGGTGTCGTACCCGATCCTGGTGATCGTCCACCTGGCGGCGATGATGGCGCACGGCTTCTTCGGCCTGGTGCTGATGCAGACCACCACGGTCATCGCCCCGGACTGGTACCTGGCCGTGCATCCGGCGTGGGCGTCCTCGTTGCTGGAGGACCAGCGGCTCGGCGCCGGCATCGCCTGGGCGTTCGGCGAGATCCCGGCCGCCGTCGTCATGGTCGTCCTCGTGCGCCAGTGGGTCCGGGCCGACCAGCGGGAACAGGCCCGCCTGGACCGGGCGGCCGACCGTGCCGAGGAGACCGGCGAGGTCGACGACCTGGCCCGCTACAACGCCTTCCTCGCCGCCGCCAGCCAGGCCGACCGGGCGGCACCGCAGTCCGACCGCCCGGCACGACAGGCCGACGGCGCGGCACGACAGGCCGAGGGCGCCGCGGACGGATGAGCCGCACCGACCCGAGCGGTCGACCGGGAACTTCCTGAGGCATCGACCCGACTACTCGACCGGGAGACGGCGACCGGGCAACCCCGAGATGGCTCGACGGGCACGAGTCAACCGCAACCAGAACCCGTGAATTCCGATCGGAGTGGTCCATGTCGGTGACCGAACTGCCCGAAGACGCGCCGGACTCCCCTGCCGCCCCGGCGGGCACCGCGCAGCCTGCACGGCGGCTGGCGCCCTTCGCCGCGCTGCTGACGCGGCTGCACTTCTACGCCGGCATCCTGGTCGCCCCCTTCCTGCTGGTCGCCGCCCTGACCGGCCTCGCCTACACGATCACCCCGCAGCTGGACCGGGCCCTCTACGGCGACGAACTCACCACCACCGCGGTCGGCGGTCCACCCCAGCCGCTCGCCGTGCAGATCACCGCGGCCCGCGCCGCGCACCCCGGCGGCACCCTCGCCGCCGTGCAGCCGGGCATCGGCGACACGACCACCCGGGTGGTGTTCTCCCAACCCGACCTCGGCGACCGGCAACACACCGTCTACGTCGACCCGTACAGCGGCGCGGTGAAGGGGCAGCTGACCACCTGGTTCGGCGCCACCCCCGCCACCACCTGGCTGGACGACCTGCACCGCAACCTGCACCTGGGCGACCTCGGCCGGCACTACTCCGAGCTCGCCGCGAGCTGGCTGTGGGTCCTCGTCCTCGGGGGGATCGTCCTGTGGTGGCGTCGCCGCGGTCCCACGCGTGCCCGCGCCAGGCACCTGCTCGTGCCCGACCTGGCCGCCGGCAAGGGGGTACGGCGCACCCGGGGCTGGCACGCCACCACCGGGGTCTGGCTCGTCGTCGGCCTGCTCTTCCTCTCCGCCACCGGTCTGACCTGGTCCCGCTACGCCGGCGCGAACTTCAGCGCCGGCCTGGCGGCCCTGCGCGCCGGCACCCCGCAGCTCTCCACCAGCCTCACCGGCACCCCGGCGGACGCCGGCGGCGCGCACCACCACGGCGCGTCCGCCGCCGCGGCCGTGGACCCGGCGACCTACGACCGGGTGCTGGCCGTGGCCCGGGACGCCGGCCTGGCCGGCCCGGTGGAGATCATCCCCGCCGAGACGGCCGGTACCGCCTGGACGGTCACCCAGACCGACAACACCTGGCCCGTCGCGAAGGACCGGGTCGCCGTCGATCCGGTCGCCGGCACGGTCACCGCCCGCAGCGACTTCGCCGACTGGCCGCTGCTGGCCCAGCTCAGCAGCCTCGGCATCCAGGCCCACATGGGCGTGCTGTTCGGCCCGGTCAACCAGATCCTGCTCGCCGCGCTCGCCCTCGGCCTGCTCTGCGTGATCGTCTGGGGATACCGGATGTGGTGGCAGCGCCGCCCCACCCGTGCCGAGCGGCGTTTCCCGCTCGGTGCTCCGCCCGCCCGCGGCGGCGTACGGCGGCTGCCGGTCTGGGCACTGCTGCTCGGCGTGCCGCTCACGGTGGCCGTCGGCTGGGCGCTGCCCTGGTTCGGCGTCACCCTGCTCGGTTTCCTCGTCGTCGACGTGATCCTCGGTGCGGTAGCCCGCCGACGCCGCCGCTCCGCTCCCGTCCCGGCGGCCGGCGTCAGGGCGCCCGCTCGGGGTCGCCGGTGAGCAGGGTGGCGAGTTCGGCGGCGGAGCGGGGCCGGTTCCCGGCCAGGCCGGGGACCCGGTCCAGCAGCCGGTGCACCAGCGGGGCCCAGGCGGGCAGCAACTGGGCCGCGGTGAGCAGCCGCGGGTCGGCCATCCCGTCCGCCGTCGGCATGGTGCGTACCCCACCGCCGGTCACCACGGCCATGGTGTCCGCCCAGCGGTACGCGAGGTCGAGGTCGTGGGTGGACAGCACCACCGTGGTGCCGGCGGCGTGCAGGTCGTCCAGCGTCCGCAGCAACGCCTCCACCCCGGCCGGGTCGAGCCCGGCCGTCGGCTCGTCCAGGATGAGCAGCCGGGGCCGCATCGCCACGGCGCCGGCGATGGCCACCCGCTTGCGCTGGCCGTAGGAGAGCAGGTGGGTGGGCCGGTCGGCGACCGCCGTGACGCCGAGCGCGGCCAGCGCCTCGTCGCAGCGCCGGCGGACCTGCTCGGCGGGCAGCCCGAGGTTGACCGGTCCGAACGAGACGTCCTGCCGGACGCTGGCGGAGAAGAGCTGGTCGTCCGGGTCCTGCACCACCAGCTGGACCTGCTGCCGCAGCGCGCGCAGCCCGGCCCGGGTGTGCCGTACCCGGTGGCCGGCGACGGTGACCTGCCCGGAGCCGGGCCTCAGCGCGCCGGCCGCCAGCTTGAACAGGGTGGTCTTCCCACCGCCGTTGGGCCCGACCACAGCCAGCCGCCGGCCCGCCTCGACGCGCAGGTCGACGCCGGTCAGGACCGGGCGGCCCGGCTGGTAGGCGTAGTGCACCCCGGCCATCTCCAGCAGCGGGCCGGTCACCACCGCGACCCCGCGACGGCGGTGGCGACGACGATGGTCACGAGCAAACCCACGGTGGCCGCCACGAACGGCGGTGACATCCGGCGGGCTTCCACCTGCACCGCGAGCGATCCGGTGTATCCGCGCAACGCCAACCCCTCCTCGAGCCGCCGCGCGCGGCTGAACGCCCGGACGAACACCGCACCCGCCTGCCCGGCGAGGGACGCGTAGGCGGTGCGCCAGGTCCGGAAGCCGAGCCGCGCCGCCTGCGCCTCCCGGACCGCGCGCACGCTGTCCACGAGCAGGAAGAGCATCCGGTACGTCAGCGCGGCGACCTCGGTGACCGCCGCCGGGATCCCCAGCCGGTGCAGCCGGGGCAGCACCTCCGACAGCGGGGTGGTGGCGCTGAACAGCAGCAGGCAGGCCAACGCCGCCACCGACCGTCCGGCGGTCTGCGCCGCGAGCGCCGGGCCGGCCGGGTCGACCGCCAGCCGGGCCGGCGCCGGCATCGTCACCAGCAGGGGCACGGTCGAGGTGGCCACGAAGAGCAGCGGCACCCGGGCCGCCCGCAGCAGCACGGCCGGCGACACCCTGGCGGGGCCGAGCAGCAGGGTGGCGGCGGCCCCGCCCGACAGCACCGCACCCGGCCACGGCGGCAGCGCGACCGCGCAGGCCAGCAGCCCGAGGGAGAGCAGCGCCTTCTCGGCGGGGTGCCGCGGCCGCCAGGGACCGGTGTGCGCCGCGACGTCGAGCGCGAACACTACTCGCGCGGCTGCTCGGCGGCGGTGCTCCGCTGCCGCTGCCGGGTCCGGGCGACCCCGAAGTAGTAGCCGAGGAACCCGGCGCCCAGCGCGGCCTGGAGCGCGAAGAGCGCGGACTCCACCTCGCCGGACGGCGGCTCGTAGATCGGCGCGAACCACGGCTCGTAGTCCGGGTGGTCGTCCACGATCGCCTGCTCGGCCAGGGCGTCCGCCCCGGTGAAGGGCTCGTCGCCCGACCCGAGTCCGAGTGCCACCGGCGCCACCGCCAGGGCCAGCACCGCGAGCAGCAGCACCAGGTTCGTCCGGGTGAAGCGCTTCATGCCCGTACCTCCGCCGGCGTCCGCAGCACCCCGAGCCGGCGCAGGTCGTCCCCGCTGGTCCGGGTCAGCAGGCGTACCACCAGCACGGAGAGCAGCCCTTCGCTGATCGCCAGCGGGATCTGGGTCACGGCGAAGATCCCGCCGAACTTCGCCAGCGCGGCGACGAACCCGGCCGCCGGGTCGGGAAACGCCAGCGCCAACTGGACGCTGGTGACGCAGTACGTGGCGAGGTCACCCAGCGCCGCGGCGGCGAACACTGCCACGTCCATCCCGCCACCGGCCCGGCGGACCAGGGCGTAGACGGCGAAGGCGACCCACGGGCCGACGATCGCCATCGAGAAGATGTTGGCGCCCAGTGTGCTCAACCCGCCGTGGGCCAGCAGCACCGCCTGGAACAGCAGCACGATGCCGCCCAGCACACTCATCACCGGTGGCCGGAACAGCACAGCGCCCAGCCCCGTGCCGGTGGGGTGCGAACACGACCCGGTCACCGACGGAATCTTCAACGCGGACAGCACGAACGTGAAGGCGCCCGCCGCTCCCAGCAGCAGTTTCGAATCCGGATCCCGGCGCACCTGCCGGACCAGCGTCCGGCTGCCATGGACGACGAACGGTGCGGACACCGCGAACCACGCCGCGGCCTGCACCGGGGGCAGATAGCCCTCGGCGATATGCATGGAACGACCTTCCTCTCCAGCACCTCGTGGATGAGATCACTCGTCAAGGCCGGTCTCCTGGCTCCCGGATCAACGCTCCCTCCGGCCTTCCCGGGCCCGGATGGGCCCAGTGGCGTCGTCGGAGATCGCTACCCGGTCACAGTGGCGAGGGCCGCGCCGGTCTCACACCGGCTTCCCGTGCACCTTGACGGCGAGAGGCTATCGGTCGGTCATCCTGCGGGCAAGCCGCCGCCGCCGGCCCGGGCACCCGCCGTCCGCCGGCCGGCGCCTCGCGGCCCTGGTCAGAGCGGGTGCCCGGAGCATCGGCGCCAGCTGGGAATTCGTGGCGCGCGGGCCGGCCCGCCGGCCGGTCGCCGGACCCGACCGGCGGGCAGCGGCCCGGGGGTGAACGATCGGTGAGACGAAGCCGACAGCGGACGCCACGGGTGTCGGTCAGCGACGCGACCGGCATCTCGTGTCGTCGGCTCCCCTCGGCGGTGGGTGTCCCACGCAGCCGGTTCGACTGCCGCGGCGGTGGCGGGAGCGGACCGGTGGGCGTGCGGGACCGCCCCGACGGCGGTTCAGGCCGGGGTCGGGTGGTCCGCCTCGAACCGGGCCCGGGTCAGGAAGGCGAGCTGGGCGCGCTTGTCCGGCATGTCGACCTCGGAGCCGAAGGTGAAGCCCTCGGCCTCCAGGCGGCGCAGGGCGAGGTGGTTGCGCACGTCCGGCTCGACGACGATCCGCTGCGCGGCCGGGTCACGGAACAGGAATCGGGCGAGCGCCGGGCCGACGGCGGTGGTCAGGCCGCGTGCGTAGCGCCGGCCGGGGTTGAGCAGCAGGTGCATCCCGATGTCGCCGGGCTGGACCGGGTAACGCTCGCCCACCGGGTCCGCCTCCGGTTGGTAGGTCTGGAAGAGCCCGACCGGTTCACCGTCGACCATGATCAGGTAGGCGTGGTGGGTCGGCAGGCTGTCGATGAACGCGTAGATCTCGCGTACCTGGTCGACCGTGTGCGTGCCCATCCCCCAGAACGAGTTGCGGGGCTGGGTGACCCAGCCGTGCAGCAGGTCGGCGTGCCGGTCGGGGTCCACGGTCACGAGCGACAACTCGCCGAGATCGGAGATCTTCTCCTGGTATGTCATGGTGCGGGGTCCTTAGCTACGGGGTGCGGACGGGCGAGGCCGTGCTGCCGGTTGACCGTCGACGTCGTCACCCCGTGGCCGCGGCACTCCCGCGCGCCATCGACGAGGCTCGACGCCATCGCGGATCGGAGGGAGGGCGACGCGCGTTCCGTCGAGCGCCCAACTTAGGCTAACCTGCCCTAACGAAGGCTGACCTTACCTGGAGGGTGCGTGAAGCGGAACTGGGCGGCTCTGACGCTCGAGGCCATGCGTCAGCTCACCTCGCTCGGCCACCGGAGCGCCGCATGAAGGGCCGTCTCGGCACGCTCACCGCGCTGTACGTCACCCAGTACCTCGGCATCGGCTTCATCACCGTCGGGCTGACCGCCATCCTGCGCGACGGCGGGACGTCGCTGGACACCCTGGCGCTGCTGCAGATCGTCGGTCTGATCTGGCCGATCAAGTTCCTGTGGGCGCCGATCCTCGACCGCTACGGTTCCCGGCACCGCGGCCACTACCGGTCCTGGTTGCTGGTGTTCCAGGCCGCCCTGGTGCTGGCTCTGCTGGCGCTGCTGCCGTTCACCCGCCCCGCCGAGCGGCTCGGCCCGGTCGTCGCCATCTGCGCCGCGTACGTCTTCTTCTCGGCCACCCAGGACATCGCCGTGGACGCGGTCGCCGTCCGGCTGCTCGCCGAGTCGGCCCGGGGCGTCGGCAACGGCATCCAGGTCGCCGCCAGCTACCTCGGCAACCTGCTCGGCGGCGGCGCCTGCGTGCTGGTCTACGACCGGTTCGGCTGGGCGCCGGCGGTCGGCCTGCTGGCCGCGCTGACGGCGGTCGGGCTGCTGGTGGTGTGGCGGTTCCGGGAGCCCCCGCGCACCGACCGGGTGCCCCGGGTCGGCGCGGCCTACCGGGCGCTGCTGTCGGTGTTCGGCCAGCCCGGTTGCCGGTGGTGGACCTTCGGTGTGGTGCCGCTGGTCTACGTCGGCGCCGGGATGGCGTACGCGCTGGTCACGCCGGCCCTGGTCGACGCCGGCTGGTCGCTGGGCCGGGTCGGCGTGGTGACCGGGGTGGTGACCAGCGCACCGGCCATCGTGGCCGGTCTGCTCGCCGGCCTGGGGATCGGGCGCCTCGGTCGCAGCTGGGTGCTCGTGGCCGGCGGGGTGGCGCTCGGGCTGTCGACGGTGCTGCTGCTGCCACTGATGAACGGGCACGCGCCGCTGGCCGGGACGGTCGCCGCCCTCTGCTGCTTCCTGGCGGCGTACACGGTGGCGAACGTGGTGCTCTACACGGTCAACATGGACTACTCGCGGCCGGACACCGGCGGCACCGACTTCACGGTGCTGTCGTCGTTCGGGTTGGTCTGCTCGTTCGTGGCGTCCTCGGTCGGGCTGGCGGCCGCCGAACGGGTGGGCTACCCCGCGGTCGCGGTCGCGTCAGTGGTCCTGGTGGCGGCCGGGGTCGTGCTCGGCCTCGCGCACCAGCGGCGGCACCGCCCGCCGCGGACCCCGGTCGAGACGGCCGACCAGCGCCCGGTCGTGGGCGACGTGACCCCGGTGGGATGAACCGCCGACCCCCTACTTGACGATCTATTAGGTTAGGCTAACCTAACTGCGGCGCTCGCGCCCATCATGTCCACCTCGACCTGAGGACCTGCATGAGCCTGACCGGAAGCACGCTCGACAGCTCGTCGACCGGGGCCGTCCCCGACCTGTCCGCCGCTCGGGCCCACCTGTTCAACGCCGGTTCGGTCGCGCGCTACCAGCGCGTGCTGAGCCAGGGCGTGGACCGGGTGGCCGACCGGGTGGCCGGCGCGGACCGGCCGTTCACCGGCGTCACGCCGGAGGCGTTGGCTCCCCTGATCGCCGGCGTCGACCTGGACCGGCCGTTGGGTGACACCGACGCCGCCCTCGACGAACTGAGCGAGCTCTGGCTGCGCGACGCGGTGTGGTTCCACCACCCCCGCTACCTGGCCCACCTCAACTGCCCGGTGGTGATCCCGGCGTTGCTCGGCGAGGCGGTGCTCAGCGCTGTCAACTCCTCCCTGGACACCTGGGACCAGAGCGCCGGGGCCACGCTGATGGAGCGGCGGCTCGTCGAGTGGACCGCCGGGCGGATCGGCCTCGGCACCGCCGCCGACGGCGTCTTCACCAGCGGTGGCACCCAGTCGAACCTGCAGGCGATGCTGCTGGCCCGCGAGGAGGCGTACCGCCGGGTGGTCGGCGCGGCCGCGACCCGCCCGGCCCGGGCGGAGGTGCTCGCCCGGCTGCGGATCGTCACCTCCGCCGCCGGTCACTTCAGCGTGCAGAAGGCCGCCAAGCTGCTCGGTCTGGGCAGCGACGCGGTCCTCACCGTGCCCACCGACGCGGGCCGGCGGATGCGCACCGACGAACTCGCCCGGACGATCGACCGCTGCCGCCGGGACGGCCTGGTGGTGATGGCCGTCGTGGCCACCGCCGGCACCACCGACTTCGGCACCATCGACCCGCTGACCCAGATCGCCGAGATCTGCGCGGCGGCCGGGGTGTGGCTGCACGTCGACGCGGCCTACGGCTGCGGCCTGCTGGTCTCCCCCACCCGCCGGCACCTGCTGCACGGCATCGAGCGGGCCGACTCGGTGACGGTCGACTACCACAAGTCCTTCTTCCAGCCGGTCAGCTCCAGCGCCCTGCTGGTACGCGACGGCCGGATGCTGCGGCACGCCACCTGGCACGCCGACTACCTGAATCCCGCCCGCGCCGCCGAGCAGGGCATCCCCAACCAGGTGGACAAGAGCATCCAGACCACCCGCCGCTTCGACGCGTGCAAGCTCTGGCTCACCCTGCGGATCATGGGCCCGGACGCCATCGGCGCGCTCTTCGACCGGGTCGTCGACCTCGCCGCCGAGGCGGGGCGCCTGCTCGACGCCGATCCCCGCTTCCAGGTGGCCGCCCGGTCACAGCTGAGCACCGTGGTGTTCCGCTACCTCCCGGACGGCGTCGGGCCCAGCCTGGCCGACGAGGCGAACCTGCACGCCCGCGAGGCGCTGGCCGCCTCCGGGGCCGCCCTGGTGGCCGGCACCAAGGTGGACGGTGCCCACTACCTGAAGTTCACCCTGCTCAACCCCGAGACCACGGTGGCCGACATCGCCCACGTCCTCGACCTGATCGCCGAGCACGCCGCCTGGTACGCCCGCACCAGCTCCGCCGCCGAGCTGTCCTGCCCGGTCGGCTGACGCCCCGCCGCTTGGAGAAACGCATGTCGACCCACGACTTCATCGCCGTCGGCCTGGGCCCGTACAACCTCGGCCTGGCCTGCCTGACCGCACCGATCGACGACCTGGACGGGGTGTTCCTGGAGGCCCGCGACGGCTTCGACTGGCATCCCGGGATGCTGCTCGAGTCGACCCGGTTGCAGACGCCGTTCATCGCCGACCTGGTCAGCCTCGCCGACCCGACCTCGCCGTACTCCTTCCTCAACTACCTCAAGGAGACCGGCCGGCTCTACCCGTTCTACATCCGGGAGAGCTTCTTCCCGCTGCGCGCCGAGTACAACGACTACTGCCGGTGGGCCGCCGGGCGGCTGCCGAACCTGCGCTTCGGGCACACCGTCACCGCCGTCGAGTACGACGAGGCCGACGGCCGCTACGTGGTGCACGCCGACACGGCGGACGGGCCGGTCACCCACCGGGCCCGGCACCTGGTGCTCGGCACCGGCACCCCGCCGTACCTCCCGGACGCCTGCGCCGGCCTCGGCGGCGACCTGATCCACAACTCGCGGTACCTGGAGCACCGGGAGGCGCTGCGGGCCAAGCGCAGCATCACCATCGTGGGCAGCGGGCAGAGCGCCGCGGAGATCTACCACGACCTGCTCGGCGACATCGGCACGTACGGCTACCAGCTGAACTGGGTCACCCGCTCGCCCCGGTTCTTCCCGCTGGAGTACACCAAGCTGACCCTGGAGATGACCTCACCGGACTACGTGGACTACTTCCACGCGCTGCCCGAGCCGACCCGCTACCGGCTGGAGGCCGAGCAGAAGGGGCTGTTCAAGGGGATCAACGCCGACCTGATCAACGACATCTACGACCTGATCTACGCCCGCAGCGTGCACGGGCCGGTGCCGACCCGGCTGCTCACCAACACCGAGCTGACCAGCGCCGCGCACGACGCCGCGACCGGCACGTACACCCTCGGGCTGCGCCAGGTGGAGCAGGGCCGCGACTTCACCCTGGACACCGAGGGGCTGGTGCTGGCCACCGGCTACCACTACCGGGTTCCCGAGTTCCTGGCCCCGATCCGCGACCGGATCCGCTGGGACGGCCACGGCCGGTTCGACGTGGCCCGCAACTACAGCATCGACCACACCGGCCGGGAGATCTTCCTGCAGAACGCCGGCACCCACACCCACAGCATCACCTCCCCCGACCTGGGCATGGGTCCGTACCGCAACTCGTGGATCATCCGGGAGCTGACCGGCCGCGAGCACTACCCGATCGAGAAGAGCATCGCCTTCCAGGAGTTCGGCGCGCCGGCGGGGGTGGCCTGATGACCGTGTTCACCCGGGTCGACGCCCGGCTCGGCGAGTTCGCGCTGCGTCCCCTCGACCCCGACGCCGACGCCCCGCTGCTGCACCGCTGGGTCACCGACCCCAAGGCCGCGTTCTGGCTGATGCAGGACGCCGACGTGGCCCGGGTCGCGGCGGAGTACCGGCGGATCGCCGCGCACCCGCACCACGACGCGTACCTGGGCCTGTGGCGCGGCGAGCCGGCCTTCCTCGCCGAGCGGTACGACCCCGCGCGGGTGGAACTCGTCGGCCTGTACGACCCGGCGGAGGGCGACGTGGGCATGCACTTCCTCTGCGCGCCCACCGAACGGCCGGTGCACGGCTTCACCCGCGCGGTGATCACCACCGTGATGGCGTGGCTCTTCGCCGATCCCGCCACCCGGCGGGTGGTGGTCGAGCCGGACGTCCGCAACACTGCCGTCCACGCGCTCAACGCCGCGGTGGGCTTCACCGTCGTCGGCCCGATCCGCAAGCCCGAGAAGGAGGCGCTGCTCAGCGTCTGCACCCGGGACCAGTTCCTGACCGCGACCCGAGAAGGGGTGCCCGCGTGAACCCGACCGCCGCCGTGGACCACCTGACCCCCGACGCCTGGGCGACGGCCAACCGGCTGCTGGTGCGCAAGGCCCTCGCCGAGTTCGCCCACGAACGCCTGGTCGCCCCCGAACCGGCGGGCGACGGGTGGTGGCTGGTCCGCGGCGACGACGCCGCCGTGGCGTACCGCTTCGCCGCGCGGCGGCTCGCGCTCGACCACTGGCAGATCGACGCCGACAGCATCACCCGGCACCGCGACGGCGAGGAGCTGCCGCTCGACGCCGTCGACCTGTGCCTGGAACTGCGCGGCGCGCTCGGGCTCACCGACGCGATCCTGCCGGTCTACCTGGAGGAGATCACCTCCACCCTGGCGGGCACCGCCTACAAGCTCGGCAAGCCGCCGGTGAGCGCCGCCGAGCTGGCCCGGGCGGACTTCCAGGACGTCGAGACGGGCATGACCGAGGGCCACCCGTGCTTCGTGGCGAACAACGGCCGCATCGGGTTCGGGGTGCACGAGTACCACCGCTACGCCCCGGAGGCGGCGGCGCCGGTCCGGCTGCTCTGGCTGGCCGCGCACCGCGACCACACCACCTTCACCTGCGCCGCCGACCTGGACTACGACACCCTGGTCCGGGCCGAGCTGGGCGCCGGCACGGTCGAGCGCTTCACCGGTGTCCTCACCGGGCTCGGCCTCGACCCGGCCGACTATCTGTTCATCCCGGTGCACCCGTGGCAGTGGTGGAACAAGCTGGCCGTCACCTTCGCCGGTGAGGTGGCCCGTCGCCGGCTGGTCTGCCTCGGCGAGGGGCCGGACGAGTACCTCGCCCAGCAGTCGATCCGGACGTTCTTCAACGTCACCGACCCGACCAAGCACTACGTGAAGACGGCCCTGTCGGTGCTGAACATGGGCTTCATGCGCGGGCTGTCCGCCGCGTACATGGAGGCCACCCCGGCCATCAACGACTGGCTGGCCGACCTGATCGACAACGACCCGGTGCTCAAGCGCACCCGCCTGTCGATCATCCGGGAACGGGCCGCGATCGGCTACCGGCACCGCCAGTACGAGACGGCCACCGACCGGTACTCCCCGTACCGGAAGATGCTGGCCGCGCTCTGGCGGGAGAGCCCGGTCGGCGGGCTGGAGCCCGGCCGTCGGCTCGCCACCATGGCCTCGCTGCTGCACGTCGACCGCGACGGCCGCTCCCTCGCCGGCGCCCTGGTCGCCGAGTCGGGCCTGACGCCGGCGCAGTGGCTGCGCCGCTACCTGGACGCCTACCTGGTGCCGCTGCTGCACAGCCTCTACGCGTACGACCTGGCGTTCATGCCGCACGGTGAGAACGTCATCCTCGTGCTGCACGCCGGCGCGGTCGAGCGGGTGGTCTTCAAGGACATCGCCGAGGAGATCGTGGTGATGGACCCGGAGGCGGACCTGCCCGAGCGGGTCCGGCGGATCCGGGCGGCCATCCCGGAGGACGAGAAGATCCTCTCCATCTTCACCGACGTCTTCGACTGCTTCCTCCGCCACCTCTCGGCCATCCTGCACACCGAGGGGGTGCTGGCCGAGGAGGACTTCTGGCGGACCGTCGCCGAGTGCGCCGCCGACTACGCCGACAGCGTGCCGCACCTGGCCGACCGGCTGCGCCGCCACGACCTGTTCGCCGCGGAGTTCGCGCTGTCCTGCCTCAACCGCCTGCAGCTGCGCAACAACCAGCAGATGGTCGACCTGGCCGACCCGTCCGCCGCGCTCCAGTTCGCCGGCACCCTGGCCAACCCGCTCGCCCGCTTCGCGCCGAAGCGATGAGCGCCGACCCGGTTGCCGTCGCGCCGCCCCGCCCGCTCGGCGGCGCGGCACCGGGCCGGTCGGACGGGCCGCCGGGCCGGTCGGACGCGCCGCCGCGGCCGTCCCGCGGCCGGTGGTTGGTCCTGGCCGTGCTCTGTCTGGCCCAGCTCGTGGTGGTGCTGGACAACACCGTCCTGACCGTGGCGGTGCCGGTGCTCACCGCCGAACTGCACGCCAGCACCGCCGACGTGCAGTGGATGATCAACGCGTACGCGCTGGTGCTGTCCGGGCTGCTGCTCACCGCCGGTAGCGCCGCCGACCGGTACGGACGCCGGCGGATGCTGCTCGCCGGGCTCGTCCTGTTCGGGCTCGGCTCGCTGGCCGCCGGGCTCGCGCGGACCGCCGAGCAGTTGATCGCGGCCCGGGCCGGCATGGGCGTCGGCGGCGCCCTGCTGGTCACCGCCACCCTGGCGGTCGCCATGCAGGTCTTCGACGGGGCCGAGCGGTCCCGGGCGATCGGCGTCTGGGCGGCCACCAGCGCGCTGGGCTTCGCCGCCGGACCCCCGATCGGCGGCGCGGTGCTGGCGCACCTGCCCTGGGGCGCGATCTTCCTGATGAACCTGCCGATCGTGCTGATCTGCCTGGTGGTCGGCCGGGCGCTGGTCCCCGAGTCCCGCGATCCGGCCGGCGGCCGCCTCGACCTGGGCGGGGTGGTGCTCTCCATCGCCGGCCTGACCGCGGTGGTCTGGTCGATCATCGCCGGGCCGGAGCGGGGCTGGACGTCGGCCGAGGTGCTCGGCGCCCCCGCGGCCGGTGTGCTCCTGCTCGGGCTCTTCGTCCGGTGGGAGCGGCGGGCCCGGCACCCCATGCTGGACATGCACTTCTTCCGGGACCGCCGGTTCGTCGGCGCGGTCTCCGGGGTCGTCCTGATCACCTTCGGGGCCACCGGCGCGCTGTTCCTGCTCACCCAGCACCTGCAGTTCGTCCGCGGCTACTCCGCCTGGGAGGCGGGGCTGCGGATGGCCCCGTTCGCCCTGTCCATCGTGCTGCTCAACGTCAGCGGCGCCGCCGCGGTGGCGATCCGCCGGCTCGGCCTGCCGGCCGCCATCGCGGTCGGCATGGGCCTGCTCGCGGCGGGTCTCGCGCTGGTCACCCACGGCCCGTCCGACGGCTACGGGGTGCTGCTCGCCGGGCTGCTCGTCATGGGTACCGGCTGTGCGCTGGCGAACCCGGCGATCGTCGAGGCGGTGATGAGCGCCATCCCGACCGAGAAGGCCGGCGCCGGGGCCGGCGTCGACGGCACCATGACGGAGGTCGGCAGCAGCCTCGGCATCGCCGTGCTGGGCGCGGTGTTGAACGCCCGGTTCACCGCCCTGCTGCCCGCCGCCGCGGCCGGCGCCGGATCGTTCCCGGCCGCTCTCGCCGCGGCCGGCGGCGGGCCGGACCGCGAGGCCGTCCGGGTCGCCTTCGCCGACGCGCTGGCGACCGGGCAGACCGTGGGTGCGGTGGCCGTGCTGGCCGGCGGGCTGGTCGCCGCCGGGCTGCTCCACCGGGCCGAGCGGTTGGCCGCACCCGCCGCCGGCTAGTCCGTGCCCGCGCGGGCACGGACCGGCCGGCACGCGGATCGACGACCCGGGCGCGGCGTCAGCGCGGTGGTACGGCGATCGGTTTCCGCTGGGTGAGCCGCCAGTGGTTGCCGAACGGGTCGCGGAAGGCGGCATCGATGCCGTAGAAGCGCTCCTCCGGCTCCTCGATGAACTCGACGCCCTTGGCCCGCAGCTCCCGGTAGCTGGCCCAGCAGTCCGGCGTCGCGAAGGCGCCCACGCTCATGTGCCCGGTCGCCACCAGCGACCGGAGCTGCTTCGCCACCGCACCGTCCACCACGGGCGGACCCGGCACCACGAGCATCAGCGGGACCTCCGGCTGGGCCGGCGCGTGGACGACCATCCAGTGGAAGCCGTCCTGGACCTGGTCGAGGTCGACCTCGAAGCCGAGTTTGCCGACGTAGAAGTCGCGGGCCTCGTCCATGTCCAGGACGTTGACGCACACCAGCGCCATGCCTGTGATCACCGGGTTCTCCCTGTCGACGGGTCGCGGGGGCCGGGGGCCGCGGGCCGGGCGGTTTCAGCGGCCGGCGAACGCGGCGACGACCGGCGCGAGGCTCTCGCCCGCCACATTATGGTCCTGGCCGGGCAGGACGTGGTGCCGCGCGCCCGGAATCGCCCCGACCGCCTGCCCGGCCGCCGTGCGCAGGAACTCGGGGCTCGCCGAACCGGACAGCACGAGCGTCGGCACGCCGATCTGGGCGTACCGGGCCGTCGGGACCCTGGTGTCGGCCAGGATGGCGGCGTCGTAGGCCAGCGTCGGAGCCAGGCGGAGACCGGCCTGCCAGTACGGCGACCGGCGGGTGCCGGCGACCACCTCCGGCGGCACACCGACGTGCGTCATGAAGTGCGCCAGCGCGTCGTCTCGTCGGTCGGCCGCCAGCAGCTCCGCCAGGCGGTCGGCGTACTCCTTGGCCCGTCGGGGGCCGTCCGGGTCGGTGCTGAACGGCGGCTCCCACATGATCAGCCGGTCGACGGGGAGCCCGCTGGCGGTCGCCTCGGCGGCCAGCGCGGCGCCCGAGGAGAAACCGAGGAGGATGGCGGATCCACCGGCGGCGGCCACGAGCGCCGCGATGTCATCGACCTCCCGGGCGACCGCGTACGGTGGCGTGTCGGCGCTGTCGCCGCGTCCCCGCCGGTCGTAGTTCAACACGGTGAAGTGCCGGGCCAGTGCCTGGGCGATCGGCGCGTTGACGCCGCGATCGCAGGCGGCGCCGGCCACCAGGATCAGCACCGGGCCCACACCCGACCGGTCGAAGGCGAGCGTCGTCCCGTCCGTTGACGTGGTCTTCTCCATCGTGGCTCCGTCCGTGCCGGCACCGCGGCTCGTCCGCGGCGCCGGTCACGACGGTACGAAGGCGCGGGTTCGCCCGGCTTCTCGAAAACGACCCACTTGCCGGCGCGGGCCGGTCAGGGGCGGGTCCACATGCGGACGTAGCACGCGGGCAACCGGGCCAGGGCCTCGTGGCCGCGGCGCCGCCGGTAGGCGGTGGGGCTCTCGCCGACGACGCGGCGGAACTGGGCGCTGAACGAGCCCAGGCTGGTGAACCCGACCGCGAGGCAGATCTCCGTGACCGGCAGGTCCCCGGTGCGGAGCAGGGCCTTCGCGCGCTCCATCCGCCGGCTCATCAGGTACTGGTACGGGGTCTCCCCGAAGGCCGCCTTGAAGCTACGGCTGAAGTAGGACGGCGAGACCGACGCGCTGCGGGCCAGGGCGCGGACGTCGAGCTGCTGGGCGTACGCGCGGTCGATCAGATCGCGCACCCGTAGCAGGTGTCTCGCCAGCGGCGCGGCCGGACGGTTCACCGGTCCATTCTCGCTCGCCGGCCGGGGACACTTGCCGGCCGCGGGTAGCCTGCAGATCCCCGCCGTCGTCCCGGACGGCTACGTCGTGGCCGCGCTGGCGCCGGGCTGCCCTCGTCCGGTGGGCGACGCACCTGGCCCCCGCCCGCCCCGCACGGAGGAATGAGGACCGTCATGACCGACCCGGCGAACCGCGAGGGTGAGAGCCCGACCGCACGGCAGCGGCGGGTGTGGGACAAGTCCGCGCCCAGCTACGACCGGCAGATCGCCCTCCTGGAGAAGGTCTGGTTCGCCGGCGGCCGCGAGTGGCTCGGCCGACGGGCCCGGGGTCGGGTGCTCGAGGTGGCCATCGGCACCGGCCGCAACCTGCCCCACTACCGTCCCGAGGTGACCCTCACCGGCCTCGAACTGAGCCCGGCGATGCTGGCCGTCGCGCGTTCCCGCGCCGCCGACCTCGGCCGCGAGGTGGACCTGCGCGAAGGCGACGCCGAGCGGCTGCCCTTCGCCGACTCGTCCTTCGACACAGTGGTCTGTGCGCTGTCGCTGTGCAGCATCCCCGAGCCGGCCGCCGCGATCGCCGAGATGCACCGGGTCCTGGTGCCCGGCGGCACGCTGCTGCTGGTGGACCACATCGGCAGCAGCTGGCCGCCGGTCCGCGCCGGCCAGTGGCTGCTGGAGCGGATCACCATCCGGGCGGCCGGGGAGCACTTCACCCGCCGCCAGCTCCCCCTGGTGAAGGCCGCCGGATTCCAGATCGTCGAGACCGAACGGCGCAAGGCCGGCAGCATCGAGCGCATCCACGCCCGCAAGCCGGCCCCGCCGGCAGCGGGGTGACCCGCCAGGGGCGTCGGGCGTACCCCTGCCCGGTGCGGCCGGTCAGGTCCAGGTGATCCGCTCCCGCAGCAGCGACCGCTCCGCCGGGTTGGCCGTCAGCTCCAGCGCCCGCGCGTCGGCCGCGCGCGCCTGGTCCGCCTGCCCGAGCTCGCGCAGCAGTTCGGCGCGGGTGGCGTGCCACAGGTGGTAGCCGGAGAGCGGCTCGGCGAGCTCGTCGACCGCGGCCAGCGCCGCCCGCGGTCCAGCGACGTACCGCAGCGCGATCGCCCGGTGCAGCTTGGTGACCGGTGACGGCGCCAGGCCGTCGAGCATGGTGTACAGCAGCACGATCTGGGGCCAGTCGGTGTCGGCCCAGCGGGGAGCCTCGGCGTGCACGGCCACGATGGCGGCCTGGAGCTGGTACGGGCCGGGCCGCCGGGCCGCGGCGGCCCTGGCGATCAGCCGGGTCGCGTCGGTGATGGCCTGCCGGTCCCACCGGCTGCGGTCCTGCTCGGGCAGCCGGACGATCTCGCCGGCGCTGGTGAAGCGGGCCGCGGCCCGGGCCCGGTGCAGCCGGATCAGGGCCAGCAGGCCGAGGACCTCGGGTTCGGTGGGCATCAGACCGGCGAGCATGGCGGCGAGGAACTCGGCGTCGTCGGCCAGGTCCCGCGACTGCACGCGGTCACCGCTGCTGGACAGGTAGCCCTCGTTGAACAGCAGGTAGACCACGGCCAGCACCTGGGTCAGCCGGGCGCCGAGCTCGTCGCTGTCCGGCAGGCGGTACGGAATCCCTGCGTCGGCGATCTTGCGCTTGGCACGGGTGATCCGCTGCGCCACCGTGGTCTCCGGGACGAGGAACGCCCTGGCGATCTGGGCGGTGGTCAGGCCGCACACCACGCGCAGGGTGAGCGCGATCCGCGCGCTGCGCGGTAGCGCCGGGTGGCAGCAGGTGAAGATCAGCCGGAGCCGGTCGTCCGGTTCCCCCGCCGGCGGCGGCCACGCCGCCAGGACGAGCTTGTCCCGGTAGCGGGCGTGGCGGCGCAGCACATCCAGGCCGCGTCGCCGCGCCACGGTGTAGAGCCAGCCCTCCGGGTTGGCCGGGATCCCCTCGACCGGCCAGTGCCGCAGGGCCGCCTCGACCGCGTCGGCCACCAGATCCTCGGCGGCGGCGAAGTCGCCGATCAGCGACACCAGGGAGGCCGCGAGCCGGCCCGCGTGATCGCGTACCACGCGGGCCAGCTCGGCCTCGGCGGCGGCGCTCACCCCGCGATGGGCCGGATCTCGACCAGCGGGCACGCCGGCCACGACCGGACCAGGCGGAGCGCCTCGTCGAGGTCGGCGACGTCGATCTCGGCGAACCCGGAGATGACCTCCTTGCCCTCCACGAACGGCCCGTCGGTGACCACCGGCTCGCCGCCCTCCAGCCGGACAGTGGTGGCGGTGTGCGGCGGCATCAGGTAGGTGTGGCCGGTGATCTTGTCGGCGTTGTCGGCGAACCACTGCCGGACGCGCCCGTAGGCCCGTTCGCGCTCGGTCTCGTCCATGGCGGCCAGGTCCGCCGCGAACCGCTCGGTCTCGACGAACATCAGTACGTACTTCACGGCATCCACCTTCTCAGCTCTGGCCGGGCAGCGGACAGTACAGGTCGACGCCGTTGCCGTCGGGGTCGAGCACGGTGGCGTAGCGGTGGCCCCAGAACGCGTCCCACGGCTCTCGGGAACCCGTGTAGCCGGCGGCGACGAGTTCGGCGTACGTGGCGTCGACGTCGGCCGGCGTGTCGAACTGGAAGGCCAGGAAGATCGGCGGGCTGCCCGCGGCCCGGCTCCAGCCGGGTCGCGCCATCGACGCGAACTTCTCCTCGTCGAGCATCACGTGCAGGCCGTTGGGCAGGTCGCACCCGGCGTGCTCGGGGTAGCCGGGGTCGACCTGGAAGTCCAAGCCCAGGTGACGGTAGAAGGCGATCGACGCGGCGACGTCCGCCACGACGATGTCCAGGGTGTTCATGACCGGTTTCATCTGCTCGCTCCTTGGTCGGTTGGCGCTTGCACCCCCTAGACGACCGGCGGCGGCCCCGATCCGACACCCGGCCACGGTTCTTCTCGCCGACCTGCTGGCGAGCGTGCCGCCGGCCCGGCCATCGGTGCCGGTTTGGGCACGCCGGTCGAGGGAAGCAGCAGCGGTAATCCTCCCGGACGGACATGAGGAGGACCCGTGCTCCGTCTCGCCCGCGCGCCGGATCGTGCTGCGCACCGACGTCCACCGGGCCGGCCGGCCGCCACCGGCAGCCGGCCGGCGCTGGCCCGCCGAGGTCGGGTCGGCGCGGGCGCCGGGAGGGGCGGTACCCCGTGACACCCCGTGCCGGCACCCCGGCGCTGATCGCCTCGTGCCTGGTCCTCGGGGTCGCCTCGGTCGTCGCCGTGCCGGTCACCCTGGGCCTCGGATGGGACGAGGTGGTCTACGTCAGCCAGCACGATCCGCACAGCCCGGCGGCGTTCATGAGCGCTCCCCGGGCGCGCGGGGTGAGCGTGCTCGTCTGGCCGGTTGCCTCGTGGCTCGAGTCCACGGTCGCGCTCCGGCTGTTCCTGACCGCGACCGCGGCGGTCTCGCTCGGTCTGGCGTTCGGTGTGTGGGCCCGCCTGGTGACGCACTGGGCCGTCGCGCCGGTCGCGGCCGCCTCGTACGCGACCCTCTGGGTGGCGACCTTCTACGCCAACGCGGCGATGCCCAACCACTACACGGCGATGGCGGCGGTCGCGGCGGTCGGCTGTTACCTGCTCGCGGCCGGGGAGCGGCACCGGCCCGGCGCGTACCTCGGCCTGGTGGCGGCCCTGGCCGTCGCGGCCCTCATGCGGCCGGCGGACGCCTTCTGGCTCGGGCTTCCGCTGCTGGCGGCCAGCCTCCTCGTGCGGCGGTTCCGGCGCTGGCCGCTGGTCGCGGCGACCGTCGCGGGCCTCGCCGCCGGCGGCGTGCCGTGGCTGGTCGAGGCCGAACTGCGCTACGGCGGGCTCGGCGAACGCCTCCGCCAGGCCAGCGAGGTGCAGGGTGGCACCGGCCTGCGGTTCTCGCTGTGGGAGGTGATGAGCACCCTCGACGGGCCGATCCTGTGCCGGCCCTGCGACAGCCCGCTGCGGTGGCCGGCGGCGCTGTGGTGGGTGGCCGTCGCGGTGCTGGCGGTACTCGGCCTGCGGGCGGCACGCCGCGCCGGCGTGGCCCCGACAGCGTGGCTGCCGCTGGCGGTCGGCGCGTCGATGGCCTTCCCCTACCTGTTCCTGATCAGTTACTCGGCGCCCCGCTTCCTGCTCCCCACCTACGCGCTCGTCCTGGCACCCGCCGCGTACGGGCTGGTCGGGTTGGTCCGCGCGACACCGGCGCACCGCCGGAAACTCCTCGCCGCCGCACTCGTCGCGGGGCTGGCCGGGCACCTCGCCATCCAGGTCGTGATCCTGCGGCACGTGGTCTCCGAGCAGCTCCGGGCACGCGAGGACTGGGCCCGCGTCGCCCAGGCCCTGTGGTCGCACGGCGTGCGTCCGCCCTGTGTCGTCTCCGGCCACGAGGCCATTCCGGTCGCCTACTACGCCGGCTGCCGTGCCCTGGAAGACCGCGGGAACAACCGCAACGCCACCACCGCGGAGCTGCGGCGCACGGCCGCCACCACGTCCTTCGCCTTCCTGGTCAGGGACGGCGCCCCGCCCGCCTGGGTGCGCACCTGGCAGCGCGTTCCGGTGCGGGGACTGAGCGCGCCCGGTTGGGTGCTGTACCTGCCCGACCGCCCGCCGGGCGCGACGACCTGATCGACTTCGGTCCTGCCGGCAGTCGAGAATCGTCATCGTTTCGTCGTGTTGTCCGGCGCGTCTTCCGGGTAGGGCAGGAGGATCAGCCGCTACCCGGGCACCCCCGATCCCGCGCTGAGCCGGGGCCTCCCCCGACCGGACCGGTGGCCCGATCGCCGCAGCCCAGGCGCGGGAGGCCGGCGCAACACGAGGAGTCGCGATGATCTTCCCCTGGTTCTACCCCCACGATCTTTCGCCGCTGTTCCCCAGCGGGTCCGCCTCCGACGACACCCGGCTGGCCTGCCGGCTGCTGGAGCGGATGCGGCAGGACCCGCTGCTCAGTCACGAACGGATCTGCATCGAGGTGCAGAACCGCGTGGTCATCCTGGAGGGCGTGGTCAGTTCCGACGAGGTGGGCCGCCGGGCCCACGCCTGCACCTGGAGCACTCCGGGAGTGCACGACGTCAACAACCGACTGCGCGCACCGCAGCGGTGAACGGCACCCGCGGCGGGCCTGGGCGCCCGGTGCCGGTCCGGCCGCCGCCGGGCCCGCGGCGACCGAGGATGACCGGGACGCGTTGCCCGGCCGGTCACCGCCACACGGTCACCTGATCGGCCGCCAACACCTTCCGCCCCTCGAAGGCGCGGTAGTCGTCCGGGCCGCCGAGCCCGGGACGGCCGGCCAGGTCGCCGTACGCGAACCGGACGACGGTGCCCTCGACGGTGACCAGTTGCGGTGGCGCCGCCTCCACGGTCCCCGAGGTCAGCACGAGCAGCGCGTCGTCGGCCAGGTCGACGTCCCGCACCACGAAGGCGACGTCGTCGACGACCAGTTCCACGGCGGCGGTCACGGTCAGCCGCTCGCCGACCTCGGCCCGAGCGAGGGTGCTCGGCGGAGTCAGGGCGGCCCGGGGCGGCGGCTGCGCCGCCGGCTCCCGGGTGCAGCCCCCGGCGGACGCGGCGGCCACCACCAGCGCCGCGGCGATCGCCGCCCGACGAACCCTGCCCCGGTCGGCCATGATGATCACCTGCCCCGTCGCGCCGCCCGCCGGTGTTCCTGTCACCAGCAATGCCCGACGCCATGACGGTCGCCGCGCGGCGGTGTGACGGTCGCGTGACAAATCCCCGGGCAGGCCGCGGCGAGCGACCGCGGGTGCGCGCCAGTCTCCGGCACCGCGCCGCCCGGCACCGCGCCGCCCGGTATCGGGCGGCACCGGCGCCGACCCGGCGCCTCGCCACTCGTGACCCGGCCGCCCGAGACCTCAGCCCTCGGCGGGGCCGGCAGCCTCGACGATGGAGACCGGCGTGCCGAGTTCGACGGTACGGGACACGGTGCAGAGGCGGTCGTGCGACTGCTGGAGCGACCGGGGCAGCGCCTCGCGCGCCCGGTCACCGTCCGGACCCGCCGGGAACCTCACGGTGAACTCGACGGTGAGGTTCCGCATCCGGTTTCCGCCGGCCTCGTCCCGGACCTTGTCGCCGCTGACCTCGACGGAGAACCCGGTCGGCTCGGCGCGCCGGCTGGTGATGTGGTCCACGTCGATCGCGGTGCAGCCGCCGATCGCCGCCAGCAGCAGTTCCACCGGCGTGAAGCTGCCGTCCTCGCCCGTGCCCATCGAGATCGATCCGCCGCGGGCGTTCCGCACGACATAGTTGCCCACGCTGGTGCGCTCAATCTTCACCGAGCGGAAGGTGTCCTCACTCATGACCCGCACGCTACCCACGCCTTGGGGTTCCTGAGCCACCAGCCTGGCGCCGGTCGCGCCCAGCGGTGCGGCACGCAGGACCGCGCTCGGATCCGCGCCGCCACCGGTCAGCCGACCTCCGGCGCCCGGGCCGGGCTAGCGGGGCGTCAACACACAGAACTCGTTGCCGTCGGGGTCCGCCAGCACCGCCCAGGCGCTCTCGCCCTGGCCGATGTCGATCCGCGTCGCCCCGAGGGAGAGCAACCGGTCGACCTCCGCCTGCTGGTCGCCGTCGGCGGACGGGACGAGGTCGAAGTGCACGCGGTTCTTGCCCGACTTCGGCATCAGCGGTGGGCCGCCCCAGGTGATCTTCGGGCCGCCGTGCGGTGACCGGATCGCGGTCTCCTGGTCCTGGTCCCAGACCAGCGGCCACCCCAGCGCCCCGCTCCAGAAGTACCCGACCTCCTGCGAACCGTCGCAGGCCAGCGCCCCGATGAACCCGCAGTCGGCGAGGAACCGGTTGCCCGGTTCGATGACGCAGAACTCGTTGCCCTCCGGGTCGGCGAGCACCACGTGGTCCTCGTCCGGGCGCTGGCCGATGTCGATGTGCCGGCCGCCGAGTTCCAGCGCTCTGGCCACCGTCTGCCGCTGGTCCTCCAGGGAGGTGCTCGTCAGGTCGAAGTGCATCCGGTTCTGGCCGACCTTGCGCTGCCCGGACGGCAGAAAGCGGAGGCGGAAACCGGTGTCGTCGCTGGGCAGCAGCGTGACGCCGTCGTGCGGATCATCGCCGGTCTGCCAACCGAGCAGGCCGGACCAGAACCGCGCGAGACGCAGGGGGTCCCCCGCGTCGAAGCTGATCGCGAAGAGTTGACCCGTCATCCCGCTGCTCATCTCCCGTCCTGCCCACCGCTGGCGACGGGCACCGCCGGCCCGCCGGTCGGCAGCCTAAGGGCGAGCCGGCGCCACCCGCACCCGAGTATCCGCGCAACAGCCGGAGCACCGGTGCCGCCGGCGACCTCACCAGGCCCTCGCCGGGAGTGCCGGTCACCGGTGCAGGCTGGCCCCCTTGACCACCTTGTCGACGACGGTGCGCGGGCCGTGCAGCGCCAACCCCACCAGGTCGAGCTTCTCGCCGGACACCGCCCGTACGGCCGCGCGGTTGTCCCGGTCGTTCCCGGTGCCGAACAGCTCCTGGGTGAAGATCGAGATGCGCAGGCCCCGCGCGAGCGCGCGCCCGTGCGCGCTGGTCAACGTGGCCCGGTCACCCGCGAAGACCAGCACCGGCTGGCGGAACATGGGCAGGTACCGGGTGCCGTCCGCGTCGAGGTACTCCTCGCCCAGCAGGTCCGGCTCGGCGCCGGCGACACCGCTGACCAGGAAGGCGGTGACGTTCAGTCGTTGCCAGGCCGCCAGGTCGTCGCGGATCAGAACGGCGATCTTGGTGTCGAAGCGGATCGGTTCACTCATGCCGTCGAGGCTGCCCGCCCGGGACGAACCCGTCTTGTACGTTCTTGGCATGGCCATCCGGCCGGACAGCCCGCACGTCAGCGCCTGGCGACCGCCGGTGCTCGGGATCACCGAGGTGTTCCACGCGCACTTCGTCGACCACGCGTACCCGTCGCACACGCACGACGTCTGGACGCTCCTGATCGTCGACGACGGCGCCATCCGCTTCGACCTCGACCGGCACCAGCACGGCGCGCTGCGACCGTCGGTCACCCTCCTGCCACCGCACGTACCGCACGACGGCCGCTCCGCGACGCGGCACGGCTTCCGCAAGCGGGTCCTGTACCTCGACACGTCGGTCCTCGGCGCGGAGGTCACCGGCGCCGCCGTCGACCAGCCGAATCTGCCCGACCAGCCACTGCGCCGCCGGATCCACCAGCTCCACCAGGCGCTGGCCCGGCCGGGCGACGGGTTCGAGGCGGACAGCCGGCTGGCGTTCATCCTGGAACGGCTCAACCTGCACCTACGCCGGCCCGCCCCAGCCCGGGGCCAGCCGTCCGCCGACGGCATCGCGGTCCGGCTACGCGAGCTGCTGGACGCGCGCACCACCGAGGGCGTCACCCTGCGCGAGGCCGCCGAGCTGCTGCACGCGCACCCCACCCACCTGGTCCGGGCCTTCACCCGGACGTACGGGCTGCCGCCGCACTCGTACCTGACGGGTCGCCGGATCGAACTCGCGCGCCGGCTGCTGCTCACCGGCCAGCGCCCCGCCGAGGTCGCCGCCGCGGCCGGGTTCTACGACCAGTCGCACCTGACCCGGCACTTCAAGCGCCATCTCGGTGTCAGCCCCGCCCGGTACCCGACCCTCCCCGCGCCCCGGCGGGCCGCGGTCGACGACCGCCGCCGGCAGCTCCCGTGATCCTGCGCCGTCCGAGGTCCCTCGCTCAGGAGGCGCGGCTGGCTCGCGCCGCTTCCGCCACCTGCACCACCGGGGTGTCGACGAGGTGCTCCGCGATGAACCAGGTCTGCAGCTCGTTGGTGCGGATCACGTTCGACACCAGCAGGTCGTTGCTGCCGTCGTCGCCGGCCTCGGCCACCCGCGCCGCCGCGTCGTGCGCGTCGGTGAGGATCAGCTCGTGGGCCTCCAGCAGGCGCGACAGCATGGCCGGCACCTCCTCGGCGCCGTCCGGCGGGCGGGGCACCCTCGTGATCTCGGCAACGTGACGCGGGTCCCCGACCGCTATCCCACCGAGCGTCTGGATGCGCTCCGCGATCGTGTCGATGAGTTGGAGCTGCTCGTCCGCGTGCTTGTCGAGCAGCAGGTGGAGCTGGTAGAAGGTCGGGCCACGCATCAGCCAGTGGTGCTTCTTGTAGAGCGCGTGGAGGATCCGCGAGTCGGCGAGGACCCGGTTGAGCCGTTCGCACGAGTACATCCGCGCGTTGTACGCGAGCGCGACCGGTAGCTGACGGACGGTACCGAAGGCCTGGATCTCCCGGCCCTGCTGGTGCAGCCGCGGCTGGCTGTCCGAACGATCCTCCTGCTGAGCCATGCCGCACCCCCGATTCGCGGTCCACGCTCTTGCCGACGACCCGAGCGTAAGACGCCGCCGACCTCCAGGTGGCCACAATCGGCAGCGCCGACGGTCGGCCCGCGCCGAGCGCCAGGTGATCTCGGGCGGTCCGCACCCGATGCGTGACCCGGAGGTGCGGCACCGCTGGTCCGCTTGCTCCCCGGGCCTACCGTGGAGCGCGGTGCCGGCGGACGCTAGGTGGCGGGCATGCAGATCATCGAGCACAGCATCATCGGGACCCGCTCCGCGGTGCTTCGCCTTCGGCGCCCCGGCAGCCAGCTGGAGTTCGTGGTGTTCCCCATGCTCCACGTCGCCAGCCCGGAGTTCTACGCGGCGGTGACGCAGCGGCTCCGCCGGTGTGACCTGCTCGTCGTGGAAGGCGTCCGGGGACGCTCGGTACTGGGCTGGGCCATCACGCTCACCTACCGGGTCATGCCGGCCAACAAGCGCTCCGGCCTGGTCGTAGACACCATCGCGTACCGGTCGCTCGGCGTCGAGATGATCAACCCGGACCTGACGACGGCCGAGTTCGCCCAGGGCTGGCGGGCCATGCCGCTGCGCTACCGGCTACAGATGTGGTGCCTGCTACCGATCGTGGCCGTCGCCCAGTTCCTCGGTGGCACGCGGCGGCTGCTCTCCCCCGAGGTCGAGCTGAACGACCTGCCCAGCGCGTGGGACGAGCGGTACTCGGACAGCGACTTCGCCGACCATGTCGAGCGCACGTTCGGCGGCGACCGGGACGAGCGGCTGCTCGCCGCGCTCGCCGAGCTGGTCCGTACGCGGTCGTCGGAGCGGATCGACGTCGCGGTCGTCTACGGCGCCGGTCACGTGCCGGCGATCGTCCGGGGGCTGATGGACCGGCACGGCTACCGCCCCCGGACC
The DNA here is from genome assembly GCF_056150265.1 of Micromonospora desertarenae. Taxonomy (NCBI): domain Bacteria; kingdom Bacillati; phylum Actinomycetota; class Actinomycetes; order Micromonosporales; family Micromonosporaceae; genus Micromonospora; species Micromonospora desertarenae. The sequence continues at coordinate 130,367 of NZ_JAXCFQ010000013.1, forward strand.
GCCGAGTGGCTCACCGTGCTGGGCGCGTGAGCGGTCCCGCCACCGTCCGCCTCCACGGTGCCGCTGTCGTCACACCCTTGAGGCAGGCTGCCTGGCACCGACCGAGGCCAGTGCGGCATCGGCCTGGCACGACCTGGAGGAAGCCCATGGCGGTCACCGCCGATGATCTCGACGCGGCGTTGTCGAGCGTTGTTGCCACCCTGCGACCAGCTACCGGACTGGAGTGGTCCGCGCGGGCCGGCGGTCTGGAGTGGGACTGCTGGCACACCGCCGAACACCTCGGCGACTGCCTGATCTCGTTCGCCGGTCAGCTGGTGGCCCGACCGGAGAAGCGGTTCGTGCGCTTCATGGCGACCGCCGACCAGGACGCCTCCCCGGCGGAGGTACTGGAGTTCGCCGAGGTGGGTGGCCGGATGCTGGCCGCCACCGTACGCATGTCCGGGCCGGAGGTCCGGGCCTACCACCCCAGCGGTCAGGCCGATCCGGAGGGCTTCGCCGCGATGGGGTGCGTGGAGACGTTGCTGCACGGTGACGACATCGCGCAAGGGCTCGGCCTCGCGGTCGATCCGCCCCGTGACGTGTGCTCCCGGGTGCTCGACCGGCTGTTTCCGGCGGCGGCGCGGGAGTTGGCCGGCGTCGACCCGTGGGCGGCACTGCGGTGGTCCACCGGCCGCATCGAGCTGCCGGGGCGGCCCCGGCTGGAGGAATGGCACTGGCGTGCCGCTCCGCCGGGTGAATGACACCTGATCACGGACCGGGTGCGAGCAGGTCGCGGCGAACGTCCCCGCGGCCTGCTCGCACCCGGCAGGAGGCGCCCGCGTCCGCCGGGTCTCAGCGCGCCGCAGCCGTGCTCGCGGGAGCCAGTTGGAGGATCTCGGCCACCAGCGGCAGGGTGGTCACGCCCTCGCTCTCCAGGAAGTGGCCGCCGCCCCGGACGAGGTGGGTACGGGCCCGTAGCCGGTCGGCCAGGGCCACGGAGGCGCTCGGCGGAACGATCGCGTCGTCGTCGGAATGGATCACGTGGCGTTGCCGGATGTTCGGCGCGATCGCGGCGAGGTCCACCTCCTCGGCGAGGAAGGTGTCCAGGACGGGGAGCACGTCGAGCGTGCCGGTGAAGCCCGCGACGAAGACCGCGCCACCCAGCGACCACGGGGTGGGCAGCGCGGCGAGGCGCCGCAGCACGGTGATCGCGCCCAGGCTGTGCGCCACGATCCAGGTCCCCTCGTCGACCCGGTCCACGGCGGCGCTGACCGCCCGGTGCCACTCGGTCGCGGAGGGCGCGTCGGGCTCCGGAAGCCGGACCACCGTGACCTCGACGCCGTGTGCGGTGAGCAGGTCGCGTAGCCAGGGGAACCAGTGGTTCTCGGGCGTCGCCCCGTAGCCGTGGACGATGAACACCCGCCGGACGGGAAGATCAGATGTCGTGGGTGAGGTTGAGATAGGCACAGCGAGACCGTAAAGGCTCACGTCGGTGTCAAGGTCAAGAGGAGAGGTTGGATGCGCATCGGGCAACTGTCCGCCATGACCGGGGTCAGTAGGCGAGCGCTTCGCTACTACGAGGAGCAGGGGCTGCTGGTCACGCGGCGCAGCGCCAACGGCTATCGGGAGTACGCCGAGGACGCGCCGCTGGTCGTGCGACAGATCACCGCGCTGCTGGACTCGGGACTCAACTCGGACGCGATCCGCCGCTTCCTTCCCTGCGCCCGTGGCCCGCAGCCGGAGTTCGAGATGTGCGACGAGCTACGGGCACATCTGCAACGGCGCCGGGACGAGCTGAGCAACCAGCTGCACCGGCTGTCCGAACAGGTCGGCCGGCTGGCGGCCCACCTGGAGTGACGCGGCGGGACCCGCCTCGGCGCCGACGGGGCGGTGACCGTTCACCACCGGCGCAGCGCGGCGGCCAGCTGGGCCAGGGCGATGTGGGCGGCGTCGAAGATGGCCAGTTTCCGTGGGAAGTTGTGGTTGAGCCCCTGGTACCGGGTCGCGGTGACGGGAACGCCGGCCGCCAGCAGCCCGGCGGCGTACCGTTCCCCCTCGGCGGACAACAGGTCGAGTTCGGCGGTGATGACCAGGGCCGGGGGCAGCCCGGCGAGGTCGGCCCGCAGCGGGTCCAGGTCCGGCTGGGTCCGGTCCACGCCCGGCGGGGCGTACGCGTCCCAGAAGAACCGCATCTCCTCGCGGTCCAGGCCGTACTCGTCCAGGGCCGGGTAGTCGGCCGCGGGGTCGATGACCGGGCAGATGAGGAGCTGTCCCGCGAGGCGGATCCCGGCGTCCCGGGCGCGCCGGGCGGTCACCGCCGCGAGGTGCCCGCCAACGGAGTCACCGGCCACCGCGATCCGGCCCGGATCGAGGCCGTGCCCAGCCGCCCCGGGCCCGCGCAGCCAGGTCAGTGCGCGCGCCATGTCGTCCACCGCGGCCGGGTAGGGGTGCTCGGGGGCGAGCCGGTAGTCCACGGAGAGCACGGCCCAACCGGACCTGGCCGCCAGGTGCCGGCACAACCCGTCGTGGGTGTCCACGTTGCCCATCACCCAGCCACCGCCGTGGGCGTACAGGACCACCGGCAGCGCGTCGTCGTCGCCGGCGCGGTAGAGGCGGGCCGGCACGCCGCCGGCGTCGACGGTGCGCACCGACCGGATCTCCGGTGCCTCCCCCACCTCGTCCGGGGTCGCCCGGACCATGCTGAGCCGGGCCGCCGGCAGGGTCGCCCGGGTGAGCGGGACACGCTGCTGGACCTGCATCGCGGCCCGCGCCTGCGGGTGGAGTCGGCCGGGGTCCACCCGCTCATTATCGCTGCTCGCCGGAGGCCACCGGCGCCGACACGGACGGTGCCGGCCGGGCGGCGCGGCGGCTACCGTGTGGACCGTGGACGAGCTGCTACCGGCACTGCCGGAGGATTGGGAGCGCTGCCTCGCGGTGGCCGCGCATCCCGACGACATCGAGTACGGCGCGGCCTCGGCGATCGCCCGCTGGACCGCGCAGGGCAAGCAGGTCACCTACCTGCTGGCCACCCGGGGCGAGGCGGGCATCGACGCCATGCACCCGGACCAGGCCGGGCCGTTGCGGGAGGAGGAGCAGCGCGCCGCGGCCCGGGAGGTCGGCGTGGACGTCGTGGAGTTCCTCGACCACCGTGACGGGGTCGTCGAGTACGGTCCGGAGCTGCGCCGCGACATCGTGCGGGCGATCCGGCGGCACCGGCCCGAGGTCATCGTCTCGGGCGCCTTCACCGTCCGCATGGTGGGCGGCATGACCAACCAGGCCGACCACCGGGCGGTGGGGCTGGCCACGCTCGACGCCGCCCGCGACGCCGGCAACCGGTGGATCTTCCCGGAACTGGTGGACGAAGGGCTGCCACCGTGGGGTGGCGTGCGCTACGTCTGCTTCGCCGGCGCGGAGCGCCCCACGCACGGCGTCGACGTCACCGGCGAGCCGCTGCGGCGCGGTATCGCCTCGCTCGCCGCGCACGCCGAGTACACCAAGGGTCTGGGCGTGGCCGGCCCCGAACCCGCGCCGATGCTCACCTGGGCGGCCCGGCAGGGCGGGCCGGCGCTGGGCGTGGAGGCGGCGGTCCTGTTCGACGTGCACGCCCTCACCTTCGAGGGCCCACCACCCTGGCTGTGAGCCCGCCCGCAGCGAGCCCGGCCGCGCGGCGCTCGGGCGCTGCGAGCCCGGCCGCGCGGCGCTCGGGCGCTGCGAGCCCGGCCGCGCGGCGCTCGGGAGACGGTGAGCTGGCGCGGTGCCCGGGGCCCCTCGGCGGAATGTCGGATGGCGTCCGGCATTCCGCCGAGGAGGAGGCGCTCAGCTCACCGCCTGCTTCACCAGCGCGGCGATCCTGGCCTCGCTGTCGGCGGTCAGCTCGGTCAGCGCGAAGTAGGTCGGCCACATCACGCCGTCGTCGAGGTTCGCCTCGTCGCTGAAGCCGAGCACCGCGTACCGGGTCTTGAACTTCGCCGCGCTCTGGAAGAAGCAGACCACCTTGCCGTCGCGGGCGTACGCGGGCATGCCGTACCACAGCTTGGCCGTCAGGCCCGGCGCGCTGGCCTTGATCACCGCGTGCAGGCGCTCGGCGATCGCGCGGTCGGACGCCGACATCTCGGCGATCTTCGCGAGCACGTCGCCCTCGGTGTCGGCCTTGGCGCCCCGCCGCGCGGCGCTCTTCAGCTCCTTGGCGCGCTCCTTCATGGCGCTGCGCTCGTCGTCGGTGAACCCGTCGTACTTGGCGCCGGTCACGGTGGTGGTCTTGGTCTTGGTCGACATCACAACTTCCTCTTTCTGACGAGTGGTTCGGGGGGTGGAGCCCCGGTTCGTACCGGGCTGACGGATCTCTTCGGCGCGGCTCAGGTCACCACGCGCCGGCCTGCTGCCGGGTCGGCGCGTTGAGCCGGTTGAAGGCGTTGGTCATGGCGATGGTGAGCAGCAGCGCGGCCAACTCCTTCTGGTCGAAGTACGTGGCGGCGATGTCCCACACCTGGTCCGGCACCGGGTCCGGGTGGTCGGCGAGCCGGGTCACCGCCTCGGTCAGGGCCAGCGCGGCACGCTCCTCGTCGCTGAACCAGGGCGTCTCCCGCCAGGCGGCGACGGCGTGCACCTGCTCCGCGCTCGCGCCGTGCTGGCGGGCCTGGTGCACTCCCCCGGCCACGCACGGGGCGCAGCCGTTGATCTGGCTGGCTCGCAGGTGGCTCAGCGCCAGCACCCTGCCGTCCATCCCCGCGCCCGCGACCGCCCGGTTCACAGCCATCAGGGCCTCCATCGCCTCGGGGATCAGCACCGCCGGGTTCGGCATGCGCTCGGTCGACATCGCTTTCTCCTTCGTCCTCGGTGTCGCTGACGGGAGTCATCTGATCAGCGGCGGGCCGGGTCCCGCGCCGCCCGTGGGACACCGTGGGACACTCAGAGGCCCGCTGAGCAGCGCAAACGCGTCGCCGATCCGGCGCCGTGGGCCGGGACGGTACGGTGTTGCAGGTGTCCAGCCCCCAGGAGCGACTGGTGGCTCAGCTCGCCGGGATCAAGGAGCTGAGCGGGCTGAGCCTGCGCGCCCTCGCCCGCCAGGCCGGGCTGAGCAGCTCGTCGCTGTCGCGGTACCTCACCGGTCAGCTGGTGCCGCCGTGGGAGGCCGTGGTGGCGCTGTGCCGGGCGGTGGGCCGCGATCCCCGGCCACTGCGCGCGGTGTGGGCGGAGGCGTCCCGGGCGGGCGCCGCACCCGCACCGCGCCGCAACGACCTGCCCGCCGACCTGTTCGACTTCACCGGCCGGGAAGCGGAGGCCGCGCTGGTCGAACAGCTGCTGCGGAACACCGCCGCGGTCGCGATCGACGGCATGGCGGGCGTGGGCAAGACCAGTCTGGCCGTGCACGTGGCCCACCGGCTCGCCGCGACGTATCCGGACGGCGGGCTCTACCTCGACCTGCACGGCTTCACCCCCGGCCAGGAGCCGCTGGAGCCGCGGACCGCGCTGGGCCGGCTGCTGGCCGCGTTGGACGTCACGCACCCACCGGCCGGCGTCACCGAACGCGCGGCGCTCTGGCGGTCGGAGCTGTCCCGCCGGCGGGTGCTCATCGTGCTCGACAACGCGGTCGACGCGGAGCAGGTACGCCCGCTGCTGCCCGGCGCCGGCAGGTCGGCGGTCCTGGTGACCAGCCGCCACCGGCTGGTCAGCCTGGACGGGGTGCCACCGGTCTCGCTGGAGCCGCTGACCGACGACGACGCGGCGCACCTGTTCGGCCGGGCGGCCGGGCTCCCGCGCACCGACGGGGAAGCCGTCAGCCAGGTGCTGCGCCAGTGCGGCGGGCTCCCGCTGGCGCTCCGGATGGCCGGTGCCCGGCTTCGCCACCGCCCGGGCTGGACGGTGGGGGTGCTGGCCGAGCGGCTGCGCGACACCGCGAACCGCTTCGACTCCGTGTTCGGCATGTCGCTGCGGCAGCTCGACGCCGGCCAGCGCCGGGTGTTCCGGCTGCTCGGCGTCCTGCCGGGCGCCGACTTCGACGCGGCCGCGGCGGCCGCGCTCACCGACCTGCCGCCCGACCGGGTCGGCGCGGCGCTGGAGGAACTGGTCGACGCCCACCTGGTCCAGGAGCCCTCCCCCGGGCGGTACCGGATGCACGACCTGATCCGGCAGTACGCGGCGGACCTCGCCGCCGACGAGGAGCCCCGGGCCGAGGCCGCGCTGCGCCGGGTGCTGCGGCACTATCTGGCACAGGCGGTCGCCCGCGACCGGACGCTGCCCTCGCCGCACCGCGGGCGACCCGCGCCGGGCGACCCGGCGACGGCGATGGCCTGGTTCGACCTCGAGTACGCCAATCTGGTGGCCAGCTTCGACGCCGCCGTACGGCTCGGCATGGACGAGGTGGTGGCCGAGCTGCCGCAGGCCATGCAGGTCTGGTTCTTCCGCCACCGCGGCACCGACGACCAGCTGCGCCTGCTCGAATCGGCCGCGGCCGCCGCGGCGCGGCTCGGCCGTGACCAGCAGCGGGCCGCGCTGCTCGCCGAGCTCGGCTTCGCCCGCGCGGCCGCCGGCCGCCTCAGCGAGGCGCTGTCCGCCTACGAACTGGCGGAGCGCTCAGCGCCGGACGACGACACCGCCGCGGCGCTGGCGCTGCGCACCGGGTTCGTACGCCGGGATCTGGGTGACCTCGAAGCCGCCCAGGCGCACTTCCGGCGGGCCGGCGTCCTGTTCGAGAAGATCGGCCGCCCTGCCGGGCAGGCCCAGGCGCTGGCCTTCGACGGGTGGGTGACCCTGCACCTCGGCCGCCCCGGCGAAGCCGTCGAACTCGCCCGGGCATCCGTCGCCCTGGTGGACGGGCCGGCGCGGATCACCGGGCTGGTCACCCTCGGGCTCGCCCTGGCGCCGGACGATCCGGCCGGTTCGCTGCGCGCGCTGCGGGACGCGTTACGGCTGTCCGAGCAGCACCACCTCCAGCACAACCAGGCGTGGTGCCACAACTACCTCGGTGTCGCGCTGCGGGTGACGGGCTCGCCCGAGGAGGCGCTCGAACACCACCGGCGGGCCTTCGAGCTGCTGGAACCGCTGGCCGAGGTCCAGCTGGAGATCGACGTCCGGCACACCTACGCCGAGACGTGCCGCGCGGCGGGTCGGCGGGACGAGGCGCTGGCGCTGCTCGACCGGACCATCGAACTCGCCCGTGAGCTGGGCCGGCCGTACGACGAGAAACGCGCCCGCGCGGCGCGGGACAGCCTGCTCGCCGCCGGCTGACCCGACGCCGGCCCGCCGGCGTCGGGGGTGGCGGAGCGATCCGCGCGGTCAGCGGCTGGCCGCGGCCACCCGCAGCCCCAGGGCGATCAGCACGGTGCCGCTGACCATTTCGAACCGGCGACGGATCGCCGGTCGACGGAACCACGCGCCGGCCCGCCCGACCACGGCTGCCAGCGCCAGGTACAGGACGATCTCGACAGCCACCTGGAGCAGGGCGAGCAGGGCGGTGGTCGCGAACAACGGCCGGTCGGCCGGCACGAACTGCGGGTAGAACGCGATCATGAACACGGCGGCCTTGGGGTTGGCGAGCATCACCACCGCGCCCTCGCCGAACGCCTTCCACCAGCCCCGCCTCGGGTCGGCCGGCGCCTCCTCGGCCACCGCCTGGAGCGCCCCGGGCTTCCGGCTCCGCCAGGCGGCCCGCCACGACCTGACGCCCAGGTAGATCAGGAAGCCGGCGCCCACCACGCGGAGGACCACGAAGGCCGCCTGGGAAGCGGCAACCAGGGCGGCCAGACCGGCGGCGGCGAACAGCGCCCAGAGATAGAGGCCGGCCTCCAGCCCCAGCACGGTGGGCACCGCGCCGGCGAAGCCGCGCAGCGCGGCCCGCCGCATGATCAGCGCCATCGCGGGACCTGGCGAGGCGGAGATCAGCACGACGGCGACGACGAAGGCCGGCAGCGAGGCGACGAGATCCATTGGAGGATTCTCGTCGCCGGCGCCGCTCGGCTCAAGGACATCCCGGGCGGGCTCGCCAGGCCCGGGTGACCTCAGTCAGCACTGGGTCCTGGCACGACGCCCGCTCCCACCGCAGACGTCGGTCCGGGAGGAGCGGCGGGATGCCACCGTGGCTGGGGCGGCCGTGGCTGGGCGAGCAGCACGGCGACGGTGATGGCGATGACGCCGACCAGCTGGACGAGGGAGAGCGTCTGGCGCAGGAACAGGTAGCCGAGGAGGGTGGCGACGATCGGGCTGCCGAGGGCGAGGAAGGAGACGGCGAGTGCCGGCAGTCGCTCGATCCCGCGGAACCACAGCGCGTAGCTGAGGACCGCGCCGAGGGAGATCAGGTAGCCGAAGCCGATGACGTTCGGCCCGGTGAGGGTGGCCGGCAGCCCTTCGAGGACCAGCGTGACCGGCAGGGCCACCAGTCCGCCGGCGACCAACTGCCATCCGGTGAAGGGCAGCAGCCCGATCCGGCTCGGACGCCCCCAGCGTTTGGTCAGCGTGATGCCGGCGGCCATGCAGGTCGCCGCGCCGAGCGCCGCGACCACGCCGGCCGCGTCCAGGGCCGCCGTGCCCCGCAACACCAGCATCGCTACCCCGGCCGCGCCGAGCAGACAGGCCACCACGTGCGCGACCCGGATCCGGTCACCGAGCAGCAGCGCCGCCAGCAGCAACACGATCATCGGTTGTACGGCCATCAGCGTCGCGGCGATGCCACCGGGCAGGCGGTAGGCCGCGACGAACAGCAGGACGTTGAACGCGCCGATGTTGAGCGTGCCGAGCACCAGTGACCGCCACCACCACCGCCCGGTCGGCAGCACGCGGGTGAGGGCCAGCAGGATCAGGCCCCCGGGAAGCGCCCGAACGGTGGTGGCCAGCAGTGGCCGGTCGGGTGGCAACCACTCGGTGGCCACCAGGTAGGTGCTTCCCCAGACCGCCGGTGCCAGCGCCGTGACGCCCGCGGTGCGCAGTGGTTGCCCGCCCCTCATGCCGCACCGCCCGTCCTTCCCGGGACCCGGGGCGCCGGCGTCGGGCGCCCCGCCGCGCTGGCGGTCGGCCTGCTGCTAGTCGACGCGGGCATCGCGGTCGCGGGTCCGCTTGAGCTCGAAGAAGCCGTCGGTGCCGGCCAGGGCGAGGATGCCGTCCCAGAGCCGGCCGGCGGCCTCGCCGCGCGGTGCCGGGGACATCACCGGGCCGAAGAACGCGACGCGTTCGCCAGCGGGCCCGGCGAGGTGGATGACGGGAGTGCCGACCTCGGAGCCGACCGGGTCCATGCCGGCGTGGTGACTCGTCAGCAGCGCCTCGTCGTGGTCGGTGGTGTCCGCGGCGTCGGCGAGGTCCGCCGGCAGCCCGGCGTCGGCGAGCGCGGCGAGGATCATGTCCCGGCCCAGGCCGGCCCGGTGGTGGTGGATCCTGGTGGCCATCGCGACGTAGAGCGCCCGCAGGGCGTCGGGGCCGTGCCGCAGCTCGGCGGCGACGCAGACACGCACCGACGCCCAGCCCTCGACCATCGCCGTGCGGTACTTCTCCGGCACCTCCCGGCCCTGGTTGAGCACCGAGAGGCTCATCACGTGCAATCGCGTCCGGACGGGTCAGACCTGTTCGACCTCGAGGAGCCAGCGGGAGGCGATCCACGCCCAGGGGCAGCGCGGGTCGACCCAGGCGTCGACGACGGTCTCCGCCGCCCGCTCGGGTGCGTTGACGTTCATGGTGCGGTCCTCTCGGGTGAGCTGGGGTTGCCGGCGGCGGCTCGCGGCCGTCGCCCGCCCCGACCCGGCGAACGGCCGGTCGAGGCTGCTCGGCGGTTGCCGAACCGGTCTGACTCGAAGCTTCACCCGCGATAGATCATGAGTCCAACACATGCTTGTCACATGATCGATCGTGAAACAAGATTGATCCGTGGAACTCCAGCAGATGCGCTACGTGATCGCGGTCGCGGAGACGAACAGCTTCACCCGGGCCGCCGAGCGGTGCCTGGTGGTGCAGTCCGCGCTCAGCCACCAGATCGCGCGCCTGGAACGGGAGCTGGGCGCGAAGCTCTTCGACCGCACCAGCCGGCGGGTCCGGCTCACCCCGGCCGGCGCCGCGTTCCTGCCCGCCGCCCGCCAGTGCCTGGACGCCGCGGATCGGGCTGCCGCCGAGGTCGCCGCGGCCGTCGGCGAGGTGCGCGGACGGCTCACGGTCGGCCTGATCCCCACCGTCGCCGCGGTCGACCTGCCGCGCGTCCTGCGGGACTTCCGCCAGCGCTACCCGTCGGTACGCATCAGCCTCCGGGTGGGCGCCAGCGAGGATCTCGTCGAGCAGGTGAAACAGGGCGCGATCGAGGTGGCCTTCCTCGGGCTGCCCACCACCGCGCGGCCCGACGGCGTACCCGCCCGCGAACTCGCCCGCGACCGGCTCGTCGCGGTGGTCGCCCCGGACCACCCCCTCGCCGCCGAGTCAGCCGTCAGCCTGCGTCGGCTCTCCACCGAGGTGTTCGTCGACCTGCCGGCCCGGACCGCCGGGCGGATCCAGTCCGACCAGGCCTTCACGGCCGCCGGCCTCACCCGCGATGTCGCCTTCGAGGTGACCACCGCCTACCTCATGTCCCGGCTGGTCGAACAGGGACTCGCGGTGGCCATGCTGCCCGCCGCCTACGCACCGCAGCTCACCGGCGTGACCACCATCGAGGTCACCGACGCGCCGGCCCGCGTCGAGTACGTGATCTGGAGCCGGTTCGACCGTACGCCGGCGGCGAACGCCTTCCTCGCCCTGCTCGACATCGACCCCGGGAGCGTCGGGTAGCGCTCGCCGGTCACCACGCCGTTCCCACCGCCGGCCGCCGGTCGGGGCGGGATCAGCATCCGGGAATGGCCGCGTCCGGCTCGCACGCCGATCTTCGCGATGGCAGGCTGGGGGGACCGTCCGTCGGCAGCCGAAGGCCGCCGGACGGCCGATCCTGCGCAGAGGGAGGCGACCGATCCGATGGCCGCGGACGTCACCAGCACCGCCGAGTGGCAGGCCCTGAGCAGGCACGCCGACGAGATCCGCGGGATCCGTCTGCGCGACCTGTTCGCCGCCGACCCGGGCCGGGGCGAGCGGTTGGCCCTGGAGCTGGCCGACTGCTACGTGGACTACAGCAAGAACCTGGTGACCGACACCACCCTGGAGCTGCTGACCGCGCTGGCCGAACGGGTCGGGCTGGCCGACCGGATCGCCGCGATGTTCGCCGGGGCGCACCTCAACGCCACCGAGGACCGGGCCGTGCTGCACACCGCGCTCCGACTGCCCCGGACGGCCGCGTTGACAGTGGACGGTCAGGACGTGGTCGCCGGCGTGCACGAGGTGCTGGACCGGATGTCGGCGTTCGCGGAGAACGTCCGCTCCGGACGGTGGCGCGGGCACACCGGCGAGCGGATCCGCACCGTGGTCAACATCGGCATCGGCGGTTCCGACCTGGGGCCGGTGATGGCGTACGAGGCGTTGAAGGCGTACCGCGACGGGGGCCTGACCTGCCGGTTCGTGTCGAACATCGACCCCACCGACGTCCACGACACCACCGCCGACCTGGACCCGGCGACGACCCTGTTCGTGGTGGTCTCCAAGACGTTCTCCACCCAGGAGACGCTGGCCAACGCCCACCAGGCGCGGCGCTGGCTGCTGGCCGGGCTCGACGCCGACGAGTCGGCGGTGGCCCGGCACTTCGTCGCGGTCAGCACGAGCGAGCAGCGGGTACGCGACTTCGGCATCGACCCGGAGAACATGTTCGGCTTCTGGGACTGGGTGGGTGGCCGGTACTCGCTGCCGTCGGCGGTGGGCCTGTCGGTGATGCTGTCCATCGGACCGGACCGGTTCCGCGAGATGCTGGGCGGCTACCACGCCGTGGACGAGCACTTCCGCACCGCGCCGCTGGCCCGTAACGCGCCGGTGCTGCTGGGCCTGCTCAACGTCTGGTACACGAACTTCCTCGGCGCCCAGACCCACGCCGTGCTGCCGTACTCGCAGTACCTGCACCGGCTCCCGGCGTACCTGCAACAGCTCACCATGGAGAGCAACGGCAAGTCGGTGACGGTGGACGGCGCCCCGGTGACGTACGACACCGGGGAGATCTTCTGGGGCGAGCCCGGCACCAACGGGCAGCACGCCTTCTACCAGCTGATCCACCAGGGCACCCGGCTGGTGCCCGCGGACTTCATCGCCTTCAGCGAGCCGAACCACGACATCGGCGAGATGCACGACCTGTTCATGTCGAACTTCTTCGCCCAGACCGCCGCGCTGGCCTTCGGCCGCACCGCCGAACAGGTCGCGGCGGAGGGCACCCCGGCGGAGCTGGTGCCGCACCGGGTGATGGCCGGCAACCACCCCACCACCTCGATCATCGCCCCGCGGCTGACCCCGGCCACCTTCGGGCAACTGGTGGCCCTCTACGAGCACATCGTGTTCACCGAGGGCGCGATCTGGGACATCAACCCGTTCGACCAGTGGGGCGTCGAGTTGGGAAAGGTGCTGGCCAACCAGCTCGCACCGCAGCTCACCGCCGAGAGCGCGGACCTCGACGGCACCGACTCGTCCACCGCCGCCCTGATCCGCCGGTACCGGCACCAGCGCGGCCGCGACTGAGGCCGGCCGCCCCCGGCACCGTCCGGGATCGGCGGTAGATTGCACGGTCATGGCCACGAGCGCGGACGTCCGGCGCGACCTCGCCCGCCTCGCCGACCCGCACCGGGCGGCGCGGGTGAGCCGGTTCCTGCAGATGGTCCCCGGCGGGTACGGCGAGGGCGACCGGGCCATCGGCGTCTCCGTGCCCGAGCAGCGCGGCGTGGCCGCCCGGTACTGGCGTGACCTCTCCCTGGCCGAGACGGCGAAGCTGCTGACCAGCGGCGTGCACGAGGAGCGGCTGACGGCGCTGTTCGTCCTGGTGCGCAAGTTCGCCAAGGCAGACGAGGACGAGCGGGCCCGGATCTTCCACACGGTCCTGGCCAACACCCGCCACATCGACAACTGGGACCTGGTGGACTCCTCCGCGCCGTACATCGTCGGCCCCTGGCTGATCGACAAGGACCGCGGCGTCCTGGACACGTTGGCCGGGTCGAGCCTGGTGTGGGAGCGGCGGATCGCCATCATGGCGACCTTCGCCTTCATCCGGGCCGGCGACTTCGACTGGACCTTCCGGCTCAGCGAACGGCTGCTGCGCGACCCGCACGACCTGGTCCACAAGGCGGTGGGCTGGATGCTGCGCGAGGTGGGCAACCGGGACCGGGCGGCGGCGGAGGAGTTCCTGGCCCGACGGTACCGCCGCATGCCACGGGTGATGCTGCGGTACGCCATCGAGAAGTTCGAACCGCAGCGCCGGCGGGAGTACCTGTCCGGCGTGGTCTAGGCGACCGGCGCCCGCCGGCGAGCCGGCGGATCGTCGCGGTCAGCGGCGGTCGGTGTAACGGGACCGCGCGCCGCTACGCCATACCGTCAGGGAGATCGTGCCGCACGGTCTCCCGGGTGGGCGGCGCTCCAGACGTTCCGGGTTCCGCTCGCTCCGTTTTGGCCGTACACCGGAAAGCACTCATGGCTGAGCCCACAACGCCGATGCCCGCACCGACGCCGGCGGCACCACGCCGCGCCGGCGACACCGCCGTGGCGGACGCGGGAGCGACACCCGCGGCATCGGACGGTCCTGCGCAGACCTCACCCACCCCGCCGGAGCGGGGCCGCACCGCCGTGTGCCGGCACTGCGGGCAACCCCTGTTCACCGACCCGTTGTGGGGCTGGATGCATGGCGGGAGCCGCTACCTGTGCCAGGACCCGGCCACCGGTGAGCCGCTGTGCCAGCCGGCCACGCCGGCCTGACGCCAGCGCCCGGCTGGGGTCCGCCTGTACCGGCGCTGTAGCTGCTCCTGGAGGTGCCGTCCGTACCCTCTCGCCATGATCGGCATTGCCCGGACCGCACGGGCCGTCGCGGTGGTCTGGCGGGCCGGGCGGGCCAACCTCGCGGTGTACGTCGTGCTCGCGCCGATCGCCGGCGCGCTCCCGGTGCTCGCGGCCTGGCTGACCAAACTCGTCCTCGACCGGGTGGCGAACGCCTCCGGCGGCGCGATCCTCGGGGTGGCCACCGCGCTGGCGGTGGTCTCCGTCGGCCTCGCCCTCGTGCCGCACCTGACGAACTACCTGCGGGCGGATCTCGGGCGCTCGGCCGCCGTCGTCGCGCTCGACCAGTTGTACGCGGCGACCGACCGCCTCGCCGGGCTGCGCCGGCTGGAGGATCCGGCGTTCCAGAACACGCTCCGGCTGGCCGAGCAGGCCGGGCGGGACGGGCCGAGCCGCTGCGTCGACGGCCTGCTCGGCCTGGTGCAGAACGGGGTGCTGCTGACCGGTTTCCTCAGCACCCTCGTGGTGATCAACCCGGTGATGGCCGTGCTGGTGGCGGCCGGCGGCGTACCGGTGCTGGTCGCCGAGCTGCGGCTGAGCCGGCGACGGGCGAACATGCTGTGGCAGATCGGACCGGGCGAGCGGCGGGAGATGTTCTACGCCAGCCTGCTGACCAGCCTGTCCGCCGCCAAGGAGGTACGCCTGCTGCGGCTGGGCGGGCTGTTCCGCCGCCGGATGCTCGCCGAGCTGAGCACGGCGAACGCCGCCCGTCGGGTCCACGAGCGCCGGGAGGTACGCGTCCAGGCCCTGCTCGCGGCGCTGAGCGCGGCGCTGTCCGGGGGCGGCCTGGTGTGGGCGGTCGCCACCGCCCGGTCCGGCGGGCTCACCGTGGGCGACGTGGCCGTCTTCATCGCCGCCGTCGCCGGGGTGCAGAGCAGCCTGGCCACCCTGATCGACCACCTCGCCGGCATCCACCAGGCGATGCTGCTCCTCACCCACTACGAGCAGATCGTCACCTGCCCACCGGATCTACCGGAGCCGGCCCGGCCACTGCCGGTGCCGCCGCTGAAGCGCGGCATCGAGTTCCGCGACGTCTGGTTCCGCTACGGTCCGGACCACCCGTGGGTGCTGCGCGGCGTCGACCTGTTCATCCCGGCCGGTCAGGCGGTGGCCCTGGTCGGCCACAACGGCGCCGGCAAGAGCACCCTGGTCAAGCTGCTGTGCCGGTTCTACGACCCGACCCGGGGCGCGATCCGGTGGGACGGCGTCGACCTGCGCGAGCTGTCCGTGCCCGACCTGCGGGCCCGGATCGGCGCGGTGTTCCAGGACTACATGACCTACGACCTGACGGCCGCGGAGAACATCTGGCTCGGCGACGTCGACCCGGCCGGCCCGGACCACGTACGGGCCGAGGACGCCGCCCGGATCGCCGACGCCGCCCGGCGGGCCGGCATCCACGAGACCATCGAGGACCTGCCCCGGGGGTACCGGACGATGCTGTCCCGGGTGTTCGAACTGGACGGCGACCCGGCCGACGCCGGGGTGCTGCTCTCCGGCGGGCAGTGGCAGCGGATGGCGATCGCCCGGTCGGTGCTGCCCGCGGCGCGGGACCTGCTCATCCTCGACGAGCCGAGCGCCGGCCTGGACGCCGAGGCCGAGCGGGACATCCAGCTGCGGCTGCGCCGGTACCGGGCCGACCGCACCAGCGTCCTGATCTCGCACCGGCTGGGTACGCTGCGCGACGCCGACCTGATCGTGGCGCTCTCCGGCGGACGGATCGTGGAGGCCGGCCGGCACGAGGACCTGCTGGCGGCCGGCGGCACCTACGCGTCCCTGTTCCGGATGCAGGCGGCCGGCTATGTCGCGACGGAGCCGGACCGGGTCGCGGCCGACGCGGACTACCTGCCGGCCGAGGCGGGCACGCCGGCCGACTGATCCGCGCGGGCGAGGAACGTTTCCAGCACGCCGTCGCGCCGGCCGGGCAGGTCGGCGAAGATCCGGTCGGCCTGCCGGGCGTACCCGTCGGCCGCCGCGCGCTCGCCGCGGCGTTCCCGCACCCGGCCGAGCTGCCGCAGCGCGGCCGCCTCGCCGTACCGGTCGCCGACCGCGCGGGCCAGGGTCAGCGCCTCCTCGCCGTCCCGGTGGGCCAGCGCCACGTCGCCGATCCGGAGGTGCACCTCCGAGCGGCTGAGCAGCGCCTCCCACTCGTCCTCCCGGTTGCCGGTGCGCCGGCACAGCCGCAAGCCGGCGGTGAGCGCCGTCAGCGCGTCCAGGTGCCGCCCGAGCTGGCTGTGCGTCCGGCCCAGCGCGACCAGCGTCATCGCCTCGCCGACGGCGTCGTCGTGCTCGCGCCGCATCGCCAGGCAGCGGGTGAGGTGCGCGCCGGCCGCCGGGAAGTTGCCCAGCTCGAACTCGATCTCGGCGAGGTTGTGCAGCGCCATCGCCAGCCACACCGGGTTCCCGGTGGCGAGCAGCTCGACCGCCGCCCGGACCAGGTCCGCCGCCCGGCGCGGGGAGCCCGTACGGTGGTGGAACCAGCCGAGGTTCTGTAGCGCCCGCCCCTCGCCTTCGCGATCCCCGAGCCGGCGCCACAGCTCCAGCGCCGACTCCAGCGCGCCGCACGCCGCCTCCAGGGACCCGGCGCGCCAGTGCAGCGTCGCCCGTAGCGCCAGCACCTTCGCCCGGGTGGCACCGTCGTCGGTGACCGTCGCCGCCCGCTCGCAGACGGCGACCAGGGCGTCGGCCTCCGCCCACCGGTTGCGCTTCTGCAGCCAACCGGCCACCGACGGGATCGCCGCCACGCAGAGCCGGCTCAGCTGCGGGGCCGCGTCGCAGGCCTGGCGTGCGGCGGCGATGATCCCGGCCAGCTCGGCGTCGACCCAGCGTACGGCGTCGTCGAGCGTGGCCAGCTCGACGACGGTGGGCCCGGTGGCCAGTTCGGCCGCCCGCTGCGGACGCAACAGCTGACCGGCGCGCAGCACGGTGGTCAGGTACGCGGTCAGCCCGCGGAGCACCAGCCGGTCGCGCTCCGCGGCCGGATCGGTCTCCTCGGCCAGCTCCGCGCCGTAGAGCCGGAGCAGGTCGTGGAAGCGGAACCGGGTCGGCCCGACCGCCTCCAGCAGGTGCGTCTCGGTGAGCCGGTCCAGCAGCGTCAGCGCACGCCGCTCCGGGACGCCGATGGTGACCGCGGCGAGCGGCGCCGGTATCTCCGGCACCCGCAGCAGCGACAACGACCGGAAGGCGGCCGCCGCCGTGCGGTCGTCCGGATCGGCGCTGTCGAGCAGTTGCCGGTAGGTGTTCCAGAAGCTGGACCGGATGGCGAGGTCGTCCGCGCGCAGCTCGTCGAGGCGTCCCCGCTCGTTGTCCAACCGGTCCGCGAGCACCGCGACGGGCCAGTCGGGGCGGGCCGCCAGCCGGGCCCCGGCGATGCGCAGCGCCAGCGGGTGGCCGTCGCAGAGCATCGCCAGGCGGTCCGCCGCGGCGGGGTCGGCCGCCCCCCGGCCGTCGCCGCAGAGGGTGTCGAGGAGCTGGCGCGCCTCGGCGTCGCTGAGCCGGTCCAGCCGGAGCCGGACCGCGTCGAGGGTGCTCGCCGGCCGGCGGCTGGTGACGAGGACCGCGCAGTCCGGGCCGGCCGGGAGCAGCGGCCGGATCTGCTGCGCGCCGGCCGCGCCGTCCAGCACGATGAGCAGCCTCCGGGTGGCGGTCTCCGACCGGAACCGCGCGGCCGCCTCGGCCAGCTCGAGCGGGACGTCCCGGGCCGGCACGCCCAGCGCGCGCAGCATCCGACCGAGCGCTGACAGCGGTTCGACGCCGGGCATGCCGGGGGCGCCACCCTGTAGTTCCAGGTACAGCTGCCCGTCCGGATAGCGGCCCGCGAGCCGGTGCGCGGCGCGTACCGCCAGGGTGGTCTTGCCCATCCCGCCCGGGCCGTGCAGCACGACCACCGCCGGCCCGGTCCGCGACCCGTCGGCGGCCGTGCAGGTCCGCTCGATGGCGTGCAGTTCGTCGACCCGGCCGACGAACGCGGCCGGGTCCGGTGGCAGCTGACGCGGCGGTTCGGCCGGGCCGGGCGGGTTACCCGCCGTGGGGGCCGGTTGCGGGTCGACCGGCTCGGCGGCGGTGTCGGGGGTGGACAGTTCCGGGGCCCGGCGCAGGATGGCCTGGTGCAGCCGGGTCAGCTCGGTGCCGGGTTCGAGGCCGAGCTGGTCGGCGAAGACCGCGCGGGTCTCCGCGTACGCGGTGAGGGCCGCCGGCGCGTCGCCCGAGCGGTACAGCGCCAGCATGAGCTGGTGACGCAGCCGCTCCCGGTACGGGTGGGCGGTGATCAGCAGCCGCAGCCTGCCGATCACCGAGGCGTGCTCGCCGAGCGCGAGGCGGGCCTGGATCAGGTCCTCGACCAGCGACAGGTGCTGCTCCTCGAGCAGGGTGATCCGGGCGCCGAGTTCCGGCCCGGGACGGACGTCTTCGGCCGGTCGGCCCCGCCACAGGTCCAGTGCCTCCCGGAACCGCGCCGTGGCCGCGGCGTGGTCGCCCCGGGCGAGGGCCGTGCGGCCCTGCTCGATAGCGGCCTGGAAACGGTGCAGGTCCAGCTCGTCCGGGTCGACCCGCAGCTGGTATCCGGCCGCGTTGGCGGCCAGCCGATCGGCGCCGGCCGGTTCCCCGTCCAGCTCGCCGAGCAACCGGCGCAGCCCGCTGGCGTAGGTGCGCAGGTTCGCCACGGCCGAGTGCGGCGGCTGGTCCCACAGCTCGCCGACGAGGCGGTCCAGCGACACCCGCTCGTTGGCCGACAGCAACAGGGTGGCCAGCATCGCCCGCTGCTTCTGCGGGCCCACCGGGACAGCCCGACCGGCGGAGATGATCCGGAGTGGACCGAGCAGCTGGAATCGCAGACTCAAGGCACCTCGGCTCTGATCGGGACCACCACGGCCAGCGCCCCGGGAGCAGGTACGAGGGCTCGCAACGCGGTACGCGTAGCGGCTTGTATCGATGCTGTAGGTCGCCGTGTAGGAGGTCCACCTATCGTCCACCATCAGTCTAGATCATGATTGGAGGGACACATGACCCGTCGCGTCGGCGCACTGGCGGACCGGTTCTTGGCACTGATGCTGCCCAAGACCACCGCCTCCGCCGTCTGTCAGCCGCCCTGCACCCACACCCCGATGTGCTGCCGGTTCACCTACACCCGGTTCAAGTGGCGCACCTGCAACAGCTCGTGCGAGTGCTGGTGGGGTACCGACTGCTGAGCAACGCCCGTGACAGCGTCGCGGGGCGGGGGCCCCCCGCCCCCCCCCGCCCGGGGCCCCCCCCCCCCGCGGCGGCCCCCCACCCCCAC
>NZ_JAXCFQ010000013.1:149478-202790 GCF_056150265.1 Micromonospora desertarenae
GGGGGGGGGGGCGCCCCCGGGCCCCCCCCCCCCCCGCCCCCGGCGGGGGCGGGCCCGCCCCCCCCCCCCGACGCGCTGGTCCCCATCCCCCTCAGGAGCGAACCCATGCCCATCGTCGTCGCCGCCCTCGTCGTCCTCGCCGTCCTCGCGCTGCTGAACCTGCTGCTCACCTTCGGCGTCATCCGCAAACTGCGCGAGCACACCCAGGAGCTGGCCCGCGCCCGCCCACCGGTGACCCTCTCGGTCGGCGCGCAGGTGCCGGACTTCACCGCCCCGACCACCGGCGGGGACGTGGTGTCCGTCGCCTCGCTGCGCGCCGCCGGCGGCCTGGTGGCCTTCCTCGCCCCCGATTGTTCCGGCTGCCAGGAGCAGCTTCCCTCGGTGCGGTCGACGCTCGCCGAAGCGCTCGCCACCCCGATGGCCGTGCTCGTCGTCCTCACCCGGCTGAGCCCGGCGCCGGAGCGCGACGACCGCGAGCGCGCCGAACTCGTGGCGGCGTTGGGTTTGCGGGGCACCCGGGTGGCCGTCGTCCACGAGCCGCTCGACGGGGCGCTCCAGTCGGCCTTCCAGGTCGCCGCGTTCCCCGCCTTCTACCTGGTCGACACCGACGGCCGGGTGGCCGGGGTGAGCAACAACGCCAGCCAGCTACCCGACCTGTCCGCGGGGCGCGACGTCGTGCCCGCCGCGCGATGACCCCAGCGCGGCCCGCAGCCGTCGAATGACCACCCCCCGCACCAGCTCCGCCGGGAGCGCGCCGAAGGCCCGCGAGTCGAGACTGTGCCGCGGCGCGTCACCGAGGACGTAGACCTGCCCTGCCGGCAGCGCCGCCACCCGCTTGACCATCAGCTGGGTGGCGGCGTCGACGTCACCCGCCTTGATCCTGATGCCGGGCGGTGGCAGGCAGACGACGACGGCACCGACCCGCAGCCGCCGCCGGAATCCCCGCCGGAGCACGAGGAGCTGGTCGCCCTCCCGGTAGGTCGGGGTCATGCTGTCGCCGTTGACCCCGACCACCTGGAGCAGGGCGCGCGCCGCCAGCAGCACGGCGACCGCGAGCACCACGAACGATCCGGCGGTGATCAGCAGAATGGATCGATCCACCGCACCACGGTAGCGGAGCGGCCGCGGGGGAAGCGGCCGCCGGCGGGTGCCGCCTGCTGCCGCCGACGCCGCCCACGAGCCACCGGAGAGGAAGCGGGAGCGCATGTCGTACCTGTTGGTGTTCAGCTGGTGCCTGCTCGCGCCGGTCTTCCTGGCGTCGGCCGCCAGCAAGCTCCGCGGGCGGCGCGCGTTCCGGGCGTTCGCCGACTCGCTGCGGGCCATGGACCTGCTGCCGGCGCCGGTGGTGGTCCCGGTCGCGGCGGCGGTGGCGGCGGCCGAGGCGATGGTGCCCCTGCTGCTGGTGCCGCTGCCCGACGCCGCGCTGACCACTGCCGGGTTCACCGTGGCGACGGCGCTGTCGGCGGCGTTCACGGTGGTCGTCGCGGTGGTCCTCCACCGTGGCGGGCAGGTGTCCTGCCGGTGCTTCGGTGAAGCCGCGGCGGCCCCGTTCGGCCGGCGCCATCTCGCCCGCAACCTGGTGCTCACCGTGGCGGCCGGGGTCGGCGCGTACGCCTCGCTCGGCGATCCCGGGGTGACGGTCCGGACCCTGGTGCTGGCCGGACCGCTGGGCGTGGTGGGCGCGCTCGTCGTGGTCCGCCTCGACGATCTCGCCGCCCTGTTCCGGCCGGTCACCCCGGCGGGTGACGCGGGCCGGCGGAGTACCGCCCTCCGGGGCGGCCGGCCGGGTCGCTGACCACACCCCCACGACCGATCCGGGGTCCCCGCTCCCCCGACCCGCGCCGCAGTGCCGACCGCAACCGCCAATTCAGGACCATTGCGGACGGACTTTCACTCAGAGATTTAAAAGTTTCCTTTGATCGATGGAAAGTGATAGCGTCAGCGATCGATCTTTCGCTCCGCTGGATCGCACCACCGGTCATGGGGAGAAAGTGGCACGGCTCCTTCCCTGCCGGAACCCCTTCCCTCAGGAGGAACCATGACCGCACCGAACCGGCGGCGACGCCGCCGTCGACCCGTGCTGGCAGCCGCGGGTGCCGCCCTGGCGACCCTGCTCGCCGCACTCCCCACCCCGGCCACGGCCGCACCCGCCGCCGCGGACGTCCCGCCGCAGGAGCCCGGCGTCACCCTGCGCTCGTACGACATGGGCATCCCGCTGTCGGCGCTGTGCACCCTCAAGTCCGCGCAGACCCCGAACGTCGACAAGCTCATGCCGCAGATCAACTGGACCACCACCGACGAGTTCGGCCTCTCCGACCGCTTCATCAGCCACGTCACCGCCAACCTCGCCGTACCCGCCGACGGCGTCTACACCTTCCGGCTGACCAGCGACGACGGATCCCGCCTGACGATCGGCGACCACCTCGTCGTGGACCACGACGGCCTGCACGGCGAGAGCTCGAAGGAGGGGTCGGTCACCCTCAGCGCCGGCCTGCACCCGTTGTTCGTCGAGTTCTTCGAGAACGGCGGCGGCCAGGTGCTGCGGCTGGAATGGCGGGCACCCGGCGCCGACGGCTTCCAGCTGGTGCCGACCACCGCGCTGAGCACCGACGCCGGCGTCGTCCGGGTCACCGCGCCCGGCTGGAAGTACTGCGAGGGTGCCACCGACTCGGCCGGCGACGGCCTGCCGCTCGACCGGGTGCACCCGGGCTACACCCTCACCGACCTGCGCCCCGACGGCTTCCAGCCACAGGTCACCGGGATGGCCTTCCGGCCCGACGGCGACCTGGTCGTCTCCACCTGGGGCGGCACCGACAACGCCACCGGCGAGATCTACGTGGTCGAGGGCGCCACCGGGACGACCGGGCCCGAGGAGGTGACCTACCGCAGGTTCGCCCAGGGTCTGCGGGAACCCCAGGGGGTGGCGGTGGTCGACGGCACCGTCTACGTCAGCCAGAAGCACGAGCTGACCGCCCTGCGCGACACCGACGGCGACGGCGAGGCGGACGACCACCGGACCGTGGCCACCTGGCCGTGGGGCCGCAACTTCCACGAGTTCGCGTTCGGCCTGCTCTACCGGGACGGGTACTTCCACCTCAATCTCTCCGTCGCCATCAACTACGGTGGCGCCACCACGGTGCCCCAGCCCGCGCCCAACCGCGGCACCGCGATCAAGGTGAACGCCCGGACCGGCGAGATCACCTACGTCGCCGGTGGGCTGCGCACGCCCAACGGCATCGGATGGGGGCCGGGCGGCGAGGTCCTCGTCACCGACAACCAGGGCGGCTGGCTGCCCGCGTCGAAGCTGGTCCAGATCCGGCCGGGCGCCTTCTACAACCACTACACGACGCCCGCCGGCCCGTTCGACGACGAGCCGGTGACGCGCCCCATCGTCTGGCTCCCGCAGAACGAGATCGGTAACTCGCCGTCCACGCCGGTGCTGCTCGAGCAGGGGCCGTACGCGGGCCAACTGGTCGTCGGCGACGTCACCTACGGGGGCCTGCAACGCGTCTTCCTGGAGCGGGTCGAGGGCCAGTACCAGGGCGCGGTGTTCCGGCACACGCAGGGCCTGGAGGCCGGCGTCAACGAGGTGACGCTCGGCCCGGACGGCGCGCTCTACGTGGGCGGCCTCGGCGCCGGCGGCAACTGGGGCCAGGAGGGCAAGCTCAGCTACGGCCTGCAGAAGCTCACCCCCAACGGCACCTCGGTCTTCGAGGTCAAGCGGATGCGGGCGTCGCACGTCGGGTTCGAGCTGGAGTACACCGAGCCGCTGTCGGCCGAGACGGCGCGGCAGCTCGCCGACGCGTACCAGGTGACGCAGTGGCGCTACGGCGCGACCAGCCAGTACGGCGGTCCGAAGCTCGACCTGGAGACGCTCGACGTGGCCAAGGCCGAGCTGTCGGCGGACGGTCGCACCGTGAAGCTCCGGATCCCGGGCCTGAAGGAGAACCGCGTGGTGCACGTGCGCTCGCCGCGCCCGTTCTCGTCCGCCGACGGGGAGGAGCTGTGGAACACTGAGGCCTGGTACACGCTCAACGAGATCCCGGGCCGCGTGGTGCAGCCGCAGACGTTCTTCGAGGCCGAGGAAGGCCGCACGGTCGGAGTCGGTATGGACACCGACCACGCCGGCTATTCCGGCGCCGGCTTCGCCGCCGGTTTCGCCCAGGACGGTTCCTCGACCCGCATCTCCGTCGACGTGCGCGAGAGCGGCACGTACGACCTGGCGATGCGGTACAGCAACGGACCGAACCCGTACTCCGGCGAGAAGCAGCTGAGTCTGTACGTCAACGGGAAACGGGTCGAGCAGACGGTCTTCCCCTCCACGGTGACCTGGAAGGAGTGGGCCACCGTCACCACCACGGTGCCCCTGGCGAAGGGGCGCAACCTGGTCGAGTACCGCAAGGAGGCCGCCGACTCCGGGCACGTGAACCTCGACGTGCTCGCCGTCCGCCCGCACGGGCAGCGCATCACGCTGTTCGACGGCGGCGACCTCACCGAGTGGCAGCACAGCGACGGCCGCGAACCCGAGTGGACGCTCGCCGGCGGCGCCATGACCGTGCGCGGCGGCGACCTGCGTACCGTGCAGGCATTCGGCGACTTCCGCCTGCACGTGGAGTTCAACCTGCCGCTGTACCCGCCGGACGTGACCGGCCAGGCCCGCGCCAACAGCGGCGTGTACCTGCAGGACCGCTACGAGATCCAGGTGCTGGACTCGTTCGGCGTCGACCCGCCGAAGACCAACGACGCGGCGGCCATCTACACCCAGAAGGCCCCCGACGTGAACGCGGCGCTGCCGCCGCAGACCTGGCAGACGTACGACATCGTCTACCAGCAGGCCCGCTACGACGCGGCCGGCAACAAGGTGGAGAACCCGCGCGTCACCGTGGTGTGGAACGGCGTCACGGTGCACGACGACGTCGAGATCCTCGGTCCGACCGGCGGCAGCCGCCCCGAAGGCCCGGCGACGGGCGCCATCCGGCTGCAGGACCACGGCAACCCGGTCCAGTACCGCAACATCTGGATCGAGCCGCTCGACGGGTAGGACGCGGACGGCCGGGACCGGTTCGCCGGCCCGGCCGTCCCCCGGTCGCCGTGCGCTGCCGCCGGCCGCCGTGCGCTGCCGGCCGGTCGCCGCGGGCTGCCGGCCGGCCGCCGTGCGCTGCTGGCAGGATCTCCGCGTATGGACGAGGTTCTGCCGCGCCGCGCAGCCCAGCTCCTCCGGGACGCCCGCCGGGTCGTGGTCTTCACCGGTGCCGGGATCTCGGCCGAGAGCGGCGTGCCCACCTTCCGTGACGATCTCACCGGGCTGTGGGCGCGGTTCGATGCCCGCAGGCTCGCCACCGCGACGGCGTTCCACGCCGATCCGGACCTGGTCTGGGGCTGGTACGAATGGCGCCGCACCCGGGTGCGGCAGGCCGAACCCAACCCGGGGCATCGGGCCATCGCCACCATCGAGGCCCGGATCCCCGGCACCACCGTCGTCACCCAGAACGTCGACGACCTGCACGAACGGGCCGGCAGCCGGGCCGCGATCCACCTGCACGGCAGCCTCTTCGCGCCCCGCTGCGTGGCGGCCGCCGGACACCCCTTCCGGAGCACCCCGGACGGCGGGCCCGCGCCGTCGCCCGACGGCGGCCGGATCCCGCCGCCGCGGTGCGCGTCCTGCGGGGCGCTCGTCCGCCCGGGCGTGGTGTGGTTCGGCGAGGCACTGCCGGAGGCGGCGTTGACCGCCGCGGTCGAGGCCGCTGCCGCGTGCGACGTGCTGCTGGCGGTCGGCACCTCCGGGCTGGTGTATCCGGCCGCCGAGATCCCCCGGATCGCGGCCGGCTCGGGCGCGGCCGTGGTCCAGGTCAACCCGGAGCCGACCCCGCTCGACCGGGTCTGCGCGGTCAACCTGCGCGGCGCCGCGGCGGAGGTCCTCCCGTCCCTGGTCGGGGCCGCCTGGGAGGTGGCCCGGGACGGCTGACGGCGGCGGGCACCCGGCTGGGGACCGCGGCCACCGGCAGCGGCACCCGTCGCGTCCGCCGCACGGGGCCAGCGGGTGCAGCCGGCGTCCGGTCGTCGTTCCTGCGGCTCAGCCGGCCGCGTCGCTGCCGGCGGGGAGTCGACCGCGTACCTCGGCCGCCCGGCTCTCCGCGGCGTCCGCCTGCTCCTCGCGGCCCAGTCCGCGCAGGATCCCGGCGAGCGTGCCCAGCGCGTTGACGAGGTTCGGTTCGTGCCCGCCCGGTTCGCGCCGCGCCAGCCGCTCGACGATCTCGACGGCTCGTCGGGCCGGTTCCAGAGCCTCCGCCGGGCGCGACCGCCAGCGGTTGACCGCCAGGAGATGCAGCGTCGCGGCGAGAGCCGGCTCGTGCGCGGCGGCGTCGACGCGCGCGAGCCGCTCGTATAGGTCGACCGCCTCCTCCGCCGCGACCACCGCCTCCGAGTGCTGCCCGACCCGCTCCAACCTCCGGACGTGGCGTTGCAACGCCAGCGCGAGGTGCTCGTGGTGCTCGGGAGATCCGTCGCGCGCCAGGTGGCGGCGGACCGCGACCGCCTCCCTGCCGGCGGCCAGGGACTCCCACGGCCGGTCCAGGATCCACAGCGCTTCGGCCAGCATCTTCAGCGTGGCGGCGAGGCCATGGGCGTCGCGCGGGTCGCCGCCGGCCCGCTGCCGGTACGCCGCCGCTATCCGGTGCAGCGTGGCGACGGTCTCGTCCTGGGCCACCCGCTCGTAGCCGGCGTTGTCGGGCCACTCGTCCGGCGCCACACCCGCCCCGTTGGTGGCCACCGCCAGCAGCGCTCCGGCCAGACCGTACTCCAACCCGGCGGCGGTGCCCTCCCGCCGGAGTTCCTCAGCGATCTCGCCGATCGCGTCCAGCGCCTCGTCCCACCGCCCCAGCATCACCAGGACGGCGCCGTTGGCGGACAGCACGCCGATGACGTCGTATCGGAGGGCGTCGTCCGCGGCCTTGAGGAAATCGATGAGGTCGCGCTGCCCGGCCAGGACGAGGTCCCATCGCTCCAACTGCCGCAGCATGTAGTCGAGCACCAGAGAGGCGTGGAACAACGCCAGCCGGTGAGCGGTGGGGTTGGCGCGCGCCTGGCGGCGGAGCAGGTGCATGACCCCCTCCAGGCCGGCCCCCGCGTCGTCCTCGGATCCCTGCACCCACAGCAGGCCGAGCGTCAGGGAGACCGTCTCGGCCCAGGCATCGCTGCCGTCCGGGTCGTCCCCCCGCTGAGTCGGGGCGACTCGGACCGCCTCGTCGAGGACGGCGAGGGCCGGCTCGGCCCGGCTCAGCCGCAACAGCACTCCAGCCTGGACCACCAGGCTGAAGTGCAGCGCGAACCGGTACGCCTCCTGCCGTTCGGGATCCGCGGGCTGGTCGCCCACCAGCCGGCGGGCGCCCTCGACCGCCTCGGCGGCGAGCG
This sequence comes from Micromonospora desertarenae, assembly GCF_056150265.1. NCBI lineage: Bacteria > Bacillati > Actinomycetota > Actinomycetes > Micromonosporales > Micromonosporaceae > Micromonospora > Micromonospora desertarenae. The sequence goes on from NZ_JAXCFQ010000013.1 coordinate 156,889, forward strand.
TCGCCGCCTGCTCCGGCTCCGAGGTCGCCAGGTTGCCCGCGAGGTTCGCCAGCATGAGCGGCACGGCGTCCGCGTACTCGTCCGGGTCGTCACGTGCCAGCCGGCTGACGATCTCGACGCACTCGCGGGCGACGGCCCGTGATTCCTCGACCGCACCGAGATGCGGCCCGAAGACGCCGACCGCCGAGAGCGCCGCGGCGAGGTGCTTCTCGTGCTCGGCGGGATTGTCCCGGGCCAACCGCCGGAGGATCTCGACCGCCTCGCGGAGCGCCGCCAGCGCCTCCTCCCGGCGGGCCGGGCCGGGCCGGAGCGCGTCACCGCCGACCGACAGGCGCCGGAAGGCGCCCGGCTCGGGTACGAGATTCAGACTGACCAGCACCTGGGCGAGGTTCAGCGCCGCCCAGGCCAGCTTGGGCTCGAAGGAGCGCGGATCGGTCGCGGCCACCGAGCGGTACAGCCGTACGGCCTCCCGGAGCGCTTCGGCCGCCGCCTCCTCCCGGTTGGCCCGGTCCAGCCAGCGACCCAGGACGTCGTGCAGCTCGGCGCGCTCGGCGGGGTCGGTGACCGTCGGCAGACGGTGCCGCGCGAGACGGTCCGCGAGGTCGGCCGCGGCGACGGTCAGGTCGCCGGCCGCGTCGTGCGGATCGTCCGGCAGGAGCCGCTCCAGCCCTTCCAGGGTGGCGATCAAATGAGGCCAGCGCTCGCTGGCGGCGGTGAGGAACGTGATCGCGCGGGCGGCGTACGGCGGCAGGTGGCCATCGCCGGCCGGTGGGGCGAGCAGCACCTCGGGGACGTCCTGGGTCCAGGCGTCCGGCTCGTGGCCGGGCGTGTCGTGCCCGGGCAGGCACAGGGCCAGGAAGTCCTCGGCGAGCCGGTCGGGATAGAGGGGCTCCAGGACGGTCCGGGGGTCGACCGGCGGGTAGCAGAACGTGTGGTCGGTGAGCACCTGGTCGGCGTCGCCGCCGACGCCGACCCGGTCCAGCGCCGCCCTGGCGTCCCGGTAGCCCAGCGGACCGGTGAGGTTGGCGGTGAACACGGTCCGACGCATCCGGGTCGGGGTGGTGCTGAACGTCGAACGCCCACCCGTCAACGGGTCACCGCTGCCGTGCAGGGCGTGCCAGTGCAGGTACTCGCGTTCCAGCAGGTAGGCGGTCAGGGCGGTGATGCCCTCACGCGGCGCCGCCGGCCGGTAGGCGTGGCGGGCGTGGCGGTCGACGGCGACCAGCGCCGCCATGTGCACGGCGAGGGTGAGGCCGAACTCGTCCCGGTCCAGCCAGTCGGGTACGCCGATCGCCGCCGCGTCCGGCAGCCCGTAGCGGCGGGCGAAGCAGTCCCGGGCGGCGACGAACATCGTGCCGCGGGCGTCGCGGGCGCTCGGCAGCGCGCCCAACGCCTGGCTGGTGCAGTCCTCGGACGGCCAGCCGCCCTGGACGAGGGCGTGGCGCAGGGCGGGCCAGACGTGTTCGTTGCGCGCGAGGAGCAGCACCCGCACCGGCACCTGCTGGTGGAACACCGTGTTGCTGAAGAGCCACGTCAGGTGGGCCAGCGGCCAACGGTCGGCGTAGTCGACCACCACCAGCAACCCTCGGGCGGCCCCGACGCGCAGGTCGTGGCTGGTCGGCTCGCCGGCGTCGACCACCCGGGCCGGCGCGTGTTCGGCGACGATCACCTTCCACCCGTCGCGGGCGGCCAGCCCGGCGAGGTGGCTGGCCAGGCGGGTCTTGCCCTGGCCGCCCGGGGCGTGCAACCAGCGCACGGCTCGGGCGGCGGCGCGGTCGCGCCAGGCGGTCAGGTCGCCGACCTCACCGTGCCGGCCGGTGAAGTCCACGACCGCGTGGCGGGCGTTGAGCAGGTGGCTCGGCTGGGCCGGCAGCCCGTGCCCGTCCACCGCCAGGGTCAGGCCCGCCCGCCCACCGGCTTCGCCGAGCAGGTACACCGGTCTGCCGTCGCCGAAGACGTGCAGGTCCCCGCCGATCACCCCGTAGCCGAAGCCGTTCTCGACGAACACCTGCTGCTGCGCGCTCGATATCCGCCCCAGTTGGCCGACGGTGCCGTCCACGGCGGTCACCGCGGGTCGTGGGGGCTGTCGTCCGCCGGGCCCGGCCGCGGTGCGGGGTGTTGTCGGCCGGCCGCGGCGGAGGGGGACTCGTGGTAGACGAGGTTGCCCCCGACCAGGGCCGCCCCGGCGTTGGCCGCCAGTGCCGTCAGGGCCTCGGTCAACAATGGTCGCTCCTTCCGACGCTGTCGCTCATCCCGGTCGGGTTCCCGCCGGCGTCCGGCCGGGGGCAAGCCCGGTCCGGCCTACGGTCCGCGCGAGGGCTCCCAGCGGGGAGATCAGCCGACGACCCGTAGCGATGTCCACGAATGGGGAGCTAAACGGTAGACGCGTCGGTCAACCGGAACGTGAGCCTGGTGGGCCCCGCGCCCCGTGCCCGGCGTGGACGCTCGCCCCGCCCGCCGTCGGGTGCCTGACGTCGCGGCCGGCGGGCGCGGCCCGGGTGCCGAGCCGCGCCCACCCTGCGCCGGGGTCGCCTGTTCCCTCCCGCGAGGGAGGCGGGCCGCTCTCCCGGGGGAGGCCGGACCGCGGGCAGGAGACCAGGCTGGGTGCATGATCAAGCAACGGTTGACGGTCGCCGCCGGATGGACGTTGGCGGGCATCGGCGTCCTGCACGCCGCGGTCTTCCTGCCCCACCCCTACTGGGAGCAGTGGCTCACCGGCGGGCTGCGCTCGGGCGAGGGCGGTGACGCGTCGCTGTCCGTGTTCTGGGCGCTGCCCGGGAGCGTCGTCCCCCTGGTCCTGCTCGGTCTGCTGCTGGCGCGACTGGGACGGCGGGGCGAGCGCGCACCCGCCCACGTCGGCTGGGCGCTGGGCGGCTGGGCCGCCGGGTGCGCGCTGCTCATCGGTCCGAGCGGTTTCCTGCTGGGCTTCGTCCCGGCCGGACTGCTCATCGCCGAAGACCTGTTGGCACGCCGCCGGGGCGGCGGGCGGGAGGTGGCGGAGCCGGCGATCGGGCGGGAGGAACCGGCGCGGCAACGGGGCTGAACGCCGCCGGTACTCCGGTCGCCGACCGGGGCCGGCGAGGGTCGCGGGCGGGGCCCGTGGCACCGGCGGCCCGGCGCAGGCGGCGGTGGTGGGCGCGCCGCCGGCGCCGGACAGGTCGCACCGGCGGGCGCCCGCGTACCCGGGTCTGCCCCGCTTCGTTCCGGGGGACTCAGCCGGTGCGGCCGGCCTTGAGTGCGGCCGCGGTGTCGACGGCGCGGCGGGCCTGGTGGCGGGCCGCCTCCAGGGCCACCTCACCGGGCGGGCCGTCGCCGGCCACGTGGGAGGTGCCGTAGGGATTGCCGGACCGGAACTGGATGGGGTCGGTGTAGCCGGGCGGCACGATGATGCCGCCCCAGTGGTAGAAGACGTTCCCCAACGCCAGCAGGGTCGACTCCTGTCCGCCGTGCGCCGTGTTCGAGGCGGTGAAGGCCGAGTACACCTTGTCGGCGAGGCCGCCCCGCATCCACAGCGGACCGGCGGTGTCGATGAACGCCTTCAGCTGGCTGGCCAGGTTGCCGAAGCGGGTGGGGGTGCCGAACAGCACCACGTCGGCCCAGGCCAGGTCGTCGAGACCGGCCTCCGCGACGTCGGCGGTGTCCTGGCGGTGCCGAACCCACTCCGGCCTGGCGTTGATCGCCTCCGGCGGGGCCAGTTCGGCGACCTTGCGCAGCCGTACCCGGGCACCGGCCTTCTCCGCGCCCTCGGCGGCGGCGCGGGCCAGGGCGTGCACGGTGCCGGTGGCGCTGTAGTAGATGACGGCGACGTTCACGGGTTCCATGATCGGTTTCTCCAGGTCAGACGGGGCTGGTCGGCGGCCGTGCCGGGTTGGCCGGCGACGGACCGGGGCGGCTCGACGCCACCGGAACGGCCGGGTCCGCGATGTGCCGGTGAGGCGAGGTGCGTGAGAGGTTCTCTCCGGGACGGCGTCGGGTTCACCGGTACGACGACCGAGCCCCGCGGAATGTCAGGCGCGGCCCCACCTGACACTTCGGTGGGCTGTCTCGTCGTACCGGTGAGGGCAGCGCGACCGAGGGAGCCGGCAGCACCATGACCACCCCATCCGGGCCGGGACAGGGCGGGTCCGATCCGGGCCTGACCGCGATCATGCGCGAGCGGCGGCACCTGATCAGCCTCGCGTACCGGCTCCTCGGGTCGCTGGCCGAAGCCGAGGACGCGGTGCAGGAGACGTACGCCCGCTGGTACGCCCTGTCCCCCCGGCAGCGGGAGGCCATCGGGTCCCCGGGCGCCTGGCTGACGAGGGTCGCCGGCCGGGTCTGCCTCGACGTGCTCGGCTCGGCGCGCGCCCGGCGGGAGCAGTACGTGGGTCAGTGGCTTCCGGAACCGCTGCCCGACCACCCGCAGTGGATCGACCGGCCCGGTGACGCCGGGGTCGACCCGGCCGACCGGGTCACCCTCGACGAGTCGATCAACATGGCCTTCCTCGTCGTGCTCGAGTCGATGACCCCGGCCGAGCGCGTCGCGTTCATCCTGCACGACGTCTTCCGCTACTCCTTCGCGGAAGTGGCCGAGATCGTCGGCCGTACGCCGGCGGCGTGCCGCCAGCTGGCCTCGTCGGCCCGCCGGCGCGTCCGCGCGTCGCGGGCCCCTACGACTCCGCCAGCCCGGCAGGCCGAGATCGTCCGCGCCTTCAAGCGGGCCTGGGAGGCCAAGGACATCGCGGGCCTCATCGACCTGCTGGCCCCGGACGCCACCGCTACCGGGGACGGCGGCGGACTCGTCCGGGCCGAACCCCGCCCGGTGGAAGGAGCCGAGCAGATCGCCCGCTTCTTCGTCGACCGGGCCGCTCCCCCGCCCCGCATGGCGATCGTGGAACGCACCGTCAACGGCCAGCCCGGCCTCGTGGCCCGGGTGGACGGCACGACCGTGACGGTCTACGCGTTCCGGGTCGCCGGCGACCGGATCACGCACATCTGGGCGGTACTCAATCCCGACAAGCTCCGCCCCTGGACGGCCGGCTGAGGGCCCGCCCGACCGGGGTACGCGGCGGCGCGGCTCGTCGACCTCGCGATGGCCACACGACCGGGATTGTTGGTCGGGCCAACGTCCTGTATCGTTGGCCGCACCAACAAATTACCCGGGAGGTCACCATGCACACCCCCTTCGGCCCGCAACTGATCGGACAGACCGAGAAGAACCTCAACGCCATCCTCAACGCCATCCTCGGCGACCGGCTCACCGAACCGCAGTGGGTGACCCTCCGACTCGCGCACCTGCTGGAGCAGCAGATCACCAGTGGCGACGAGCTGGCCCGGGAGGTCGCCGACCGAGCGCGCTTCCGCGACGCCGACGAACTCGTGCGGGGCCTCACCGCCGCCGGGTGGCTCGACCACGGACGGCTGACCGACAACGGCAGGAGGCTCGTCTCGGAGATCCAGGCCCAGACCACCGAGCGTGCCGCCCCGATCTGGGCGGACCTGCCCCCGGACGACGTGGCCGCGGCGACCCGGGTGCTCAACGAGGTGCTGAGGCGGGCCCGAGAGGTGCTCGCCTGAGCCCTCCGCTCCGCACGCGTGGCGGCGGCGCCCGGTCGAGCCGCCGGCTCCGCCGGAGCAGGCCACCCCAATTATTCCTTGACAGGAATATTCCTTACAAGGAATAGTCACTGTCGTGGAAGCACTCCTCACCGCGTTGGCCGACCCGGCCCGCTGGCGGCTCGTGACCCTGCTGGCCGAGCGGCCCCGCCCGGTCGGCGTCCTCGCCCAGCTCGCCGGGGCACGTCAGCCGCAGACGACCAAGCACCTGCAGACCCTCGAGCGGGCCGGGGTCGTCACCTCGCAGCGCACCGGTCAGCGCCGCATCTACGCGCTCCGGCCCGGTGCGCTGCGAGATGTGGCGGCTGCGCTCGGCCGGCTCGCCGACAGCGCGGACCGGGCGGGCGGCCCGCTCGCGACCTACGACCGCTACGGCATGAGCCTGGCGGCGGAGCGGCTCGCCGCGAAGGAGTCGGGCTGGGCCGACGGCCGTTCGTTCCGGTTCCTCCGGTCACTGCCGGCGTCCCCCGGGCGGGTCTGGCGCCACCTGACCGAGGCCGGCCTGCTGGCTCGCTGGTGGACGCCCGAGGACCTGCGCGTCTCCGAGCTCGTCTTCGACGCCCGGCCCGGTGGACGGATCGTCCACGAGTACCGCGACGTCGAGGACGTCGCCGGCGCCGACCTGGTCGCCGGGCGGGCGGAGGGGGTCGTCGACGACGTACGCCCCGGTGAGCGCCTCACCTACCGGCTCTCCCCCCTGCTTCCCGGCGGCGGCGTCGCCTTCACCGCCCACGTCGACCTCCGCCTCCAGCCCACCGACACCGGCACCGACCTCGACGTCCACTGGCGAATCACGGACAGCACCGTCGACTCGGCCGACTTCATCGCCGGTATCGAGATCGGCTTCGGCCAGAGCCTCGACAAGCTCGCGGCGGCACTCGCCGCGGACCCGCACGACGCCGACGCCGTCGACGGCATCGGCACCGACCCAAGGAGCACGAAGTGACAGAGCAGACCGTCGGCCGCCGGGTCGTCACCAACATCGCCCTCTCCCTCGACGGCCACTACGCCGGGCCGCGGGACCCTCAGGACATGAGCTGGGTGATGCCGTACGCCCACACCGACGTCGCCCGCGACCACCTGACCAGCCTCTGGGAGTCGGCGACGACCGCCCTGCTCGGACGGGTCAACGCCGAGGGCTTCCTCGGTTTCTGGCCCACCGTCATCGGCATGGCCGGTGCGGACCCGCGCGACGAGGGCTTCGCGAAGTGGCTCGTCGACACCGACAAGGTGGTCCTCTCCGCCACCCTTGGCGCGGCGCCGTGGGAGCGGACGACGGTCGTCGACAAGCCGACCGCCGAGGCGGTCGCCGACCTCAAGGCAACCGAAGGTGGGGACATCCTCGTGCTGTCCAGCGCGAGCGTCATCAAGGCGCTGCTGGCGGCCGACATGGTCGACCGGCTGGCGATGACGGTCTTCCCGGTCTTCCTCGGCGGCGGGCCGCGCCTCTTCGACGACGGCCTACCCGCCGGGCGGTGGACGCTCGCCAGCCAGGCCGCGGGCGAGCACGGCACCCTGGCCCTGGTCTACGACCGGGTCCGCTGAGCGGGCCGACCAGCGCCCTCGCCGGCACGGGCGCGCCGTCCCCGGTCGCGCCGGCACCACCCGCCCCGATCGGGGGTGGTGCCGGCGCGACGGTGGTCAGCCGAGCCAGCGGCCGTCGCGCATGAGGACGCGCCCGGCCAGCTCGTTCGCCTCCCGCCAGGCCTGGATGCGCCGCGGCCGGATCCGGAAGTACTGGTAGGGCTCGTCGAGCTGGCGCGGGTCGAAGCCGGTCCGGGTGGCGAAGGCGTCGCCCGTCTCCGGGCCGAGGTCGGCGATGTCCACCGGCTCGGCGGTGCCGTCGACGATGACGACGTCGCGCGTCGGCCCGAGGCTGAGCCGCACCCGGGAGTCGGCCAGCAGGTTGCGGCCCGTGATCGACGCCCGTGGCGTGGAGATGAGGAAGGTGGCTCCGTCCCAGAGGTACGACAGTGGGATGAGGTGGACGCCGCCCGAGGAGCTCGCTGTCGCGACCCAGAGATCGACCTCGCCCGCCAGTTTGGCGCGGGTATCCCGCAGTCTCTCCTCGAGCCCGCGCGGCGGCGCGTCCGTCATGCTTCCTCCAGTTCCGTCGTGAAGAGCCCGCGAGGCCGTCGATCCGTCTTCCGGGCCGGCCGATCGCGACAGTGACCCTAGTCGCGGAGGCGCTGCTCGTGCAGGCGCAGGGCCACCGTCGTGGCGTCCAGCAGCGGCGTGGGCACGCCGAGCGCGCGGGCCCGCGCCGTGAGGTCGCCGAAGATCTGCTCGGCCTCGGTGGGCTGCCCGCCGACCAGGTCCCGGTAGAGCGAGGCGGTGTCGGGCGAGCCGGGCCGGGTGACGAAGGCCCGGACGCTGTCGAGGGCCTGCTTCGGCAGCGGATGGCCGGCCGCCGCGGCGACGGCCGCCGCCTCGGCCGCGATCTGCGGGCCGAGCCGGTCGCCTTCGGCAACCGCCACGGCATCGCCCACCGAGCCGCGTACCAGGGTGTTGAGGGCGCCGAGGGTGCTGATGAAGACCCACTTGTGCCACATGGCGCGGTGGATGTCCGGCGAGACGGCACAGTCGAAGCCCGCGCCGGAGAGCACCTCGGCGACCTGCTCGACGCGCTGCGACGGGCCACCCCGCTGGGCGCCGACGACGATCTCGGCCAGGGTGCCCAGCCGGACGATGTCCCCCTCGGCGTCGAGTGTGGTGAGCACCCGGACCACGCCGCCGAGCACCGCGTCCACGCCGAACCGCTCGTTCAACGCGTCCAGGTGGGCCATGCCGTTCAGGAACGGGACCACCGTGGTACGCGGGCCGACCGCGGCGGCGACGTCGTCGATCGCCGCCGGCAGCGCGGTGGCCTTCACCGAGACGAGAACCAGGTCGTAGTGCCCGTCGATCTCGGCGGCGGTGAGCAGCCGGGGCGTGAGCACGGTCTGCTCCCCCAGGCCGGTGATCCGCAGCCCGCGCTCGCGGAGCACGCCGGCCCGCCCGGGCCGGACGAGGAAGGTGACGTTCCGGCCGGCCTGCTGGAGTTGGGCGCCGAAATAGCCTCCGGTCGCGCCCGCCCCGACGACGAGGATCCTCATGCGTCGAGACGTTACTGATCGAGCAGGTAACGCAACAGCGCCGGTGGAGTGATCTGGGTTACCGGTTCAGCCGGTATCATCAAGCGGTGTCTCACAACGCGGCGGCCTTCCCGTTCGTCGGCGGGCGGGTCTCGGTGGACTTCACCGCGACCTACGGCCTGCGCTGGCGCGACCCCGGCGTCGAACGCATCCCCGCTCCGGCCGATCTGGCGCGGTGGTTCACCGAGTCGGGTCTGACCGACACCACCGTGCCGGTCTCCACCCCGACCCTGCGCGGTGCCCGGGAACTGCGCGAGGCCCTCTACCGGCTGATGCGAGGCCGGGTGTTCGGGGAACCGCCGGATCGCCGAGCCGTGGATGTGGTGAACCGCTGGGCGGCCAAGGCGCCACCGGCGATAAGGCTCACGGCCGACGGCGCGGCGACGCGTCTGGTGGAACCCACCGCCGGCGCGCTGTTGGCGCTCGTGGCGCGCGACGGCGTCGACCTGCTCGGCGGCTCCCACGCCGGCCGGCTGCGCGAATGCTCCAGCGACACGTGCACGCTGCTCTACCTGGACACCTCACGGGCGGGCAGCCGTCGGTGGTGCGCCATGGCGGTCTGCGGCAGCCGCGACAAGATGACCCGCTACCGCCGGCGCGCCGCCGGGCGCTGACGCCGGCGTCCTCCCGGCGGCCGGCACGGCCGTGCTCCTGGCCAGCTCGCGCAGCTCGTCCAGGACGATCTGACCCGCCGCGGTGAGCGTCGACCGGCTGCGCACGGCCGCGTAGACGTGGCGGGTCAACGGCCGGCGCAGCGGCCGGGTGGCGACGTGGTAGCGGCGGTCCACGGCCAGCTCGGGCAGGAGCGACACGGACAGGCCCGCCTCGACGTGCGCCAGCAGCAGTTCGTAGCTGGCGAAGCGGCCCGCCACGACCGGTTCGAAGCCGGCCTTGCGGCAGGTGCTCGTCACCAGGCTCGACAGGTACGTACCGGGCATGTCGGTGGACCAGGCGGCCTCGGCGAAGTCGGCCACCTCCGCCGGGGCGTCCCAGGCCTGCGACCGGGGCACCACGAGCACGATGGCGTCGGTGAGCAGAGGGATGGTCCGCACGTCCGGGTGCAGCGGCATGGATCCGTCGATGAAGTCCGCGGTCACGACGATGTCGTGGTCGCCCCGGCGCAGCGCCGGATGGCTGGCCTGCGGATCGAGTTCGGTGACGTCCAGGTCGATCCGCGGGTACGCCTGCCGCAGCCGCGCGGCGAGGGGGATGACCATGGTGCGGACGGCGCTGGAGAAGGCCGCGAGGCGTACCGGTCCGGCGGGTTGCCCGGTGCTGCCCGCCAGGTCGGCCTCGGCGGCCTTGAGCTGGTCGAGGATGACGCGGGCGTGCCGGGCGAGCGTGCGCCCGGCGGTGGTCAGCTGGACGCGGCGGCCGGAGCGCCGCAGGAGTTCGGCGCGGGTCTCCTTCTCCAGGACCGCCAGCTGCGCCGACACCGCCGACGGACTCAGGTGCAGGGCCGCCGCGACGGCCCGCACGGTGCCGAGGCTGTCCAGCAGGCTGAGCATCTCCAGGCGTGCCGTGTTCAGCCGCATCCGATCCCCCTGTGCGAGATTTCCGCACAGCGTAGCCAGAAACTTCAGCTATTCGCGCACAACGCCCGGCCCTATCGTGAGGCCCATGACGCTGACCGCTGACCGGACCGCCGCCGCGAACTTCTGGTCCGACGTCGACCGGCACCTGGTGCGATACGGCGCCCCGTTCACGCCCGAGATCATCGAGCGGGCGGCCGGGAGCTTCGTCTACACCGCCGACGGCCGGCAGATCCTGGACTTCACCTCGGGTCAGATGAGCGCCATCCTCGGCCACAGTCATCCCGCCATCGTGGAGACGGTGCGGCGGCAGATCGCGAGCCTGGACCACCTGTTCAGCGGGATGCTGTCCCGCCCGGTCGTCGACCTCGCGCGCCGGCTCGCCGAGTCCCTTCCCGAGCCACTGGAGAAGGCGCTGCTGCTGACGACCGGCGCCGAGTCGAACGAGGCGGCCATCCGGATGGCCAAGCTCGTGACGGGCAAGCACGAGATCGTCGCCTTCGCCCGATCCTGGCACGGCATGACGCACGCCGCGGCCGCCGCGACGTACAGCGCCGGCCACCAGGGGTACGGGCCCACCCCGCCGGGGAACTTCGCGATCCCCGCGCCCAACCCCTACCGCCCCGACTTCACCACCCCCGGCGGCGAGTTCGACTGGCAGCGCCAGCTCGACTACGGCTTCGCCCTCGTCGACGCCCAGTCGTCGGGGAGCCTCGCGGCGTGCATCGTCGAGCCGATCCTCAGCTCCGGCGGCGTCATCGAGCCGCCACCGGGCTACTTCGCCGCGCTGGCCCGCCGGTGCCGCGAGCGCGGCATGCTGCTGATCGTCGACGAGGCGCAGACCGGGCTGTGCCGCACCGGCACCTGGTACGCCTTCCAGCGCGACGGGATCGTGCCCGACATCGTCACGCTCTCCAAGACGCTGGGTGCCGGTCTACCACTGGCCGCCGTGGTCACCACCGAGGAGATAGAACGAAGGGCACACGAGCGGGGCTACCTCTTCTACACCACCCACGTGTCGGACCCCCTGGTCGCCGCCGTCGGCAACACCGTGCTCGACGTGCTGGAGCGGGAGCGGATGGAGGTCCGGGCCCGGGAACTCGGCGACTTCCTCCGCGCCGGCCTGCTCGAGATCCGGGACCGGCACCACGTCGTGGGCGACGTCCGCGGGCGCGGGCTGATGCAGGGGGTCGAACTCGTCGACGACCGGGAGTCGCGGCAGGGCTCGGACGCGCTCGGCGCCCGGGTCACCCGCCGCTGCCTCGAACTCGGGCTGCACATGAACGTGGTGCAACTGCCCGGCATGGGCGGCACCTTCCGGATCGCGCCGCCGCTCACCGCCACCTGCGAGGAACTGGCCCTCGGCCTGGAGATCCTGGACCAGGCGATCGGCGAGGCGACACCGGCCACCTGACCCGATCGTCCGCGGCAACTCCGGTCGGTCGCGGCCCGCCGGGTGCCAACCCGATCGCGCCGCTCAGGGAGTCGTTTCCGGGTAGACCTCCACGTCGTAGATCAGCCGAACGGGGTGGCCGTTGGTGAGGCCGACGAAGACCGGCTCACCGGCCGGGGTGCGACCGCGCCGCCAGACCTCGTCCCGAGCGGCGTCCCGCGACTCGCGATGGATCCTGCCGGCCTGATGCAGCGCCAGGACCCGCCGAGCGGTCGCCCGGTCGGTGTCCAGCTGGATGCGCATCAGAGCCATCGGGACCACCCTCCTCGCCGCGGAGCCGTCCTCCCGGCCCGAGCAGAACCGGCGGACAGCGCGCTAGCTTTGCGCGGTGCGTGGGTATCGGATCGGCATCCTCGGACGGATCGAGTTGAGCGTCAACGGGATTACGGTGTCCCTCGCCCCGCTGGAGCGGGCGTTCGTCGCGAGCCTGGCGGCCCACCAGGGACGCATCGTCTCCGTCGACCGCCTGGTCGACGGCCTCTGGCCGAACCACCCACCCGCGGGAGCGCGCAACCGGGTCCAGGCGATCGTCGCCGCCGTGCGCCGCCGTGCGACCCCGGAGCTGATCCTCACCCGGTCACCGGGCTACCAGTTGCCCGCCGCGGTGGTCGTGGACGCGGCGGAGTTCGCCGCCGACGTGCAGGCCGCCGCGGCCGCCACCGACGCCCGCTGCGCCGTGGAGCTGCTCGACCGGGCGCTGGCGCGCTGGCGCGACGACGCGTTCGTCGACGTCGACGCGAGGCTGGTCGACGTCGAGCGCGACCGCCTGCACGAGCTGCGCGAGCACGCGGTCGAGCTGCGCGTCGAGGCGCTGCTGTCGCTCGGCCTGCACCAGGAACTCGTGCCGGAACTGACCACGATGGTGCGGGACCGGCCGCTGCGGGAGCGGCTGCGCGGCCAGCTCATGGTGGCCCTGCACCGCAGCGGGCGGCAGGCGGAGGCGCTCGCCGTGTACCGGGCCGGGGCCCGGGTGCTCGCCGAGGAGCACGGCATCGACCCGGGGCCGCAGCTGCGGCAGCTGCACCGGGAGATCCTCGGCAGCGAGCAGGAGGCGTCCCCGCGCGCGTGGGTGCGGCCCAACCAGCTCCCGGGGGTCACCGGCGACTTCGTCGGGCGGGACAAGGAGCTCGGGCTGCTGCTGTCGTTGCTGGGGCGTACTCCACCGGCCGCCGGGGCCGCTCAGGTCGTCGTGGTGACCGGGCTCGCGGGAACCGGCAAGACCACCCTGGCGCTGCGCGCGGCGCACGAGAGCCGCCATCGCTTCCCGGCCGGGTGCCTCTACGCGGACCTGCGCGGCAACACCCCGGACCCGGCGCGGCCCGACACCGTGCTCGGCGCCTTCCTGCGCGCCCTCGGGGTGGCCGGCGAGGCCATCCCGGTGGCGGCCGAGGAACGGGCGGCGCTGTACCGGTCGGTGCTCGCCGACCAGCCGATGCTGGTGATGCTGGACAGCGCGGCGGACGCGGCGCAGGTGCGCCCGCTGCTGCCGCCCGGTGGCAGCACCGCCCTCATCACCAGCACGTCGGCTTTGCCCGGGCTGCCGGGCACCGAGGTCGTCCCGCTCGACGTCCTGCCGATCGACGACGGCCTGGACCTGCTGGCCGGGCTCGCCGGCGTGGAGCGGATCAACCGGGAGGCCGCGGCGGCCGCCGACGTGGTGGAGCTGTGCGGTCGCCTGCCGCTGGCGTTGCGCATCGCCGGCGTACGGCTGGCCGAACGGGAGGCGATGCCCGTGGCGCGGCTGCGCGACCGGCTCCGCGACGAGCGGCGCCGCCTCGACGAACTGTCGCTCGACGGGCTCGACGTGCGCAGCAGCTTCACCGTCGGGTTCGAGCGGTTGCCGCCGCCCGCCGCGCGGCTGCTCGGGGTGCTCAGCCGGACGTCGCTGGGCAGCTTCGGCATGTGGGACGAGACCACCGAGCCGCTGCTGGAGCAGCTGTGCCGGGCCCACCTGCTGACCGCCGACCCCACCGGCCGGGTACGCATGCACGACCTGGTCCGGCTGCACGCCCGGGAGCGCACCGACGTCGCCGTCGACCAGGTGGTCGCCTGGTACGAGCGGCTGCACGCGTACGCCGAACGCGCCGACGCGTCGCTGCCCTGCAAGGCCCTGCCGGTCGCCGACACGGTGTCCCCGATGGACGCCTGGGACGCCGTCGACTGGTTCGAGGCGGAGCGGGAGAACCTGGTCGCGGCGGTGCGGGACCTGCTGGGCCTGGACGCGGTCGACCTGGCGGGGCGGTTGGCCTGCACGATGGGCAACTTCGCGATGATGCGCAGCCAACACCTGCCCGAGCTGGTCGACTGTCTGCGCGCCGTGCTCGACCGCCACGCCGAGCTGCCGTCGGCGACCCGGATGTCGCTGCGGCTGCACCTGGGCACGGCGTACCGGTCGCTGAACCGGCACGCCGAAGCCGTGCCGCTGCTGCGCGCCGCGCAGCGGGCCGGTCGCGGGCGGTGGGTGGCGCACCGCCTCGTCGCCCTGCAGGGCTACTCGCTGTGCTGCCGCCACCTCGGCAGGTTGCGGGAGGCGGACGCCGCGCTGCTGGTGATGGTGCGGCTGTGCGCCGCGCACTGGCCGGTCGGCCGCGTCGGCGGGCACGTGCTGTTGGCTCTCGGCATGCAGCACGGGCAGTACCGGCTCACCTCCCCGTTCGCCCTCGACGCCTGCGCCGCGGCCCTGCGGGTCTTCGTCGACGACGGCGACCTGTGGGGCGAGGCGCTCGCGCGGGAGACCATCGGGCTGCTGCACCGGCACGCCGAGCAGTGGCCGCCGGCCGTGGAGCAGCTCCGGCAGGCGGTGGCCGCCGCGCGCCGGCTCGGCGACCGGATGAGCGTGACCACGGCCGAGCAGGCGCTGGCCGCGACGCACCTCGCGGCCGGCGACGGCGAGGCGGCACGGCGGCTGCTGCGGCGTACGGTGCTGGCGTTCCACGAGCTGCGCCACGAGTGGGGCGAGGCGATCTCCCGGCGGCTGCTCGGCAAGGCGCACCTCGAGGAGGGCGACGCGGGCCGGGCGGTGGTGGAGCTGGAGCGTTCGGTGGCGATGCTGCGCGGCGTCGGGCAGCCGTTCCCGCTGGCGAACTCGCTGCACCTGCTCGCGCGGGCGCAGGCCACCCTCGGCAGGCACGACCGGGCCGTCGCGCTGGGCGAGGAGGCGCTGCGGATCTTCGAGCACTTCGACTCCGCGTACGTCGACGACCTGCGCGAATCGCTGACGCGTTGGCGGAGCGCAGCCGGCGCGCAGTAGGAGCGCAGGGCGCGCGCAGCGGCACCCGGCACAGTGATGGCAGTCACCCACCAAGGAGGTCTGCCATGACCAAGCTCATCAACCGCGTCGGCGACGCGATGCTCAGCAAGGTGCTCGGCCGCGAGGTGGCCGGCGCCTGCGTGCCGGAGCACGGCCAGTCGTGCTGCGCGGTCTCCAACGGCTACTGCTCGGGCGGTTCGTACTTCCGCTACTACCGGCGGAGCACCCTGTCCTGCACCGGCGTGTGCTCGGTCACGACGTCGTCGCCGATCTGCTACACCAGGAAGGTCGGCGTCTGCTGACCTGGCTCTTCCCCGGGGGTCGCGCCGTCGGCGCGACCCCCACCCCCCGCCGACTCGCTGAGGAGTTCCCATGCCGGGTTTCGCCTACGCCGCCATCGCCGTGATCGGGGCGGTCGCCGTGCTCAACCTCGTCCTGACCCTGGCCCTCGCCCGGCGGCTCCGGGAGACGCAGACCGCCACCGCCCACGACGGCGGGGCCGCCCCCGAGGTGCTGCCCGCCCCGGGCCTGGAGGTCACCGGCTTCCCGCACGTCGACCTGACCGCCGGCCGGCGCACGGTGGTCATGCTGACCCCCACCTGTCCACCGTGCCAGACGCTCCTGGACACCCTCACCGCCGACGCCCGGCGCTACCGCCACGACACCTTCGTGTTCATGATCGGCATGCCGGAGGACACGGTGGAGATGGCGCCCCGCCTGGCCGACTTCGACACGGCGACCATCAACGAGGACCAGGCCGAGAAGGAGTTCGGGGTCAAGGGCTTCCCCGCCGTGCTGTCGGTCGTCGACGGCGTCGTCGTCAACTCCAGCCACCAGCTCCCGGTCCTGGCCTGAGCCGTGGCCACGCTGCGAGCCGCCCTGCGACTGGGCTGCGCGGACCGCGGGGCGCTCGCCGCCACGGTCGCCCTCGTCGTCATCGGCGCGGCGCCCCCGATCGGCGTCGCGTGGTTCACGAAGCTGCTCTTCGACGAGGTCGGCAGGGGCCGCTCGGCCGACCCGGCGACCGCCACCTGGTACGCCGTGGCGATCGCCGTCCTGGGCGCGCTGGCGGCGATCGCCAGCCGGGTGTCCGGTTACTTCACCACGGCCCTGCAGAACGCGATCACGATCGCCGCCGACGTGCGGCTGTACCGGAAACTGAACACCTTCGTCGGGCTGGGCCCGTTCGAGCAGCCGGCCCTGCGCGACCGGCTGGCGCTGGCCCAGCAGGCCGCCACCCAGGCGCCGTACGTGGTCGTCATGTTCGCTGTCGACGTGGCCCAGAACGTCGTCACCATCGGCGGCTTCGCCGTGATCCTGACCTCCCTCTGGCCGCCGGCCGGGCTGCTCCTGCTCGCCGTGGCGGTGCCCGACTTCCTCATCCAACTGCGGCTGTCCCGGCGGGCGGCGCGGGCCGTGGAGGACAGCGCCAGCCTGTTCCGGGCCCGGTTCCTGTTCCAGAACGTGCTGACCGACCTGCGCGCCGCCCGGGAGGTGCGCCTCTACCAGCTCGGCCGGTTCTTCCACGACCGGCTCACCGGCGCGGTGCGGGCCGCCGCCCGGATCGAGCTGGCCGCCGCGCGGCACGCCACGGTGGTGCAGACCTGCTGGGCGCTGGCCGGCGCCGCGGTGACCCTCACCGCCACCGTGGTCGCGGTGAACGCCGCGGTCCGCGGCCGGCTCAGCCTCGGCGACCTCACCCTGCTGCTGGCCGCGTTCGCCGCGGCGCACAGCGGCCTGGCCGGCATCGCCGCTCAGCTCGGCGAGGCCGGCACGGCCACCCGGCTGTTCCGGCACTACGTCGCCGTTCTCGACAGTCCCGCCGACCTGGTCGACGGGACCCGGCCGGCACCGCCGCTGCGCACCGCCATCAGGTTCGAGGACGTGTGGTTCCGCTACGACGAGGGCGGTCCCTGGATCCTGCGGGGCGTCGACCTGACGATCACCGCCGGTGAGGCGGTCGGGCTCGTCGGCCTCAACGGCGCCGGCAAGAGCACCCTCGTCAAGCTGCTCTGCCGGTTCTACGACCCGGACCGCGGCCGGATCACCTGGGACGGGGTGGACCTGCGCGAGCTGCGGGTGGAGACGCTGCGCCAGCGGATGGGCGCGGTGTTCCAGGACTTCATGTGCTACGACCTCACCGCCGAGGAGAACGTCGGCATCGGCCGGCTGCCGCACACGACCGGGCAGGTCGAGGAGGCCGCCGCCCGCGCCGAGATCCACGACCGCCTGCGGGCCCTCCCTCACGGCTACGCCACGTTGCTCAGCCGTACCTTCGCCGACCAGGACGGCGAGCCCGGCGTGACGCTCTCCGGCGGGCAGTGGCAGCGGGTCGCGCTCGCCCGGTCGCTGATGCGCGCCGACGCCGACCTGCTCATCCTGGACGAGCCCAGTTCCGGGCTGGACGCCGACGCCGAGGCCCGCGTGCACGCGTCGCTGGCCCGGATCCGCCAGGGCCGCACCGGGCTGCTGATCTCCCACCGGCTGAGCACCCTGCGCGACGCGCAGCGCATCGTCGTGCTGGACGCCGGACGCGTCGTCGAGTCGGGCGGGCACGCCGAGCTGATGGCGGCCGACGGCGAGTACGCCCGGCTGTTCCGCCTCCAGGCCGACGGCTACCAACTGGCGGCGTCATGACCGGCTGGCTGCGCCGCCGCTGGCGCCTGGTGGTGGTACACGGGCAGAGCATGGCGCCGACGCTGCGCGACGGCGACCGGCTCGTGGTGCGCGTCGGGCGGACACCGGCCGCCGGTGACCTCGTCGTCTTCCGGGCCCGCGACGTCGTCCCCACCTCGGACCTGACGTGGATGGTCAAACGCGTCCACCGGGTCGATCCGGACGGCGCCGTGACGGTGCGCGGCGACAACCCCCACAGCCAGGACTCGCGGCACTTCGGGGCGGTGCCACGCGAGGCGATCCTCGGCGTGGCCAGAGGGAGGCGATGACAGGTGTACGTCGAGATCGGGTGCCGGGTGCTGCTCGGCGCGGTCCTGCTGGCGGCGGCGGTCGGCAAGGTCTCCGGGCGGGCCGCCTTCCGCGAGTTCGCGCGCTCGGTGCGCGACCTGGGCTACCGGCCGGCCGGCCCGCTCGCCGCGGCCGTGGTCGCCGCCGAGTTCGGCACCGTCGCCCTGCTGGCGGTGTTCCCGCTGGCCGGCTTCCTCTCCGGTGCCGCCCTGCTGCTCGCCTTCACCGTCGCCATCGCGGCGAACCTGCGGCGGGGTGGCGGCACCTGCCGCTGCTTCGGCCGCACCGCCACGCCGCTGGGCCGCCAGCACGTGTGGCGCAACGCTTTCCTCATCGGCTCCGCCGTGGTCGGCGCGCTCGCCCCGGCCGGGCCGGTGAGCCCGGCCGGGGCGGGCCTGGCCGTCGCCGGCGCGCTGGTCGCCGCCGCGCTGGTCGTCATGATGGACGAGGTCCGCTACCTGTTCGGCGCGCCCAGCCGAACGTGACCGCCGAGTCGTCGTCGGACCCGGCCGAGCAGGATCACCGCGGCCGCGCCGACGCCGGCCAGCAGCAGCGGCGCCGCGGTGAGACGCCACGGCCACCGAGGGCCGCCCAGCCCCTGGTCCGGCACCGGGTACTGGAGGGACTTGGCGACCCAGCGGGCGGTGGCGACGTCGTAGGTGTCGGCGATGTCGCGCAGTGCCCCGTCGACGGGGAACTCGTCGGCACGGTGCAGCGGGTGCACGGGGATCGACGTGTCGCCGAGGCCGGCGGGGCCGCCGGTGGGCACCAGCACCCGGTCGAAGCCGGGCTCCGCCGGGTTCCAGCCGGAGCGGGGCAGGAACGTCAGGCCGTGCCGGGAACGGACGGCCCGACCGTCGACGCTGAACGCCTCGAGGCGGGCCAGGTAGGACAGCTCGGTGTAGGGACGGAAGGCGGCGGCCAGTTCGATCTCGCCCACGCCGTCGGCCAGCAGCACGCCGGTCGTCGGCCGGTTCCACCGGTAGGCGGCGCTCAACAGCGCCACCAGGTCGCGCGGCGCCGGACGCGCACCGGCGATGGCGACCGGCTCGCCGGGTCGGTAACCGGACCAGCGCAGCTCCCGGGACACCCGCTCGGCCTCCGCCGCACCGACGAGGCGCTCCACGACGCGGAGCGCGCCGTCGATGCCGGAGAGCACCCCGGCGGTGCTGACGACGTCGCCGTCGTCGACGAACCGGACACCCTCGGTCCACCGCACGTCCCGGTGGCTGCGGCGTAGCCCGATCAGCTTGAGCCAGTGCGAGGTGGCCGGCCGGCCGTCGAGGAGCCCGGCGTCGGCGAGCACCTCGGCGCCCACGCACACGCTCAGCAGGAGCGGGGCGCCCTGCCGGCGCTGCGCACGCAGCCACCGCACCACGTCGGACGTGGGGCCGTGCAGCTGCGGCACGACGATGACGTCGGGCGGCCCGGCCATCCGGGCGGCCAGTTGGGCGAAGCTCAGGTCGGGCACGAGGTCGAGGCCGCCGGTCAGGGTGACCGGGTCGGGCGTCGGCGCCACGGTCACCACGTTGAACCGGCCGGTCGCCGCGAACACCTCGTACGGGGCGAGGGTGTCGGCGACGTTGGCGCCCGCCGAGCCGAGCACGATGGCCACCGTGGGCCGGCCCGGATCCAGCACGGGTGCCGACCACGCGGGCGGGGCGACGCCGGAGACGCGGTCGGGGTAGACCTCGTCGGTCGCCCGCCGGACGCCCAGCGCCCCGACGGCGGCGGGCACGACGAGCGCCGCCACCGCGACGACCAGGATCCGGACGATCCTTCTCCGCATGGCCACAGCTCCTCGCTGGACGGTCTGGTGTGGGTGCGGCCGGCCGGGGCCGCCCGGGGTCAGCAGCGGACGAGGTGGTGGCGATGGCGCAGGAGCACGACCAGCATGGCGGCCAGCATGAGGACGTGGACGGCGATCATGAACGTCATCGATCCGACGACCCCGGCCCACACGAGCGGCACCAGCGCGACGGGCAGGTACATGGCCGCGCACATCTCGAGCGTCGCCGGCCAGGGGTGGCGGCGCACGCGCATCCAGACGGCCATGCCGATCGCCATGTCGGTCGCCATCAACAGGTACGCGGCGCCGGGACGCTCGGCGAACGCGACGGTGAGTCCGACGGACGAGCGGAGGACGCCGAGCACCGTCATGCCGACGGTCATCGCGACGACCATCTCGACGTAGTGGCGGACCAGCGGGCGTACGACGCGCGCGGATCCGAGGCGGCGGTGCGCCGGCCGGGCGGGGTCGGTGGTTGCCATGAGGCCACCGTGCGCGGCGGGCCGCCGTCGCGGCGACAACCGGCCGGCGGTTGGTCCGAATACTTGGGCTGGCTGTCCTACGGACATGTCGCCTGCGGGCGGCGCGGCCCGTAGCGTGGCACCGTGGGGACCACACGTCGCGTCCTGGTCGTCGGCTATCCCGCGGCCGAACTGCTCGACATCGCCTGCGTGACGGCGTCCCTGCAGATGGCCAACTACCTGCGGCGACGTGCGATCTACGGGCTCCGGCTGGCCTCGCCCGGCGGCGCGCCGATCCGCACCGCGGCCGGGCTGGTGCTGAACGCCGAGATCGCGCTCGAGCGGGCTCGGGGGCCGTTGGACACGCTCGTCGTCTCCGGCGGGATCGGCTACGTGGACGCGATGCGGGACGAGCGCCTCGTCGCCCACGTCCGTCGCCTCGGTCGGGAGGCGCGCCGGGTCGCGTCGGTCTGCACCGGCGCCGGCGTGCTGGCCGCCGCCGGTCTGCTCGACGGACGGCGGGTGGCGACGCACTGGCACCACGCGGCGTACCTCCAGCGGCGGTTTCCGCACGTGGAGTTCGACAGCGATCCGATCTTCATCGCCGAGGGCGACGTGTGCACCTCGGCGGGGGTGACCGCGGCGCTGGACCTCACTCTGGCGTTCATCGAGGCCGACGAGGGCCCGGCGCTGGCCAGGGACGTGTCGCGTCACCTGGTGACCTACCTGCAACGGCCCGGCAACCAGGCGCAGATGAGCATGTTCACGGCACCGCCGGCGGTCCGGCACTCGCTGGTGCGGGAGACCGTCTCGCACATCTCGTCGCACCTGCACGAGGACCTCTCCGCGGCCACGTTGGCCCGGCGCGCCGGGGTCAGTGAGCGGCACCTCGCCCGGCTGTTCCACCGGGAGATCGGGCTGACACCGGGCCGGTTCGTGCGGCGGGCCCGGGTGGAGGCGGCCGCGCACCTGCTCACCGGTACCGACCTGACGGTGGAGGCGATAGCGGGCCGCTGCGGTTTCGGGACCGTCGAGGCGCTGCGCCAGGCGTTCGTCGGCGCCTACGGCGTCTCACCGTCGCACTACCGCGCCACCCAGTCCACGTCCACCGACCGCACGGACACCGCGACGTCGGGTCCGGCGTCCCCGTAGGACGTCGTCCGTGCCGCGGCCGGGGCGGGCGCGCCCCGGCCCGCCACGCCGGGGTCGCGCTCCCGGGTCACTCGTGCGTCGGTGCCGCCGTCCCGGGCGGGCCCGCGAGCACCGTGGGGACGTACTCCAGCAGCTGGAGCCGGCCGTCGAACGTCCGGGTGGCGACCGTCTCGAGGGCCACGTCGGGCCATCCGTCGTAGATCCGGTCCCGACCGGAGTTGCCGGTGACCACCGGAAAGACGACCACCCGGAAGCGGTCGACCAGCCCGGCCCCGATCAGCGACCGGCACAGGGTGAGGCTGCCGATGGTGCGCATCGGGGTCGCGCCGTCCGCCTTCATCGACCGCACGGTCTCGACCGGGTCGGTGTCGACCACCCGCGAGTTGGCCCACGACAGCGGCGCCCGCAACGTCGACGAGAACACGACCTTGGGTCTGGCGGTCAGGTCCGCGAGGCCGGCGTCGTCGGAGCCGGCGGCGAACCCGGACATCAGCCGGTAGGTGTTCGCCCCCATCAGGACGGTGTACTCCGCGTCGGCCTCCCGACCGAGCCATTCGAGGTACTCGGGCCCTTCGAGGCCCCAGAACCCCGGCCAGCCCTCGGCGGCGCCGTAACCGTCCAGTGAGGTGATGAAGTCGACCATCAGGTCTGACACGTCGGTCTCCCTTCGCGACACAACGGGATCAGCGCACGACGCCGTACCGCACGTGGACGGCGTACGGCGAGTTGTGCACCGAGAGGATCTGGAGATCGATGTCGCGGTCGAAGCCCTCGAAGAGCCGCTTCCCGCGGCCGAGGACGACCGGAGCGGTGGTGATGCCGAGTTCGTCGACCACCCCCGCCCCGAGCGCCTGGCGGATGATGTCGGCGCCCCCGCCGATGGCGACGCCGCCCTCACCCGCCGCTCGCCGGGCCTCCGCCAGCGCCTCCTCGAACCCGTCGACCATGACGAAACCGGTGCTCGGGTCGGGCTGGTCGGCGGTGCGGTGGGTGAGCACGACCATGGTGCCGCCGAACGGGTTCCGGCCGCCCCAGGCGCCGGCGCTGTCGTACATGCCCCGGCCGCACAGGCCGGCGCTCGTCCCCTCGAGCAGCGCGTCGTAGTAGGCACGGTCCGCGTCGGTCATCCCGGCGCCGGGCTCGCGCTCCGTCTCGTAGGTCCACGGGCCGCCCATGACCCAGTAGTGCAGCCGCTCGCCGCCGACGCCGAGCCCCTGGCCCGCACGATCGTCGGGACCGGTGACGTAGCCGTCCAGGGACACCGTGATGGCGGCCTTCACCGGGCCTCGCCGCTCGGTGGTGCTCATGGTTCCTCCTCTGGTGATGTCGGAGATGTCGGGCGTGCCGGGGACGGCCGAGCGCTGGCCCCCGGCCCGCCTCGTCGAGCTTGGGTCAGCGCGCGGCACGGAGCCATTGATTCGAGGTCCCTGTAATTGTCACGGTGGTGCCGGCCCGCGACGGCGGTTCACGCCCGGCCGCGCGACGTGGCGCTCGACGCCGCACGCCGGCCCGCCGCTGAGGCAGACTGGCCGGGTGGTGCTGCGCATTGCGATGACCGCCGACACCCTGGGCCGGTCGAGGTTCGCGGCCTCCCCGGTGCACGAGGTGATCGACACCGTACGGCTGCGCGAGCACCACCCGGCGCCCCATGCCCGCACCTGGTACCGCCGCGCACGGGAGCGGATGCCCGGGCGGCTCCGGGAGGTCCTCGAAGCGCTCGTGCCGATCGACCACGACTACAGCCCGGACTTCCTGAGCCCGGTGCCGACGCGCGGGGCACCTGTCGAGGCGATGGTCGAGCAGATCGCGAGCACGCCCCCCGAGGTGGTCGAGCACCACCTCGACATCGGACTACGCGGCCGGCCCGTCCGCGCCGACGTGGCGGGACTCTTCGCCACCCGCACCGAGTACGAGCAGTGGCGACGGCCCGCCCCGGCGGTGCTGGACGACCTGGTGCGGCGCGGTCCCCGGGTGGTGGCGGCGGTGGCCGCCGAAGCGATCGGGACCTTCTTCGACGTCGCCGTGCGGGAGGACTGGCCAGCGGTCCGCGGCGTGCTCGACGCGGACATCCGGCGCCGTGGCGACCTGTCGGCCGCCCGCGGTGCGGTGGCGATGCTCGAGTCGCTGGGGCCCGGGCTGTCCTGGCAGGAATCCGGCATCTCGCTCGACCGGCGCTACGACGGCACCATCGACTGGGCGCACGACGGGCTGCTGCTGGTACCGACCACCGCACACGTCGGCCCGGTGCGGATCGCGGCCGAGCGCCCGCTGACGCCGATGCTGGTGTACCGAGCCGACGACATCGCCCGGTTGTGGGCCCGGCGCCGCGACGACCCGGCACGTGCCGTGGCGGACCTGATCGGCGGCACCCGGGCGGCGCTGCTCACCGCCCTGACCGAGCCGAGGTCGACCGGAGAGCTCAGCCGGGAACTGCACTGGACGGAGCCCACCGTGTCGTATCACCTGCGGGTTCTCCTGGCCGCCGGACTGGTGGACCGCAACCGGCGCGGACGCCGGGTCCTGTACCAGCGCACACCCCTCGGATCGGCGCTGCTCGCCGCGCCGAAGGAGGCCAACGTCGCCCGGCGCTGACGGGCTCCGGGTGTGCGGCTCCGCGCACCGATGATCGCTAGCGTCGGCGGCGGGCCGGGGCCAGCGAGGTCGACGGCGTGGGCAGGAACAGCTCCAGCAGGTCGTCCAGGCGGATCAGGATCAGCGCACCGACCGATCCGGTTGCCACGCCGACCAGCACACCGGCCGCCGCCAGCGGATGCGTCCGCGCGACCAGGACCGTCACCAGGGCAGCCCCGGTCACCGCCAGCAGGAGTGCGTTGCGCACGACGTGCCGCCGACCGAGCGGCTGCTGGGTGGCCCCGAAACAGGCGCAGCGGGCCCCGGTGTCGCGGCGCACCGCGAGTACCACGCCGGTCGTGAGCACCGCCAGCAGCAGCAGGGTCAGGACGAGCACCAGCGTCGCGCCCGGCCGCGCGGCCGGCCAGCCGGTCGCCACCGCCAGCACCGACCAGCCGATGCCGAGCACGAGCCCCAGCTCGGCGATCGTGACCAGGACGGCCACCGGATCCACCAGCCGGGCGGGCAGCAGCGGCAGCGGTCGCAGCGAGTCGGCGAACGCGCGCAGGGCCGTCCGGCTGCGCGCCTTGCTCCAACTCGACGCCGCGAACACCCACCACAGGACCGCCAGCAGACCGACCGACACGTACGACATGAGCTCCTCCTCCAGCACCCGGCGCGGGCTCGCGCGGCGTGACACCTCCACCAGCGCCGGGCGGTTCACCGGTCCCGGCGCAGCTGTCGAACGACGACCCCCAGCAGCCGGTCGGCGGGGAAGAATCCGCGCTGGCGGGAGTCGAGGCTGCCGGCCGGATTGTCGCCCAGCAGCACCAGTTGCCCGGGAGGCACCCGGGTCCGGATCGGCCAGTGCTGGAAGGCGCACACCTCGACCGGAACCGGTTCGCCGGGCAGCGCCGCGACACGTTTGATCATCGGTCGGTCGGGCCGGTCCGGGACGCCGTCCCGATCGACCACCACGACGTCGCCGACCCGGACGGTGGCCGACCGCAGCCGGTCGACCAGGACCCGGTCGCCGTCCCGGTGGCCGGGTTCCATGCTGCGGCCCTCCACGGTGACCACCAGGAACCGCCGCCGGAGCCACCGGCCGACCAGCACGACGGCCAGCAGCGTCGCCGCCCCGCCGCACGCCAGGATCACTCCGCCCCCCGGTGCAGCGCGGGATCGGGCCCGCGGTAGCCGCTGGCCTGTCTGACGAACATCCGGGCGTACTGGGTGTCGGCGGCCAGCAGCTCGTGGTGCCGGCCGGACTCCGCCACCCGGCCGTCGCGCAGCACGACGATCAGGTCGGCGTCCCGGACCGCGCCGAGCCGGTGGGTGATCAGCAGGGTGGTCCGGCCGGCCCGGTGCGCCCGCATCGCCTGGTGGATCTCCGCCTCGGCGTCCGGGTCCAGGCCGGCACTGGGTTCGTCCAGGATCAGCAGGTCGCACCGGTCCCGCAGGAACGCCCGGGCCAGCGCGAGCCGCTGCCACTGCCCGCCGGACAGCGTCACGCCCACCCGTACCGTGTTGTTCTCCGCACCGCTCATGAAGGTCCGGCTGAGCAGCGTGTCGTAGCCGTGCGGCAGCGCGCTCAGGGTGTCGTGCACCCCGGCCAGCCGGGCCGCGGCCTCGATCCGCGACCGGTCCGGCAGGCTGTCCAGATCGCCGAGGCCGATGTTCTCCGCCCCGGTCAGGTCGTAGTGCATGTAGTCCTGGAACGTCACCCCGATCCGCCGGCGCAGCTCCGCCACCGGCACGTCCCGCAGGTCCACGCCGTCCCACCGGATCGTCCCCCGGGTCGGGTCGTAGAACCGGCAGAGCAACTTGACCAGCGTGCTCTTGCCGGCGCCGTTCGCGCCGACCACGGCGAGCGCCTCGCCGGACCGGATCCGCAGGGTCACCCCGCGCAGCACCCAGGGATGGTCGTCGCCGTACCGGAACCAGACGTCGTCGAACTCGATGCCGGTGCGCAACGGCGGCAGCGCGGCCGCCCGGTCCGGGACCGGCAGGTCGGGCGCGGCCCGGACCACCGCCTGGTAGTGGGTGAACAGCAGCAGGTTGTGGTGGGTGGCGGTGACGTCGGCGACCAGGCCGGCCAGGCCACCCTGGACGGCCGCGAGCGCCGCCACGAACATCGGCACGTCGCCGATGGTCAACCGGCCGCTGCCGGCCGCCTGCACCACCCAGACCAGCCCCGCCCCGGCGATACCCGCGCTCAGCAGGCCCAGCACGGTTTGTACCTGCGCCTCCCGCCGGTCCATCCGCCGGCGGGCCCGATCGGAGCGGCTCCGCTCGGTCAGCATCCGCTCCCGGAGGAAGTCGCCGATGCCGAAGATCCGGATCTCCTTCGCCGCCTGGAGGCTGGCCAGCAGGGTGCGGTAGAAGAACTCGCGCCGGTCGTACGGGCTCACCCGCAGTTCGGTCTCGGCGCGACGCCGGGACAACCACAGCTCGGCCAGCAGCACCGGCACCGCACCGAGGGTGACCGCCACCGCCATGGCCGGGCTGATCGTCAGGACGGAGCCGAGGAAGCCGGCCACCACGGCGACGCCGCGCAGCAGGTTGGCCGCGCCTCCGACGAGTTGTTCCGGGGTGCTCGCGCCGGCCTGCTGGGCGAGTTGGAGCCGGTCGAGGAAGCGCGGGTCCTCGAACCGGGCCAGTCCGGCGAAGCCGTTCACCGCGCGGTACAGCCGGTCCTGCGCGGTGCGGGCGATCCGCCGTCCCAACTCGGTGTGCAGGTATCGGAGCAGGTGCGGGGTCACCCCGACGACCAGGCTGGCGGCGGCCAGTCCCAGCGCCAGGCCGACCAGGTCCCCCGTTCCGGGCCGCTGGTCCACGATCCGGTCGAGGATCAGCTTGGTCAACCAGGCGATGGCGATCGGCAGGCCGCCGGAGACCAGGGTGAGCACCAGCACCGTCGCCAGCACGGGCGGCGAGGAGCGGGCGGCGAGCGCCGCGGCGGTGACACCGGCGCGCCACAGCGCTCCGGCCGCCGGCTTGCCGGCGTCGTCGCGGCGACGGCGGAAAGTCAGCCGGGCCACGGTCAGGAGGCGACCGGTCCGCTGACCGACCCCGCCGGCGCCTCGGCGGGTGGCAGTTGACGGAGATCGAACGAGCTGGCGACGATCCGGCTCTCCCGCACCAGGACGAACGCCGGGTAGCCGGTCAGCGAGAACGCCTCGCCCACCGGCCCGCCGACATCCTCCACCAGCACCGCGCCGCTGGGTCGCAACTCGCTGACCAGGGCGGCCGACTCGGCCGGATCGCCGACGACCACGGCCAGCACGGTCCAGCCGGCCGCGGCGTACGCGGGCGCGCCGGCCAGGAAGTCCGGCTTGCGTTCCCGGCAGGCCGGGCAGTGCACGGAGAAGAAGGCGATCAGGGCCGCGGCACCGACCGATTCCCGGGACACCCGGTCCCCGTCGACGGTCGTGGCGACGAACTCCCCCACCGTCGACCCGACCGGGCGGACCAGGTCCCGCTCCCCGGGCTCGTGCCGGGGCCGGTTGAGCAGTTCGGTGTGCTGGCGCAGCCGGCGGATCGCGCCGAACGACAGCAGCAGGTTGAACACGCACAGCACCGCCAGCACGACCACCGCGGCCACCAGGTACGACATCGTTCCTCCCCCGTAGGTCGATCCGGCCCTCGGCCGGTCATCCGGTCGAGCGTCCTCATTCATCGGTGAGCAGCGCGGCGGTCGGCAGCCGCCGGATCAGGATCGCCGGGACCAGTGCGGCGAGCACGGTCAGCAGCAACGCCGCCCCGGTCACGGCCAGCGCCAGCGCCGCCAGCCGGCCGTCCACCCGGCCCACCAGCAGGGCGGCCGAGCCCAGGCCGGCGGCGACCCCGAGGACGCAGCCGAGCGCCCCGACGCCGAGCGCCTCGTAGATCAGCAACCGGTTGAGCGCGGAATCCGGCCAGCCGACCGCCCGGAGCGTGGCGAGCTCGGCCGACCGTTCCCGCACGTTGAGGTAGAGCACGTCGGCCACGCCCAGCACGCCGAACAGCAGCACGCCGCCGACCGCCACCAGATCCACCCCGCGCACCTGCACGGAGACCGCCTGGCCGAGCAGCGAGCCGACCATGCCGTCGTTGAACGCCCAGAGCGCGGCGGCGATCAGGGTCACCGCGCCGACGCCGGCCGCGAGGCTCACCGCGCCGGCGACGGTGCGCGCCGGCGTCCGGACCAGGTTGGCCGCCGCCAGCCCGGCGACGGTCCGCGCCGCGGCCCGCCGGGCCGGCGCCGCGGTCGCCTGGAGCGCCTCGGCCGAGCGGGTACGAGCGGCCCGCAGTGCGGGCAGGGCGCTGGCCGCAGCGGTCAGCAACACCGCGATCGGCACGCACAGCAGGGTCACCGTGCCGGAGACCCGCACGTCGGCCAGTCGGGCGAGCGGGCCCGACAGCGCGGCGCCGAGCAGCCCGGCGGTCAGCCCCAGCGCCGTGGTCTCGGCGAGGATCAGCAGGCTCAGTCGCCAGCCGGGCCAGCCGACGCAGGCCAGGATGGCCAGCTCGCGGCGCCGGGCGCGGACCGCGGTGGACACCGCGTTACCGACCAGCAGCGCGCAGACCACCAGCAGCAGTCCGAGCAGCAGGACGTTCTTGCGGTCGACGGCGGTGACGATCTCGGCCGCCACGCCCTTGCGGGTGCGCGGCTCCGAGAGGGTGAGGTCGGGGCGGCCGAGCTGGCCGGCGGGCAGCAGGACCGGGGTGCGCACCGTCGAGCCGCCCAGCACGATCTCGACGGTCAGCCCGGTCTGCCGGACGATCTCGTCGGCCACCATCCGGACCCGTTCCCGGGCCACCTCGTCGAACCGGTCGATCCCGGCGACCCGGACCCGCACCGAGCTCAGCGGCGCGGCACTCGTCGGGGACCCGAGGCTCGCGTACAGCTCACCGGCCGCGGTCAGGGTGGTCAGCAGGCCCGGTGGACGGTGCGGGTAACCGAGCGGGTCGTCCCCGGGCAGCAGCGGGCGGTCGCCGAGCAGGCCCCGCGAGCGCGCGTCGGCGCCCGCCGGCGGGGCCGGCCGGTAGAGGTCGAGGGCCTGTTGCGCGGCCCGGGCGTCGACCGCGCCCGGCGCGAAGCTGCCCACCGGAGTGACCGTCCACTCCGACTGCCCGAGCAGGCTCACCGGGTCCGCCGTCCCGACGTCGCCCGCACCGAGCCAGGAGTCCCGCCACACGTCCTCGATCGTCGGGTCGGTCGAGTCCGATCCTGATCGGGGCAGCACCCGGGCGACCCCGTCGGGCTGCTGTGTGTAGGCCACCGGTCCGGGCCGGAGCAGGGCCAGGATGCCGGAGAGCGGGGCCTGCCCGGCCAGGGCGGTGTCGAGCCGGGCGCGGTAGAGCTGCGCCAGGTCGTGCCGGACCGCCCGCGGCGGTGTCCTCGCCGCGTCGCGCAGCAAGGGCCAGAGCGCCTCCGTCGCGGTGCCGGGCACCCGCTCGGCGGTGGAGCCGGTCAGCCGGGACACGGTGAGGTCGATCCGTTCGTCCAGGGCGAGGTCGTCGGCGGCCAGCACCGGCAGGGTCCGGCCGGCCGGACCGGCGGTGGGCAGCGGAGAGAGCTGGGTGAACGGAGGGGCCGGGGCGACGGCATCGGTGCCGGTCAGGTAGCGCCCCTGGCGGACCGCCCGGTCCAGGCCGACCAGACGCGCCTCGGCGGCCGGATCGATCCCGGCGACCAGCACCGGCACCACCGCCGGCAGCCGGACCTCCAGCCGCGCGGTGGCGGGAACGGCCGACGCGGGACGGCCGCTGGTGAACACGGAGGCCAGCCGGAAGGTGCCGTCCGCGAGCAACTGGTACGCCAGCACGTCGCTGACCCTGGTCCGCCGGGCGTCGGGGTCGAAGCTGCTCACCGCGGTCTGGCACACCTGCCGGCGGCGGCCGTCGGGCTGCACCTCCAGCGTGCCGCCGCCACCCGTGCCCGGGCACTCGGCGGCGGAGGTGGACTGGCTGATCCGGGTGCCGTCGGCGTAGACGTACACCCGCCCGCTCTGGTCGGCGAGCGGCACCAGGGGCCGCCGGGACACGTACACGTAGGTCGGTGCGGCGGTCAGCGTGCTCAGCCCCCGGTCCCCGCTGATCCGGGCGGCGATCTCGACGACCTGCCGCTCGGCCGACGGGTCGACCTGGTCGGTCACGTCCACCCGCAGGCCCGGACGGATGTCGGCGATCCCGAGGACCGCCAGCGGGGCGGCCACCTCGACGCCGGGGATCCGCTCGATCCGCCGCCACTGGTCCAGGCCGATGCCGCCGTAGGCAGCGGTGGGCCGGGTCTGGTCGAGCAGGCCGGCGGCCGGCGCCGACGGATGGACCAGGATGTCGTAGGACGGCCGGAACTGCCCGTCGACGGAACCGCGGGCGACCAGCCGGGAGGTGCTGGCGGCGCCGGTGAGCACGGTGAACCCGGTGGTCGCGACCAGCACGGCGGCGAACACCGCCAGGCTCCGGCCGGGGGTGTTCCGCAGCTGTGACCAGACCATCCGCAACATGGGTGGGGTCGTCTCCGCTCGGGCAGGGTGGTCGTCCGGCCGGATCGGGCCGGCCGGACGCCGTCATCGGTGCGGTCGTGGTCGGGTCAGCAGCGTGTCGAGGTGGTGCGGCAGTAGCCGCAGGTCGTGCCGATGCTGTCGCAGCCCCGGCAGCAGTCCCGCACCCGGCGCAGTCCGCCGCTGCACCCGCAGTACTCGGTCCAGCAGGTGCACGCGGCGGCCTGCGCGGTCACCTCCGGAACGAACATCCTGAGCACCCGGTCCGCCGCCGCTTCGAGCATTCGTACCATTTCCACTCCTTCTGATCGGACTGTCGATGACGTCGATGGACGATTTCCGTGTCGCGTCCGATTCCCGATCGCCTCACCCCCGTTTCCGCGCCGGTTCGCCGGCGCTAGACGATCCGTCCGTCGTGGATCCGGACGGTCCGGTCGCAGCGGTCCGCCAGCGCCGCCTCGTGGGTCGCCATGAGCAGGGTCATGCCGTGCTCGTCGCGGAGCCGCCAGAGCAGGTTGATGATCTCTTCGCCGGTGGCCGAGTCCAGGTTGCCGGTCGGTTCGTCGGCCAGCAGCAGCCGGGGCCGGCCGACCAGGGCCCGCGCGATCGCCACCCGCTGCTGCTGGCCGCCGGAGAGCTGGGCGGGCTGGGCCCGTTCCCGGCCGGCCAGCCCCACCTCGGCGAGCAGGCTCCGGGCCCGCTCGACCTTGTCGAAGCTGGTCCGGTACGGCAGCAGCGGCGCGAGGACGTTGTCCACCGCGGACAGCGCGGGGAGCAGGTGGAAGCGTTGGAAGACGAAGCCGACCCCCCGGCGGTAGCGGGCGAGCCGCCGGCCGGACAGGCCGGTCACCTCCACGTCGTCGACGTCGATGCGCCCCTCGTCGGCGCGCTCGATGGCACCGATCAGGTGCAGCAGGGTGGACTTGCCCGAACCGCTCGGGCCGGTCACCGCGACGGTGGCGCCGGCCGGCACCGCGAGGCTGATCCGGTCCGCGCCGACGATCGTCGCGTCACCCGAGCGGAACCGCTTGACCAGGCCGGTGACCCGGATCCCCGCGCCCCGCCCGGCCGGGCCGCCGCCGGCGCTCATCGGGCACCGGGCAGCGGCCGGGCGGTGATCGGCCCGGGTCTGGCGGAGGTCATGGCTGTCGGAGCGTGCGGACGCCGCGAACCCCGAAATGGAAGTCTCATCGCCCAGCCCCCGTATTGCTCGGCACGAAACAGGAAACTACATGACCGAACGTCAATTCATCAATCCACTGCGTGATCCGGCGGCGTCCGGCACCCCCACGTCGAGGGCGGCGGCGGACGGCGAGCACATTCCCGTCGGCGCGGCGGCCACGGGTGGCACTCCCCCAGCCGCCGGGCACGTCGGTGACGTGCCCGGCAGACCCGGGAGTGACGTCAGCGCCGGCCGGTGAGGCGGAAGGCGTCGAGGACGGTCTGCTCGACGGTGTTGCCGGCCGCGTCCCGCGCGCTGGCCCTGATGCTGACCGTGCCCGTGGTGTCGGTCAGCCTTGGGACCTGGTAGCCCGCGGTGTAGTCGCCGCCGCCCTTGGCGGTCGTCGAGAGCTGTTTCCAGGTGACCCCGCCATCGGTGCTGATGGACAGCGCGAGGCTCTTCACCGCCGGCGCCCCCGGTACCTGGTGGTACGCGCTGACCCGGAGCTGGTGGCGGCCGGGAGCGGTGACCGCGTCGCCGAGGTCCGCGCCAGCGTCGTACCGCAGGAACAGCAGCGGGTCGGCGTGGCAGGGGGTGCTCGTCCCCTCGGCGCAGGTGAACCCCTTCGGCGGCTCGTACCGGGTCGGCGCGGCGGACGTGAAGTTCCACGTCGTCGTGGTCCTGCCGGTCTCGGCCGTCAGCCGGTATCTCCGGGCTTCGGCGGGGAGCTCGTAGGTGGGACCCCACACGAGAGAACTGGCCTGGGGTAGTTCCCGGCCGTCGGCGTACATGCGCACGTTCTGCGGCTCGAAGACGTACGAGCCCATGATGTGGTTCGGCGCCGCCCCGGACACCAGGTTGGTGATCGGGTAGAACGTGTTGCCCTGCCGGCAGAAGGCACAGATTTCGGTGGACCAGGCGCCCTCCCACTTGCCGGGCTGGGTGCGGAAGACCTGGGGGGACAGTTCGGGCGCGCCGGGCACCAGCGGCCGGGCCGTCCATCGCGCGGTGTCCGGTCCCGCCCGGTCCACGACGTCGATGGTGCGGGCACCCGGCTGCCCCCCGGAGGGCTCGTAGAACTGGAGCCGAACCAGGTCGGGCGAGACCGGGCCGCGGTAGGTGGTGAACCGGACGCTGTCGGTGAGGTAGCTGTACGGCACCCCGGCCACGGCTGTCTCGTTCGGTCG
Source organism: Micromonospora desertarenae (assembly GCF_056150265.1). Lineage (NCBI taxonomy): Bacteria > Bacillati > Actinomycetota > Actinomycetes > Micromonosporales > Micromonosporaceae > Micromonospora > Micromonospora desertarenae. Next base: position 189,627 of record NZ_JAXCFQ010000013.1, read on the forward strand.
GAAGGCCGAGTAGATCAGGCTGGCCGGCTGCGCCCGGGTGCCGTGCAGCGAGGTGTCCACCGTGGCGAGTTGCTTGTCGGTGACCTCGGTGTGCAGCGAGGCCGGGATCCGCCCCTCCTGGTAGATGTGCAGGGTGTAGACGTACGGGCTGACCGAGTCGTAGCCCGAGACGTCGATCTTCACCGGGCCGTGGCGCAGCAGGCCGCGCAGGTTCTCGGCCTCGCCCGCCGAGACGGCGGCGTACGGGATGTCGGCCACCTCCTGCGGGTAAAACCACCAGTCCGGCGGGACCGGCAGGGGGCAGGTCGTGGTGGGCCACGGCCCGCCGGTCGAGGTTGCGTCGACGAGTACCGCGACGGCACCCGCGGCCCGCGCTCGCATCAGCTGCGCCGGTCCGACGTTGCACTGCCCGCCGGCGGGCTTGTCGGCGTCGATCCGCAGCAGGACGATCTTCCCCTTGGCCGAGATCCGCTCGTAGTCCGCGGCCCGCCCGAGCCCGCCGTCGACCAGTTGGCGAGTCTGCCGGCCGCTGAACCGGACCACCTCGAAGCCGGGGCCGCGGTACCAGTCGGTCGGCAGCATGGGCTTCAGGGCGACCCGCTTGGGGGTGGTGACCGCCATGGTCACCATCGGCTTGCCGAGCACCCAGTTGGTCCCGAGGTGGAAGGTGCCGACCGTCACCGGAGGGCTGGGGATGGCCCAGAAAGTGGAGTTGCCGTACCCGGTGAAGCTCAGGGTGCCGCCGCCCTGGCCGTTGCTGAAGGTGCGGAAGGTGGTCCGGGAGGCGACGAACGTTTCGGTGGGGCGGGGGGTGCCGACCGTCAACTGGCGGGCGGCGTCGCCGTCGCGGGTGAGGGTGGTGTCGCCGGTGACGGTGAGCTCCGGCAGTTCCAGGTTGAGCTGCTGGTCCCGGCCGTCGAGCCGGAAGAGCGCGTGGCCGCCGGCCTCATAGGTGCCCGGCGGCACCTCGAACGTCGCCTCGAAGGTGGTGCACGGATCGCTGTCCAGGCAACGCGCGCTGACGGATTCGTATCCGGACCCGACCGCGTTCCCGGCGACCTGCGCCAGCAGGAAGCCGAACAGCGGGCAGATGGTCATGAGGCGGTCGCCGCAGTAGAAGGCGTCACCGTTCTTCCTCGTGTAGGTCTGGGTGACCCGGTACGTCGGTTGCCCGGTGTCGGTCTGCGGCTCGGCCTCGGTCGAGCGGAGCCCGGTGGGCCAGAGCGCCACCGCGTCGCCGCTGAGCTTCGGGGTGACCCGGTCGAACAGGTAGTCGCTCAGCTCGCCGACCCGGGTGTCGCCCTTGAAGCGGGCCCAGAACGCGGCGGCCTGGCCCGGTTCTACGCGCAGGTCGACAGTGCCGGATTCCGGGTGCTTCGCGGCCGTCGTCACGCCGGGCAGGCCCGACACCCGCTTGTCCAGCGCCGCGGCGTCCAGCCGGTCACCGTACTTGACGGTGACGCCGAGCGGGGTGTTCTCATCGCGCTCCACCTGGGTGGCGAGCCAGGCCACGTCGAAGATCTTCCGGTCGATGACACCGCCGGTGACCAACGCCTGCACGTCCCTCGGCAGCGCGTGCAGGCGGGTGTCCGTTCCACCCGGTCCGGTCCTGACCTCGACGTCGATGCTCGGCCGGGTGCCGTCGGCCCGCGCCGACGGGATGGCGGTGACGGTGTAGCGACCGCCGTCGCGGGTCAGCGTGACCTCGTCGCCGGTGATCAACGTGATCCGGTAGGTCGCCCGGGTCAGCCCGGGCAGCGCGACGGTCCGCAGCCCGTCGGCTGCCGCGGCGGCTCCGGCCGGTGCCGGAGCGGTCGGCTCGTCCGGGCGCGCGGCGGCGGCGCCGGCCGTACCGAGCAGGGTGAGCACCGCCGTGGCGGTGGCGAGCAGGCGTATCCGATGTCTCCTCCGCGGGCGGAGGTTGCTGGGTGAGGTGTTCACGAACGTCTCCTTGCGGCAGGTGAGCTGATGGCGGTGCGCGGCGTGGTACGGCAGGTCAGCCGCCGGCCCGCACGAGGGACCAGTCCTGGGTCACGACCGCGTCCGCGCGGACCGGGACCGTCGCGGTGGCGCTCTGGTAGCCGGTGGCGCTCGCGGTGAAGCCGGTACGGCCGACCGCGGAGCTGAACACCCAGTACAGGCCGTCGCCGACGGCCGGATCCACCGGCGTGGTGACGCCCGTACCGGCCTCCCAGGGGTGTCCGGTCCGGGCCACGGTCGCGAAGACCGGCGCCCCGGTATCGCGGTCGTCGACGAAGCCGACGACCAGCCCGCCCTCGACCGGTCGGCACGCGCGGGTGCCCACGAATACGTTGTCCACCGCCCACCACCAGGCGTTGCGGCCCTGGTAGTGGAACCGGATCCGGACGTCCTCGCGGCCGGCCGCCTGCGGCAGCGGCAGGGTGACCTTCCCGAACGCGTGGTTGCTGGTCTGCCGCCACACGGTCTTCCAGGTCCGGCCGCCGTCGGTGCTCAGCTCGACGTCGGCCCGCTGGCTGTCGTCGTCCGGGTAGTAGGAGGTGTGGAAGGTGAGCTGCGGGGCGGCGTCGCCGGAGAGGCCGATCACCGGAGAGGTCAGGTAGGTGTCGTACCGCTTCCCGCCGCCGGTCGCCGAGTCGGCGACGGCGAACCTGCCGTCACCGCCGTCCGGCACCGGCCGGTAGCCGGGGTTGTCGAACCGCCAGCCCGGCTTGCCCGAGAGCTGCCAGCCGTTGCGGGTACCGGTGTCGGTCCAGTCGTCGAAGTCCTCGCTGACACCGCTCCACCGGTAGCCCGGAGCGGTGCAGGCCGACTCGTCGACGGTCAGCGCCACGTCCTGGACCAGGTCGGCCGTACCCAGCTCGAACGTCCGCTCGGCGGCCTGGTAGCCGGGGTACTGGGCGGTGACCCGCATGGTGTACGACGCGGACCGGGGCAGCGTGACGCTGTACCGGCCGGTCACCGGATCGGTGAAGACCGGCCCGAGTGGATAGCCGTCGACGACGATCTTGGCGTACAGCGGCCAGCCGTGCCCCGACCCGTCGGTGACGGTACCGCTGACCGTGCTCATCGGCTGGGCGGCCAGCCTGACGTCGGCCGTCGTGGTCGCGCCCTCGCGGACCTGCGCCTGCACCGTGCCCGCGGCGTAGCCGTACCTGCGCACCCCGATCGCGTAGCTGCCGACCGGCAGGGCACCGGACTGGTAGGCCCCGTCGGCGTCGGTGGTCACCTCGCGACTGACCGGACCGGTGATCGTGACGGTGGCGCCGGGAATCGGCTTCGAGGTCGCGGCGTCGCTGACCGTGCCGCCGACCGTGCCGGTGGGGCCACGCGGTACCTGCTTGAGCAGGGCGAGCGCGTCCAGTCGGCCCTCGCCGAAGGCGTTGTTGTCGTCGTCGGTGCCGCCACACTGGCTGTCGGGGTTGTCGATGGCCGTGCCGTCCAGCAGGGACCGGGTGCCGGCGACGTCGCCCACCATCGCCGTGGCCGCCGACCAGGCCAGGGCGATGGTGCCCGCCGCGTGCGGGGCCGCCATGGAGGTGCCGTTGAGGTTGGCGTACGCGTTTCCCGGCATGCTCGACCGGACGTTCACTCCCGGCGCGGCGACGTTCGGTTTGATCTCGCCGTCCTGGCCGGCCCCGCGCGAGGAGAACCCGGCGATGGTGTGGCCGGAGTCGTACGCGCCGACCGAGTAGTTGATCTTCCGGCTGCCCGGGGCGCCACTCGTCCGGCAGCCCGGTCCGTTGTTGCCGTTGGCCCACACGCCGAAGATGCCGGACGCGGTCCACGCCAGGCTGATGTCCTCCAGGAACGGGGCGTCCGACGGGGTGGTGGTGCCCCACGAGTTGTTGATGATGTGCGGGCGCTTGCTGGCGTCCGGGTTCTGCCCGTTCAGGTCCGTCGGCTCCAGCAGCCACTGGCCGGAGCTGATCAGCGCGGCGTCGTCCGGGCAGCAGCCGTTGGCCGTGATCCAGCGGGCGCCCGGGGCCACCCCGATCTGGTTGCCGGCGCCGTCGTCGCCGAGCATGGTGCCCAGCGTGTGGGTACCGTGCCCGTCACTGTCGCAGGGCGCGCCCCCGCAGGTGCCGGCCGCGTCGAACCAGTTGTAGTTGTGGTCGAAGACGCCGTCGCCCTTGTTGCCGCGGTACTGGCGCACCAGGGCCGGGTGGTCGAACTGGGCTCCGGTGTCGATCGAGGCCACGGTGATGCCCTCGCCGCGTACGCCGAACTGGCTCCACACGTCGTCGGCGTTGATGTCGGCGACGCCCCACTCGACCGCGTCGGCCGCCTTCCGGGCGACGCCCCGGGTGACCGGCGGCGGGCTGACCGTGAACGACGGCAGCAGCGAGCTGACCTCGCGCCTGGCGGCCAGCCGCGCGGCGAGGTCCGCACCGCCGGTCACCTTGATCGCGTTCGTCGCCCAGAAGCTCCGGTACGTCACGCCGGAGGCGGCCAGTTCCTCGCGTACCGCCCGCTGGCTCTCGTCGGCGGCCCGCTTGAGCGCGCTGGTCACCGCCGTGCCGCGCGCGTTCCAGTCGGTGATCGCGCTGGCCGCGGCCAGGTCCGCCGTCGCGCCGAAGTAGACCCAGAAGTCGACCGGCGCCTGCCCGGCACCGAGCTGGGTCTGCAACTGCGGGCGGATCTTGGCCTGCGCCGCGGCCGCCGTCTCCCGGTCCGGCGTGGCCGACGGGAGGGCGGCGGCGGCACCGTTGAGGGCGAGCACCGTGGCCACGGCGGCCACCACGACTGTCGTGATTCTTCGTCTCGGATGGGCAAGGCGCATAGGGGCTCCTCGTCTGGGAGGACGGCGAGGACGCCGGCCGCGGCCGGTCACAGCGGCAGGTACCGGTCGTCGTCCTCGGCGTCGGTCTCGTCGCCCGGTCCGGCCCCGGGACGGGACTCGACGGGTACGTCGGCCGCGCCGGCGGCCTCCGACGATGTCGTCTCGTCCTGGTCAGGGTCATCTCGATGCGGCATGCCAGCATCGTGGTCAACCGCGCGACGATGCTGCGATCCCTCAGGTGAGGGAAACAACCTCGGGGCTCAGTCCCCCGTCGCCGGGCCGGGCTCGCGGACCAGCCCGGTAGCGATCGCCCGGGCCGACAGCGCCGCGCGCGAGGAGACCCCCAGCTTGCGCATCGCCGACTTCATCTGGCTGGCCACCGTGTGGTGTGAGCGGTGCAGGGCGTCGGCGATCTCCCGGTTCGTCCGCCCTTCGGCCGCCAGGGCGACGACCTCCAGTTCACGGGGTGACAGCTCGGACCCGTAGCCCTTCCGGCCGCCGCGCCACACCCGCGGCACCGGGCGTCCGTGCGCGCGCAGGGTACGGGCGACCCGGTCCACGTCGAGGCTCGCCGGCAGGGCCGACAGTCCACTCAACACCTCGGTGAGCAGGTCGAGCCCGTCCGCGACGGCACCGGCCCGGATCAGGCACCCGGCCTGCCGCTCCCGGCAGAGCGCCGCGCTGTACGGCCGGGGAAGCGCCGCCCACGCCGCCGCCGCCCGCCCGAACAGGGCCGCCGCCGAGGTGTGGTCGCCGGTGGCCTCGGCGAGCAGGCCCCGGCAGTCCAGCACGGCGGCCCGCGGTGCCGGGAACTGCCCGTTCCGCAGCCCTTCGGCGAACGCGTCGACCAGGTCCCGGGCCGGCGACACCGCTCCGACGGCGAGCAGCGCCCGGACCCGGGCCGGCACCACGTCGGTGCCCCAGAGCCAGACCCCTTTCTCCGCGACGACCTCGCAGGGGTCACGAGAGATCGTCAACGCCTCGTCGGGCCGGCCCTCGCGCAGCCGGATCTGCACCAGCGTCGCCACCGCCTCGGCGACGGTGTCCCAGGCGCCGGCGTCACGGGCGCCGGCCACCGCACGCTCGATCTCCCGGGCGGCCTGGACCAGGTCACCGGCCGCCATGCGCAGCAGGCCGCTGATCATGATCGGCTCGACCCGGCTGACCGGGTGCAGGTCGTCCGTGTTCGCCAGCGCCGCCGCCCGCTCCGCGAGGCCGTCCCAGGCGCCGGTGAACCAGTCGAGGTGCAGTTGGGTGGAGTCGATGAGGTCGGTGATCCGGACCTGTTCGTACGCGACCGCGAGTCGACGCCCGGTGGCGAGCCACCGGCCCGCCTCCGCGTACCGCCCCCACCGCATGGCCCCGTCGCCGATGTTGAGGTATCCCACGGTGATGATGCGGCGGTCCCGGACGGTGCGGGCCGCGGCGGGGATCTGGCCGGCCTCCGCCCAACCACGCTGGTCACCGAGTTGCAGCAGGGCGGCCGCCCGGCCGGCCGCGACCCGGAGCCGGTCCGACGGCTCCAGCGCCCGCGCGAACTCCGCCGCCCGGTCCAGCCAGGTCAGGTGCCGGGCCGCCGGTGAGCGGCCGCGCGGCCAGCCGAGCAGCATCATGGCGACGGCGGGTGAGGCCCGACCACGATCGAGGTGCGGCAGCGCCCGTTCCAACTCGGCGTGCGCCTCGTCGAACTCCTCCATGTCGTTGAGGATCCGGGCGAGTTGGAACCGCAGGTTCGCCGCCACGCCCGGATCCGGGGTGCCCCGGTCGAGCACCCGGCGTACGGCGGCGGCGAGGTCCCGCAGGCGGCCGGGACCGGTGAAGGAACCGAACGGCACCTTCTCCACCAGCACGCACATCTGCTCGGCCGGCACGTCGCCGTTGGTCAGCACATCGTGCAGCAGGGCGCCGGCGGTCGTCTCGTCGCCGGTCTCCAGCGCCACGTCCGCGGAGAGTTCCGCGTACCTGGCCCACCTCGTGCCGTCACCGGCGTGGCGGAAGTGCCGCGCGAGCTGCGCCAGCGGTCGTGGGGTCACGGTTTCCAGCACCCGCCCGGCGCGCTCGTGCAGCGTGCGGCGCTCCCGCTCGGGGATGGCGTCGTAGATGGCCCGGCCGGCCAGCACGTGGCGGAAGGACACCCGGACGTGGTCGCGGTGGTGCAGCAGGCGGTGCGCGACGGCTTCGGCCAGGCCGGCGGCGAACTCGGCCGGTGGCAGGTCGCTGATCCGCGACAGCAGCTGTTCCGTGATCGGGTCGGCGACGACCGCGGCGGCCCGCAGCACCGACCGGGTGGCGCCGCCGAGGCGGCTGGCGTGCTCCAGCACGGTGTCCCGCACCGTCGGCGGAACCACGATCTCGTCCAGCGGCAGCCGCTTCCAGCCCTGGTCACGGCGGACGAGATCGCCACGCCGGGCCATCAGTCGCACGCACTCCTCCACGGCGAGAGGCACCCCGTCGGTGTGCGCGTGCAGGTGCTGGGCGAACTCGTCGGAGACCCGCTGGTTGGCCAGCATCGAGGAGGCGAGCGCCGCGGTCTCGGACCGGCCGAGCGGGTTGAGGACGAGTCGAAGCCGGGCCCGGTGTGGCCGGAGGCGTCCCGACAGGCGCAGCAGCCAGGGGTCGCCGACCAGGTCCTCCGGCCGGTAGGCGACCACCAGGCCGGGCCCCGGGCCGGGCCGGTCGGCCAGGAACAGCAGGAACTCCCGGGTCGCGTCGTCGGACCACTGCGCGTCGTCCACGACGAGCAGGTCGACCCCCAGCTTGTCGAGCAGTTCGGCGAGGGCCCGGAGCACCCGGTGGCGCGCCGCGCTGGCGTCCTCGGCCGGCTCGGGCGCCGGCGGCAGGTGCTCGGCCCACTCGGGGAACAGCGGCCGCAGGGCGCCGGCCAGGCCACTGAGGCGCAGGTTCGCCACCGTGTCGGCGTCGGTGGCCAGCAGCGCCTCGACGATCGGTCCCAGGGTGTACGGCTCGCCCAGCGGCGGACAGACCGCCGTCAGGACGGCATGGGCGGTGCCGGCCGGGGACGACAGGAACTCGTCCAGCAGGCGGCTCTTGCCGACCCCGGCCTCGCCCTCGATCAGCACCAGCGCCGAGGCGTTGGTGAGCACCCGACCCAGCCGGGCGAGGTCCCCGTCGCGGCCGATCAGCAGCGGCGCCGCCACCCCACCGACGTCCGGAGCGGCCGCACCGGAGTGGGAAGCGACCTCGCCGACCACCACCGCCCCCTACAGCTCGCCCGCTCACGCGTCCACAGTTGCCAGTGATCATCGTCCAGGTGGTCGCCCGCAGCAACCGTTGTCCCGCGGCCGGCGGGACGGCCGTCGCCGCGCACCGGACTGCTCAGAGCCAGCCGCGGTCGCGGGCCTGCCAGCCCAGCTGCATCCGCGACCGCGAGTTGGTCAGCTCCATGAGGTGCTGCACCCGGCGGACCACTGTGCGGCGGCTCACCCCCAGCCGCGCGCTCACCGCCTCGTCGGTCAGCCCGGCGACGAGCAGGGACAGCAGGTGCCGGTCGGCGGCGGAGACCGCCGTGGCGGCGGCGAGGTCGGCGGAGTCGGCCACGGACAGCGGCGTGGCCTGGTTCCAGACGGTCTCGAAGAGCGCGATCAACGCGTCCAGCAGGCCGCACGGATGCACCAGCAACGCCGCGTCGTGCGCCGCCTGCGTCCAGGCCAGCGGCAGCAGGGCCAGTTCCCGATCGGCGACGGCGAGCTTGGTCGGCAGGCCGTGCGCCAGGCGCGCGTGCTCGCCCTCCTGGACATGGACGACGACGCTCCGCACGAAAGCGGGGTCGGTCAGGGCGTCCACGTCGTACACCGCCCGGTAGGTGATCCCGGCGGCCTGCCGTTCGAGCTGCTGCCGGTTGACGTCCTTCGGCACCGCGTACGGCGGTGCGACCAGCACCCGCATCTGCTCACGGGCGGTACGTTGCAGCCGATCGAACGCCTGCGCGACCGCCGCCCGGCCGGACACGATCTCGATCAACTCCTCGGTACGCCGATTGCTGGCCCGGCTGCGTGCCTCCTGCGCGAGGCGGTGGGCGGCCGCCCGTACCCCCTCCAGCTCCTCCTGGCGGCGCCGGACCTGCTGTTCCACCGCCAGCTCCGGAGGGACCGGGACGACCCGCTCCTCGGGGGCCGGGGTGTGGTGCACGAAGCCCTTGCGGTGCAGGGAGAGCACCGCGCGGCGCACCTGGGCGGGGGTGAGCCCGGTCCGGGCGGTCAGCTGCGGCAGCGTCGCGCCGCCCTGGCGGACCAACGCGAGGTAGGCCGCCTCCTCCGCCGCGCTCAGCCCCGCCGGTCCCAGCACGATCGTCCTCCCTGGCGCATCTGGGCCATGTCACAGCTGCGCTGACTCTAGATCCTTTACCGTCCCGCTGACGAGGTGTGACGCTGCCTGCCGTAGGGCCGGCACGTCGAAGGGGGCCTCGTGTTCAGCTCGTTACGGAAAGTGCTCGTGGCGGCGGTGGTCGCTGCCACCGCGGTCGCCGCGGCGCCACCGGCCGCCATGGCCCTCGCCGCTGACGCAGTTGCGCCAACCGCCGCTCCCGGCTCCGTCTACACGGTCACGCTGATCAACGGTGACGTCGTCCGGCTCACCCGGTTCGCCGACGGCCGGCAGGAGGCGACCATCGACGACCGGGGCGGGCCCGACCGGCACGGCTTCCGACTGTCCCACCGCGACGGTGACGTCTACGTGGTGCCGGACGAGGCGGTGCCGTACGTCACCGCCGGCCTGCTGGACGAGGCGCTGTTCAACGTCACGGACCTCGTCGCCGACGGCTACCACGACGCGGCGAGCCCGACCCTTCCGCTGCTCGTGGCCGGGGTGCCCGCCACCGCCGGCGCCCGGGCGGCGGTTCCGGAGACCCCGCCCGGCGCCACCCGGACCCGGGTGCTGCCCAGCATCGGCGCGGTCGCCGTCACCGGCCGCAAGACACAGGCGCGGGAGCTCTGGACGGCGCTGACCACCGGCCCGCGTACCCTCGCCGCCGGCGAGCGGAAGGTCTGGCTGGACCGGCGGGTCCGCGCCGACCTGGTCGACAGCGTGCCCCAGATCGGCGCGCCGGCCGCGTGGCGGGCCGGATACGACGGGCGGGGCGTCACCGTGGCGGTGCTCGACAGCGGCTACGACCCCACCCATCCGGACCTCGCCGGCCGGGTGGCCGCCACCGCGGACTTCACCACCGAGGGTGGGGCGGCGGTCGACCGGTTCGGGCACGGCACGCACGTCGCCGCGACCGTCGCCGGCAGCGGAAAGGCCGGCCGCGCCGGTGGCCGGGGCGTGGCTCCGGGCGCCCGGCTGCTGGTCGGCAAGGTGCTCGACGACTCCGGCTCCGGTGACCTGTCCTGGATCATCGCGGGCATGGAGTGGGCGGTACGCGAGGGCGCCCGGGTGGTCAACCTCAGCCTCGGCGCGCCGTCGTACGGCGGCTCGGACCCGGTCAGCGAGGCCGTCGACGCGCTGAGCGCCAGCTCGGACACCCTCTTCGTGGTCAGCTCCGGCAACTCCGGCCCCGGGCCGCAGACCGTCGGCACGCCCGGCATCGCCACCGCCGCCCTGACCGTGGGCGCGGTGTCCAAGCAGGACGCCCTCGCGGACTTCTCCAGCCGGGGCCCGCGCCTCGACGACGGCGCGGTCAAGCCCGAGATCACCGCACCGGGGGTCGGGATCGTGGCGGCCCGGGCGGCGGGCACCTCGCTGGGCCAGCTCGTCGACCGGTCCTACACCGCGATGTCCGGCACCTCCATGGCGGCCCCGCACGTGGCCGGCGCGGCCGCGCTGCTCGCCCAGGCCCATCCCGACTGGCGGCCCGAACAGCTCAAGGCCGCGCTGGTCAGCAGCGCCGAGCCGGTCGGCACGGCGCCGGTCTGGGCGCAGGGCGTCGGCCGGATGGACGTCCCGGCGGCACTGGCCCAGACCGTCCGGGTCGACACCGCCAACGTCGTACTCGGGCAGGTGCCGGCCGGGTCCGCCCCGCGCGGCGCCGAGGTGGTGTACCGCAACACCGGCCGGAAGCCGGTCACCCTCGACCTGGCCGTGGCCGCCACCGACACCGGCGCCACCGGCCGGGCCGCCGCGCTGACCGTCACGCCGGCCCGGCTGACCGTCCCCGCCGGTGGGCGGGCCACGGCCACGGTCCGGCTGGACGCCGCGGCCACCAACCCGAACCGGTACGCCGGGGTGCTCACCGCGACCGCTGCCGGGGTGCGGCTGCGCACCCCGGTCGGCCTCAGCGTGACGCCGCCGGCGCACACCCTCACCATCGAGGCGACCAACCGCGACGGTCGGCCGGCCACCGGATTCCCCGACCGGGCGGAGCTGTGGAACCTGGACACGGGCGAGCAGCACTACGGGTTCTTCGCCGACGGCCGGGCGACGGTGGAGCTGCCCGCCGGCCGGTACTCGCTGATGGCGCTCGTGCACAGCCTGGACGCCGGCGGGACCGAGAAGGACCTCACCGTGGCGGGCGACCCGGAGCTGCGCGTCGACGCGGACCGCACCGTGCGCCTCGACGCGCGCGCCGGCAACGAGATCCGGATGGACGTGGCGGACCCGACCGTGATCAGTCGGGGCGCCATCTCGTGGCAGCGCACCGCGGGGAGCCGGTCGAACCTGTCCGGCTGGGCGTTCAACCCGGCCAACGTCCAGCGGGTCTACGCGGTGCCGACCCGGCCGGTCTCCACCGGCACCTTCCAGTTCTTCAGCCGGTGGGATCTGAGCGCCCCCGAGCTGACCGCCGAGGTGACCGGCGCCGGCGGCTTCCGGCTGACCCGTCCGCTGCCGCTGGAGTACGCACCGCTGCTCGACGGCACGCGCACGCTGCCGCTGGTCGACGGCGGTGACGGCGGGCCGGCCGGGCTGGGCGACGCCCGCGGCGCGGCGCTGCTGCTGCGGTACGTCGGCGAGGAGGCGATGGCGGAGCAGTTGCGGGCCGCGGCCGCGGCCGGTGCCGTGGTGGTGCTCCTCGCCCCCGACCAGCCCGGGAAGATCTACGCGAGCGGCTACGGTTCACCGGTACCGGCCTACCAGATCGGGTACGCCGACGGTCAGCGGCTGCGCGAGCGGTTGGCGGCCGGGCCGGCGACCATCGACCTGACCGGCACGGCGCGCAGCCCCTACCACTACGACCTGCTGCTGCCCGAGCCCGACCGGATCCCGGCCGACCTGCACTACACCGCGAAGGAGCTGGCGCTGGCCACCGTGGACAGCGAGTTCCACCAGCACGCGCCGGAGATGCGGGCGCTGGACTCGCGGGCCGGCTACCCCGACGGGGTGAGCGTCTCGTTCGGCTTCAACCGGTCGCTGACCGCCGGGCAGCGGCGAACCGACCACGTCACCACCCGCGGGGTGCTCTGGCGCGCCGAGGCCACCGCCGAGGGCGAGAACCGGCAGGGAACCCAGGGCACCATGTACGGCCCGCTGCGGGGGTACCGGGCCGGTGAGCGGACCCGGGAGGTGTGGTTCCCCGCCCTGACCCGGCCCGCCGTCCCGGCGGGTGCGCCCGACCACCCGTACGGGACACCGGCCAACCGGTGGCACGACACCATCCGGGTGGCCGTGCCGCAGTACGCCGACGGCCCCGTCACGGCGTACGGCTGGATCGACGGCGGCTCCGACCGGGCCCGGATGACGCTGCGCCAGGGTGACCGGGTCGTCGGCACCACCACCGGGTCGTCGCAGCAGTTCACGGTCGGTCCGGGCAACCGGACCTACCGGCTGACCCTGGACGTCACCCGGGACCGGTTCCCGGAGCGGGTCTGGTGGACCACCTCGACCGCGACCTCCACCACGTGGACGTTCCGCTCCGGGCGGCCCCGGGGCGAGCAGCCGCAGGTGCTCGCGCTGCCGCAGGTCCGCTACGACATCCGGACCGACCTGTCCAACGCGGTCCGCGCGGACCGGCCGTACCCGCTGTCGCTCACCCCGGGCTACCAGCCGGGCGCGACCGGGCCCGGCCGGTTCGAGGTCGGCGTGTGGGTGTCGTACGACGACGGCGCCCACTGGCGGAAGGTGCCCGCCCGGGGCACCGGAACGGTGACGGCGACCATGCCGGCGGCGCCGGCCGGCGCCCGGTTCGCCACGGTCCGGGTCACCGCCAGCGACCGTGCCGGCAATCGCGTCGACCAGACCATCACCCGGGCCTGGAAGGTGGTGCGCTGACCTCACCCGTCGGACGGGCCGGCCGCGGCACCGCGGCGGTGCGCGGCCCGACCGGCACCGTGGACAGCGCTGCTCCGGTCGCTGTCCACGGCCGGGGGGGGGGGGGGGGCCCCCCCCCCCCCCCCCCCCCCCCCCCCCCCCCCCCGCCCGTGGGAGGAGGCAGGCTTCGGTACGGATTAGGACGCTTCGGCGAGCGTCACGGTTGCCGTCGACTCGGATCCGTTTCGCTGGTAGGTCACCTC
>NZ_JAXCFQ010000014.1:0-187614 GCF_056150265.1 Micromonospora desertarenae
GCACCCGCGCCCGCCACCACCGCACGCCCAGACGAGGACCTCCATGCATCCATCCCTTCCCGCCCCGCGGTCCCGCGCCGTGCGGCGGCTCGCCGCCGCGGTGGCCGGCGTGCTGGCCGCGGCGCTGCTCACCGCTCCCGCACCGGTGGCCGGTGCCGCGCCCGACAAGCTCCAGCCCGCGGCGCGCCAGGCGCTGGCCGGCGGGCGCACCGCCGACCTGATCGTCGAACTGGTCGAGCGCGCCGATCTGCGCCCGGCCCGCGAGCTGCGCACCCACGCCCAGCGCACCGCCTACGGCCAGCGGACCCTGGCCGCGCTCGCCGAACGCAGCCAGCGCGGCATCCGGCAACTGCTCACCCAGCGCAAGGTGGGTCACCACCCGTTCTGGATCGTCAACGCGGTCCACGTCGAGGACGCCGACGCGAAGCTCGCCGCCGAACTGGCCCGCCGGCCCGAGGTGCGCACCGTACGCACCATGCGCACCTTCCAGCTGCCCGAGCCGACCCCGGCGCAGCGGGTCGCGGCGGCCGCGGCGGTCGAGTGGAACATCGACCGCATCCAGGCACCGCAGGTGTGGTCGCGCTACGGCGTGCGCGGTGAGGGCATCGTGGTCGCCAACATCGACAGCGGGGTGCAGTTCGACCACCCCGCGCTGGTCCGCCAGTACCGGGGCAACGTCGGCGACGGCGTGTTCGACCACCGGTTCAACTGGTACGACCCGTACGGGCAGTGCCGCACCGCGCCCTGCGACACCAACGGCCACGGCACGCACACCATGGGCACCATGGTCGGCGACGACGGCGCCGGTACCCAGATCGGCGTCGCACCCGGTGCGCGGTGGGTGGCCGCCCGCGGCTGCATCGGCAGCGGCTGCACGGAACTGGCCCTGCTGCTGGCCGGCGAGTGGGTGATGGCGCCGTTCGACGACACCTTCACCAGCCGTCCCGACCTCGCCCCGCACATCGTCAACAACTCGTGGGGGTCGCCGAACAGCGACCCGTTCTACAGCCAGGTGGTCAGCCGGTGGATCGAGGTCGGCATCATGCCGGTCTTCTCCGCGGGCAACAGTGGCCCCGGCTGCGACACCGTCGGATCACCCGCCGACTACACCCAGGCGTACGCGGTGGCGGCGTTCGACGCCGAGGGCGCCATCGCCGACTTCTCCAGCCGGGGCACGGCCGCCGCGGAGATCAAGCCCGACATCGCGGCGCCCGGCGTCGCGGTGGTCTCCTCGCTGCCGGGTGGACGCTACGAGGCGTACAACGGCACCTCGATGGCGGCGCCGCACGTCTCCGGGGCGGTCGCGCTGCTCTGGTCGGCGGCCCCCGAGCTGATCGGCGACATCCCGGCGACCCGGGCCCTGCTCGACGGCGGCGCGGTCGACGTCGCCGACGCCCAGTGCGGCGGCACCGCGGCCGACAACCCGGTGTGGGGCAAGGGCCGCCTCGACGTGCACGCCGCGGTCGCCGCCGCGCCCCGCGGCCCCCGCGGCACGCTCACCGGAACCGTCCGGGGGGCCGACGGACCGGTCGCCGGCGCGTCGGTGCGGCTCACCGGGCCCAACCGCACCGAGCGGGTGGCCACCACCGACGCCACCGGCCGCTACACCGTCACCGTTCCGCCCGGCGGCTACACCGTGGCGGTGAAGGCGTTCGGATTCGGCGACGGCGCCACCTCGGTCACCGTGACCGCCGACAGCACCGCCACCGCCGACCTGACCCTCGTCGCGCTGCCCCGGCACCCGATCAGCGGGGTGGTCCGCGACCCGGGTGGCGTGGGCGCGGCCGGCATCGCGGTGAAGCTGCTGGCCACGCCGCTGCCCCCGGTCGTCACCGGCCCCGACGGGGCGTACCGGATCGACAACGTGCCGGTCGGCGGGTACACCCTCACGTTCGGGGCGGGCCGCTGCCTCAGCGCGGGCAGCCGGCAGATCACGGTCGACGGGTCGGAGACGGTGGATCTGTACCCGCCGGCGCAGGTGGACAGCTCCGGCTACCAGTGCAACGGCACCACCGCGCCGTTCCCGACCGGCACCACCGCGCTGGCGCTCACCGGTGACGACGAGTCGGCGCAGGTGAACCTGCCGTTCCCGGTGCCGTTCTACGGCCGCAACCACACCACCATGTGGGTGGCCACCAACGGGTTCCTCAGCTTCGACCGGGCCGCTGACAACTCCATCAACCGTGAGGTGCCCAACCCGTCCACGCCGAACGCGTCGGTCTTCGCGTTCTGGGACGACCTGGTCGTCGACGCCCAGGCCACGGTGCGGACCGCCAGCTACGGCACCGCGCCGGACCGGCGGTTCGTGGTCGAGTGGCGCAACGTGACCTTCTGGGAGGACGAGACCCAGCGGGTGACCTTCGCCGCCGAACTGTCGGAGACCGGCGCGGTCACCGTGCACTACGGCGACCTGACCTCCGCCGCGGTGGCCCGCGGCGCGGGCGCGAGCGTGGGTGTGGAGAACCAGACCGGCTCGGTCGGGCTGGAGTACTCCCGCGACGTGGCGGCGCTGCGCCCGCACAGCGCGATCACGTTCCGGGCGGCCGGGTCGCTGTACGGCACGGTCACCAAGCCCGACGGGTCACCGGCCGCCAACGCGCTGGTCTCGGCGGTCACCGGTGACGCGCCGGCGGTGACCACCACCGCCGCGGCCGACGGCACGTACGTGCTGCACCTGCCGCTGGGCACGTACACCGTCGACGTCTCCCTGGTCACGTTCGGGATCCACCGGTCCACCGTGGTGCTGGACACCAGCGGCGAGCGGGTGCGCCACGACGTGCGGCTGTCGCTCAACGAGCGCACGGTGAGCGGCGTGATCCGGGACTCGCTCGGCCAACCGGTGCGCGGGGCGGAGGTGTGGCTCTCGCACAGCGAGCTGCCGATCGTACGGATGACCACCGGCGCGGACGGGGCGTACCGGTTCACCAAGGTCCCCGAGTCCGACGTGGCCACCTACGTCTACGCCAGCGTCCCCGGCTGCCAGCGCGAGGGGCGGCTCTACCTGCCGACGATCATCGGCGGCGACGCCGTCAACGACGTCACGGTGATCGCCCCGATGGGCGTGGTGGACGGCGCGGACGGGTTCGGCTACCAGTGCCTGCTGGGTTCGGTGGAGCCGAGCTTCGCCGGCACGACGGTGACGACCAGCGAGTACGGGCCGCCGACGGCGGTCGCGCTGCCGTTCGAGTTCCGGCTGTACGGCCAGCCGTACCGCACCGCGTACGTGTCCCGCTACGGCTACCTGACGTTCGAGCCGTCGGACCACCAGAGCGGCTCCAACAATTTCCTGCCCAGCACGTCCAGCCCGGACGCCGCGGTGTACGCGTTCTGGGACGGCCTGGCCATGGACGCGTCGTCCCGGGTGACCCACGGCACCGCCGGCACCGCGCCGAACCGGCGGTTCATGGTCTCCTGGCAGGACATGCTGCTCGACGGCGAGCGGATCAGCGTCGACGCGGTGCTGCACGAGAACGGCCGCGTCGACGTGCAGCACCGGCTGCTGCCCGACACCGCTGCCGGACGCGGCGACGGCGCGACCGTCGGCATCGAGGACGCCGACTCCTACCACGCGCAGGAGTACAGCTACCACGACGAGCGGCTCCGTTCCGGGCAGTCCGTGCGGTTCCTGCCGCCCGGCACCGTCACCGGCGTCGTCACCGACGCGACGACCGGCGCGCCGCTGGCCGGGGCGACGGTGGAGTTCCTGCGGCTGGAGGAGGTCGAGGAGGAGGTCGTCACCGACGCCGGCGGCACCTTCACGCTGCGGCTGCCGCTGGGTGAGTGGGACCTGGCCGTCAACGCCGCCGGTCACTTCCCCGGCACCGCGCGGCTCCGCCTCGACGCGCCGTACGGCACGGTGCGCCGGGACGTGCCGGTGACGCCGATCGGCTGACACCGGCGGGTGGATGCGGGGTTGAAACGGCCCCGCATCCACCGTCGCCGCCACCGGGTCCGGCCCGGAACAATCTCCGCCGGATCCGGAACAGCCTGTGCTGATCCTCGGCGCTGCTCGACGGTAACCGGGGCGATTCGCGATCTCGACGGGCGGGTTTGGCTTGGACGGTCACCCGCTCGGCGCGGACGCCGCGAGCGCCGTCGTGCAGCACCCGCTCGGCCGAGAGGTGGTGGGCCCGGTCGGCGGCATTGGCCTTCACGAGTAGCTGCACGGGTCGGTCCGGTCGTGGACGGTGCTCCCTGCCGCAGGAGGTGGAGCGCCAGCCTCTACCCGGCGCTCACCAGCTGATTCCGGCCGCCACCGGCAGGTGGTCGCTGCCGGTGGCCGGCAGCACCCACGAACTCTCCGGCTCCACGCCGCGGACCATGATCTGATCGATCCGCACCATCGGGAACTCTGCCGGCCAGGTGAAGCCGAAGCAATCCCCGGCCGCGTCGTGAACTGAGCGCAGCTGGGAGGTGATGTCGGCGAACGCGCGGTCGTCCATGGTGCCGTTCAGGTCGCCGAGCAGCACCACCCGCTCGTTCTGCTCGGCGGCGATGGCCTCGCCGAGCGCCTGCGCGTTCCTGTCCCGGTGGGCGGTCCAGAATCCCGCCCTGGGATTGACCCGTGCGGAGCCCAGGTGGGCCACATACACCGCCAGCGGGCCCTGGTCCGTGGTCACCGTGGTGCGCAGCGCCCGGGTGTAGGCATTCTTGACATCGGCCGGTTTGGTGGCCGCCAGCGGTCCGGCGTCCATCTTGATGTCGACCGGCTGGGTGTCCGACAGCGGCAGCTTGCTCCACAACCCGACCGTGCCCCGCACCGTGTGGTACGGGTACGCCGTCGCCAGCTCCTTCTCGTACGTTCCCCGGGCCTGCTCGGTCAGCTCCACCAAGGCCAGCACGTCCGTCCCGGAGGCCGCCAGTTCGCGGGCGGTGCCGGCGGGGTCGGGATTGCCGGCGCCGACATTGTGCTCGGCCACGGTGAGATCACTGCCCGGGTGGGACTTGTCGCCGAGCAGGCCGCCGAAGAGGTTCAGCCAT
The DNA here is from genome assembly GCF_056150265.1 of Micromonospora desertarenae. Classification (NCBI taxonomy): domain Bacteria; kingdom Bacillati; phylum Actinomycetota; class Actinomycetes; order Micromonosporales; family Micromonosporaceae; genus Micromonospora; species Micromonospora desertarenae. The sequence goes on from NZ_JAXCFQ010000014.1 coordinate 4,981, forward strand.
ACCAGGGCCGGCAGCAGCAGCGCGGCCACCGCGGAGGCGGAGCGACGCCACAGCGCCCCGACCAGCAGTACGGGGATGAACAGCCCGAACCACGGCAGGAAGGTCTCCACCAGGCTGCCGAGGTTTCCGATCCGGTTCGGGATCCTCGCGTGCAGCAGCATGAGGAGCCCGAGCAGGAGCGCCAGCGCCGCGAGCACCCGGCCGCGCTTCCAGGGGCCCGGCCGGGAGGCGGCGCGTACCGCCCGGCGGATGCGGGCGCGGCAGGTCCCGGCGCCGGTATCCCGGCTGCTGGCGTCGTCCCGCCCGGTCTCCGCCTTGTCCACCCGCGTCATGTCTGTCCTCGCTCACTTGCCGGTTACTGCTGCGTCCTCGGATCGTCGTCCGCCACCAGTACCCGCACGCTTCCGCTCGCCGTGGTCCTCGTCTTCCGGCATACGGTCTCAAGCAGGAGTTAAGGGTTCCGTAAGCACCCACCGGAGCCATCCTTCGTGCCGTGGTCCCGGGGATAAATCCTCGCAACCCGCACCGGGCCGACGTCCCGCTGCCCTGTCTGGGGCCTCCGTCCGGGTGCGGGCGCACGGCGGCACCGATGAGAAGCGGTACCAGGGTCTGGAAACGGCGTGCGGGCAGTCCCGAACGGGCCACGTCGCCGGTGCGGGTGGCGTCGCACCCCCGGCCACCGCCGCCTGCAACGACAAGTCGGCGAATCCGGCCAGAGCAGGCAGGAACGCGGACCTGACCTGGCGGCAGGTGCCGTCGGCGAGGTGCGCATCGTGGGTGGCTACGCATGGTCAGCGCCGAGCAGGTGCCCACCACGCCAGGTTGGCGGCCACCTGGGCCACCGGCTCGATGATCTCCCACCCCTCGGCGATCAACCCGTCGTCGATCCGCCAGATGTCGACGACCGCGATCTCTGGTCCGGCATCCGGAAGCCAGCGCCGCGAGTACACCACGACGTGATCGCCGTCGGCCAGCACCTGATGGATCTCCACCTGCATGTCGACGAGCGGCACCAGCGCGGCGCGGACGGCGGCGAGCCATTCCCCCTTCGTCGACGGGGTGGAACCCGGCCTGTGGTGGACGAAGTCGTCACTCAGGAACGGGGCGAGCGGGTCGACGTCACGTGTCTCGATCAGCCCGGCCAGCGCCCGTTGGACGATGCTCTTGTTCTCCATGGTCATGGACGCAGTGTTTCCGCGGCCGCTCCGGTTGTCGATGAACTCGGATGTCATGGCGTTCGGCGCGACGATGCGTACGCTGCATGATCGTGTATACGGTCGGGGAACTCCTGCGGCAGTGGCGGCAACGCCGGGGACTCAGCCAACTGGACCTGGCGATCGCCGCGGACGTCTCGGCTCGTCACGTCAGCCTGGTCGAGACGGGGAAATCCAAGCCGAGCGCCGACATGATCCTCCGACTCGCCGATCAGCTCCACGTGCCGCTCCGCGATCGCAACCGGCTCCTGCTCGCCGGGGGTTTCGCACCCCGCTACGCCGAGCGTCCGCTCGACCACAACGCGCTGTCGGCCGTCCGCGATGCGATCCGCAGGGTGCTCCGCGCGCATGAGCCGTATCCGGCGCTGGTCTTCGATCGCCGGTGGAACATCGTGATGACCAATCGCGCTGTCGACCCGTTCCTCGCGCAGGTGGCTCCCGAGCTGCTGCGGCCGCCGGTCAACCTGGTGCGGCTGGGACTGGACCCGCGCGGGTTCGCCCGGCTGGTCGTGAACCTGGCCGACGTGCGCGCGGTGTTCCGCACCCGGATCTCACGCCAGCTCGCCACTGCTCCCGACCCCGAGCTCACCGCACTCTACGAGGAACTGCTGGCGCCCGAACCCGACGACGCGGCAAGCCAGGCGACCGACACCGACGTCGTGATCCCGATGATCCTCCGCCTCGACGGACGAGAGCTGCGGCTGTTCTCGACCATCACCACGTTCGGCACCCCGATGGACATCACCCTCGACGAGGTGGCGATCGAGTCCTACTACCCGGCGGACGCGGAGAGCGCCGCCTACTTCACCGAGTAGCGAGCTGAACCGATGCCCATGCGGCGGAGGTGCCCCCGAGGCGCGCCCGGGGGCACCTCGAGTTCTGCCGCCGTCCGGCTCGCTGTTGGCCGCACGCCTCGGGCTCCGACGCGCAGGCCGATCAGTCCGGCGGGGGGACCCCAGGCCCTACGCCACTCCGCTGCTGCGGGCGCAGTTGCCTTCCCAATCCCCTGCGTATTCACAAACCTCGACGTACACGGTAAACCCGTCGGCGAAGATGTTGCCGGTGGACGTACCGCAGATCCCGTTGTTGGACGGGTCGATGACCTCCCAGGTGTGTACGTATTCGGTGCCGTTGATGATGGTGGTTCCGCTGTAATAGGCCCGAACGCCTCTGCCGTTGGACGCGTTATCGCACACCGTCAGTTTCTCCTCTGACGGGTGCCCCGCCAGGTCGGCGTCGAAGAACGCCGCGCCACCGCGACCAACGGTGTACAGCCAGCCCACGTTGTGTGGCTCCGCTGCGGCGCTTGCCTGGGATGCGGCACCAAATATCACGGCCGCCGTCATGGCCGCCAGCAGGCTCACCCGCCGTAACCAGCTCATCCGCAATTCCTCCACCCGGTAGCGCTCCGGTACGGCCGAGGCGACCAGAGACACTTGATCAACCGAGATCAGCGAACCATAGTTGGCGTGGCGATGTCCACAGTGGTATCAGTCGCAGCAGCGCACCAAGCGATATCGGCGAAAACCTCCCGGCCCACCGCGCTCCGCGCCGGCACGTACGAAAGAGCCGCTCTCGGCCTGCGAGGGAGTTGTCCGTCGTGGTGGTGTTGTGGCCGGGTGGTGCCCCGGTCCGCGTCGGCGTCCGCCACCGGTCGAGACTGTGGGGCATGGAGTTCCTGTGCTACCACCGTGACCGACCCGGCTCCGTCGCCCTGCGCGAGGAGCTGCTGGAAGAGCACTGGTCCTACATGGACCGCTACACGGCAGAGATGATCGCCCGGGGGCCCACCCTCACCGACGACGGCGACACGCCCACCGGCAGCCTGCACATCGTCGACCTGTCCGATCCGGCGGCCGCCCGCGCGTTCGCCTTCGACGAGCCCAACTATCAGGCCGGCGTGTACCGTGACGTGCTGCTGCGCCGGTGGCGCAACACCCTGGGACGCACCATGTGGGAGTTCGCCGGCGGCCGGGCCGGCGGCAGCCGGTACCTGGTGCTGGGCCTCGGTACGGGGCAAGCCGCCGACCTCGACGTGCCGCCCAACTCGGACGAGCTGATCGCGTACGGGCCGCTGCTGTCCGACAACGGCGCCATCTGGCTGGGTACCGCGGCGCTGGTCCGGGCGCCGGACCCGGACACGGCACGCGCCATCCTCACCCCGGACCGGTACGCCGACATCGAGGTGCACAACTGGCAGTTCGGCGGGCGGCGGTAGTGAGACGGGGACGTCCAGGATCCGCGCCCAGTCTCCAACCCCGATCGGGGAGGATCTCGGTGAGCTGTCCTGGCACGCTGTCGCCGTCCGCGCGGATCCGACCCACCCGGCCGACCTGCTGCGCGGTCGAGCGCGCAGCAGGTGGCGCGAGTGCCCCGAACCATGAGGTTGACGGCGGCCCGCCGGGGTGGGGATTCGATCACCGGTACGTCTCGCCTCCGCTGGCTCGGACGAGGAGGCGGACGGCGGCGGGCGGCCGTCCGGATCAGGACAGCCGGAGCCGGGGCTCCAACGTCACCTCGAAGAGTCGGTCCCACGGCAGCTCGACCCGGGCCGACTCGAAGCGCGCCACGGTCGCCGTGAACGTCTTCGCACCCCGCCGGCCCAGCAGGACGCGGTGCCCGGCGAAGTGGTCGGCGAAGTAGCGCTCGGTCAGCGGCACCAGGCGGTCGCGTACCCAGCCGTCGAAGTAGCTCTTCTGCTCGGGGGAGAGCGCGAGCGGGTTCCAGCCCTGGGCGCGGGCGTGCGCGTACGCCTCGACCTGCAGCACGTTCTTCCACACGTCGTCCTTGACGAACCGGTAGAGCAGGTACTCGGCGTGCGCCTGGGCGGGCGCGCGCAGCTCGGGCACCCCGTACCCGCTGCCGGAGGAGCGCAGGTGGGCCCAGCGCGCGGTGCCGTGACCCAGCGCCAACCCGAGCGCGTTGCCCCCGGTGTTCCACCCCGAGTACGACAGCAGGGACACCAGGTCCAGCCGGGCCTCCATCCGCGCGACCAGGTCGTGGTCCGCCCTGTTCACGATCAGCGGGTCCACCACGATCACCGGGGTGCCGGCGGCCAGCAGCGCGCCGATCCGCCCGACGAAGGCGTCCAGGTCGGTGGCCCGTCGCGCGGGCGCCGCCGAGGGGGTGTTCACGGCGAGCACGATGTCCGCGTCGCCGTCCACCACCCGTCCACCGACCGCGCGCACGTGCCGGCGGATGTTCTCCGCGAACGGGATGCCCTCCAGCTGGGCGGTCCACTCCTCGCCGGAGATCCCGGCGTACTCGACCCGGTAGGTCGGCGCCGCGCCGGCGGCGAGCACCCGCGCGACCAGCAGCGCGTCGACCTCGTCCGCGCCGGGGAAGATCTCCACCCGGTCGCCGACGCCGAGCCGGGCCACCAGCGCCTCCAGTTCGACCCGCTCCGCCCGGGCCAGGCCGACCGGCGCGGTGTCGTCCTCGGAGAGCACCAGGTGGTCGATGGTGCCGTCGGCGACCCACTCGACCATCAGCCGGTTGACCTGGTGGTTGCGGGCCCGCGCGGCGAGGTAGTCCTCGACCACCCGGTCCGGGATCTGCGCCCGGACGGTGTCGAGCCGGGCCCGCAGTTCCTCCTGCCCGAGGTTGACCACCTGGTCGTGGAGCTTCGCCCACTCCACCAGCAGGTCCCGGTAGGTGTCCAGGTCGGTGCCGGTGCTGGTGATGGCGAGCCGCTGGATGGTGTCGTGCACCTCGATCACCGCGCCGGGCCGGGTCGCCCGCAGGTCCCGGATCGCCGCCAGGTTCGCCAGCGCGGCGGCCAGCGTCGGGGCGGCCGTGCGGGAGGCGATCAGGCCGCCGTAGGCGAGCATGCTGACCGAGATCACGTACCCGTCGACGTCGCCGGTGGCGCCGAGCCAGCGGGCGACGGCGGCGCCGTCGCCCGGGGTGAGGAAGCGGCCCAGCAGGTCCCGGGGCGGCAGCCGCACCACGGCGCCGGCGCTCGCCGCGGTCAGCCGCGGGCAGTAGGTGTTGACCGGCCGGTCGTCCAGCGGCACCAGCGCCACCGTCGGCTGTCGGTCGCGGCCCGCGGCGGACGCCGGTCGGCCGATCGTCACGGCAGTCAGGCCGGCGACGCCGGCGACGCCGGTGGCCAGGAGGGTCCGTCTCTTCATCTGCTCTCCCTGTTCTCCGGGGCGGCCCCCGCGCGGGGGGTCGCCGGTACCAGCCGGCGGGTGATCCACAGCGGCGAGGTGACGGCGTTGCCCGTCACCACCGCGTGGGCGCCGACCTCGAACGCCCGCCGGATCTGCTCGGTGCTGCGGTACCGCCCTTCGGCGAGCACCGGCACCGGCAGTTGTGCGACCAGCCGCGCCAGGAGGTCGAGGTCGGGCTGGTCGGACCGGGGACTGGCGGCGGTGTAGCCGGACAGCGTGGTGGCGACGGCGTCCGCGCCCGCCTCGACGGCGGCGACGCCCTCCGCCGCGGTGGAGACGTCGGCGAGCACCAGCGCGTCGGTCCGCTCCCGGACCGCCCGGACGGTGTCGGCGAAGGTGCGCCCGTCCGGGCGTGGCCGGTCCGTGGCGTCGACCGCGACGATCCGCGCCCCGGCCAGCGCCACCTCGACCGCGTGGCCGGCCGTCGGGGTGATGAAGACGTCGTCCGAGCCGTGCTTGTACAGCCCGATCACCGGCACGTCGACGGCGGCGCGGACGGCGCGGACGTCGTCCGGTCCGTTGACCCGGACCGCCACCGCGCCGCCGCGTACCACCGAGGCCGCGACCCGGGCCTGGACGTACGGATCCCGCATCGGGTCGTCCGGCTCGTCGGGCAGGGGCTGGCAGGACACCACCAGCCCGCCGGCCAGCTCGTCGAGGGCGTTCACCTGTCTGGTCCTTCCGTTCGTCACGCTTCGTCCAGGGCCAGCCGGGCGGCCCCGACCACCACCGCGTCGGCCCCGAGCGCGGCGGGCCGCAGCGGCACATCGGCCCAGCCCGCCGGCAGTTCGGCCGCGTAGGCGCTCGACGCCGCGGGCAGCAGGGCTTCGGCCGCGCCGCCGGCGACCAGGACCGCCTGGGGATCGAGCAGGGTCACCAGCCCGGCCAGGGCGGCACCCAGGGCGGCGCCGGCCCGCTCCAGCACCTGCCGGGCGGCGGCGTCCCCGGCGGCCGCCCGGTCCGCCACGGCCCGCCCGGTGACGGGCGAGCCGGTCTTCTCGGCGTACGCGGCGGCCAGGCCGGTGCCCGAGGCGATCGCCTCCAGGTGCCCGTACCGCCCGCACCCGCAGCGCAGCCGTCCGGCGCCCGGAGCCGGCAGGTGCGCGACCTCGCCGGCGGCGCCGCGGGCGCCGGTCTCGATCCGGCCGTCCCGGACGATCGCCCCGCCCAGCCCGGTGCCGACGGCGACCAGCAGGACGTCGCGGCGGCCCCGCGCGGCCCCGGCCCAGCACTCGCCCAGCGCGGCGGCGTTCACGTCGTTGGTGACCCGCACGGGCCGACCCAGCCGCCCGGCCAGCGCGTCGACGACCGGGGTGCCGGTCCAGCCGGGCAGGCTGTCGGTGGCGTACCGGATGCTGCCGGTCGCCGGGTCGACGGTGCCGGCGGTGCCCACCCCGACCGGTCCGGGGCCGGCGGCGTCGAGGAGGTCGGCGGCCAGCCGCGCGGCGGTTTCCAGGACGGCCGCGGGCCCGGACCGGGCGGGGGTGGCCGCCTGGCGGCGCGCGAGCACCGCACCGCCCGGTCCGACCAACGCCGCGGCGGTCTTCGTGCCGCCGATGTCGACGCCGACCACGGCTTCGCTCACCCCTTGAGGCCGGTGTGTGCGAGGCCCTCGACGAACTGCTTCTGCGCGATGACGAAGACCACCAGCACCGGCAGCGCGGTCATCGACGCCGCGGCGAGCTGGACGTCCCACATCGGGCCGCCGTAGGCGTCGACGAACTGGGTGAGCGCCTGCGGCAGGGTGAACTTCTCCGGCGAGGAGAGGAAGACGATCGGTTCCAGGTAGAGGTTCCAGCTGTGCAGGAAGGTGAAGATGGCGACCGCGCCCAGCGCGGGCCGCGACAGCGGCAGGGCGATCTTCCAGAAGGTGGCGAACCGGCCGAGCCCGTCGACCCGGGCCGCCTCCTCCAGCTCCCCGGGGAGGCTGATGAAGAACTGCCGCATGATGAAGGTCGCCAGCACGCTCGGCGCGCCGAGGATCGGCACCAGGATCAGCGGCCAGTGGGTGTTGACCAGGCCGAGCTTGAAGAACATCTGGAACAGCGGCACGATCGTCACCTCGCTCGGGATGAGCAGTCCGGCGAGGACGACCAGGAACAGCACGTTCTGCCCGCGGAACCGGATCCGCGCGAAGGCGTACCCGGCCAGGGCCGACACGGCCAGCGTGCCGACGGTGACCACCAGGGCGATGTAGAGGCTGTTGAGGTACTGCTGGCCGAACGGCTGCAACTCGAACACCCGCTGGTACGCGTCCAGCCGCGGGTTGACCGGCAGCAGTTGCGGTGGGAAGGCGAAGATGTCCGACACCGGCTTCAGCGACGAGGTGACCATCCACCAGGTCGGGAAGACGAACGGGATCGCCAGGACCAGCAGCACCCCGTAGAGCACCAGCTTGGTCCGCGGCGACAGGTCACGACTCATGGAAGACCCACCTCTTGCGCATCTGCCACTGCAGCACGGTGAGCGCGAGCACGATGGCGAACAGCACGATCGACAGCGTGGCGCCGTAGCCGAAGTGATGGAACTGGAAGGCCTGCTGGTAGAGGTAGTAGACGAGCACCGTGGTCGAGGTGCCCGGCCCACCCTGGGTGAGCACCGCGATCTGCGCGAAGACCTGGAGCGAGCCGACCACTGTGATGATCGAGGTGAGCAGGATCGTCGGGCTGATCAGCGGCACGGTGATCCGCCAGAACTGGCGCAGCCGGCTGGCCCCGTCCACCTCGGCGGCCTCGTACAGCTCGCCCGGCACGCCCTGCAGGGCGGCGAGGAACAGCACCATGTTCAGGCCGACGTTCTTGAAGACCTGCACGACGATGACCGACAGCATCGCGGTGCCGTCGCCGCGCAGCCAGTTCGGGCCGTCCACCCCGACCGTGTCCAGCAGGCCGTTGACGCCGCCGTTGTCCTGTAGCAGGAAGCCCCACACGATGGTCCAGGCCACCAGCGACACGACGACGGGGGAGAAGAACAGGGTGCGGAACACGATCGTCCCGCGCAGTTTCTGGTGGAGCAGGACCGCCAGCAGCAACGCCAGGGCGAGGTTGAACACCACCAGGCCGACGGAGAACAGGCCGGTGGCCCGCAGCACCGACCCGAGGTTGGGGTCCTCCGCCAGGGCCGCGTAGTTGTCGGTGCCGACGAACTCGAACGTGCCGGCGAGCACGTTCCACTCGTGCAGGCTGTACCAGACGACGAGGATCAGCGGCAGGATCACGAACACCGCGCTGCCGATCAGTTGCGGCGCGATGAAGAGGTATCCGGTGAGGTGGTCGCGGCGGCGGCTGGTCCAGAACGGCCGCGCCGGGACCAGGGCGGGCCGGGCCTCGACCGGGCCCACCCTGGTGTCCGTACGGGTCATCGGGTTCCTTACTTCGCCAGCATCGGCTGGATCTTGGCGCAGACCCCGTCCAGGACGGCCTTGACGTCCGCGTCCGGCTTCCACAGCGGGTCCAGCCCGGCGCGGACCTGCTGGCTGATCTCGGCCTGCCCGGCGTGGCTCGGCTTGACGACGCCGCTGGTGATGCCGTCGATGACGACCTTCTGCAACTGCTCCGGCTTGAGCTTCGGGTTCGTCTTGGCCAGCGTCTCCGCGGTCAGCTGGGACTGGCGCGGCGGCGGGAAGAACTGGGCCAGCTTGGCCGAGTTGGTGGGGTTGGTCAGGAACGCGAGGAAGTCGGCGGCGACGTCGGCGTGCGGGCTCCGCTTCATCACCCCGATGCCGGCCTGCCCGACCACCGCGTACGGCCCCTTCGGCCCGGCGGGCAGGGGCACCAGGTCCCAGGCGAAGCCGTCGTCCTTCAGCAGCGAGGCGCGGGAGATCTGGGTGACCGTCATGGCGGCGTCACCGGCGAAGAAGTCGGCGGTCGTGCCCGGGCCGGGCAGCGCCTTCGTGGTGAAGATCGCCTTGTGCAGGGTGGTCATCGCGTCGACCATCTCCGGGCTGGCGAAGCCACAGGACTTGCCGTCCTCGCTCCACGCCTGCGCGCCCCAGCCGGTCCAGAAGGTGGACAGGTTGTCCCAGCCCTTGTAGTCGAAGTCGCGGATGACCAGGCCGGCCTTGCCGGTGGCGGCCTGGGTGGCGCCGGCTGCGGCCAGCGCGGCGTCCCAGGTCCACTGGCCGGCGGCGATGAGTTCGGCCGGGGTCTTCTGGCCGGCCTGCTTGAGCAGGTCGGTGTTGACGAAGACACCGAACGGCGAGGTGGAGAACGGGTACGCGTACAGCTTCCCGCCGTTCTGCCAGAGCTTGAGGGTGGCCGGGGAGATGTCGTCGTACTGGTAGCCCTCGGCCTTCTTGAGGGTCTCGTCCAGTGGCAGCAGCGCGCCCGAGGCGACAAAGTCGGGCGCGGAGTTCTCGAACACCCACGCCAGGTCGGGGGCGTTGCCGCCGGCGATCTGGGTGGTCAGCGTGGTGGTGTAGTTCTCGAACGGCAGCGGGTCGAACGTGATCCCGGCGACGTCGGGGTGGCTCTTGCGGTACTCGTCGGCGATCTCGTTGAACAGCTTCAGGTGCGCCTCGTTGGCCGACCAGACGGTCACCCGGAGGTTGGCCGGGCCCTTGTCCTCGGCCTCGCCGCCGCCGCAGGCGGACAGGGCGAGGGCGCCGGTCAGCGCCGCGGCGACAACGCGTAGGCCCTTTCCTGTTCTCATATCCTTCTCCTCACCGGGGGTTTCAGTAGCCCGCGATCCGCGGCCAGCGCCGTTCGACGCCGGCAGCCGAGACACGGTCGGTGAATTCGGCCAGCAGGCGGGGGGTGCCGCGGACCGCGCGCGGGGACTCGCCCCGCGCCAGACAGAAGTCGGCGAGCAGACCGGCGACCTCGCCGACGTTCCACTCGACCGGGTGCAGTCGGTAGCTGCCGTTGGTGATGTGCGTGGTGCCGATGTTCTTGCCGGCCGGCAGCAGGTTCTCCATCCGCTGCGGGATCAGCGCGCCGAGCGGGATCTCGAACGGGCAGGAGCCGACGTCGATGTAGTTGTCGCCACCGGTCGACGGGTGCAGGTCGATGCGGTACATCCCCACCCCGATCGAGTCGGGGTACCGCACCGCGCCGTGGTCGCCCCGCACGGCCAGCGAGAGATCCTGCTCCACCACCGTGTACTCGGCCCGGATCCGGCGGGACTCCCGGATGTACGGGGCCTGTGCCAGGCCGTCCCGGCTGCCGGTCACGTCCCCGCGCAGCCGCAGTCCGGGAAAACCGGTGCCGCCGTCCGGCCGGGGGGCCTCCGTCTGCAACCAGTACAACACCGAGTACGACAGCTCCCGGGCCTTGGCCAGGTGCCACGACGCGTTCGGCACGTCGATGACCGGGCCCTCGAAGTAGTCGATCATCGGCCAGTTCACCAGCGTGATGTCGCTGCCGTACGAGCCGTCGGTGAAGTTGCGCCGGGCGGCGATCCGCCGGAACGTCCACAGGTTGCCGTCGCCGGGGTTGAGGCGCTGGTCGGCATTGACACTCAACGGGTCGTCGTCCGGGTTGGGGGTGAAGCTGCGCTCGACGATCTCCAGGGTGCGCGGATGCGGCGACCGCCAGGACAGCAGCCGGTCACCCCAGAAGTCGGGCTTGTAGTCCCGCCAGAAGTCGTAGCCGGCCGGGCGGTCGATGGTGTGGTCGCCGTCGACGTGGTCGATGGCGAAGCAGACCGAGACGGCCTGCATGTTCATCGGCTGCGCCTCGGCGGGCGCGCTCGGTTCCCCGGTCTGCGCCTGCGACTCGAACCCGGTGACGTACTCGGTGCCGGTCAGCGGCAGCAGCTCACCGGTCTCGGTGGCGTCCAGGATGTACGGCGCGGTGACGTCGATCCGGTCGTCGCGGTCCCGGTGGGCCAGGGTGACCCCGGTGACCCGGTCCCCGTCGGTCTCCGCGGCCACCGGCCGGTACGGCTGGAGCACCGTCAACCGGCCGGCGCCGCGGTACGGGGCGAGCATCTGCTCGAGAACGGCGACGGCCACCCGGGGCTCGTGGCAGATCCGGCTCACCCAGCCGGCACCCGGGTTGAGGTCGGTCCAGCCGCGGGAGCGCTCGGTCAGCGGGTAGTAGCGGCGGTAGTAGTCGCGGATGCCGTTGCGCAGGGCGCGGTAGCTGGCGGTGGCGCCGAACTGCTCGATCCAGGAGTGCTCGTCCGGCGGGACGGCCTGGCTGGTGAGCTGCCCGCCGAGCCAGTCGAACTCCTCGGTCAGGATGACGGACCGGCCGGCCCGGGCCGCGGCGAGCGCGGCGGCCACGCCACCCAGTCCGCCCCCGACGACGAGGACGTCCGCACGCATCTGTACCACTTGCTTCCTTCCAGTTGAGCGGCCGCACCGCCTCAGCGGCGGTCGGCCGCCGGTTCGGGGGTGCCGAGGGTGTCGCCCTCGACGAGTTCGCAGGGGAGGAGTCGTTGCTGCACGCCGGCCGCGCTGCCGTCGATGACACCCCGCAACACCTCGACGGCCTGCCGGCCCATCTCCTCGCGGGGGATGCGGAACCCGGTGAACGCGATGTCGGTGGGGACCGGCGCCGTCGGGTCGCCGAGGGTGATGATCGACAGGCCGCCCGGCACGGTCAGCCCGCGCCGGCGGGCGGCCGACTCGAGCGCCACGGCGGTGGCGAAGTCCTCCACGAGGGCGACCGTCGTCCCCTCGGCGAGCAGGTCGTCGAGGACGGTGTCGGCGTCCCGGGCCGTCGCGGTCCGCTGGCGGGCGTGCTCCGCGGCCGCGGTGGAGGCGTCGAACCCACGGCGGCGGTCCGCGGAGGACTCGGCGGTGCCGCCCATGCTCAGGTACGCCAGGCGCCGGTGGCCGCGGTGCAGCGCCTGCTCGACGAGCCGGCTCACCGCCGTGGCATAGTCCGCGCCGACGTAGGGGACCGGCCCACCGGCGTCGTCGCGGCGCCCCACGGCGACGTACGGGTACCCGTCGCGGTTGAGCCGCTGGAGCTCCGCGCCGTCGATCTCGCGCCCGAGCAGGATGCACCCGTCGGCCAGGCGCAACCGGTTGTCCTGGTGGAAGATGCGCCGCCGGCCGTCGACCACGGGTGCGCTGGTGAACAGCAGCAGGTCGCAGCCGACCCGCTCGGCGTACTCCTCGATGCCGAGCAGGAAGGGGTGGAAGAAGTCCCGGCTGCCGCTGGGGAAGGCGGGCTCGTAGGTGAAGACGCCGATGATCCGGTTGAACCGCGCGGCGAGCCGGCGGGCCACCGGGTCCGCGGCGTACCCCGTCTCGGCGATCGCCCGCAGCACCCGGTCACGGGTCTCCGGAGCGATCCGGACCTCCGCGTCGGCCCGGTTGTTGAGCACCAGGGACACCGTCGCCTGACTGACGCCCGCCAAGCGGGCGATGTCACGCTGGGTGACGCGTCTGGGGGGAGTGGCCACGACGGGTCCTTCCGGTGTGGCTAATGCGTATTAGCGCTCGGCGTTGGCAAGGAGCCTGGCGTGCCCTCCCGTCGGTGTCAAGAGGGTGACGCGAGATTTCGTGGAGGTGAAGTCCCTGAAGTAATGCGCATTAGCGGAAGGTGCCGGCTTCTTGGCGGGTCGGTCCGGCCGGCTGGCGGGTGGCCGTCACGGCGGGCGGTGCCGCCTCTTGACAGGACGCCGCTCGACCGCGCAACATTCGAGAAACATAGATGCTAATACGTATTAGCACCGTGGACCGGTCGGACGGTCGACGGTCGGGTCCTCGCGCATCCTTACTCCGTGTCACCACCTGCTGAGCGGCGAGGCGGGGTGAGCCTCCACGGTGCCGACCGTCGGCGTCGTGCGCCCGGGACCGGCTCCGGCCATCCGATCAGGACAGCCCGCGTTCGACCGATCCGACCGAAGAGGAAGACGCATGACGAGAGCACCTGTCCCCTCACCCCGGCGCGCCGTCACGGCGGCGGCCGGCGCCGGCCTGCTCGTCGCCACCCTGGCCGGCGCCGCGCCGGCCACCGCCGACCCGGCCTTCGACTTCCCGCGGTTCAGCTACGCGGGAACCGCCTTCGACAAGAGCAACCTCGACTACAACCCGACGAACGAGTTCATCTTCCCGAGCGTCATCCGGGCCGCCGACTACTTCGCCGACCCGCTCGGGACCTACTACATGTACTACGCCCCGCACGAACGGCCCGGCGGCATCGCCCTCGCGTACGCCGACTCGATCGACGGCCCGTGGACCGAGTACCGGGCCAACCCCCTGGTCAGCAACACCTGGCTGCCGCACTACCCGACCGTCAGCCACGTGTCCTCCCCGCACGCGGTGTGGGTGGAGGGCGAGCGCAAGCTGTTCCTCTACTACCACGGCGAGAACTCGATAACCCGCTACGCCACCTCCGACGACGGCATCCACTTCAGCTACGGCGGGACGGCGGTCGCCCGGGACGAGACGACCGGTGGCGAGACCTCGTACGCCCGGGTGTTCGAGCAGTCCGTGCCGCGCCTGGGAACCCGCTACCTGATGGTCTTCATGGACAACCCCACGGCGGCGCCGCCCGGACCGACCGGGCCGGTGTCCCGCCGGATCCGCTGGGCGGTCTCCAACGACGCGCGGACCTGGGCCATCCAGCCCGAACCGATCGTGACGCCGCAGGGTGTCGAGGGGCCCAACGCCTCCGGACCGTTCTTCCTGCGCTGGAACGACCGCAACCTGGTGATCTTCCATGCCGCCGACGGCAACATGCACGCCGTCGACGTGGGCGAGAACTTCGACCAGGAGATCCACCTCGGCATCGTGCACGACTCGATGAGCACCGCACCCGACCTGGGCCGGTCGGCCGCACCGACGTTCTACCTCGACGGCCGCACGATGCACATGTACTACGAGGCCGGCGGGCGGCTCACCGCGACGATCGGCCACGCGGTCGCCACGCTGCCCGAGCCGGTGCCGCAGCGGCAGCTGGACTGTTCCGTGGACCGCCCGGTCCTGTGGCCGCCGAACCACGAACTGGTCGACGTGGCCGTGACCGTGGACCTGCGCGACGGGGTGCTCGGCCCGAACGCGTTCGCCCTCACCACCGTGACCGGCGGCGACGCCGCGGACGTCAGCGACTTCACCGCCGGCACGCCCGACACCGCCGGCAAGCTGCGGGCGGAACGGGCCGGCAACGGCGGGGACCGGGTCTACACGCTGACGTACGGCGGCCACGACGAGATCGGCCGGCCGGTCGGCTGCACCGTCACCGTCACCGTCCCGCACGACCAGGGCGTGGGGTAGACGTACCCGCGCGAGCCATGTCGGCGTCCCACCCCGTGCCACCACGCGCGGGTTGGGACGCCGTCAGGCGGCGCCAGCCTGATCGGCATCCTCGCCGTCCAGCGCTGACCCGTCCCGTCGTACCGGTTGCGGGGGAGCGTCGCATGCGGGCGAGGCTGGTGGAGGCGGGTCGCGACGCTGGACCCGCCTCCACTGGCAAGCGGCTCCCGGCGGGCGGGTGCCGGGGTGGTCCCGATATCAGGTGATGCCGGCTCTCACGGTGCGAGGAGCGGCTCGGACTGGTAGGCGCGGTGAAGCAGCTCGACGAAGGACGGCGCCTCGGGCAAGGGCACGGCGCCGATCCGGTGGACCGCCACTCCGGGCGTCCACGAGTTCATGACCACCGCCCCGGCAAGTGCCGGCAGATCGGCGAGCGTGATGTCCTGCACGCGCTGCGGGACACCGAGACGGTCCAGCTGCCGGCGGACGATACCCATCGTGGTCCCGCCCAGCATGTCGGCTTCGGGCCACACCACTGCAGACCCGTCCCAGAACGCCAGGTTCCAGATCGAGGCCTCGCTGAGCCGACCCTGGCGGTCGACGAAGGCGGCATCGTCGAAGCCCTGCCCGACGGCCTGCCGGAGGAAGTACGTCTTGGCGACCTCGCCGACATGCTTCACGGCCGGAAGGACCCGTTCGTACTCGACGGTCGCCAGCATCAGCGGGCCCTGCGGGCCGGACGCGGCCGGTCCCGTGCGGACCAGGACCTCGGCCTGGACCTCACGCCCGGCCACGGTGAACTCGCCCGACGGCGAGTAGACCGTGGCGAGCAGCGACATGTCGGCCGGGCCCGCTGCAAGCGCCGCCCGCAGGTAGGAGCGCACCTGATCGTCCGGCAGGGCGTGACCGAACAGCTCCACCGAGGCGAGCCGCAGCCGCTCCAGATGCAGGTCGAGACCGCGGACCCGGCCCCCACGCACCTGCATGGCGGTGAAGTGGGCATAGCCCGCGAAGGCGAGCGGCGCAAGCTCCTCGGCGGTCGCCGCCTGACCATTACGTTGCACAACGAAGGAGGACATACCAGCAACGTAGAATCTGACACCCATGTGAGTTTCAAGCGTGGATGGCGGGGATCACATGACGATGAGGATCGGGGACTTGGCGCGCGCGACCGGGGTCAGCCCACGCCTGCTGCGCTACTACGAGGAGCAGGGACTGCTCACGTCCCACCGGGCCGGCGGTGGTCACCGTCGTTATGACGATGACGCCCCGGTCGTGGTCGGTCACATCAGGGCCCTGCTCGCCGCCGGCTTGCCCACCAATGTCATCCGCGAGGTGCTGCCCTGCGTCGAGGGACCCGGCCCGGAACTGGAGCACTGTGCGGCGCCGACGCTGCAGGAACAGCTCCGCCGGCTGGACGGGAAGATCTCCACGCTCCAGAACTCCAGGGCCGCCCTCGCCGATCTCCTTACCGCCAGTGCCGCTGCCGAACAGATGTAGCCGCATGAGTCACCCGCGTGACACCTCCTTGTGGGTGCTTCGTGGATGGTCGATCGAGCATCACCTCGATGTCTGTCCGGTCACGATGGCCGAAGACCGTCGTCGGCGTTGAGCTTTGTCACGAGGTTCAGGACGGCTCGGGTGGAGCGTCCGGGGCAGGGCGCCTTTCTCCGCGGCTACGCCCCCAGCAGGCCGTGGCAACCCGATCGCGGGCGACGCTCGGCGCGGACGTCAGTGGACGGCTCCGCTGCTCAGCGCCGATGAAACGGCACGTCGACCAACCCTGTTGAGACCATCGGGGTTCTCGAGCTGCTGGCCGCCCGGTGAGGGGATGTCAAGGGTCGCTGGGGTGAGGGTACGGGTGCCAGCCGAGTTCGACCGAGCGACGGCAGGCGTCTGGTTCATCGCCGTAGCTGATGAACAACGCGGTGAGCATGGGCGCGCCGTGGTCGAGCGCCTGGCGCTCCAGTGGACCGGTGGTCACCAGGGACACCAGGCCGTGGCCGATCACCCAGCTCTGCGTGGCCAGGGCCAACGGGTCCGCGTCGGGGCGGAACCGCCCGAGCTCCTTGGCGCGCTGGATGGTGGTCACGAGACAATGCAGCGTTGCGTCCGCGGCTGCGGGGTCTTCCAGCTCGAACCCGGCGTCGAACATCACGCGGTAGAGGTCGGGGTTGACCAGGGCGTTGGAGAGGTACGCCGCCCCGAGGGCGGCGAGGTCTCGTACCGGGTCTGCGGATAGCGGGACAGCTCGCAGCCTGGCGGCCAATCGAGTGAATCCTTCCTGACGCGTCGCTCGCCACAAGCCGTCCATCCCGCCGAAGTAGGTGTAGACGGCCATGGTCGACACGCCGGTACCCGCGACGATCGAGCGCAGCGTGACCGGCTCGCGGGCTCGGAGCATCTGCGCGGCCCGCTCGATCAACAGCGTACGGATCGCAGGGTCTTTGGTCCTGGCCATGGTGGCACATTACATAGCGATGCTATGTTTAGCCATCGATCTTGTGTCTGACGGATGGAGTGGTCATGGCCGTGGAGCTGGTCAACCCCGACGGACTGCCGAAGCCAGAGGTGTACCGGCAGTTGTCGATCGCCACCGGATCCCGGCTGGTGTTCCTGGCCGGGCAGGTCGCCCGCGACGCCGACGGAAACCCCGTCGGCGAGGGAGATCTGGCCGCCCAGGTCGAGCAGGCGTACCTCAATGTCGGTACCGCCCTCGCTGGGATCGGCAGCTCCTTCGACGACGTGGCGAAGCTGACCATCTACGTCGTGGACTGGTCGCCGGACAAGATGCCGGCACTGGGCGAGGGTGTGTCCCGGGCGGCCGCGAGGCTGGGGATCGACCCGGTCAAGCCGATCACGCTGATCGGTGTTGCCGCGCTCGGCGAGCCGGACCTGCTGGTCGAGGTGGAGGCCACCGCCGTCATCGACTGACAGCCCCCCGCCTGCGCCGTCCACACCGCCTGGCGCTGGGGCAGATGGTCGTGGTCGGTACGGCGGCCGGACTGCGAACCTCCGCCTGATGGCGTCGATCGCCGAGGCGCTCGCCCCCGATCGACGACCGTTGGCTGACGACGGCCTCAAGGGCTTCCGCCGCGGAGGCACGCCGACGTGCTCTCACATCAAGATGATCGGGTTGGTCATTGCCGCCATGTGCCCGGTGGGATGGCGTACCTCGACACGAATGAACATCGACTCGCTGGCGCTCGTGGACCACTCCACCCTGCCTGCGCCCGCACGGGGCAACACGTCGCGGTGCACCACGCCGCGATCGGTGTGGAAGCTCATCGTGCCGTCTGGCACACCCGTCACCCGTACCCGTGCCACGACCGGCGCCCCGCAGGTGTCCAGCTGCTCACCGATCCCGACCGTGCGGTCGCCCGCGCAGGCCGTGAACGTCAACCGAACCGCTGCCGATTCGGCAATCCAGCTGTGTCCGGCCGCGATCCCGGCGAGCACGGCGCGGGTGCCGAGGTCCTCGGCCCGCACGACCAGCTGCGGAACTCCGAGCTGACCTCGCAGATGTACGTCACTGTTACCCACCGCGGGACGCCAACGCCCCTGGTGTATCCCGGCCGCCAGAGCGCGACCCCACTCGGCTACCGCCGCCTCGTTGTCGGCGTTCCAGGGCAGGTCCGAACTCCAGAGCCCGTTCCACACCTCGACCGCATCGAATCCTTCGAACGGATACATGAAAGAGCCGGACGGGTACGGAGCGTGTGGGTGGGCGGCGACGCAGAGACCGCCGGCCTGATGGACCTGGTCCACAGCTCGGTCGACCAGGCCGTCACGAACGCCGTAGCGCCAGTCGACCACCTGACCGGGCGCCAGACCGAGCGCCAGCCAATGTCCGGTATGGGTGACGACCTCCTGGCCGAGGACCACCAACAGGTCGTCAGCGAGATCGCCCCAGGCGCCATGGGTGTCCACGGTGTTGTGCTCGGTGACGGCGATGAAATCCAGCCCGATCTCACGAGCGGCGGTTGCGAGCTGCTCGGGCGTGAGCTCACCCCCGTGCGAGCGCCGCGAATGCACGTGACAGTCGCCCCGGTACCATCCGCGTCCCCGTCCGGCCACACGCCCAGGCGGAAACACCGCCTCAGCTACCTTCCCCGCGTGTTCCCATCCCCGCCATCCTGGGCATCGTAGCCAAACGATCACGGGTGCGGCGCGCCGCGAGCGGCTCCGTGGCGGACCTCCTCGTCGGGCAGTCGCGACGCCAATCGCGCATCCCTCCACCCAGCCGGCCTCGTGCTGATCGCCGCCCTGCCCCGGGAAATCCCCGGGGCAGGGCGGTCACGAGCGAGTTGCGAGACATCTCGCTGTCTCGTCAGGAGCGATGCCGCCCGCCACGAAGCTGTCGACCATTTGCCTATCGCTGCGGGCGGTCGTCGTCCCATGCGGCCGCGCTGATGCGCCAGCCGGCGTCGGTGCGCACGAACTGGATCGACTTCATCCCGCCGCCGGTGTGGGGGGCACCGTTCATGCGGCCCAGTTTGGCGTACCTGCCGAACCACTGCGCGATGTCGCCGAACAGGTCCAGCCGGCCCGACCGGGCTTCTTCCTTGAAGTCGGTCAGCGTGCCGTCGGTGAGCATGGCTCGCCGCGGCTCGATGAACGCGTCGACGTCGTACACCGCGGGAGCCATCCCGCACGTTCGGACGATGATGGCTCCAGGCAGCATCGCGTCGCGCAGTGCCGCCATGCGTTCGTCGACTCCGGAACCGGAGGTGAAGGCGTCGAAGTAGCAGCGGATGAGGGCGTCGATCTCCTCCCGGTCCCTGCCGGTCGTCGCAGGCGTCCGCCAGGCGTCCTCGGTCAACGCGAAGAGGAGCCGGGTGGCCCAGCCGCCCTTGAACCAGATGTCGTCGACCAGCCGCGCTTCCTGGCTGAAGCCCAGGCGTCGCAGGAGGCGGGCCGAGGAAATGTTGCCCTCGACGCACACCGCGGTGATGCGGTGCAGGCCCAGGTCCTCGAAGCCCAGGCGCAGCATCGCGGCGGCGGCTTCCGCGGCGTACCCCTTGCCCTGGTGGGCGCGCGCGAGGACGAAGCCGAGTTCTCCTTGCCGGTGCTCGGCGCTGGCCCACTTCAGGAGGATCTCGCCGATCACGGTCTTCGTTTCGCGCAGCTCCACGGCGAGCACCAGCCACTGGCCCGGCTCGGTGAGGGTCGCCTGATCCAGCTTGGCGGTGAGCGCGGCGTTCGTCGCCGCCCGGTCGCGGAGGGGCCACGGAAGGAATCGCACCAC
Source organism: Micromonospora desertarenae (assembly GCF_056150265.1). NCBI lineage: Bacteria > Bacillati > Actinomycetota > Actinomycetes > Micromonosporales > Micromonosporaceae > Micromonospora > Micromonospora desertarenae. The sequence goes on from NZ_JAXCFQ010000014.1 coordinate 24,769, forward strand.
CTCGGGATCGCCGTGGAATTCGAGCAGGTCGTCGAGGTCGTCGGTACGGTGCGGCCGCAGCGCCAGCCGTGGCGTCAGGATCGGGTAGTCGGGCTCGAGTTCCTGGTGCATCGTGCGACTCCTCGGGTCGTATCGGGTCAAGGCCGGATGGCGATCTTGACTGCCTGGCGGGTGGCCATGGCCTGGTAGGCGGTGGCGACGGCATCGAGGGGGACCTCGGCCGAGAAGACGGGTGACGGGTCCAGCCGCTCGGCGAGGACGTCGGCAAGGAGGGGCTCCAGGTAACGGCGGGCCGGGGCGACCCCGGCCCTCAGGGTGATGTTGTGGCGGAACAGCCGGTAGAGGTCGACCCGGTCCACGCCGTTGGGTACGCCGACGGAGCCGATCGTGCCGCCCGGCCGGACCAGATCGATCGCGAGGTCGAGGGCGGACTGCGTCCCTGCGCATTCGGCGACGCCCGGTACGCCACCCTCGGTCGCCTCCCGGATGAGGCCGACGGTCGCCGGGTCGTCGGCGGCGAGGACATCAGTCGCCCCCATCCGTGTGGCGAGAGCGCTCCGGTCGGGGTGACGGCCGACGAGGATGATCCGTGCCGCTCCTGCACGGCGCGCGGCGAGCGCTGCGCAGAGCCCGACGGCACCGTCGCCCAGGACGACGGCGGTCACACCCGGCCGGACGCCGGCCAGCGCGATGGCGTGCGTGCCGGTCGCCATCACGTCGGTCAGCGGCAGCAGTCGGCGCACCAGCTCCGCGTCAGCATCCGTACGCACCGGGACCAGCGTCGCGTCGGCGAACGGCACGCGGACGGCCTCGGCCTGACCCCCGCCGTTGCCACCACCCCAGAAGCCGCCGGCAGGGCAGGAGGTGAACCAGCCGTCACGGCATGCGGGGCAGGTTCCGTCCGCGAAGGCGAACGGGGCCAGAACGAGATCGCCCGGCCGGACCCGAGCGACGTCCGCGCCGACCTCCTCGACAACCCCGATCCATTCGTGCCCCATGCGATCGCCGGGCGTGAACGACTCCTGGCCCCGGTAGGGCCAGAGATCGGATCCGCACACGGCCGCCAGGGACACCCTCACCACGGCGTCACCACGATGCTCGATCATCGGGTCGGGGACGTCGATGACGTCCACCCAGCCAGCCTCGCGCAGGACCGTCGCCTTCATGGTGGATGACAGTAGGCTGCAGCGGACCCTTCGCCCATGCCACTTCGACGGCATCAGCGCGCATCGACCGTCGATAAGGAGTTGATCCCCCTTGGCTGCCGACAGATCGTCATCGTGGGACGCCGCGGATCTCGCGATCATCCGTGAACTCTCCCGTGACGCCCGGATCAGCGTCGCCGAGCTGGGCCGCCGCGTGTCGCTGAGCCGCCCGGCGGTCGCCGAGCGGATGCGGCGCCTCGAGGACTCCGGCGTCATCAAGGGCTACGGGGTCCACCTCGACCTCGCCCGGCTCGGGCTGGGCCTGCGCGCCCACGTGTCCCTGCGTCCGCGGCACCGTTCCGTCCGCAATTCCCGGGGGGTGCGTGAGCAGTTGCTCGCCATCGGGCACGTGCTCTCCTGCGTCCACGTCACCGGGCACAACTGCTACGAGCTGACCATCGCGGTGCGGGACGCGGAGCACCTTGAGCAGGTCATCGAGCGCCTCACCGAACTGGGCGACACCACCACCGGCGTCGTCCTCTCCGAACCCGTACACCCACGTGACGTCGACATCGCCGCGTGGATCCCGACAGACGGCTGAGTCACGCTGCTGTTGTCGAGCAGGCTGAGCGCGTCCGGCTGTTCCGACGCCTGCGCCGCCGGACGCTTTTCCAGCGAACCATCATCATTACCGGAGCCAGCGACGGCATCGGCGGTGGCCCGCGTGGCCGCCGCTCTCCGACACTGCTGTTCGTAGGCGGCCGCACGTCCGCAGCACCAGGGCGAAGGCGCCGCAGACGCCCACTATCCAACTCGTCGGTGGCGCCCAGGCCGAGAGCCAGGCAGCGAAATCCGCCGTGTCCAGCGGAGCAGGTCGCCGCAGAGCCGGATAGGCCAGCGCGGCGAAGTAGGCGACGCCGAGGCCACACAGCACGGGCACCACGACGCGGCGGAACACGACCGCCGTGACGACGGCTGTTGCCAGCCACAGCGATGCTCCGGACAGGGCAGCGGCACCGGCGTTGGCGTGTTCGCTGGGGGAGGGTTGCTCGCCGAAGAATGACGCGGCGTTCACGGCGGCTACGTACAGGGATCGCCCGGCGCCCGGCAGGGTCAGGATCAGCAGGACCCACGGCCATGCCCAGTGGCCCCGCCCGGGAGTGGGGGAGGACCGCTCGACGGCAGAGCCATGCTGCTCACCCTCGGCTGCGCTGGTCATGCGCTGAGTCTCGTCCAACGGGCATCGACTCGCCTGAGTCGCCGGACCTAGTTTGCCTGGCTGTCTCGGTCCGCGTCGGTTGGCAATGGAAGCGGGGTGGCGATGTGACGACGCACGTCCATCGCTGTGCGACGACGAGTTCTTGAACCGAAGGGGTCAGGAATCGTCGCGGAGTTGGGCCAGCAGCCCGGCCCGGTCGATCTGCATCCAGTACTCCCTGATCAGCCATCCTCGACGTGGTAGACGACCGAGTTGATCTGGCGGACGGTCCGACCAGTCGGCGCGATCCCAGCCACCGGCTGGAGGTGCCGCCCCACCTGGACCAGCCGGACGTACGCCCGCGCGCCATCCACGAGGAATTCCTCGACCGTGAGGTCGAACGCGCCCCAGGTGGCGGTCATCTCCCGGACGTGCTCGGCGTAGTCGGCCGGCGTCCGCTCGACGGTGGCGAGGTCCTCGGACTGCACCTGGTGGGCACGCACCGCGGGCGCCATGAACTCCGCCGCCCGCTGCGGCTCCCGGCCGGAGCGGACGTACCGGAGGAAGTCACCGACGACGCGGCGCGTCACCTCGCTGTCGACCATGACGTCACCCTGGCAGCCGGGAGCTCGGACGGGAAGCCCGCCCGCCGGTGGCCCCAGTCACCCGGAACCACTTCGCTGCCGGTGCGGCCTGGCGAGGAGGGGCACATCCCGCCTGGGACGATGGACGGGTGACGATCACCCGACTCATCACCCCGGAGGATGCGCCGGCCCTGGCCGACCTGCTCCGCGTCAACCGTGATTTTCTCGCGCCGTGGGACCCGCTCCGGAGTGAGGACTACTTCACGGCAGACGGCCAGCGCGCCGTCATCGCAGCCGATCTCCAGCAGTACGAGCAGGGACCGAAGCTGCCCCACGTCATCCTCGACGACTCCGGGCGGGTGATCGGCCGCATCACGCTCAACGGCATAGTGCGCGGCCCCTTCCAGTCCTGCGCGATGGGCTACTGGGTGAGCGCCAGTCACAACGGCCGAGGGTTCGCGACGAAGGCGGTACGTGAGATCGTGCGGGTGGCCTTCGAGGAGTTGGGGCTGCACCGGGTGCAGGCGGAGACCCTGCTGCACAACGTCAGATCGCAGCGGGTGCTGGAACGCAACGGGTTCGTGCGGTTCGGCATGGCGCCGGAGTACCTCAACATCGCCGGCCGGTGGCAGGACCACGCCATGTACCAGGTGGTGAACCGGTCCTGGGCAACCGGCTGAGCAGCACCGTGTCGGCGAGCTGGCGGCGGTCGTGGGGCCCCGCGCCACCGGGAACCTCGGCCGTCGTTTCTGTACAAGACGGCCGCCATGGCCGCTCCTATCATGGGCGCCGGCATTCCGATTACGAGGAGAAGACACATGCGTGAGCTGGTCTACACCGGGTTCATGTCGCTCGATGGCGTGGTGGACTCGCCCGGCGGCGGGCCGGGCGAGGAGCACCGCAGCGGTGGCTGGGTGTTCAAGGACGTCGAGGTCCTGCCCGAGGCCTTCGCTCTCAAGGGGGAGGAGCTCGCCGAGACCACCGCGCTGCTGTTCGGCCGCCGTAGCTACGAGATGTTCGCGCCGGTATGGCGGGACTCGGAGGACCACGCCGCCTACAAGGACCTGCCGAAGTACGTCGTGTCGAGCACGCTGCCCGAGGACGCGCTCGTCGAGGGCTGGGGCCCGACGACGATCCTGCGTTCCACCGACGACGTTCTCGATCTCAAGAAGAGCGAGGGCGGTGCGATCTTCATCCACGGCAGCGCCGAGCTGGCCCGACGCCTGTCGAACGCACGCCTGATCGACCGCTACAACCTGCTCGTCTTCCCGACGCTGCTCGGCGCCGGAAAGAGCCTGTTCAGCGCCGAAGACAAGGACAAGCAGGTGCTGCGCCTGCGGGACTTCGCCGCCTACCCGAACGGCGTGCTGAAGCTGATCTACGACGTCACCGGCTGAACCAGGTCCAGGGCGATGGCGCCGCCGCCACCTTCCCGCAGTTGCCGTGCCGTGCGTCCCACGTACCGCTGCAACGCCCGGGCCAGGTGCGGCTCGTCGTAGTACGCGAGCCGGCCGACGACGTCGGCGGCCGCGAGGCCGCCGGCCAGCAGCAGCGCGGCCTCGCGGGCGCGTTCGATCTGCCGTACGGCGCCCTGGGTCAGCCCGGTCGCGGCGCGGAACCGGCGTTCCACGGTGCGTGCCGACACCTCGGTACGGCCGCCCCAGTGGACCTCGGTGACGAGCGGATCCCGGACCACGGCGCCAGCCCGGACCAGACGGCCGACCAGGGCCTCGGCGTCGTCCGGGCCGGGCGTCTCCCAGCGCGCACCGTCCAACTGGAAGGTGCGGCGGGTGGCGCCGGGCAGTTCGACGCCCGCGTCGACCAGGGCCGGCGTGGGCACCGCCCGCAGCGACGTGCCCAGCGAGAACTCGATGCCGACGAAGGTCGCACCCTCCGGCACGGGCGCGACGCCGGCGCCGGACTCGGGGCCGGAAACGGCCGCGTACGCCTTGCCCTCCTGGTTCCAGAACACCAGGCCCCAGTGCACGGTCGCGACGGAGGTCATCTGCGTCACCCGCTCGCTCGTGCAGGTCCACACGGTGTCGATCCAGGGCGAGTCGGACGCGCGCGTCGTGAACCGCAGTCCCACGGGAGCAGAGTAGCGGCTGCGGTCGCGGTCCGGTGACCGCGAGCGTCCTCGACGTGATCCGTAACCGGGGCTCTGCGGCACCGATGAGTTCCGGGAGGCTGGTTGGTCTTCCTTCCTGACAACCAACCTCAGGAGACTTCCGATGACCTCGATCCAACCCGTCGTCAGCACGCCCGACCTGCCCCGCCTGCGCACCTTCTACGAGAAGGTGCTCGGCGCTACGCAGACGCTGCGCGTACCCGAGGAGGGCCCGGAGTTCTACGTCGAGCTGCGGATCGGCGAGACGGTGCTCGGCCTCGTGCAGAAGGACGACACCCGGATCGGCGCACCGGTACGGATCATCCTCAGCGCCGACGTCCCGGACGTCGACGCCTTGCTGCCCACGGTCGAGTCAGCCGGCGGCACCGTGCCGGGACAGCCCAACGACATGCCGTGGGGCCAGCGGGTCGCGCACGTGCTCGACCCCGACGGCAACATGCTCAACCTGACCAGGTGGCGGTAGCCGACAGGCCGGCGGCGCCCGACGCTCGGTGCGGCCGGCGTCGTCGACCGCGGGAACCCGGTCCCGGCTGACGGCCGACCGGCTCCTGAGCGGCCGCCCGGCATGCGACCGCATGCCGGGCGGGCACGTCGTCAACCCGCGCGGCTCAGGGCTTGCGCCCCACCCCGCCGAAGGCGTCGATGTCGGCGGGCGTGTCGACCTCGTCGTCGGGTCGCCACTGCGGGCACGGCACAACGCCCGGCTCCACCAGCTCCAGGCCCTCGAAGAACCCGGCGATCTGGTCGGGTGAGCGCAGCGTGTACGGCGTCGCGCCGGTGTCGTTGTAGTCGTCCTGCGCCTTCTGCATCTCCGGGCTGATCAGGCTGGTGCCGTCGTTGAGGGACAGGTAACTGCCGGACGGCAGGGGCGCCAGCAGCTGACGGGTGAGCGACCGGGCGGTCTCGTAGTCGGGTACGTGGCCCATGACGCCGCTGAGGATGAGCCCGATCGGCTGCTGGAAGTCGAGCGTCTTGCCGGCCTCGGCGATGACCGCGGCGGGGTCGTGGAGGTTGGCGTCGATGTACGCGGTCCTGCCCTCGGGCGTGCCGACCAGCAGCGCACGGGCGTGCACCAGGACCAGCGGGTCGTTGTCGACGTAGACGATCCGGGCGTCCGGCGCGATCCGCTGCGCCACCTCGTGGGTGTTGTTCGCCGTCGGCAGCCCGGTACCGACGTCGAGGAACTGGCGGATACCCGCCTCACCGGCGAGGAACGTGATCGTGCGGACGAGGAACTGCCGGGAAGCGCGGGCGACGTCGACGACGCCGGGGAAGACCTGGCGATACTGGTCGCCGGCCGCGCGGTCGACGGCGAAGTTGTCCTTGCCGCCGAGCCAGTAGTTCCAGATCCGTGCCGAATGCGGCACCGACGTGTCGATCTTCTGCCGCACGTCGGGGTTGCCCGGCTCGGGCCGGTCGCTTGCCGGTGAGTCCACGGTCACAATGAGCACCTTTGGGGTTTCGACTGCCATCGCGGAAATTCGGTCGCGGGCCGGCCATCGGGGAAGCAACCGCCCGCAACCGTGCCACCATATAGAAGGCCCGGGATGCCGGCTACCGCCCGGACGGCCCCGCTGGTAGGCGGACGCGTGCCGTCCGTCCGCACTGCCTGGTGAACGGCTGGTTCACGAGCTGGGGTCGCCGGTTGGTGAGGGCGGGACGAGGCCGTCGAGAAGGCGGTGGAGGCCGAACTCGAACCAGCGGTCCAGGTCCTGGTCCGGGTCGGTCCGGCCGACCGGACGTGCCGCGGCGAGCCAGGGACGGCCGCCGGTGCGGCCGGCGCGTTCCAGGCGCCCGAAGGTGGTGGACGACCAGGTCGACCACGCGGTGCCGCCGGCGTCGCATTCCGCCTGCTCGGCCAGGGGGAGCAGCGCCATACCCTGCACGTAGCCGCTGAGCGCGAGATAGCCCGCGAACGCGTCCGGTGGGTCGTGTCCGGCGTCGACGAGGGCGTTCACGGCGCGGTCGACCATCGCCAGCACCCGCGGTCCGGTGGGTGGTCGCGTACTCGCGAGGACGGTCAGCAGCCACGGGTGGCGGCGGTACAGAGCCCATTCGGCGCGGCCCAGTCGTTCGAGGCGTTCGCGCGGCGTGCCGTGGCCGTCGTCGCGGTGCCGAGGGGTGCCGAGCACGTGCTCGGCCATCGCGCTGAGCAGGTCGTCCCGGTTGCGTACCCAGCGGTAGACCGCCTCCGGCGTGACGCCGGCCCGGTGCGCCACGGCACGAACCGACACCGCGTCGAGGCCGCGGGCGTCGGCCAGGCGTACGGCGACGCGAACCAGGTCTTCCCGGGAGGCAGAACCCCCGCTTTGAGTGGGAGCGCCGAGCGGGCGGGGGGCGGGCGTGACCCGTCCACGGTCCCGGCGGCGGCGGTAGGCCCGGGCCTGGCAGCTACGCGAGCAGTAACGGCGCGCTCGTCCCCGGCCGGCGGCCGGCGGCAGGTCGGCCCGGCACTCGACGCACCACCGTTCCATCCGGATCCCTTTCGTCACAACGGTTGTCGTGACGAAACTACTCCCGCCCGGGTGGCTCGGCCGGCCACCGTGGGAGGAGCCATTCCCGGATCCAGCAAGGAGCGCCCGTGTCTCATCCCGTCGTCACCGCCCGTCGCGCCCGGCCCGCCGAGTTGGACGCCGTGGTCGCCGCCTACTCGGCCGCGTTCGCCGACGAAGCCGTGTTGTGCTGGGTGATCCCGGACCCGGTACAGCGGGCCGCGTGCGCGCGGTCGATGTTCCGTGAGCTACTGGCCGGCGCGGTCCGCACCGAGCAGGTCATCCTCGCCGAACTTCCCGACGGCACCCTCGCCGGGATATCGGTGTGGCTCCACCATCGCGCGGAGGAGTTGGAGAGGCAAGCCGAGCGGCTCGCGACGGCCACGATCGGAGACGACGCCGTCGCGCGGCGGCTGGCGGTGGTGAACGAGACGGTGCTCGGGCACCGTCCCCGCGAACCGCACGTCTACCTCGCCTCGATCGCCGTTCGGCCGCCCCTGAGAGGGCGCGGCGCCGGCGCCGCGATCCTCGCCGAGGGCCTGCGCGTCGCGGACGCCGCCGCCCTACCGGTGTATCTCGAAGCCTCCACCGAACAGAGCCGCCGGCTCTACCTACGCCACGACTTCCGCGACCGTGGCCGGCCCCTGGCACTACCCGCCGGAGGTCCGGTGCTGTGGCCGATGTGGCGGCACCCACGCCCCGACCATCCCTAGGCGGACGACCGCGAGGGGCGGCCTCGCCGCGCCGCCGCGACGGCCCACGTCCCACGTCCCACGGCCCACGGCCCACGGCCCAGGATCACCGGGCCGGCTCGGGATCGCGCAGGCTGCGGAACATCAGCCAGCTCAGTGCCGGCATGACGATGAGTGGCATCAGTCCGACCTGGAGCGAGGTGGCGTCGGCCAGGCGGCCGAGGAGCGGGCTGGCCATGCCCCCGACGCTGACGGTCAGGCCCAGGGTGATCCCACTTGCCGTGCCGACCCTGGTGGGCAGGTAGTCCTGCGCGAGGGTGACCTGCAGGGAGAAGGGGAGGTAGAGGCCGACCGATGTCAACGCCACGAACAGGTAGAGGGCGGGTCCGGGCACCAGCACCACCCCGGCGACCGCGATCGCGGTGATCGCGTAGGACCGGCGGGACACCGCCACCCGGCCCCACCGATGTGCCGCGGCGCCACCGAGGACCGAGCCGACGACGCCACCGAGGTAGAGCACGAACAACGCCGCCGTGCCGGCCGCCGTGCCGCCGCTCATGCGCTGCTGGGCGTAGAGGGACACGAACGTGCTGAGGCCGACGAACGCGATCGACCGGAACACCACGGCCAGGCTCAGCCGGGTGAACGAGGCGGTGTCGTCCCGCCCGACCGGCGCCGGCTCTCCGCTCCCGGTGCGCTGGCGTCGGGCGAGGGTGCGCAGCAGGGGCACTGCCATCGCGGTGCCGGCGAGGGCCGGCACGACCATCAGCGGCGTCCAGCTCAGGCCACCGGCAGCCGTGACCGCGGCGACCAGGAGCGGGGCCAGGGCGAAGCCGACGTTGCCGCCGGTGGCGAAGTAGGCCATGGCGGTGTGGCTGCCCGCGCTGGCCGCACGAGCGAGGCGCGCGGACTCGGGATGGTAGGCGGCCACGCCGATCCCGGAGAGCGCCACGAACAGCAGGGTGAGGGGGTAGTCGCCGCTCAGTCCGCTCAGCGCGATGCCGACCCCGCCCACCAGGGTGCTGACCGGCAGCAACCACGGCAGCGCCCAGCGGTCGGTGAGGGCGCCGAAGGCGGGCTGCGCGACCGACGACAGCAGGGACGCGGCGAGCACGATCCCGGACGCCGCCGCGTAGGTGTAGGCCCGCTCGGCGACGAAGAGCGGCACCAGCGCCGCGACGGCGCCCTGATAGACGTCGACGCAGGCATGGCCGACGGAGAGCAGGGTGATCGAGGTTCTCCTTCGCACCCCCTCGATGGTTCCCGGCCGCGCCCTGTCTGGCTTCCGATAAACTGCCAACTAATGACGGAAATACGCCACGACCCGGTTGCGCCCACCCGCACCCAGCGGCTCGCGTCCGGAGGGGAGATCGACGCTCACCGGCACGACGACCACCAGATCGTCTATGCCGGTCGGGGGGTGCTGGCCGTGACGACCAGCGAGGGATCGTGGATCGCTCCGGCCACGCGCGCGATCTGGGTGCCGGCGGGAACGGTGCACGCCCACCGTGCCTACGGCGACCTCGACCTGCACCTGGTCGGATTGCCCGCCGAGGACAATCCGCTCGGTGTGGACACCCCGACGGTGCTGTCCGTCGGCCCACTGCTGCGCGAACTGATCGTCGCGTACACCCGCAGCACGGACGACGGCAGCCCGGAGCGCGCCCGGATGCGCGCCGTGCTGCTCGACCAGGTGCGGGCCGCTCCTCAGCAGCGGCTGCACGTTCCAGCACCCCGCACGCCGCTGTTGCAGGCCCTGTGCGCCATGTTGCAGGCCGACCCGGGCGACACCCGTACGCTCGCCGAACTCGGTCGTGCGGTGGGCGCCAGCGATCGCACCCTGTCCCGGCTGTTCCGCAGCGACCTCGGGATGACCTTCCCGCAGTGGCGCACCCAGCTACGCCTGCATCACGCTCTCGTCCTCCTGGCGGCCAGCACGCCGGTGACCGCCGTGGCGCACCGGTGTGGCTGGTCCTCGGCGAGCGCGTTCATCGACGTGTTCCGACGCACCTTCGGGCACACCCCCGGCACCCATCCCGCCGGCTAGCCACCGCAGGCTGCCGCTCACGCGCGTCATCGATCGGCGGGACATCGGCGGTGGACGCCGTGCCCGGGTCACGGCCTCCCGGCTCCCGGTGCGGGCGCCGGGAACGCCACCAACACCCCGCTGGGTGCCGACGGCTCCGGTCCGCCCCAGGTCTGGCCGACGACGAACAAGCGCGGCTCCGGCTCGCGGCTGAGCACGCAGGCGAAGGCGCCGCGGTCGAGGCCGACGGTGGCCAACACCTCACCACCGGCACGGATCCGAACGCAGCGCTGGTTGCCGACGTCGGCATACCAGAGGGCGCCCTCGGCGTCGAAGCAGATGCCGTCGGGATGGTCGTCGGGCGTCTCCGCCCACACGTGCCGGTTGCCGAGGGCGCCGTCGCTGCCGATGTCGAAGGCGGTGAGCCGGTTCGCGTACGACTCGGCGACCACCAGGGTCGCCCCGTCCGGGCTGATCGCCATGCCGTTGGGGAACGCGAGGTCGTCGGCCACCCGCTCGACGTCGCCCTCCGGGGTGACGAGCACGACCAGGCCCGGTGCGAACTCACCGCCGGGGAAGTCGAAACCTATGGTGTTGACGTAGGCGTTGCCCCTGTCGTCGACCACGATGTCGTTCCAGGGCTTCTCCGAGACGCCGGAGAGGTCGGCATGCCGGACCAGCGACCCGTCCGGCTCCCGGCGCAGCAGCCGTCGCCGGGCCGAGTCCACGACGAGCAGCCGCCCGTCGGGCAGGAAGTCGATGCACATCGGGAACGACGGGACGGTTGCCACCACCTCGTGACCGCCGTCAGCGTCGAGCGCGATCACCTGGTTCGCGCCCCAGTCCGAGAACCAGACCCGCCCGTCATGCCAGCGCGGCGACTCGCCGAACACGATGCCTCGCATCAGGACGTCGGGTTCGCTCATCACGCTTCTCCCTCTGCTTGGAGACGGGGGCTTTCCGTTCTCGGAATCATCGCGCATCGGCGGCTGGGTCCGCCCCGGCTGACCCGGGGTTCCCGGCTGCCCTGCCGGCGACGACAGCGGTCGCGCGGTTACCCTGCGGCGGTGGCGGTCGATGCGGACGGGGAGCGCCTGGCGGCGTCGCTGGGGGAGCGGCTCGACGCCGTCACGTTCACCGACCTGACCACCGACCAGGTCACCGCCCGACTCATCGAGGTGGTGGTCGGCTGGGCGGCGGAGCAGGGTTGGCGGGTCTACCGGCGGGCGCCCAGCGTGCTGCCGCTGCCGCCGCCGATGTCCGCACAGCGGTCGGTGCTCGACGTGGCCTGCGCGCGCCCGGACGGACCACCGGTCGTCATCGAGGTCGACCACGGTACGCGCCGCCGGACCTGGGAGAAGCTGCTCGCCGAAGCCGACGCGGGGCGGATCCCGCTCTGGGTGCGTTGGGGCGCCGGCCGGTTCACCGCGCCACCCGCGCCGATCCGGATGGTGACCTGCCAGGTGGACGGTCGGCCGGACCCGACCGACCGGGGACGGCTGCACAGCCGCCTGCCACGAGTGGAGAAGCTGCCGCCGGCGCACTCGAGCACGCGGGTCGGGGAGACGGCCGCCGTCGAACTGCCGCTACCGCCGCCCGCACCGCCGGTTGCCGGAGCCTGAGCGGAACCCCGCCGACCGATCCCTGTTTTCGTTAACACGCCCTGACCCGGACCGGGAGCCAACGAACTGCCCGCCCGCGCGCCGCATCATCCGTGCTTAACCGTTCAATGCGGACACAGCCGTAGCGCCGTGCGTTACTGAGCTGTTGCCGAGACGTATCTTGACGGGCCTGGATGTGAGCGTTAACACTTGCGGTGACGGATCGGAGGTGGTCATGGGCGAGGTGCACGGAGCCGGCGAGCGGTACGTGGTCGGGGTCGACTACGGCACGCTCTCCGGGCGGGCCCTGGTGGTCCGGGTACGCGACGGTGCCGAGGTCGGAACGGCGGTGCACGAGTACCGCCACGGTGTGATCGAGTCCGGGCTCCCCGACGGGGGGCCGGCGCTGCCTCCCGACTGGGCGCTCCAGGACCCGGAGGACTACCGGGACGTCCTGCGCCATGCCGTTCCCGCCGCGCTGGCCGCCGCCGGCGTACGCCCCTCCCAGGTGATCGGGATAGGTACCGACTTCACCGCCTGCACGGTCCTGCCGACCCTCGCCGACGGCACCCCGCTCTGCGAGATCCCGGAGCTGCGCCGCCGGCCGCACGCCTGGGTCAAGCTCTGGAAGCACCACGCCGCCCAGCCGTACGCCGACCGGATCAACGCGCTGGCCCACGAGCGGCGCGAGCCGTGGATCGGCCGCTACGGCGGCAAGATCTCCGCCGAGTGGCAGTTCGCCAAGGGCCTCCAGATCCTCGCGGAGGACCCGGAGGTCTACCGGCGCGCCGAGCGCTTCATCGAGGCGGCCGACTGGATCGTGTGGCAGCTGTGCGGCACCGAGACCCGTAACGTCTGCACCGCCGGCTACAAGGGCATCCGTCAGGACGGCCGGTATCCGTCGAGCGACTACCTGAGCGCCCTCGACCCGGGTTTCGCCGACTTCGTGACCAAGCTGGACGGTCCGCTGCTGCCGCTCGGCGCTCGCGCCGGCACCCTCACCGCCCGGGCGGCGGCCTGGACCGGGCTGCCGGAGGGCATCGCGGTCGCGGTCGGCAACGTCGACGCGCACGTCACGGCCGCCGCCGCCCGCGCCCTGGCGCCCGGCCGGCTGGTGGCGATCATGGGTACGTCGACCTGCCACGTCCTCAACGGCGAGCGTCCCGCCGAGGTGCCCGGCATGTGCGGTGTCGTCGACGGCGGCATCAGCCCCGGTGCCTGGGGCTACGAGGCCGGGCAGAGCGGCGTCGGCGACATCTTCGGTTGGTTCGTCAGGCACGCCGCTCCGGCCGGCGCGGACTCGCACGACCGGCTGACCGAACTGGCCGCCGCCCAGCCGGTCGGGGCGCACGGCCTGATGGCGCTCGACTGGTGGAACGGCAACCGCTCGCTGCTGGTCAACCACGACCTGAGCGGGCTGATCGTCGGGATGACGCTGGCCACCCGACCGCAGGACGTCTACCGGGCGCTGCTGGAGTCCACCGCGTACGGCACGCGAATGATCATCGAGGCGTTCGTCGACGCCGGGGTGCCGGTCGCCGACCTCGTGGTGGCCGGCGGTCTCACCTCGAACCGGCTGCTGATGCAGATCTACGCCGACGTCACCAACCGCCCGCTGGGCATCATCGGCTCCGCTCAGGGGCCGGCGCTCGGGTCGGCCATCCACGCCGCGGTCGCCGCCGGGGCGTACCCGTCGATCCACCAGGCGTCGGCGGCGATGGGCCGGGTGCACGAGGGTGCCTACCGGCCCGACCCGGACAACGTGCGCGCCTACGACGCCCTCTTCACCGAGTACCGCGCGCTGCACGACCACTTCGGCCGCGGCGGCGACGACATCATGCTCCGCCTGCGGGCGATCCGGAACGCGGCCCTCGACGCGTCCGCGGCGCCGGCCGACACCGTTCTGGAGGTGGTCCGATGAACGCCGACCTGACCCGGCAGGTGGCCGCGCTGCGGGAGACCGTCGCCGGGCTGCACCGCGAACTCACCCGGTACGACCTCGTGGCGTGGACCGCCGGCAACGTGTCGGCCCGGGTCCCCGGCCAGGAGCTGATGGTCATCAAGCCCAGCGGCGTCGACTACGACGACCTGACCGCGGACGCCATGGTGGTCTGCGACCTCGACGGCAGGGTCGTCGACGGGGCCGGGTCACCGTCCAGCGACACCGCCGCCCACGCGTACGTCTACCGGGCGATGCCGGAGGTCGGCGGCGTCGTGCACACGCACAGCGGCTACGCCACCGCCTGGGCGGCCCGGGGCGAGGCGATCCCGTGCTGGCTGACCGCGCAGGCCGACGAGTTCGGCGGGGAGATCCCGGTCGGGCCGTTCGCGCTGATCGGCGGGGACGACATCGGCAAGGGGATCGTCAGCACCCTGTCCGGGCACCGCTCACCCGCGGTGCTCATGCGCAACCACGGGGTCTTCACGATCGGCCGGGACGCCCGCGCGGCGGTCAAGGCCGCGGTGATGTGCGAGGACGTCGCCCGCACCGCGCACCTGGCCCGCGCCCTCGGGCAGCCGCTGCCGATCGCGCCGGCCGACATCGACTCGCTCCACGACCGCTACCAGAACGTCTACGGCCAACGCCCGGCGACGGGCTGAGCGACCACCGCCGCACCACTGGCCGGCGCGCTCATCCGCCGCCCTTCTCGCACCCGCCCCCACCACCACAGCCGGGCCGCACGCCGCCGAGCCGCGATCCGGTCGACCCAACCCCCGAGGAGAACCGATGAGAACCACGGGAACAGCACGCGCCATCATCGCGACCGTCGCCACGGTGCTGCTCGCGGGCAGCCTGGCGGCCTGCGGCAACAGTGACACCGGCGGCGGTTCCGGCGCCGGCGACAAGATCGTTCTGGGCTTCTCCCAGGTCGGCGCGGAAAGCGGCTGGCGGACGGCGAACACCACCTCGATCAAGGAGGCCGCCGCCCAGGCGGGGATCGAGCTGAAGTTCGACGACGCCCAGCAGAAGCAGGAGAACCAGATCAAGGCGATCCGCAACTTCATCCAGCAGAAGGTCGACGTGATCGCCTTCTCGCCGGTGGTGGAGTCCGGATGGGACACGGTGTTGAAGGAGGCCAAGGACGCCGGCATCCCCGTTATCCTCACCGACCGCGCCGTCGACTCGGCGGACAAGACCCTCTACAAGACGTTCCTCGGCTCGGACTTCATCAAGGAGGGCCGGCTGTCCGGCGAGTGGCTCATCGAGCACACCAAGTCGGCGACCGGGCCGGTGAACATCGTCGAGCTGCAGGGCACCACGGGTTCGGCGCCGGCCAACGACCGCAAGAAGGGCTTCGCCGACGCGATCGCCGCGAACCCGAACCTCAAGATCGTTGCCTCCCAGTCGGGTGACTTCACCCGAGCCGGGGGCAAGCAGGTGATGGAGCAGTTCCTCAAGGCCAACCCGGACATCGACGTGCTGTTCGCGCACAACGACGACATGGGGCTGGGCGCGCTGGAGGCCATCACCGCGGCCGGCAAGACGCCGGGCAAGGACATCGTCATCATCACCATCGACGCGGTGAAGGATGGCATGCAGGCCCTCGCGGACGGCAAGTTCAACTTCATCGCCGAGTGCAGCCCGCTGCTCGGGCCGCAGCTGATGGACCTGGTGAAGAAGGTCCACGCCGGCGAGGCGGTGCCGCCCCGGATCGAGACCGAGGAGACCACCTTCACGCAGGAGCAGGCCAAGGAGGCGCTGCCCAACCGCAAGTACTGACCGACGCCGGGGTCGCCGTCCGACCGGCGGCGGCCCCGCCCCGTCGCTCGACTCCGTACCGACACCATCCAGAAGAGGTCTGATGGGATGACGGGTAGCCCTCCGGTCCTGACCATGACCGGGATCAGCAAGACCTTTCCGGGGGTCCGCGCGCTGCACGACGTCGACTTCCGGCTGTTTCCCGGCGAGGTCCACGCCCTGATGGGCGAGAACGGCGCCGGCAAGTCGACCCTGATCAAGGTGTTGACCGGCGTCTACGAGATCGACGCGGGCACCATCACCCTCGCCGGCGAGCAGGTCGCCTTCACCGGTCCGATGCGGGCGGCCGCCGCCGGCGTCAGCACCGTCTACCAGGAGGTGAATCTCTGCACCAACCTGTCGGTGGCGGAGAACATCTTCATCGGCCGGGAGCCGCGTCGCCTGGGTGCCATCAGGTGGGGCGAGATGCGCCGGCGGGCGCGGGAACTGCTGGCCCGGCTCGACCTCGATCTCGACGTCACCGCGCAGCTCGGCACGTACTCGTTGGCCGTGCAGCAGATGGTCGCCATCGCCCGGGCGATCGACGTGCGGGCCCGGGTGCTGATCCTCGACGAGCCGACCTCCAGCCTGGACGCCGGCGAGGTGGCACAGCTGTTCCGGATCATGCGACAGCTCCGTGACCAGGGCATCGCGATCCTGTTCGTCACCCACTTCCTCGACCAGGTGTACGCGGTGGCCGACCGGATCACGGTGCTGCGCAACGGCACCCTGGTGGGGGAGTACCGGACGGGCGAGCTGCCGCAGTTCAGCCTCGTCGAGAAGATGCTCGGCAAGGAACTCGACGTCCTGGAGCGCCTCGACGAGCAGCAGAAGCGGACGGTCGCCGTGCGGTCCGCCGCGGCACCGCTGGTGGACGCCGCCGAGCTGGGCCGCAGGGGAGCGGTCGCCCCGTTCAGCCTGCGCATCCACGCCGGCGAGGTGGTCGGACTGGCCGGCCTGCTCGGCTCCGGCCGCACCGAGGTGGCGCGGCTGCTCTTCGGCGCCGACCGCGCCGACCACGGGCAGGTCACGCTGGACGGCGGGAGGGTGTCGTTGCGCAGCCCGGTCCAGGCCATCGACCGCGGGGTCGGCTTCTGCTCGGAGAACCGCCGGGCGGAGGGCGTCATCCCCGAGCTGTCGGTCCGCGAGAACATGATCCTCGCGATGCAGGCGGCCCGCGGCTGGCTGCGGCCGATCCCCCGGCGCCGGCAGGACGAGCTGGTGGAGAGGTACGTCAAGGCGCTCAGCATCCGGCCGGCCGATCCGGAACTGCCGGTGCGCAACCTCTCCGGCGGCAACCAGCAGAAGGTGCTATTGGCCCGCTGGCTCATCACGGAGCCGCGGCTGCTGATCCTCGACGAGCCCACCCGCGGCATCGACGTCGGCGCGAAGGCCGAGATCCAGAAGCTGGTGCTGGAGCTCTCCGACGGCGGAATGGCGGTGCTGTTCATCTCCGCCGAGCTGGAGGAGGTGCTGCGGCTCAGCCACCGGGTCGCCGTCATGCGCGACCGGACGATGGTGGCCCAGCTCGACAACGACGACGCCCTCGACGCCGACGGCGTGATGCGGACGATCGCGCGTGGCGCCGGCAGTGGGGAGGCGATCCGATGAGCGGCGTCGCCGACCGTTTCCGCCGGCTGACCGGCCATCGCCTGTTCTGGCCCGCGCTGGTGCTGGTGGCCATGATCGCGGCGAACGCGATCCACCGACCCGGCTTCCTGTCCATCGAGGTCAAGAACGGGCACCTCTACGGCACCCCGATCGACATCCTGCGGCTGAGCGCGCCGCTGATCCTGGTCGCGCTGGGCATGACCCTGGTCATCGCGACCGGCGGAATCGACCTGTCCGTCGGCTCGCTCTGCGCCATCAGCGGCGCCATCGCCTGTCTCTACATCAGCGAGGCGCCCGACCAGAACAGCCTCGCCAGCGTGTTCACCGCGCTCGCGCTGGCCGTCGGCGCCGCGCTCGTGCTCGGCGCCTGGAACGGCGTACTGGTCGCCGTGATCGGCATCCAGCCCATCATCGCCACGCTGATCCTGATGGTGGCGGGCCGGGGCCTGGCCCAGCTCATCACCGAGGGCCAGATCATCACCGTCAACTCGGGCCCCTACCGGGCGATCGGGCTCGGGCACGTCCTGACCCTGCCGCTGGCCATCGTCATCGCCCTCGCGGCGGCCCTGCTGGTCGCCGCGTTCACCCGCCGCACGGCTCTCGGCCTGATCGTCGAGTCGGTCGGCGGCAACGCCGAGGCCAGCCGGCTGGCCGGCATCCGCTCCAGCCGTACCGTCTTCCTGGTCTACGTCGTCAGCGCCGCCTGTGCCGCGCTCGCCGGCTTCATGATGACCGCCAACGTCTCCAGCGCCGACGGCAACGCGGCCGGCCTCTGGGTGGAACTCGACGCGATCCTCGCGGTGGTCATCGGCGGCACGTCGCTGGCCGGCGGCCGGTTCTCGCTCGGCGGCACCATCCTCGGCGCGCTGCTCATCCAGACCCTCACCACCACGGTGTACGCCATGAACATCTCGCCGCAGACGTCCCTGCTGTTCAAGGCGGTCGTCGTCATCGCCGTCTGCCTCATCCAGTCGCCGGCCTTCCGCGCCACGCTCACCCGGCGTCGGCGCGGCGGCGCGCCCCGGCCGGAGTTGCGGCAGCGCGAGAAGGAGCAGGTGCCGGCATGAGCAGCACCTCGTTGACCACCGGTCGCGCCTGGCGGCCCACGCTGGCCCGCCGGCACGTACCGGTCCTGGCCACCCTCGCCCTGCTGCTGGTCATGTACGGCATCGGGGTGTCCCAGTACCGGGCGTTCTCCGGCATCCAGGTCGTCTTCAACGTCTTCATCGACAACGGCTTCCTCCTCGTGGTCGCGGTCGGCATGACCTTCGTGATCCTCACCGGCGGCATCGACCTGTCGGTCGGCTCGGTGGTCGCGATGACCGCGATGGTGTCGGCCGCCCTGCTCCAGGACGGCGTGCCCGCGGCCCTGGTGCTCGTCGTCGCCCTGCTGATCGGCCCGGTGCTCGGGTTCCTGATGGGCTGCGCGATCCACTTCTTCGACATCCAGCCGTTCATCGTGACCCTCGCGGGAATGTTCTTCGCCCGCGGCATGTGCACGTTCATCAGCGACTCGTCCATCCCGATCACCGATGGCTTCTGGACGGCGGTGTCGCAGGAGCGCATCGGTGACCCGCGGGGGAACTTCGTGTCGGTCAGCGTGCTCATCGCGTTCGCGGTCGTCCTCGTCGCCGCGTACGTGCTGGCGTACACCCGATTCGGCCGCACCGTGTACGCGATCGGCGGCAGTTCCCAGTCGGCGCTGTTGATGGGCCTGCCGGTGGGCCGTACCCGGATCGCCGTCTACACGGTCAGCGGGCTCTGCTCGGCGATCGGCGGCATCCTGCTGTCGTTCTACACGCTGTCCGGCGCCCCGCTGATCGCCGTCGGCATGGAGCTGGACGTGATCGCCGCCGTCGTCATCGGCGGCACCGTGCTCACCGGCGGGTCCGGCTACGTCTTCGGCACCGTCCTGGGCGTGCTGGTGCTGGGCGTCATCCAGACCCTGATCACGTTCGACGGGAGTCTCAACTCCTGGTGGACCCGGATCGTGATCGGTGGCCTGCTCTTCGCCTTCATCCTCCTGCAGCGCCTCATCGGCATCCGCTTCAAGTGACCGCCCCTCTCGCGGAAGGCAACTCCATGGCAACGCATCCTGAACCCGAGGTCTGGTTCCTCACCGGCAGCCAGGGCCTGTACGGCGAGGACACCCTGCGGCAGGTCGCCGACCAGTCCCGGCAGATCGCCGCGCAGCTCGACGCCGCGCCGGGCATCCCGGTCCGGGTGGTCTGGAAGCCGGTGCTGACCTCCAGCACCGACATCCTGAAGGCTTGTCGGGACGCGGCCGTGCAGGGAGCGGTCGGGGTGATCGCCTGGATGCACACCTTCTCGCCGGCCAAGATGTGGATCGCCGGCCTGGACGCGCTGCAGACACCACTGCTGCACCTGCACACCCAGGCCAACGTCCTGCTGCCGTGGGACGAAATCGACATGGACTTCATGAATCTGAACCAGGCGGCCCACGGCGACCGCGAGTTCGGCTTCATCCAGACCCGGTTGGGCGTCGCCCGCAAGACCGTCGCCGGCCACGTGAGCGATCCGCGGGTGATCGCGCGGGTCGGCGCCTGGTCCCGGGCGGCGCTGGGCTGGTCGGCGATGCGCTCACTGCGGCTGGCCCGCTTCGGGGACAACATGCGCGATGTCGCCGTGACCGAGGGCGACAAGGTCGAGGCCGAGTTGCGCTTCGGTGTGTCGGTGAACACCTACGGCGTCAACGACCTCGTCGCGGTGGTCGACGAGGTGGCCGAGGCGGAGATCGACGACCTGGTCAAGGAGTACGACGACACGTTCCGGGTCGACCCGCGGCTGCGCCCGGGCGGGGCCCGCCACGACTCGCTGCGCTACGCCGCACGGCTGGAACTGGGCCTGCGCGCCTTCCTCGACGAGGGCGGCTTCCGGGCCTTCACCACCAACTTCGAGGACCTCGGCGGCCTGCGCCAACTGCCCGGCATCGCCGTGCAGCGGCTGATGAGCGACGGCTTCGGCTTCGGTGGCGAGGGCGACTGGAAGACCTCGGTGCTGGTGCACACGCTCAAGGCGATGGCGGTCGGCGTCGAGGGCGGGACGTCGTTCATGGAGGACTACACCTACGACCTCACTCCGGGCGACGAACTGGTGCTCGGTGCCCACATGCTCGAGGTGTGCCCGAGCATCGCCGCGGACACCCCGAGCGTCGAGATCCACCCGTTGAGCATCGGTGGCCGGGAGGATCCGGTCCGGTTGGTCTTCGACGCCGCCCCGGGGCCGGCGGTGGTGCTGGGCCTGGCGGACATGGGGGAGCGCTTCCGCCTGGTCGCCAACGAGGTCGACGTGGTGACGCCACCGCGCCCGCTGCGCCGGCTGCCGGTGGCCCGGGCCGTCTGGCGGCCCCGTCCGCACCTCGCCGGCTCGGCGGAGGCCTGGATCACCGCCGGCGCCCCGCACCACACCGTGCTGTCGCAGGCCGTCGGCGTGGAGGAGCTGCACGACCTCGCCGAGATGACTCGCACCGAGCTGGTCGTCATCGACGCCGACACCGACCCGCGGCGCTTCGCCGACGAGATCCGCTGGAGTCAGGCGTACTACCGGCTCGCCCGGGGGTTCTGAGTCCACGGGCTGCTCCGCGACAACCCCGGACACACCGACAAGCGTGGGTGGCCGCCCCGGTCGGGGAGTGCCACCCGCGTGTCTCCGCCCGGCGGTCCGGCCGGTCGAAGATACGTCTTGACTAACGTGTTGTTATCGCTCACAGTCGAACGTATAGACGGTCGTGCATCCGGGTAGTCCGGGCCTGAAATCGTCCCCCGCGGTTCGTTGGGAATCGAGCGCCTCGTCGGGCAGAGGCAGGCTTGTTAACGATCACAGCGGGCTTGCGGGACAGGTCCGGTGTGTGCCGGGTGCCCGGGATGCCGGCCAGCGGACTCGTTTCCCGTTCCTGATCCCGAAGGAGAAGCATGGTTGCCATCGGTGGGCCCAGCCCCGCTGTGCCGCCTCGCCCCGGACGGCTGTCCCGGCTCGCCGCCGCCACCGCGGCGGTGGTGGTGCTCGGCGGCACGCTCGTCGCGGTGTCCGCCTCGCCGGCGTCGGCGGCGACGGTGGACACCAACGCGTGGTACGTGTTGGTGAACCGCAACAGTGGTAAGGCGTTGGACGTGTACAACCTGGCCACGAACGACGGGGCGCGGATCACGCAGTGGTCGCGCAACGACGGGAACTGGCAGCAGTGGCAGTTCGTGGATTCCGGTGGTGGTTACTACCGGTTGAAGTCGCGGCACTCCGGCAAGGTGCTGGACGTGTACAACTTCTCGACGGCCAACGGTGCGAGCGTCGTGCAGTGGTCGGATCACAACGGCACCAACCAGCAGTTCCGGTTGGCGGACTCGGCCGGGGGCTACGTGCGGTTGGTCAACCGGAACTCGAACAAGGCGCTGGAGGTGCAGGGCGCCTCGACGGCCGACGGCGCGAACGTGGTGCAGTACGACGACTGGGGTGGGGCCAACCAGCAGTGGCAACTCGTCCGCGTCGGTGACTCCGAAAACCCCGGTGGCAGCCTGCCGTCGTCGATCCGGTGGAGTTCCAGCGGCGTCCTCGCCGGTCCGAAGCCGGACGCGGCCCACCCCGACATCCGGGCGATCAAGGACTACACGGTGGTACGCCACAACAACGCGTGGCAGGTGTACGCGACCACGGCCAGCCCGTCGCAGGGCTGGAACCTGGTGCACTTCTCGTTCCCGGACTGGCCGCAGGCGAATGCCGCGACGCACACCTACCTCGACACCGCGACCCCGATCGGGCGGGGCTACCGGGCGGCGCCGCACATCTTCTACTTCGCCCCGCACAACCTGTGGTACATGGTCTACCAGACCGGGCTGCCGACGTACTCGACCAGCACCGACCCGAGCAACCCGCGGTCCTGGACGACGCCCCGCAACTTCATGAGCAGCGAGCCGGCGATCGTCACCCAGAACAAGGGCAACGGCGCCTGGCTCGACTTCTGGATGATCTGCGACACCGCCAACTGCTACCTGTTCTCCAGCGACGACAACGGCAACATCTACCGGTCGCAGACGACGTTGGCGAACTTCCCGAACGGGTTCGGCAACACCCAGTTCGCGCTGCGCGACGCGAACGCGTTCAACCTGTTCGAGGGCACCGCGGTGTACAAGGTGGCGGGCGCCGACCAGTACCTGCTGCTCCAGGAGGCGATTGGCAGCAACGGCCGCCGCTGGTACCGGTCCTTCACCTCCGGCAGCCTCAACGGCTCCTGGACGCCGCACCTGGCCACCGAGTCCAACCCGTTCGCACACCGCAACAACGTGACGTTCGCCGGGACCGCGTGGACGCAGGACTTCAGCCACGGTGAGCTGATCCGGTCCGGCAACGACCAGACAGTGCCGGTCAACCCCTGCCGGTTGCAGTTCCTCTACCAGGGACAGGACCCGGGCGCCGGTGGCGAGTACATCTCGCTGCCCTGGCGGATGGGTCTGCTGACGCAGACCAACTCGACCTGCTGACAGCGCCGGCGCCCCCACCGGGAGGGTGGGGGCGCCGGCCCGCCAGCCTCACCGGCCTCGAACGTCGTCCGCTGCACCGCGCCGAGCTTCGACAATGACCGGGAGTTCTTCCTGGGATATCGAATCCCCATTTCCGACGACGGCATCTGCCATTGGGCGCGGTGACAATATGTCGGTTCTCCCCGACGGCAGCGCGACATTCACCGGCAACGGCACCGCTTTGCTGAGGGTGGCACGGGAAAAGGCCCGGGGTGCGGCACGAGAGCCGGGTGACGTGCGCCGCCGGTGTCGAAACGACGAATGTCGGCGCCAATTCCGCGCACCCGGATACGGAATGCGAGCCGGCGGGTTCGGCCGCGCCCGGTCCGGCGGGACAGCTGGCGTAGACTGTCGGCGATCCATTATCGGTCGCTTCGGAAGAACCGCCGCGGCGGCCGCGTGAGCGATTCGTGCCACCGGCCGGTCCCCGTCGCACCCGACCGGGCGCGGTCGCCACGGGCACGTGGGGGGAAGGCGAGGTGGCCGTGCGCGGTCCTGCGATGACGGACGTGGCTCGCCTCGCCGGCGTCTCCCACCAGACGGTGTCCCGGGTCCTCAACGGCCACCCGAACGTGCGCGAGCAGACCCGGCTGCGGGTCCAGGCGGCGATCGCCGAACTCGGCTACCGCCCCAACCGCGCCGCCCGCGCGCTGGTCACCGGTAAGTCCCAGGTGATCGGCGTGGTGGCGCAGAACACCACCCTCTACGGCCCGGCCTCGCTGCTGGCCGCCCTCGAACAGGCCGCGGCCGAGGTCGGCTTCGCGGTCAGCGTCGGCAGCGTGCGCGACCTCGACCATCGGTCGATCTCGGCCGCGGTGGAGCGGCACCTGGCGCACCGGGTCGCCGGCATCGTGGTGATCGCCCCGGTCGAGTCGGCCGGGGAGGCCCTCGAGCGGCTGCCCCACGACGTGCCCCTGGTGACCGTCGACGGCGATCCCCGCCGGCCGGTCCCCCTGGTGACGGTCGACCAGGTCGCCGGTGCCCGAGCCGCGACGCAGCATCTCCTCGACGCCGGGCACCGGACGGTCTGGCACGTCTCCGGGCCGCCGGACTGGTTCGACAGCGCCGGGCGGATCGAAGGATGGCAGGAGGCGTTGCGGGCGGCCGGAGCCGAGGTGCCGCCCCTGGTGCCGGCGGACTGGTCGGCCGCGGCCGGATACCGGTGCGGGCAGATGCTGGCCCGGATGCCGGAGGTTACCGCCGTCTTCACCGCCAACGACCACCTGGCCCTCGGTGTGCTGCGGGCCCTGCACGAGCACGGCCGGCGGGTGCCGGACGACATCAGCGTGGTCGGCTTCGACGACGTACCCGAGGCGGCCTACTTCATCCCGCCGCTGACGACGGTGCGGCCCGACTTCGCCGCGGTCGGCCGGGCGAGCCTGGAACTGCTGCTGGCCCAGATCGAGTCGGACGTGGCAGGCCCGCTGCGGCGGACCATCGCACCGACCCTCATCTCCCGTCGCAGCGTCGGCCGGCCGCGCCGCTGAGCCACCGGGACGGGGCTTCACGACCATGGAACGGCTGTCGCGAAAAGCCCCGTCTCGACGGCAGCCGCGATTCTCGGGCTGGTGCGGCAACCTCGGATCGACTGATCGGCCTGTCGCCGCCGGCTCCATCGGGTGCGCTCAGTGGTCGCGGCAGCCGACCTCGTCGCCGATCTCCGGGGGGATGCCGAACGGGCGGCATTCGAGCGCGCTGCCCTCGCCCACCTTCTTCCACCGGCCGGCCGAGTGCTCGAACAGCAGCACACCGTCGCCCTGCATCCGCGGGTCGACAGCGATCACGCCGGCCGTGGCCCACCGGCGCGCGCACCTGATCTGCGCCGCGTCGATCCGGTGGGTGTCCTTCAGCCCCGACACCCGCTGCAGGGTGGCGGCGCTGACCGGGCAGGCGGCCCCGGCGGCGGCCGGCGTGGTCGACGCCGCGCCGTCGGTCGGCGCATTGCTGGAGGCGGACGGCGCCGCACCGGGGGCGGGCGCGGTGCTGGTCGCGGCGGACGGTGTGCCGGACCCGGCTACGGGAGCGGGCGAGGTGGCGGTGCAGGCCGCGAGGCCCACTAGGACGGTGATCGGCGCGAGGGCGCGTAGAGCTGACAGGTTCATCGTTCCTCCGGTTCCGGCGTGGACTGCGACAACCGGCTACACGCCCGCCCGGCGGGTGGGGTTGCGGCGGAACGGGCATCTGACGGAATGCCGTCGGTGTCGAGCCGGGTGCCGGCGCAGCCCGGCCGTGACGGGGCCCAGCGTGTCGCCCGACGCCGCTGTCTCAAAACCTGGTGCGTGTTTTAAAACCTTACCCGGTTTTGAGAATGCGATAGATGGTGGCCCGCGAGACGCCGTACCGTTCGGCCAACTCGTCGACGCCGAGCCGGTCGGTCTCCCGCAGTCGGCGGACCTCCTCCGCGTCCGCGGCGGTCAATGCCGCCGGTCGCCCACCGGCCCGGCGGGTGCGCGGCTCGGGTGCGACGCCCGCGTCGGACGGCCGCGGACCGTCGGCGACCGGGCCGTCCACCGCCAGCAGCGTGCGCGTGCCGTCGAGGATCAGTCGCCGGAGCTTGGCGGGTGGCACGTCCCGGAAGATCACCACGGGATCGGCCAGCCCGGCGACCACCTGGGCCGCGCGCACCCGCTGGGCGAGCCCGGGGCGGGGGCCGCTGACGAGGGTGTTCGCCAGGGCGATGGCGGCCCGGAAGCGGTCGGCGACCGGCGCCTGCACGAGCAGGGTCATGTCGCGGACCAGCATGAGCAGCGTGTCGCGGTGGCGCAGGTGCACGTCGAGGAACGCCTCGATCGCGCGCCAGCGCACCGTCTCCGCATCACCGGCGGCCTCCGCCTCGTTCAACGCCTGCTCCAGTTCGTCGAGCACCGGACCGGTCAGCTCGTGGAGCACGTCCTCTTTGGCGGCGAAGTGGTAGTAGAGCGCGGCCTTCGTGATGCCGACCCGGTCGGCGATCTCCTGCATGGAGGTGGCCCGGTATCCGCGTTCGGCGAACAGCGCCGCCGCGACCGTCAGGATGCGCTGCCTCGTCATGCCACTGCTCCCTACCGCAGGTAAGTACGGTTGCTATCATACTGACCATGGGTCAGTTTACTGCAGTCGACGTGTCCTTCCCGAGCGACGGTGGCCGGCGAGGCGGTCGCCTGTACCGGCCGGAGGGGTCGCACCCGGTGCCGTGCGTGGTGATGTGCTCCGGCTTCGGCAGCACCATGGACCGCCTCTACACGTGGGCCGAGGTCTTCGCCGCCGCCGGGCTGGCGGCATTGGTGTTCGACTACGGCAGCTTCGGGCGCAGCGACGGCGATCCGCGCCAGGTCGTCGACGTCGACGGTCAGCTCGCCGACGTGCGGGCGGCGGTGGCCTGTGCCCGGGCCGACCGGGGCGTCGACGCCCACCGGGTCGTCCTGTGGGGCAACTCCCTCGGCGGCGCCCACGCGATCACCGTGGCGGCGGACGACCCGCGGATCGCCGCCGTGGTGGCGCAGATCCCGTTCAACGGGTTCCCGCGCCGCGCCGAGGGCCGGTCGACGGCGCAGAGCCTGCGGCTCATGGCGGCCATCCTGCGGGACGCACTCCGGGGCAGGCTCGGCCTGACACCGCACTACATTCCACTGGTCGGTGAACCGGGTGAGATCGCGATCACCAACGCGGCGGCGGCCAAGGAGCACATCCGCACCCTGTCCGGCGAGGACTCGCTGTGGCGCAACCAGGTGGCACCCCGCGCGACCCTGCGGATGATGCGCTACCACCCCGCGGACGCCGCCGCACGGCTGGCCGTGCCACTGCTGGTCTGCCTCGCCACCGACGACGCGGAGACGCCCGTGGAGTTGAGCAGCCAGCTCGCCGAGCGCGCCCCGCACGGGACGCTCAAGCTCTATCCGGGTACGCACTTCTCGTTCTACACCGACCCGCGGACCCGGCAGACCGTCGCGTCGGATCAGATCGCCTTCATCAGCGAAGCGCTCGGTCTTGCGTCCTAGCCGTCCCCTCCGCCGTTGCGGACAGGCCCGTGGCCGGGGCATCGGCAGCGGCGACCGGATCCGCCCCAACGGGCACCCGGAGCTGAGTCCGTCCATAGAGAACAATTCGACCGTTAGGATCAACTCATGCGCGTCCTGATCGTCTCCGCGCCTCTGATCGGTCACGTCTTTCCGCTCGTCCCGCTGGCCGTCGCGCTGCGCGACGCCGGGCACGACGTGCTGGTGGCCACGGCCGCCGACGGGCTGGACGTGGCCCGCTCGGGGCTGCCGGTGCGCGACGTGGCGCCGGCGTTCGACTTCGGGCGCATCGCGCGGGGGGTGATGCTGCGCCATCCGCTGCTGGCCCGCGCCGAACTGGCCGGCCGGGGCGGCACCCGGGGCGCCGGGGCACTCTTCGGCACGGTGAACGACCAGCTCGCCGACGGGGTGGTCGCGCTGGCCGAGGAGTGGCGGCCGGACCTGGTGCTGCACGAGCCGTTCGCGGTGGCCGGGGCGGTTGCCGCGGCCCGGCTCGGCGTGCCGGCGGTCCGCCAGGAGAACACCCTGTTCGACGGGCGGGAGCTGGTCCGGGCGACGGTGGCCCGGCTCGACGCGGCGCTGCGCCGGCACGGCCTGGCCGAGCTGCCGCCGCCGGCGGCCGCCGTCGCGGTGGCGCCGCCGAGCGTGCTGCGGCAGGACGGCTGGCCGATGCGCTACGGCGCGTACGTGGGCGGTGGTGAGCTGCCGGAGTGGCTGCGCGAGCCGGGTGAGCGCCCCCGGGTGCTGGTCAGCCGCAGCACCGTGGCCGGTCCCGGCTCGGGTGGCCCGATGCGTGCCGTGGTGGCCGCGGCGGAGCGGGTGGACGCGGAGTTCGTCCTGGTCCGGCCGGAGGAGCGGCTGGCCCGGGGGACGCTGCCCGGCAACGTCCGTACCGTGGGCTGGATCCCGCTGGCGGCGGCGCTGCCGGCGGCCGCGGCGCTGGTGCACCACGGTGGCGCCGGCAGCGTCTACGGCGCCTTCGCCGCCGGGGTGCCGCAGCTGGTCACGGTCGGCGCGGGTGACCGCCGGCACAACGCCGAGCTGGTGGCGGCCCGCGGCGCCGGCATCGCCGCCGCCCCCCGTGCCATCAGCCCCGACGTGCTGACCCGGCTGCTCACCGACGCCGCGCTGCGCGATGCCGCGGCCCAGGTCGGCCGGGAGATCGCCGCCATGCCGGACCCGGCCGAGCTGGTGCCGCGGCTGGTCGCGCTGGTCCGCTGAGAGCCTGCCGCCGATCGGCGCCAGGCGGCCGCGGCGCCGCCGGCTCGGCACCGGTCACTGCGACAGCATCACGGCGATCGCTGGTCCGAACGCGACGCTGAGCAGGTAGGCGAGGTTGAACAGACCCAGGGCCTCGGCCTCGCGCGAGGCGGGCACGACGCCCGCCGCGCGCAGGGCGAGCACGCCCTGGCCGGTCGAGGCGGCCAGGGAGCCGAGCGCCATCGCCGCGAGCAGCAGCGGTACGACGGTGGTGGCCGCCGCCAGCAGCGGCGCGGCGGCGCCGGCGGCGAGCAGTGCGACGGCCACCACCCGGTGCGGCGCCCGCGCGGACGCCGCGACCAGGAATGCCGAGCCGAAGCCGCCGAGCAGGTACGGCGCCAGTAGCCAGATCCCGCTGCGGGTGCCGTCCCATCCCGCGTGCTCCCGCAGCAGCTCCGGCGCGGTGTAGAGCAGGCCGAAGTTCACCACACCCAGCGTGAAGGCCAGCGCGCTCGCCGCGAGGAACCGGCCGTTGCGGGCCACCGCGGCGGGCAGGAAGCCGTCGGGCCGCGCCTTCGTCCGGGCCGCGAGCACCAGCAGCAGCGCGACGGTGGCCGGGCCGGCCACCAGCGGCCGGTGCGGGGTGAGAACCGCCGCGGTGACCAGCAGGGCGAGGAGCGCCATGCCGAGCGGATCGAACGACGCCGGCGCCGCTTCCCGCGGTGCCGCGCCGCGCCGCGCCGCGGGCACGGCGAGCACCGCCAGCAGCGGCAACGCCAGCACCGCCGGCCAGGAGAGATAGTCGGCCACCAGCGCGCCGGTCAGCGGGCCGGTGCTGCCGACGACCGCGAGCGAGGCGGTGACCACCCCCATCCGCCGAGCCGAGTCGGCCAGTTTCATGGCCGTCACGGTGAGCCCGGCGGAGCCCAGGGCCTGCACCCCCGCGCCGACCACCAGCACCGGCACGTTCGGGCTCAGCACGAGCAGGACCGTCCCCGCGACCACCAGCGCGGTCGCGACGGTCAGGACCGCCCGGACGCCGCGGCGGGCCAGCAGCGCCGCCAACAGGGGCGTACCCAACGCGATCCCCCAGCCGAAGGCGGTCACGGCGGAGGCCGCCGTCTGTTCCCCGGTACCCATCGCCCGCGCCACGTCGTCGAGGACCAGGGCCGGCCCGGCGATCCCGTAGGACAGCGGGCCGGCCAGCAGGGCGAGCCAGGGTGTGGCCACCCGTTCCGGTGCGGGCTGGCCGCCGCGGCGAGCGGCCGCGCTGTGCTGTAGGTGATCCATCGCACTCCTCCGGTGTCAATCGGCTGGATCGAGCCTGCCCAGCGCCCTTACCGCCGACTGACGGTCGCCTGACGTACGGGTCGGGCGGGCCGGGAAAGCGCCGCCGCCCGTCTGGCCGGTCGGGGCGGGTGGGCGGGCGCGTCCGCGGACAGTCGGCGCTGGTCAGGCGTAGCCCGCTGCGCCGTTCCGTGCGCGACCGCGCCCGTCGGCGCCGGTCCTGCCCACGGTCGGCGGAGCCCGCTGGCCGGGACGCCGGCTGGCTAGGCTGAGGCGGTGCGCTTCGGGGTGCTGGGTGAGATCGCCGTATGGACGTCGGACGGCGAACCCGTCACCGTGCCCGGCCTGAAGGTTCGTGGTCTCCTGGCTGACCTGCTGGTTCACGAGGGGCGTCGGGTGTCCGCCGACCGCCTGATCGAGGATCTCTGGGGTGACGAGCCGCCGGGCAACGCGCTCGGGGCCCTGCAGACCAAGGTGTCGCAGTTGCGCCGCGCGCTGGAGGCGGCCGAGCCCGGTGGCCGTGCGCTGGTCGAGTCC
Source organism: Micromonospora desertarenae (assembly GCF_056150265.1). NCBI lineage: Bacteria > Bacillati > Actinomycetota > Actinomycetes > Micromonosporales > Micromonosporaceae > Micromonospora > Micromonospora desertarenae. The sequence goes on from NZ_JAXCFQ010000014.1 coordinate 54,535, forward strand.
GGTGACGCCGGCTACCGGCTGCGGACGTCGGCGGAATCGATCGACGCCGTACGCTTCACCGCGCTGTTGGGGCGCTCGCGGGCGCAGCGGGAGCCGGCGCGGCGGGCGGCGACGCTGACCGAGGCGCTGTCGCTCTGGCGGGGTTCCCCGTACGCCGACTTCGGCGACGAGCGGTTCGTCCGCCAGGCGGCCGAGCGGCTCAACGACCAGTACCTGGCCGCGCTGGAGGAGCTGGCCGAGGCGCGGCTGGAGCTTGGCGAGCACCACCTGCTCGCCGGCGAGCTGGCCGACCTGGTCGCCCGCCACCCGTGGCGCGAGCGGCTACGGGCCGCGCACGTGCGCGCCCTGTACGGCTCGGGACGCCAGCGTGACGCCCTGGCCGCCTACGAGCAGTTCCGCCGGCAACTGCGCGACGAACTGGGCATCGACCCCGGGCAGGAACTGGCCGAGCTGCACCGGGCGATCCTGCGCCAGGACCCGGCGCTCCAGCCGGCGGCGCCACCGCCGAATCCGGCCCGAACCAACCTGCCGGCGCCCCTGTCGCCCGGTCCGTACGGCGGGCTGATCGGCCGCGACGAGGCCGTCGAAGCGGTACGGGAGCGCCTGACGAACGGGCGGCTGGTCACCCTGACCGGTCTGGGCGGGGTCGGCAAGACCAGACTGGCGCTCGAGGCCGCGCGGATGCTGGCCGACACCTTCCCCGCCGGCGTGTGGCTCGTCGAGCTGGCCGGCCAGCCGCACTGCGGCGACCCGGCGACCTGCACCGAGATCGTCGACCTGGTGGCGGCGACGCTGGAGATCCGGGACGACAGCCCGCCCGGCGACCGACCGCGCGAGCCGATGGACCGGCTGGTCGCCGCGCTGCGCGATCGGAAGATGCTGTTGCTCCTCGACAACTGCGAGCACGTGGTGGAGCCGATCGCCCAGCTGACCGAGATGCTGCTCGGCGCCGCCGCCGACCTGCGCATCCTGGCGACGAGCCGCGAACCGCTCGGGATCGCCGGCGAGGTGGTCTTCCCGGTGCCGCCGCTGGCCCTGCCGGAGCCCGGCGCCACCGCTGAGCAGATCGTCGAGGCCCCGGCGGTCCGGCTCTTCGTGGCCCGCGCCCGTGCCATCGAGCCCGGGTTCGCCGTCGACCGGGAAGACACGGACGTCATCGCCACCATCTGCCGGCGTCTCGACGGCGTGCCGCTGGCGCTGGAACTGGCCGCGTCCCGGCTGCCGGTGGTCGACCCGAGCGAGCTGGCCGCGCGGCTCGACGACCGCTTCCGGCTGCTCTCCTCCGGCCGGCGCACCGCGCCCCCGCGTCAGCAGGGGCTCCGGGCCATGATCGACTGGAGTTGGGAGCTGCTGCCGCCCCCCGAACGCGCGGTGCTGCGCCGGCTGGCGGTCTTCGCCGACGGCGCCACCCTGGCGACGGCCGAGCAGGTCTGCTCGGGCGGGCAGGTGGCCCCGGACGACCTGCTCGACGTGCTGGCCCGCCTGATCGACCGGTCACTGGTCATGGTGCGGCACGGGGAGAGTCCGCGACGCTACCGGCTGCCGGAGACGGTGGCGGCCTACGGTCTCGAACAGCTCGACAGTGCCGGTGAACTCGCCATCACCCGGCGCCGTTACGCCGCCTGCTTCGCACGGCTCGCCGAGCGGACCGCCGGACGGCTCCGGGGCCACGACCAGAGCCGCGTGCTGGGCGAGCTCGACGCCGAGAACGGCAACCTCCGGGCGGCGCTCGACGTCGCCGCCACCGACGGTTACGCCCGCGCCGGATTGACGCTCGCCACCTCGTTGACCTGGTACCGGCTGCTCCGAGGCCGTTTCGGCGAGCTGGGCCGGTCCCTGCGGACGGCGCTGGACATCGTCCCGACGAGCGAGGAGGAGGTCGCGCCGGACGCCCTTCGCCGCCATGCGGACATGTGGCTGGTCGCCCTCGCCACCCGCGACGGTGACCCGACCGCTCCCCGCCAGCGGGTCCTGGAGAGCTACCCGGATGCCGACGGGCCGGACCGCGCGTTCGCGCAGTGGCTGTTCGCCTCGATGATGCTCGGCTCCGGGGATCCGGGCGAGGCCGCCGTACTGGTCAACGCGGCGTTGGCGGCGTTCCGTGCCCACGGCGACCGGTGGGGCATCGCCGCCGCCTGCGCCACCCGCGCCGACCTCGCGCTCGTCCTCCGCAGCGACCTGTCCGCCGCCGAGCGGGACTGCGAGGTCAGCCGGTCGCTGTTCGGGCAGTTGGGCGACCGCTGGGGTCAGGTGCATCCGACGAGCCTGTTGGGGAGCCTGGCGGAGATCCGCGGCGACTACGACCGCGCCGAGGCGTGGCACCGCGAGGCGCTGCGCATCGCCGAACACCTGCGGCTGTGGACGTTGGTGTCCCGGCAGTTGGCGCACCTCGGTCGGCTGGCGCTGCTGCGGGGCGACCACGACGAAGCCGTCGCCTGGCATGAGCGCGCGCTACGGGTGGCGCAGGAGCAGTCGAGCCGGTCCGCGGCCGCGTTCGCCGGCACCGGGCTGGCGTTGGCGGCGCGGCGGCGCGGCGACCTGGACGCCGCCGAGGCCCGGCAGCGGGACCTGCTCCAGTGGAACCGCCACGCCGGCTACCTGCCGGGCTGTGCGCTCGCGCTGGCCGAGTTGGGGTTCATCGCCGAACACCGCGGTGATGCCGCCCTCGCTGAGCGCCGGCACCGTGAGTCGCTCGACGCGGCGCGCGCCACCGGAGACCAGCGGGCCGTGGCCCTGGCCCTCGAGGGCCTGGCCGGCGCCGCCAGCCTCGACGGTGACCACCGCCGGGCCGCGCGGCTGCTGGGCGCGGCCGGGGCGCTGCGCGAGGCAGCCGGAGCGCCACTGCCGGCCGGCGAGCAGCATGACGTACGGCGCATCACCGCCCGCGTCCGCGAGGCGCTCGGCGGCGAGGAACTCGCTGCCGAGATGAGCCGCGGCCTGCGGCTGGACCTCGACGAACCTGGGCTCGACGGCGTCGGTAAGCCGACGGTCAGCAGCCGGTAAGCCGCCTCGGCACGGTTGATCGGGAACCGAGCCGACCAAGGAGGCAACCATGCAGGCGGACGCCAGAATCGCCGTCATCTACTACTCCGCCACCGGCACCGTGCACCGACTCGCGCGGGCATTCGTCGACGGCGCCGCCGACGCCGGCGCGGAGGTGCGCCTGCGCCGGGTGGCGGAGCTGGCCCCGGAGCAGGTCGTCGATGCCAAGCCGGAGTGGCGGGCCCACCTCGACGCCACCGCCGACATCCCGCTCGCCACCCTGGACGACCTCCGGTGGGCCAACGGGTACGCCTTCGGCACGCCGACCCGTTTCGGCAACGTCTGCTCCCAGCTGCGCCAGTTCCTCGACACCACCACCGCCCCGTGGCAGGCGGAGGAGCTGGCCGACAAGCCGGCGACCGGCTTCACGGCCACCTACGAGGAACACGGTGGCCAGGAGGCGACCCTGCTCAGCCTCTACCAGACCTTCCACCACTGGGGGTCGATCATCCTGCCCACCGGCTACCTGAACTACGACATCGCGCACGCCGCGGGCGGGAACCCGTACGGCGTCAGCCAGGTGGAGAGCCGCGCCAGCCGGGATCCGGAGTACGCCAAGGCCGTCCTCGAAGCGGCCCGCTTCCAGGGCGCACGCCTGGCCCGCATGGCGGCCGCCGTCGCCGCCGTCCGCGCGGACAGCCGGCTCGGGTAACCCCGGCGGCTCGGCGCCCCACGGGTGTGCCGCCGAGAGCGCCGAGCGACCCAGCGGAACCCTGCCCGGGTAGCGCGACCGCCGTCGAGGGCCGGTCGCGCTACCGGGCCGCGCGGGGGACTACGCCCACCACCGGCTCGGCGGCACGACCTGCGAGACTCGCTGCACACCGGCGACGCTGCGTCCGTGCCGCCAAGCCGGAACCGTCCGCGCCAGGAGGGAGCGAACGGCCATGACCCGACGAGCCGAGCGCCGCCACGACGAACCCGCGGGCACCGGTGCGGCCACCGCGTCGCGGAGCGGACGGTCTCGACGGAGGCGCCTCGGTCGCCCCGACATCGCCGCGCACGCCGGGCTGTTCGGCGTCCCGCCGGCCGCCGCGCACGAGCTCGGGGTGACCTTCCTCGGGGTCGCGACGCTTCTGCTGGACGACGGCCGGACGGCGATCATGACCGACGGCTTCTTCTCCAGACCCTCCCTGCTCAAGGTCGGCCTCGGCCGGATCGGTCCGAACGACAGCCGGATCGACGCTGCGCTGACCCGGCTGCGGCTCGGCCCACCGCCGGCTGGTTGCCGACTCGCCGCCGTGATCCCGGTACACACCCACTTCGACCACGTCATGGACTCGGCGGTGGTCGCACAGCGAACCGGGGCGGTGCTGGTCGGCAGCGAGTCGGCGGCAAACGTCGGACGTGGCGCCGGCCTCGCCGCGGACCGGATCCACGTGGTGAGAACGTCCAGACCCGTCACGTACGGCAGCTTCACGCTGACCTTCGTCGCCTCGGCGCACTGCCCTCCCGACCGGTTCCCGGGGACCATCACGGCGCCCGTCGTCCCGCCCGTCCGGGCAGCCGCCTACAGGTGTGGTGAGGCCTGGTCGGTCCTGGTCGAGCACACCAGCGGACGGACGGCTCTCGTCCAGGGCAGCGCCGGGTTCGTCCCCGGCGCGCTGGACGGCCAACGCGCCGACGTCGCATACCTGGGAGTCGGTCAGTTGGGCGTGCTGGACGAGGCGTACGTCAGGGCCTACTGGCGGCACACCGTCGAGGCGGTCGGAGCCCGGCGGGTGATCCTCATCCACTGGGACGACTTCTTCCGCTCGCTGGATCAGCCACTACGGGCGCTGCCCTACCTGGGTGACAACCTCGACGTCACCATCGGGATCCTCCGGCAACTGGCGGAAGCGCAGGGCGTGGCGCTGCGGATGCCCACCGTCTGGCGGCGAGAGGACCCGTGGACCGCACTGCCGTAGTCGGGTCGACCGGGACGTACGCCGGTCGCTAGGGCTTCCATCCGGGGTCGCGGCCGGTGAGCCCGAGGACCTGGTCGAGCAGGGAAGCGCCGGCGGGCCGGGTGATCGACGGCCCGAACAGGCCGGGGGTGCCGTCGCTGCTCGCCTGCTGGGACACCAGGCGGTGGACCGTCTCGACCGTCCGGTGGTCGACGTCGTAGGACTGCCCGGTCGCGCTGGCGAGATCCCACCCGTGGACGACCAGTTCGTTCAGCGCGACGATGCCCATGATCTCGGCCGGCAGGACCACCCCGCCGGCCGCCGTCTCGCCCGTCCAGGCGCCCGGTGCGCGCCACGCGGCGACCAACTCGTCGAGCCGCACCGGCAGTCGGCTGCGCCACCGCGGGTCGAGGTTGGCGACCGAGGGATCCCCCGGGCCGCCCGGTGCGGCGTCGGAGCCCTTCTCGGCGGCCGTGCGGAACGCGACCGTCAGCCCCATCAGGTGGTCGAGCAGATCGCCGACCGTCCATCTCGCGCACGGAGTGGGGGAGGTGAGCTGGTCGTCGGTGACCCCGGGCAGCAGCGCCTCCAACGCGCGCGCCGCGGGCTCGAAATCCACCCTGTCGTTACGGTCGGTCATCTGGCTTCCCTCCGTCGCGGACACCTTCCAGACGGTACGCGGCCGGACCGACAAGACAGCTCGCTCGGGCATGCTGCTGGTGACCACCGATCACCCTCTCGGGCACGGCGGGCCGGATCGGCGGCCCGCCGATCCGCTACGGCGCCGTCGGACGATCCAGCTGCCGGTCAGGCGGGCAGTTCGGGGAGAGGACCGGCGGCGACCAGCGCGGCGAGCGTGCGGGGCTGGTCGCCGTCGCTGTGCCCGAGGACGACGGCGAGGCGCCGGTCCGGTGCCTGGTCGGGCGTCCAGACGTGCAGGTCGCCGTAGAGATCCTGCCGGAGCAGCGCGTCGTAGACCGGCGGACGGTCGGCCAGCGGGTTCCGGATGAGGTGGTCGATGGTGAGGACGCGGTGCCGGCCCCACCGCTCGTCCAACGTCGCGGTCACGGTGGCCAGGTGTCGATCGCCGGCTTCCAGTTGCTCGGTCCACTCCGGGTCCCGCAGGCCGGTGAGGTCCGGTCCCTCCCACAGCGGAGCGAGGACGAAGCCGGCGGCACGGGTGGCCAGCCACTCGCCGGTGTGCGGGTCGGGGTCGACCAGGGTGGGGTGGCCCGCGGACGGGATCGGCCCGGTCAGGAGCGCCGCGATGGCCCCGAGGGCCCGGGATGCGTCGAAGGCGAGGCCACGAACGACGGTCACGGCACCCATCCTCACCGCAGGCCGCCGAATTGCCCAGACAAATCCGGGGCCGGCCTCTACCCTTCCGGGCATGGATTTCGATGATCTTCCACGCGCCGAGTTCGCGTTTCCTGGGCCGTTGCGGGACAAGCTGGTGAGCGCGATCCTGTCCGGCGCGAAGACCTCCACCACCGGGCTGCTGGTCGGGTACGAACGCGCGAACGAGCCGCTGCCCGAGGTCGGCCAGCGGTCGGCGGTGGTGGACTCCGCGGACCGGCCGGTCGCGGTGATCGAGGTGACCGAGGTGCGGGTGATCCCACTCGCCGACGTCGACCTGCGGCACGCTCTGGACGAGGGCGAGGGAGACGAGTCGGTGGCACAGTGGCGGGCCGGGCACGAGGCGTTCTGGCACAGCCCGGAGGTGCGCGCGGAGTTGGGCGACCCGGGTTTCACCGTCGACGACGACACCCTCGTGGTGGCCCAGCGGTTCCGGCTGGTGCACACCGTCTGAGCGGACTGGCCGTCCCGCAGATACGACACAGGGTGTCAGGTTTTCGGCGGAGAATGCCCTCACCGGCCGGCGTCGACGACGAGCGTGACGCGGCCCCGGATGGATGAGGACCTCAATGCGCGAAACCCCCGAAGAGCTCACCACGCTGCAGGCGCTGCTCGACGCGTCGCTGTCGCGTTCCACCGCTCACCTTCGCTCCATCGTCGTCGAGCGCACCATGACCGCGGAGCAGCTCACCCGGGTCCTGACCGGAATGTGCACGCTCGCCCTGTCGACCGTGACGGCGAAGGGCGAGCCACGGATCAGCGGGGCGGACGGGCACTTCCTGCACGGCAGGTGGCACTTCGGTACGGCGCGTGACGCCGCCAAGGCCCGGCACCTCGCCGCCCGCCCCGCCGCCAGCGTCGCCCACCTGCGCGGCGAGGACCTGGGCGTGTTCACGCACGGGACGGTGGAGATCCTCAACCCCCGCGACGGCGAGCCGGCCGCGGACTGGCCGGATCTGCTCGCGTACTTCAAGGACTACTACGGCGCCGACGCCTTCGACTGGGACAACGACGTGGTCTACTACCGGCTGCACCCGCACTGGATGACCGTCTACGCCCCCGACGTCGACAAGCTCATCGCCACCTCGTGAGCGGGCCCGCGGCGGCCCGACCCGCGGGGCCGCGCGGGACGTCGACCGATAACCGGTGGCTTATCCGGCGGTTCGATTTTTGGCGTTGTTCCCGCCGGCGGTCGGAGCGATCGTTGGTCCCATGCCCGAAGCCTTGATCAGCGTCGTCGCGGTGCCGGTCCACCCCCGGCGTCGCGGTGACACGCCCTGCCTGTCCCGACGGTGGTCCAGGACGTCGGACCCGCCCGTTGTTCCCGTAAGGAGCCCGCCGCCCCCGAGCCGAACCGCTCGGCGAACACGCCTCGTCGGCGCGACACCAGGGACACCGAAACGATGAAGAACCGACCTCCCACCAGCGACCACGGCGGGAAAGCCGCGCCCCTGCAACGGGCACCACCGCCTGGCGGCGCCCGGCACCGCCGGGGCGCGTGCGGCTCCAGGAGTATCCGGCGCCAGGACGACCCGCAATCGTGCCTCGGGAGGACTGCCGGCCGGCGATCCACGGGGCACGACGCCGGGTGGACCGGCACCGTGCTACCGACCTGCGCCGCCGGGGGTCTACTCGTCCGGCCGGCCTTCGCGCAGTTGCACGATGGCCGAGGCGATGAGTGCCACCAGCGGGTCGTCGTCTCGCGTCAGTTGCCGCAGGACGTCCAGCGCGACGGTTCCCGGCATCTCGGCGAGGGCCTGGGTCAGTCGCATCCGTACCGCCCGGTCCGCGGTGGGGCCGGCGAGTTCGTCGAGCAGCGCGCCCACGATCCGATCCGCCCACGCCGTGTCCCGCGCCAACGTACCCAGGACCTCGGCCGCCTCGACATCGTTCGGGCCCTCGACGACCATGCCGACGAGCGTCGGGACGGCTCGGGTCACGCCGCGTGCGCCCACGGCGAGAGCGGCCTGTCGGCGGATCGTCGGGTCGGTGTCACCGAGGGCGTCGGTGAGCACCGCTGTCGCCTCGTCCCCGGGTAGCTCGGTTAGCGCCAGGACCGCGCGCCGCCGGACGTCGACGTCGGCGGAGCGCATGCCGGACGCGAGGGCCGTCACCCGGTCACCGCCGGCCCGCGCGAGGGCCCATCGCAGGGCCCCGGCGACGTTCGGATCGGATTCGGTGAGGACCGCCCTGGCCAACAGCTCGGCGGGAACCGACGCGGGTTCGCCCGGGGCCAGGACGGCCTGCTGGCGCCGCGCGGCACTCCGCGAACCCAGTCCGTGCAGGAGAGCGACGATCCGCGCGACGTCCTGCCAGCCGACGGGCTCGGCCGCATCGACGGTACGGAGCCGATCGAGCAGTTCGCGCTCCCGGTTCAGCCGTTCCTCGGTCTTCCGGACGAGGTCGCCGACCAGTGCGGACGGGGTGAATCCGGGATCGTCGAGGGTGCGGGCGACCTCCCGCAGCGACAGTCCCAGCGACCGCAGGCCCTCCACGTAGAAGATCCGCCGGATGTCCTCCGGGGTGTACTCCCGGTAGCCGCCCACCGTGCGGCCCGTCGGCCGGACCAGCCCGAGGGAGTCGTAGTGTCGCAGCATCCGGGCGCTCACCCCCGAGCGGCGCGCCACCTCACCGATCAGCACCCGGTGTCTCCTCCGGCCGGGGACCGAGCGCGACGACCCGTACCGCTTCGTCGACGGCGAGGTCGAACCCGGCATCCGGGTCGCGGAGGAGCCGCTCGGTGGCGCTGGCATGGGCGCGCACAGTCGGGTCGTGATGGGTCATCGCCCGTCGCAGGATCGGCTCGACCACGTCGCCGAGTGCGACCAGGGCGCGGCTCAAGCTCAGCCGTACCTCCCGGTCGCCGCGACCGAAGTGCGTCGCGAGTGCGGCGGCCAGCGCCTCCTTCTCCTCCTCGGGCACGAGGACGACCGCGGCGCGCCACGCGGTCCGCGCGACCTCGTCATCGGGGTCGTGCAGCAACGACGGCGTGATCGCGGGCCACGCGGTCCGGTCCCCGATCTTGGACAGGGTGTGCAACGCCTGGCTACGGGCCTGGGCACGCGCGGAGCGGAGTTCCGCGCGCAGCCTCGGCACCGTGACCTCCGGCGGAAGACGGGTCAGCGCCCAGGTGAGCATGTCGCGCACGAAGAAGTTCGGCTCGACCGCGCACCGGGTCACGAGCACATCCACGAAACCGGGCTCGGGATGCGTACCGATGGCCAGGGCCGCCTTCAGTCGCGTCGACGCGCTCCCCGCGGCCAGGGCGTCGAGCAGGCGGCTGTGCCGGTTGTTCCGGTCTGTCGGGTCGATGGGGACCACCTCCGACCGCCAGTCAAGACCTTGTCACAGTGACAATGTCAAGACTGCGTGGAATGCTGCCCCCGCACGATGCCGTCCGGCCGGATGGTCATGGGCAGCGGACGATCTGCCCGGCGTACGACAGCCCTCCGCCGAAGCCCAGCAGCAGCACCGGTGCACCGGGCTGGAGCTCTCCGCGCCGGAGCAGTTTCGACAGCGCGATCGGGATGCTCGCCGCCGAGGTGTTGCCCGATTCGGTGACGTCGCGGGCGACGACCGCCGTCGTCGCCCCGATCCGCTGTGCGACCGGCTCGATGATGCGCATGGCGGCGTCGAGCAGCGCGTCCGGATCGGTGGCGCCGGTCGCGAGGGTGAGGCTGCCCCAGCCATCCCGGTGCGCGTCGAGGCGCCGGCGGACATCCGCCGGCTCACCGACACCCTGATGGCCACCATCCAGTCCCTCACCTGTCAGGAGTACGTGCAGCACTACGCCCGGACCTGACCGCGACACAGCTGTCCCGCAGCGCCGGGTGACGCTGCTGCTCGGGCACGGCGGCACCGGGGTCGGCGACCCGCCGTGCGACGGGCCCGAGCCGCCGCCGCGGCTGTTCCTCCCGGTTCGGGCTGGGGCGGTTGGACCGCGCCCGGGCCCCGGCTCCCGTTCGTCCCGGCTGGGCGTGGGTGGGCACCGGCGGGGACCGCCGCGCCGGCTGGCCCCGCTCCGAGCTTCCTGGCGTCGGCGGCCGGCGTCGCCGCGCCGTTGGCGGTGATCGGGCGGGGCATGCCGGGAGTTCGTCCGGGTATCCGCCGATGGTGACCTTCTCGATCGCCGCGCGGTGTCCGCGTACCGGCCAGCTCGGGGTGGGCGCCCTGACGGCCAGGCCCGCGGTGGGCAAGCTCGTCGCACACGTCCAGTCCGGGGGTGGCGCGGTGGCGACGCAGGCCACCCCCAACCCGTTCCTGGCCTACGACGGCCTACCGCTGCTCCGCGAGGGCCGCGCGCCGCGGGACGTGCTGACCGAGCTGCTGGCCCGGGACCCGGGGCGGGAGGTGCGGCAGGTCGGCATGGTCGACCACCAGGGTCGCTCGCACGCCTTCACCGGCTCGCGCACCGTCGAGTGGGCGGGGCACCACACCGGGCCGGGTTACGCGGTACAGGGCAACCGCCTGGTGGGCCCGGAGACCCTCGCGGAGATCGTCCGGGTGTTCGAGGAGAGTCGCGAGCTCGACCTGGCGGAGCGGCTGGTGCTGGCCATCGAGGCCGGCGAGGAGGCCGGCGGTGACCGGCACGGCGCCCGGTCGGCGACCGTGACGGTGAGCTGCGATCAGCCGTACCCGCTCTGGGACATGCGGGTCGACGACGCCGAGCATCCGGCCCGGGAACTGCGCCGGCTGCACGGCGTCTTCCGGGAGGAGGTGTTCCCGACCATCCAGCGACTGCCCACCCGGGAGGACCCCATGGGCGAGGGCGCCCGGCAGGCGCTCGGGTAGCCCTCGGGACCGCCTGACGGGACAGCGACCTACGTGTCGTGCTGCCGGCGCACCATCTCGCTGATCCAGATGGGCGCGAACGGGGACGTGCAGCCCGGGGGAGTCGGGTAGTCCTTGAGCACCTCCAGGCGCTCACCGATAGCGATCGCCCGGGCGCGGTGCTCGGCGTGGTCGATCCCGATCTGGGCCAGGCAGTGGTTCATCGCCCACTGGAGGCGATCCGGGGCGTCCTTCATCTCCGCCTCGATGACGTCGAGCAGGCCGGCGAGATCGAGGCCCTCGGGCTTCCTCGACACCCGTTCGGTGGTCAGCGCCCAACCCGCGCTCCGCACCACCGGATCCGGATCCGCGGACCAGGCCAGGCGCAGCTCCTCGGCGTGCGGGTTCTTCTTCACCACGTAGTTCACGAGCCAGTCGTGCACCTTGGGTGTGCGGGCCCCGCGCAGCATGACGTCCAACTCGTCACGCGCGAACGCCTTCGGGCGGCAGATCAGGATCGCCAGGAGTTTCGCCGCGGTGTCGTCGGTTGCCCAGAGCTGGCGCGCGAGTTCCTGCTGGGTCTTCAGCCGCTTGGCGAGCGCGCGCAGCTTGCCGAGGTTCACACCGTGATCGTCACCGTGCTTCTCGTTCACCGCGCGTGCCTTCGGGTCCTCCAGCTCGGCCAGCTCGGCCAGCACGTCGGCGACCGTCGTCCCGCTCAGCGTCGTCTCGGCCACCTCAGCCTCCTGTCCGTCATCCGCGAGATGCAGCCTACGACGGAAGTCCGCCCCGGTCGTACCCGTCGATCCGGGGCGGTTGCGACGCGCTGTCGGAACCTGGCTCGCGCCGCCCATCGAGGGCGGGCGGTGAACCGCCCGCCGGGACCGGTCCGGCCGGCGCCCCGGCGCCCCCGATCCGTCTCCGTCCCGGGTGACGCGATCGGGTGGGGTGCGGGCATGTCGGCGGTCGGGGCGGGCAGGACCCACTGGTATGGGTGGCGTGCTGGGCGAACGGTGGCTGTCGGAGGCGGTGGACCTGCTGGTGCGGGTGGTGGAGGCCGCCGGCGCCCTGGTCATCTTCGTCGGCGCCATGGTGGCGCTGGTGCGTTTCGTCGTCGTCGGGCTCCGGGATCGGCGCAGCCGCGCGTTCGTGCCGGTACGACTCGGCCTGGGCCGGTTCCTGGCCCTGGGCCTGGAGTTCCAGCTCGCCTCCGACATCCTCCGCACGGCCATCGCGCCCACGCTGCGGGAGATCGCCGAACTGGCCGCCGTCGCGGCGATCCGGACCGCGTTGAACTTCTTCCTCGCCCGGGAGATCCGGCAGGAGCGCCGCGAACTCACCGAGGCCGGCCACCCCCGCCACGTCGACCCGGCCCACCCCGGCGGTCACCCGGCGTGACGACACTCCTCGGGTACGCCTCCCTCGCCTGCGTCGCGGCGGGCCTCGTCTCGGCCGCGGTGGTGCTGCTGGTGTCCCGCAGCGGCCGGCTGGCCCTCCAGGCCGCCCTCGACCTGTGGGTGGCCGCGGGCCTGCTGCGGCTGACCATGCCGCCGGAGTGGGAGCACCTGCTCGGCGCGGCCGCGATCATCGCGATCCGCCAGCTGGCCGGGGCGGCACTGGCACACCGCGCGGACCGGGAGGCGGGCGGGACGGGCGGTGTCGTCCGGCCGCCGCTCGGACCGTAGGCCCCCGCCGGCACACGCCCCCGAGGTGGTGACGGCCACGCGGTCGAGGACCGGCCGCAGCGGTCACCGCGGCGATCACGCCGGCCCTCGCCGTGGTCGGCGCGACCGGTGGCGCCTAACTGGGTGGTCCCGTCGGGGTGGGTCGGCGACCATGGTCGGCATGGCAGGGGACCGGGCATGAGATTGCCGCTCCAGGGCGGCCTGCCTCCGGTGGAGACCGTCGCCGGCACGGCGGTGGAGATCGCCTGTGACGAATCGGGGTTCTCCGGCACCAACCTGCTCGATCCCGCCACCCCCGTGATCACCCACGCGAGTGTCGACCTGAGCGGCGGGGAGGCGGCCGAGCTGATCGCGACACTGCGCTCCGGCTTCCGGTTCTCGCCGGACGAGGTGAAGTCCCGGCAGTTCCTCCGCCGGCCACAGGCGGGCGAGGCACTGGAGTGGTTCCTGGTGGCGCTGCGCGGCCGGGCACACGTCCACCTGGTCGACAAGCAGTACTTCCTCGTCACCCGCATCGTCGACCTGCTGCTGACCGAGCCGTCCTACGCGGCCGGGACCCGCCTGACCCAGGAGCACCGGCCGGCCGCCCTCGCCCTGTACCGGGCCGGACGCTCGGCCGGGTCCGACTGGGCGGCCTTCCTCGCGGCCTTCGTCGAGATGCTCCGGACCAAGGGGCGGCACCGGCCGGATCAGCGGACCGTCGACCGGTTCTTCCAGGCCCGGGACGCGCTGGTACGACCCGGGTTGGGCGCGCCGGCCGAGGCCGTCCTCCACCGCCTCAGCCGCACCCGGGTGCGCACCCTCCTCGGCAGGCTGAGCGACGAGGACCGGTCGATCCCGCCACCGCTGGAGCCGATGCTGCCGGCGCTGGCCGAGACCGTCCTGTTCTGGAGCGGCGGGGTGCGGCGGGTGCTGGTGATCCACGACGAGCAGAGCGCGCTGACCGCCGACCGCTTGCGCCGCCTCCAGCAGGTGCTGGCCGAGGGGGCCGGGCTGTCGCCGGGCGGGGGGTCGCCGCTGGCCGGGCTGGTGATGGTCGACTCGCGGGACGACCCGCGGGTCCAGGTCGCCGACCTGCTCGCCGGGGTGGCCCGGCGGCTGCCGGGGATCGTCGACGACGGCCCGCTCCAACCGTTGCTCTCGCCGACCTCACTGCGCGATCCGGTCCGAAACGCCCTGCCGACCTGACCGCGCGGGTTCTCCGGGGACCAGCCGGCCGGGCCGGAGCGCGAAATCGCGTTCCGGTCCGCCGGTCGTCGGACCGGTGCGACGATGGGCGCGTGCCAGCCCCGCCGGCGCCCCGGCGCCGGTCGACCTGAACCGGCAGGTGGAGAGCATGCCCAACGACAAGGAAATTCGTCCCTTCCGGCTCGACACGCCGGACGAGGCGATCACCGACCTGCGCCGCCGGATCGCGGCCACCCGCTGGCCCACCCGGGAGCTGGTCGACGATCGTTCCCAGGGCGTGCAGTTGGCGACGGTCCAGGAGCTGGCCCGCTACTGGTCGACCGATCACGACTGGCGTGCCTTCGAGGCGAGGCTGAACGCCCTGCCGCAGTACACGACCCTGATCGACGGCGTCGAGATCCACTTCATCCACGTGCGGTCGCCGCACGAGGACGCGCTGCCGCTGATCATGACGCACGGCTGGCCGGGCTCGGTCGCCGAGCTGCTCGGGGTCGTCGGCCCGCTCACCGACCCGACCGCGCACGGCGGACGGGCCGAGGACGCCTTCCACCTGGTGCTGCCGTCCCTGCCCGGCTACGGCTTCTCCGGCGAGCCGACCGAACTCGGCTGGGAGAACGGCCGGATCGCCGGCGCGTGGGCGGAGCTGATGGCCCGCCTCGGCTACTCGCGCTACGTCGCCCAGGGGGGCGACGTGGGCGCCGCCGTGACGGACGCGATGGGCCGCATGGCACCCGAGGGGCTGCTCGGCATCCACGTCAACCTGCTCGCCGGGGCGATCGGGCTCAAGGACCGGCTGCCGGCGAACTCCGATCAGGAACGCGCGGCGCACGACGCGCTCAACATGTTCACGACGGACGGCTTCGGCTACTTCCTGGAGCAGTCCACCCGGCCGCAGACGATCGGCTACTCGCTGCTGGATTCACCCGTCGGGCTGGCGGCCTGGATGCTGGACCACGACACGGACAGCTACTACAAGATGTCCCGGGCCCTGGTCGACAAGCAGCCGACGGGTGGCCTCACCCGGGACAGCATCGTCGACAACATCACGCTGTACTGGCTGACCGGCACCGGCGCCTCGTCCGCCCGGTGGTACTGGGAGTTCGGGCGGTTCCGGGCCGCGATGGGCGGCCAGGCTCCGCCGCCGGTCAGGGTTCCGGTCGGCTTCACCGTGTTCCCCGGTGAGATCTGGGCTTCGCCGCGCAGCTGGGTGGAGACGGTCTACCCCGGCCTCGCGTACTTCAACGAGGTCGACAGGGGCGGCCACTTCGCCGCCTGGGAGGAGCCCGAGCTGTTCGCGGCCGAGATGCGGGCCGCCTTCGGGCCGCTGCGGACGTCCTGAGCCCGCGCCGGATCGCGCCCCCGGCGGTCGTCCGCCACCGCTGACGGGCGACCGCCGGATCCGGGCACGGCTGCGGGCGGGGAAGGTGCGAGCCGCCGCGTCAGGCTCCCTTGACCCAGTCGAGGCTGAACCGGGCGAAGTAGATGCCTCCGCTGTTGCCGACCTCGTAGAGGTTGCCGACCGTCCCGTCGGAGAGCACGGCCATCGTCGAGTAGCCGGCGCCGCCCGGCTTGAGCAGCGCGCGGGCCGGCCAGGTGGCGCCGTCGTCGGTGGACATCCGTACGGTGAGGTCGTTGCGTGCCGTCGGGTGCGCGTTGTTGCTGAACAGCGCGGTACGGGTGCGCACCGGCGCCCCGTTCGCGCCCACCTCCGACGGGCGCAGGTAGGACAGCTCGTCGGCGTTGCACAGCGGATCGGTGAGCACCGGGCTGGCCGACGCGGGGCCGAACGTCGCGCCGCCGTCGGTGGAGGTGGCGTAGAAGCGGCTGCGGGTCGAGTTGTGGCGCATGTTCTGCACGACCGCTCCGGTGCCGCGCTCGATCGCCTTGCTCTCGTTGACGGTCCCGCCGGCTGACCCGCCGCGCCGCCAGGTCACGCCGTGGTCGTCGCTGTAGACGTTGCCGGCATGGCTGGTGCCCGCCGCGTCCCGGTAGACGATCGGCTGGATCAGCCGTCCGGTGCTGGTCTGGATGCCGTGGCCGGAGGAGAAGAACACCTGCTGCCACGCCGGGTCCTTGAGCACCGGGTTCAGCTCCACCGGCGCGCTCCAGGTGGCGCCGTCGTCCCTGCTGGTGATGTACCGCAGGTGCAGGCTGTTCGGGTCGTCCGCGGTGTTGACCCCGGACCCGCCCGACCAGAAGCTGACACCCGGCCGGGGGGAGTAGGTGAAGAAGCAGTAGACGACGCCGGTGCCGCGGTCCACCAGCAGGCTGGGATCGCCCGCTCCCTCCCGGGTGGTGGCGGGGGCGTGGATGACGCGCGGCTGGTCGAAGGTACGGCCGCCGTCGGTGCTGCGGACCATGGCGATCTGGATGTTGTTGGTGCCGCCGCCCAGGTCGTACGAGCCGTCGACGCGCGCGTCGGCGACGGCGATGACCGTGCCGTTGTTGGTGACCGCCATGCCCGGGATGCGGACCGAGGCGGCGGTGCCGTCGTAGCGGCCGTTGGCGCCGTTCAGGTTGCGGATGACGGTCTGCGTGGTGAGCAGGGTGGTGGTGGTCATCTGCGGGGTGCCGGCCGCCATGCCGCAGGCGGCCACACCCCGCTGCGTGGTGTCGAAGCCCGCCGCGGTGACCCGCAGGCTGTAGGGGGTGCCGGCGGCGACCGTCCAGTAGTGCAGGACGTTGCCCCCGGCGGCGACCGTGCGGGTCCACGGTGAGCCGGTGCGGCCGGGCCACGTGACGGTGAAGTCCCGGGCGGTCGTGGTGCGGTTCTCCAGCACCAGTTGCAGCCGGCTGGCCGTGCAGTCGAAGCTGGTCAGCGCGGACATGCCGGTGCCGCAGTGGAAGATGCCGGCGGAGGTGTCGTCCAGCCCGGTCGGGGTGGTCGTCCGCAGGGTGTACGCGGTGCCGGCCGCCAGGGTCCAGTACAGCTGGGTGCTGCCGCCGGCGGGGACCGTCCGGGTCCAGGGCGAGCCGGGACGCCCCGGCCAGGTGACGGTGAAGGTCTGTGCCGTGGTGCCGCGGTTGTCGAGCAGCAGGAGCAGCCGGCTGGCCGGGCAGTCGGCGCTGACCGTCGCGGTGACTCCGGCGGGGGCGGCGTGGGCGGGCGTGCCGGGCAGCATCCCGGCCAGGCACAGGGCGGCGGCCACGACGGCCACCGCCCTGCGCGGTATCGCTCGGACAGCAGACACGGGACTTCCTTCCGGGGGTGGGGCGAAGGAACGAGGGCGAGGATAAGACGTCAGATGTCTGACGTCATGACGCTAAGCCGCCCCGTGCGGATCGTCAAGACATCGATATGCGCGGACATCCGGCCCTGGTGGCCACCGCCGCCGGCCCGCGGATCACGAGTACATCAGGTGCAGCGTCATCCCGGCGTCGGCGTGCGCGAGGTTGTGGCAGTGGTTGGCCCACATCCCCGGGTTGTCGGCCCGGAACGCCACCTCCCAGACGTCGCCGGCGCGTACGTCGAAGGAGTCCAGCCACAGGGGACTGCCGGTCGCCGGCCTCCCGTTGCGGGTCAGCACCAGGACGTGGTGCCCGTGCAGGTGCCACGGGTGCACGATCTGGGACCGGTTCACGATGGTGAACGCGACGACGTCGCCGCGGCGGACGACCTGGGACGGGATGTCCGGGTCGGCCGCACCGTTGACGGTGTGGGCGTACCGGGGGAGCAGTCCGCGCAGGTCGAGGCCGCGGTCGAGGACGAGGGTGAACTCCTTGTCGGTGCGCGACCACGGCGCCGGGGCGGCCGCGCCGTAGCCGAGCGGATCCAGCACCGGCCAGGCGTCGGTCGCCGTCGACACCGGCCCGGTGGAGTAGACCTCGCGCCCGTCGACGAACAGCGCCACCGGCGTGGCGGGCGCGGTGAACACCAGGTCGTAGCGGCCCCCGGCCGGGATCAGCACGGCGGTGTCCACCAGCGGGGTGGGGCCGCGCAGGTCGGAGCCGTCGATCGCGGCGACCCGGAACGGCGTGCCGGCCAGGGCGTACCGGTGCGTCGTGCTGTCGGTGTTGATCAGCCGCAGCCGCACCGCCACCCCGGCCCCGACCGGCTCCGTTCTCGGCGCGGGCAGCGGAACGCCGGACAGGGTGTGCACCGGCACCGTGACGTCGACCCCGGTCACCGGCGCCGGGCGCACCACCAGCACACCGTAGAGCCCCTTCCGCACGCCGACGTCGGACGCCGAGTGCGTGTGGTACCAGTACGTCCCGACCTGGTCGGCCCGGAACCGGTAGACGAACTCCTGGCCGGGCAGCACCGCCGCCTGGGTCACCCCGGGCACCCCGTCCTGGCTGTTCGGCACGTCGTACCCGTGCCAGTGCAGGGTGACCCCGCGCGCGATGTCCCGGTTGCGCAGGGTCACCTCGAGGACGTCGCCGACGGTGGCGGTCAGCTCCGGCCCGGGCACCTGCCCGTTGAACGCCCACGCCGCGACGTCCCGGCCGCCGGCCTTCACCGTGGCGGTCCCGGCCGTCAGGGTGAACCGCCTGGTCGGTTCGCCGACCGGCGGCGCGTCCGGATACCGGTGGTCGTGCGGTACGGCCGGAGCGGCGCTCGGGGTGACGGCCAGCCCGGTCCCGGTCACCAGTGCCGCGGCCGCCACCGCGAGGGCCGCCCGGGACACCGCCGGGGACGGGCGGGAACCGAGCAGGCGCCAGGTGGCCGCGGTCGCCGCGACGACCCCGGCGACCGCCAGCAACCCGACACCCGGCGACGCCGGATAGCCGTGCAGGACCGTCACGAGCAGGCCGCCGCTCGCGGCGTACCCGGCGAAGAGGAGCGGTACCGCGACGGACCGGATGTCGGCCGGGGCCCGCACCAGCCGCGGCCCGGCGACCACCACCCCCGCGAGCGACAGCGGCGCGGCGATGAGCACCTTCTCCGCGGCGAACCACCAACCGGCCCGGGCGAGCGCGGTGACCGTGGCCGCGCGGGCGAGCGTGGCGAGCAGCGCCAGGGCGGCCAGGCCCAGGGCGAGCGGTCGGCGCCGGGCGGCCGCGGCGGCGCCGCCGCCCAGCCAGCCGGCGGCCGCGAGGACCGCGATCACCAGGTCGGCCGCGAGCAGCGAGCCGGTGGTCATGCCGGCTCCCCTTCCGGTACGGCCACCGCGGTGGCGTCGGCCGGCGCCGGCTGGGCCAGCTTCCGCGCGGCCTGGAGGACGGCGACCACCACGTGTACGGCGATGATGCCGTTGAGCGCGTGCAGCCCGGCGACGGTCAGGCCGAACGGCGTGCTGGCGCCCGCGGCGTCGGTCAACCCGTTGGCGAGCCCGGCGATGAGCGCCTGGAGCACGACCAGGCCCAGCGGCAGGGCCGCCAGTGCGACGACCCGGCCCGGCGCCTTCGCCAGCGCGGCGAACAGGATGGTGAGCAGGGTGAGGACGGGGATGACCGCCATTCCGGTGACGCTGTGCAACGTGTACGCGTCGTCGCCCGCTGGCTTCGTGAACGCGCCCACCGCGGCGAAGATGAACTGCAGGGCGAACGCGACGAGCGACCCGGTGCTGGCGATGACGAAGGCCTTGCGCATGGTGGACTCCTAGCGGTGAGCGGGGGACAGTGCCTGGGCGACGTGCTCGGTGGCGGTGATCGCGCCGTACGCGACCAGCCGCACCAGATCGGCGTCGTCCGGATGGGAGTAGCGCCAGAGCGCGACGTCGCCGGGGCTGATCGCGCTGGGCGCGAACGCCGCCAGCAGCGCGATCCGCGTGCCGACCCGGTCGGTGCCGGGCACGTCCCGGACCAGGTCGACGGCCCAGTCCGCGGGCCGGTTCGGGTACCGTCCGTCCTCCCACCGCACGGTGGCGGTGACGGTCTGGCGGGCCACGTCGCCCAGGAGTTCCCCGCCCCGGGTGGCGGCGTCCGTCAACGCCGCGTACGCGACGCCGACCGGGCTGTCGCCGGCCCAGGCCGGCGCCGGGGAGCCGGCGTCCAGGAGCGGGAGGCTGCCGCCGGGCTCCCTCGGCTCCCGGGCCGCCCGGGCGTAGAGCCGGCCCCCGACCGACCGCACCAGCGGGGAGCGCTGCAGGCCGCCCGGCAGCAGGTCCGGATCGAGCAGTGCCGAGACGATCCGGTTGATGAAGTGGAAGGCGAGCAGGGTGCCGGTGACCTCGGGGCGGTACTCGCTGGTCCAGTCGGCGGCCCGGGGGTTCCGGCTGGCCTCGGCCCAGGTGACCAGCTCGACGTGCCTCGGCTCCGATGGCATCCCACCCCGGGCGATCACCTCGGCCAGCTCGTGCTCGCCCAGGGCGTGCAGCAGCAGCACGTGCGCGTCGACACAGAACCGGCAGCGGTTGGCCCGGGACACCGCCGACGCGACGACCTCGCGGTCGACCCGGGACGCGTCCCCGGCGAGCAGGGCCTCGCGCATCAGCGCCCAGGTCGCGGCCTGCACCGCCGGCACGGCCGAGAGCGCCTGGAAGGTGGGCACCGGGCCGAGGAACTCGTCGCGCAGCTGCCGGTAGACCGCCGCGCTGAGACCGGTCGCGGCCTTGACCGGAGCGGGGGTGAAGAAGCGGTATGTCATGGCGTCGATGCTCGTCGCCGGGGGCGGGGAAGGCGTCGTGCCGCCGCAGGCACCTGCCCGCCACCGATACCGCGTCCGCGGTACGCCTCGGCTACCGCGGACGGGGGATGCTCCCCGCTGACGGCCGCTCTACAGTTCGATCATGCGCCGCGATCTGCCGTACGCCCTCAGCGGCCTCGCCCTCGGCGGCCTCCTGCTCGGCAACGCCGCGCTGGCGCCGGACGCCGCACCGGTCGGGGCGCTCGACGTCGCCCTGGTCCTGGTCATGGCGGCGGCCCTGGCGGTGTGCCGGCGCTACCCGGTGCTGGCGCTGAGCGTGGTGACCGCCACCATGCTGGCCCTGCACCTCCGGGTACACGCCGGGGTGTCCGCCGCGTTCCCCGTCCTCGGCACGGTCTACCTCGCCGCCTGGCGCGGGCACCGGGCGGCCGCCGCCCTGGCCAGCGTCGTCTTCCTCGGCGGCTTCCTGGCCCGCGACTTCTCGGTCGCGCCCGCCGACCGGCCCAGCCAGCAGATCGCCGAGCGGAGCGCCCTGCTGCTCGGCTGGTTCTTCGCGGCCAACGTCGCCGGGCTCGTCGCGCGGCAGCGCCGGGCGTATCTGGAACAGGTCGAGCAGCGGGCGATCGAGGCCGAGCGCACCCGCGAGGAGATGGCGTTGCGCCGCGCCGGGGAGGAGCGGCTGCGCATCGCCCGCGACCTGCACGACTCGCTGACCCACAGCATCTCCGTGATCAAGGTGCAGGCCGGGATCGCCGTGCACCTGGCCCGCAAGCACAACGAGGAACCCTCGGCCGCGCTGCTGGCGATCCAGGAGGCCAGCGGCGCCGCGATGCGGGAACTGCGGGCGACGCTGGACGTCCTGCGCGCACCGTCCGACGGGGACCGGATCGGGCTGGCCCGGGTGGACGAACTCGCCGAGCGGACCCGGGCGGCCGGCGTACCGGTGCGGGTGACCGTCACCGGTACGCCGCGGGACCTGCCCGCCGAGGTCGACCAGGCCGGCTATCGGGTGATCCAGGAGGCGCTGACCAACGTCGCCCGCCACGCCGGCCCGGCCACCGCGCAGGTCCGCATCGAGTACGCCCCGGAACGGCTGGCCGTCGCGGTGGACGACGACGGCCGGGCGTCGCCGGACCGGCCGGTGACCCCGGGGGTGGGCCTGCGCGGCATGCGGGAACGGGTCACCGGGCTGGGCGGGACGCTGCGGACCGCCCCCCGCGACGGCGGCGGGTTCGCGGTACACGCCACGTTTCCGCTGGACGGTCTTGCATGATCCGGGTGCTGCTCGTCGACGACCAGGCGCTGATGCGGGCCGGATTCCGGGCGCTGCTCGACGCCGAGGACGACCTGGAGGTCGTCGGCGAGGCCGCCGACGGCGCCGCGGCCGTGGAGCTGGCGCGGCGGCTGCGGCCGGACGTGGTGCTGATGGACGTGCAGATGCCGGGACTCGACGGCATCGAGGCCACCCGGCGGATCGCCGCGGCCGGGGACCTGGCGGCGGTCCGCGTCCTCATCCTCACCAACTACGGGCTCGACTCCTACGTCTTCGCCGCGCTCCGCGCCGGCGCCAGCGGGTTCCTCCTCAAGGACGCCGACCCGGCCGACCTGCTGCAGGCGATCGCCGTGGTGGCGCGCGGCGACGCGCTGCTCGCCCCGACGGTCACCCGCACGCTGATCAGCGAGTTCGTCGCGGGACCGCCGCCGGCCGACCCGGCGGCCGGGCGCGACGTACTGACCGCCCGGGAACAGGAGATCGTCGAGCTGGTCGCCCGGGGGCTGAGCAACGACGAGATCGCCGAGCGCATGGTGATCAGTCCGTTGACCGTCAAGACCCACGTCAACCGGGCGATGATGAAGCTGCACTGCCGCGACCGGGCCCAACTGGTCGTGTGGGCGTACGAGTCGGGGCTGATCTCGCCCCGCCGCCGGTGACCCGACCCGTGGGAGCGACCAGTGCGCGTCAGCATGGCGACCAGCGCCGGTAGGGCCGGCCAACCGAACGAGGACTTCGTCGGCGCCGTCCCCGGGGCCGTCGTGCTGCTGGACGGTGCCGGCATCCCGGGCGCCGGGTCGACCTGCCGCCACGGTGTCGCCTGGTACACCCACCGGCTCGGCGGCGCGCTGCTCGGCCGGCTGTCGCGCGACGACGGGCGGGACCTCGCGGCCGTCCTCGCGGCCGCGATCGCGGAGACGGCCGACGGCCACCGGGACACCTGCGACCTCGCCGACCCGAGCAGCCCGCAGGCCACCGTGGCGATCGTCCGCGCCCACCGGGGCCGGCTGGAGCATCTCCTGCTCGCGGACTCCTTCCTCGTCCTCGACCCGGTCGGCGGTGGCCCGCGGGTCGTCACCGACGAGCGTGAGGTCGCCGCGCGGCGGATCTGCGCGGCGCCCCTGGACGGCGTCCCCCGGGGAACCCCGGAGTACGACCGCGTCCTGGACTCCTGCCGCCGGGCGTTGCGGGCCCGGCGGAACCAGCCGGGCGGCTACTGGATCGCCAAGGACGACCCGCGCGCGGCCGAGGAGGCGGTGACCGGCAGTCAGCCCCTCGCCGACCTGGCCGGCGTGGCGCTGCTCAGCAACGGCGCGAGCCGCATCGTCAGCCCGTACCGCCTGACCGACTGGCCGGGCGTGCTGGATCTGCTCCGCGTCGCCGGGCCGGCCGAGGTCGTCCGCCGGGTGCGGGAGGCCGAAGCCGGCCCGGGCCCCGACGCGCCGGCCCCGGACGACGCCACCGTCGCGTACTGGACCCACCCGTCCGGCCCCGGGGCCGACGACCTGCCCTGAGTGCCCGAGCTGCCGGGGCGCCCGTTGGACCAGCGTGTCCAGCGTCGGAGCCGGCGGTGCGCTACGGCGCCTGCTGGGCGCCGACCGCCCGGCCCATGCGGGTGACGGCCTCGGTGAGCACCGCGGGGGTGGTGGCGAAGTTGAGCCGTACGAAGCCGGTGCCGCCGGTGCCGAAGACGTGCCCGGAGCTGAGCGCGACCCGCGCCCGGTCGAGGAACATCCTCGCCGGCCCGGCGAGGTCGCTGGCCACGCCGGGTTCCCCGGCCGGCGGCTCGGTGTCGACGCCGAGCCCGGTGCAGTCCAGCCAGGCGAGGTAGGTGCCCTCGGGGCGGCGGTAGCCGACCGACGGCAGGTGCTTGGCCAGCAGCGTCTCCAGCAGCGTGCGGTTGGCGTCGAGGCCGTCCAGCAGCAGGTCGAGCCATCCTCCGCCGCCGCGGAACGCGGCGGTGTGCGCGAGGATGCCGAGGTGGCTGGGGCCGTGGCCGACCTCCTCCGGCATCCGGGCGAGGTCGGCGGCGGCCCGTGGCCCGGCGATCGCGAGCGCCGCCTTGAGCCCGGCGAGGTTCCACGCCTTCGACGCGGAGGTCAGGGCGAACGCGTTCTCGGCGCCGGGCACCGTCAGGTACGGGGTGAACCGCGCCCCGGGCAGCGCCAGGGGAGCGTGGATCTCGTCGGAGACCACCCGTACGCCGTGCCGGTCGGCGAGTTCGGCGACCGCCTCGAGTTCGTCCCGGCGGTGCACCACACCGGTCGGGTTGTGCGGGTTGCAGAGCAGGAACGCCGGCCGGCGACCGTACTGCCGGGCGCGGCGGAACGCCTCGTCGAGGGCGGCGAGGTCGATGCGCAGGTCACCGCCGAGCGGGGCCTCGATCACCCGCCGGTCGGCGTGGCTGACGAACGCGTAGAAGGGCGGGTAGACGGGGGAGCAGACCACCACCGCGTCGCCGGGGTCGGTCACCAGCCGGAGCACCTCGACCACGCCCATCATCACGTCCGGGACGACGGTGGTGCGGTCGACCCGGAAGTCGTGCCAGCCCCAGCGCTCGGCGGCGAACCCGCCGAGCGCCTCGGCGTACGCGGTCCCGTGCGGGTAGCCGGTGTCGCCGAGGTCGATCGCCCGGCGCAGCGCGCCGGCCACCGCGGGAGCCAGGGGTACGTCCATCTCCGCCACCCAGAGCGGGAGGACGTCGGGCGGGTGCATCCGCCACTTCACGCTGGTGCGCTGCCGGAGGTCGTCCAGCGTCAGCAGGGTGAGCGGATTCTGTGCCGGGGAGCCGTCGGCGGTGGGGCCTGCCATGCCGCCAACCCTAGGCCGTGGCGCGCCGCCGCTGCCCGGGCGTGATCGAATTCATGACCCGTCGCCCCCGGCCGACCGCCCGTCGCCGAAGACGGAGACACGGGACCGATGGTGGCGCGGGGTCTCGATCTCGTCGACCACCGCCACCGCCAGGTCGGCGTACGACAGCTGCCCGGACTCCGGGTCGGGAGCCACCTCCCCACCGATCCGGTAGCGGCCGGTACGCGGACCGTCCACCCGCAACAGCACCGGTGGGGTGAGCATGAGCCAGTCGACAGTGGTGCCCGCCGCCCGGAGCCGGTCCAGGCCGGCGGTGTGGGCGAGGGCGAAGGGTCGCAGCTCGACGGGGAAGACGGCGGGATCGTCGAGCAGGAGCCGGCCGTGCGCGTCGGTGAGGTTGGCGAACAGGCCGATCACGACCAGCCGGGGCACTCCACCCCGGGCGAGGCCGTGCAGGAGGGCATCGGCGGCCTTGGCGAAGAAGTCCGGGTCGAGGTCGAGGGTGGCGAGCGCGGCCGGCCCGGACGCCGGACTGACCGCGTGGACCACGGCGTCGTGGTCGGGCACGATCGCGGAGACCGAGCGTGGGTCGGTGACGTCGCCGCGGACCGCGCCGGTGAGGTCGGGGTGCCGGTCCGGGTCCCGGACCACCGAGGTGACGCGGTGCCCCCGCCGGCGTGCCTCGGCGGCCACGGCGCGACCCGCCCGGCCGCCCGCTCCGAAGATTGCGATGCTGGACATGGCGGGACGCTAACCGGCGGGGGGCCGGTTACCGCAACGGAACTGGGGGAGGTTCGGGCGGTGACGATGCGGCTGGACGCGGACATGTTCGATCCGATGTGCCCGTCGAGTGCGCTGCCGTTCCAGGTCGGCGACAAGTGGACCGGGATGGTGGTGCGGTGCCTGGAGCACGGACCGCGCCGGTTCGGCGAGCTGCGGGCGCCGCTGCGGGCGGTCACGCCCAAGGTGCTGACCGAGACGCTGCGGGCGATGGAACGCGACGGTCTGGTCACCCGCACCGCCTACGAGGAGAACCCGCCGCGGGTCGAGTACGCGCTCACCCCGCTCGGCCGGAGCCTGTTGACGCTCATCGAGGCGGCCCGGGTGTGGACCAGGGAACACCTGCCCGACCTGCTGGCGGCCCGCGCGGCGTACGACGCGGGTGGGGCGCCTGCCGCACCGACCGGGTCGGGTGTCTCCGCGGCCGGGGTGGTCTCCGGTCCGCCCGACAACGCCTGAGGATGCCCGGCGGCGGCCGGTGGGCGGCCGGGACCGGGGCGGGCACGACCCCGGTCCGGGCCCGCCGTGATCGGTGGACCGCGTGCTCGCGGCCGGCGCGGGGTGGTCCATCATGTGCTGACCGCCGAGGAGGTCGCCATGTCCGTCCCGCACCGGGTGCCGCCCCCGGCTCCGCCGAGCGCCGAGGTCCGCCGCGCCGGGCCCGCGCCCACCGGCGATCCCGCCCGGCTGCGCGCGCGGGCCTGGGTCGCGGTGGTGCTGCTCGGCCTGGTCGGCCAGATGGCCTGGACGGTCGAGAACATCTACCTGAACCTCTTCGTCTACGACACCGTCACCGACGACCCGACGGTGATCGCCACGATGGTGGCCGCCAGCGCCGCCACCGCGACGCTGGCCACCCTGCTGCTGGGCGCGCTCTCCGACCGCCTCGGGCGGCGCCGGGCGTTCATCGCCGGCGGCTATCTGCTCTGGGGTGTCTGCACGGCCGCGTTCGGGTTCCTCACCGTGGGCGCGCTGGACGGCGTCGCGCCGGTGGCGAACGCCGTCCTGCTCACCGTGATCGCGGTGATCGCGCTGGACTGCCTGATGTCGTTCCTCGGCTCGGGCGCCAACGACGCGGCGTTCCAGGCGTGGGTCACCGACGTGACCCGGCCGGCCAACCGTGGCCGGGTCGAGGCGGTGCTGGCGATCATGCCGCTGCTCGCCATGCTGGTGATCTTCGGCGGCTTCGACGGGCTGGCCCGTGCCGGTGACTGGCGGACCTTCTTCCTGGTCATCGGCGCGGTGATGGCAGTGGCCGGCGTCGCCGCCTGGTTCCTGGTGCGGGAGAGCCCCGCCCTGGTCCGCAACGACGCCGGTTACCTGCGCGCGGTGGTCCACGGCCTGCTGCCGTCCGCGATGCGCGCCAACCCGCGCCTCTACCTGGCCCTGGCCGCCTGGTCGGTGTGGGGCGTCTCGACCCAGGTCTTCCTGCCGTACCTGGTGATCTACCTCCAGCGCTACCTGGAGGTCGAGGGGTACGCCCTGGTGCTCGCCACCGTGCTGGTGACCGCCTCGGTGGTCAGCGTGGCCTGCGGCCGGGTGATCGACCGGGTGGGCAAGGTCCGGTTCGTGCTCCCGGCCGCGGCGGTCTACGGCACCGGCCTGCTGCTGATGTTCCTGGCCCGGGGCACGCTGCCGGTGATCGGCGCCGGGATCGTGATGATGTCCGGTTTCATGCTGGTGCTGGCGCCGCTGGGCGCGCTGGTGCGCGACCACACGCCGCCGGGCCGGGCCGGTCACGTGCAGGGACTGCGGATGGTCTTCGCCATCCTGGTGCCGATGCTGGTCGGCCCGTACCTGGGCGCGGCGGTGATCAGCAACGCCGGCGAGACGTACCAGGACCTCGGCGTGGTCCGGCAGGTGCCGACGCCGGGCATCTTCCTGATGGCGCTGGCCGTGCTGGCGTTCATCGTCGTACCGGTGCTGGCGCTGCGCCGGCGGGACGGGAGGGCCGACGCGTGACGCTGACGACCCGGTGGGGCGAGGCCCTCGACCCCGACCAGGTGCTGCCCGAGTACCCGCGCCCGCAGCTGGTCCGGGACAGCTACCTCAACCTCAACGGCCGGTGGGCGTACGCCATCACCGACGACGCGCGGGAGCCGCAGCGCTACGACGGCGAGATCCTGGTGCCGTTCTCCCCGGAGGCGCCGCTGTCCGGCGTGGGGCGGCAGCTGCTGCCCGGCCAGACCCTCTGGTACCGCCGCACGGTGCGCCTGCCCGACGGTTTCCACCGGCCCGGCCACCGGGTGCTGCTGCACTTCGGCGCGGTGGACCAGACCTGCGCGGTCCGGCTCAACGGGGTGCCGGTGGGCGGGCGCACCGGCGGCTACCTGCCGGTGCGCTGCGACGTCACCGACGCGCTGCGCGAGGGCGAGAACGTGCTGGTCGTCGAGGTGCGCGACGACAGCGACACGAGCTGGCACGCGCGCGGCAAGCAGAAGCTGCGCCGGGGTGGCATCTGGTACACCGCGCAGTCCGGGATCTGGCAGACCGTCTGGGCCGAGTGCGTCCCGGCGGCCCACGTCGAGCGGCTCACCCTCACGCCGCACCTGGCGCAGGGCTGCGTCGAGGTGACAGTGCACGCCAGCGCGGAGGCCGGTGCCGCCGAAATCCGGATCCTGGCCGACGGCGCGGTGGTGGCCGAGGCGAGCGCGGTCGCCGGGACCGCCGTGCGGTTGCCGCTGCCCGCGGTGCGGCCCTGGACCCCCGAGGACCCCTTCCTGTACGACGTGACCGTCGACTACGGCGACGACCGGGTCCGCGGCTACGTCGGGATGCGCTCGTTCGGCGTCGGGCCGGACGCCGACGGGGTGCCGCGGCTGCTGCTCAACGGCGAGCCGTACTTCCACGCCGGGGTGCTCGACCAGGGCTACTGGCCGGACGGCCTCTACACCGCGCCGTCCGACGCCGCGCTGGTCGCCGACATCGTCGCGATGAAGCGGCTCGGCTTCACCATGCTGCGCAAACACATCAAGATCGAGCCACTGCGCTGGTACCACCACTGCGACCGGCTCGGCATGCTGGTCTGGCAGGACATGGTCAACGGCGGCACCGGGTACCGCCCGCTGGTGGTCACCGCGCCGGTGCTGACCCCGCTGCGGCTGCCCGACCGGGGCCGGTGGCGGCGCTGGTTCGGCCGGGCCGACGCGGCCGGGCGCGCGGAGTTCCGCGCCGAGCTGCGGGAGACCGTCGAGCACCTGCGCAACGTGGTGAGCGTCGCCGTCTGGGTGCCGTTCAACGAGGGCTGGGGGCAGTTCGACGCCGCCGAGGTGGCCCGGGAGGTGGCCGCCCTCGACCCGACCCGGACCGTCGACCACGCCAGCGGCTGGCACGACCAGGGCGGCGGCGACCTGCGCAGCCTGCACGTCTACTTCCGCCGCTTCCGGGTGCCCCGGCGGCGACCGGGACGCGACGCCCGGGCCCTGGTGCTCTCCGAGTACGGGGGTTACACGCTGCGGGTCGACGGGCACAGCTTCGGGCCGGCCGAGTTCGGCTACAAGCGGTACCGGGGCGCGGACGGGCTGGCCGAGGCGTTCACCCGGCTGCACGACGAGCAGATCGTGCCGGCCATCCCGGACGGGCTCGCGGCCACCGTCTACACCCAGCTCTCCGACGTGGAGGACGAGCTGAACGGCCTGCTCAGCTACGACCGGCGGGTGCTCAAACTGCCCGAGGAGGTCATCCGGCGGGTCAACGACCGGCTGCGCCTGCCCCGGCCCTGAGCCGCCACCGCCGGCCACGCCGGCGCTACCAGCGGTTGCGCGCCTCCTCGGCCCACCCGACCAGGCCGGCCAGGTCGACCCGCTCGCCGTCGTCGGTCGCCGCCCAGCCGGTGAAGTGCCCGAAACACTGGTGCGTCTCGTTGGCGAGCACCCCGAAGTTGGTCCGGGCGATCTTCTCGTGGAAGGGGTGGAACTCCACCGCCACCCGCTCGCCGCTGATCCGCCACGGCCGCAGCCAGTCGGTGCGGTCGTACTCCCAGCGCAGCTCGTCGCCGATCTTGTGCAGCCGGCCGTCGACGAAGAGGCCGTTCTCGGTCGAGCCGGTGCCGTCGGTCCACGTGCCACCGAGCTGGATCGCCCGGCCCGGGCCGCTGCCGGCGGCCCAGTTCCAGCGGATCGCGTACGGCCACCGGCCGCGACCGTGGTCGAGCACGGCGAAGGAGTCCGTCTCGGCGACCGGGTGCTCCACCCCGTTCACCCGCAGCGTGCCGCGCACCGGGCGGCCGACGTCCTTGACGGTGTACTGGAACCGGCGGGTGCTCCAGGGCACCACCACGGCGAGCGACTCGTGCCCCGCCGGCAGCGGCACCACCAGGTCGACCTCCAGACCCGGGGCGGTGGCGCGGATCGTGGTGCCCGACGGATCCTGGTCGATGTCGATGGCCAGCCCGCCGCCGCGGGCCCGCACCGCGCCGGCCCCGCTGACCGGCGGGAAGTGCGTGCCCCGGGCGAAGGGGACCGCCGCGTTGCGGTCGATCTCCACCTTCGTCGCCCGGTCGAGCACGTAGAGACCGTGCACGCCCGCGTAGTCCAGCGACGAGGCGACCAGGCCGACGATGTGGCCCGGGGTGACGATGCCCCAGTACTCCCAGCGCTTGGTGCGGCCCCAGCCACGCAGGTTCGCCCGGTGCACCGGCCGGCGGCTCCAACCCACCGCCGCCGGGTGCAGCCGCCCGTTCGGCAGGCACAGGTCGACCGGCTCGGTGATCTCCTTCTCGTGCGTCACGACGGCGAGGGTATCCCCCTGCGTCGCGCCGGCTCTCCGCCGGCAGGACGCGCTGCCGCGGTCTTGCTCGTGTCGGCTTGCGGCGGCCTCAGGCGATGGTGGGATCGGCAGCCATGGCGGCCCGCTCGATCTGCGCGCGCCTGGTTTCAGGCGGCCGGGGGCCGCCGCGGATCCGTGGGCGTGCGGAGCCGCTCGACCAGCTCGCGCGCCGCCTCGACGAACCGCTGGTCCGACTCGCAGGCCCGGTGCCCCTGGATCGGCGGCGGGACGCTGTCGCCGGGCGGGGTCACCACGTCGGTGGGATCCCGGAGCCGGCGGTCCACCGTCGCGGCGGGGCGGTCGACGGTGACCTGCGCGGCCGGCCGGTGGGCGGAGAAGACCCAGCCGCCGATCGGGTCGGTGTCGCGCCACAGGTTCACCCACCGCCAGCCGACCCGGGCGCCGACCTCGTGCAGCACGTCGTCGTCGATGTAGGCCGGGAAGATCCGGCCGTAGACCCGGCGCAGGGGTGACGCGTGGGTGAGCAGGGCGACCCGGCTGCTGACCCGGGGCGGCAGTTGGAGCACCGTCGCGGCGGCCAGGACCGAACCGTAGCTGTGCCCGGTGAGCAGCACCGCGTTGCCGCGTCCGACCAGGTACGTGATCCGCCGGGTCAGCTCCGGCACGGCCCGCTCGGCGTAGCAGGGCGGCGCGAACGGATGGGCGGCCCGGGGCCAGAACGTGCCCAGGTCCCACAGCACGCCGACATGGCGCCGGAACTCGGCGGTCCGGTAGGCGAAGATCCCGCCGGCTACCAGGGCCAGGATGGCCGCGGCGGTCACCCAGCTGCCGAACGCGATGGCGAAGGTGACCAGGTCGCCGGGGACCCCCGCGTACCGTTCCAGGGCGTCGCCCGGCAACAGGTCGAGCAGGCCGATGGTGGTGGTGGCCGTGCCGATTCCGGCGAGGCAGGCGTAGACCACGGCCAGCGGGATCAGTTTCTCGGTGAACCGGGCCTGGGCTATCGCCTTCCGCACCTGGCGCAGGCGGGTCGCCGCCTCCGGTGGCGGGTCCGGGTAGTCGTGCGCGACGATCGCCGCGGCGGCGCGGCCCCGGCCGCGCCGGGAGACCAGCGCGACCAGGGCCGCGACCACCGCCGTGATCAGCACCGCCCGGAAGAAGCCGTAGATCGCCCAGCTGTACGCCCGCGGCGGGCCGCTGGCGATGCCCACCCCGGTCGGGGTGTCGCGGTCCAGGAAGTCCGCCACCCGGTAGACCAGTTCGGCGGAGTACGCCACCGCCAGGCTGATCGCCACGGCCACGATCACCAGCGACCCCAGCCCGAACAGCGGCATGGCGTCCGGCCGGCGGTCCCGGCCCCAGAGCAGTACGGCGCCCAGCGCGACCAGCAGGGCCGTCTGGGTGACGAACAGCCCGGTGAGGATCGGGTCGTATCCGGGCAGGCCGCCCCCCGCGGGCCAGGGCGCCGGGCTGGTCAGGACGTGCGCCGTCACCACGGCGGTGAGGACGAGTGCGGTCGTGCGCAGCGTGCGGGTGATCCGGTCCCGCCGCCGGTGCGTGGCGGCCCGGTCGATCAGCGCGGGCGTGCAGAGCAGCACCGTACACGCGGCCAGCACGGCCCCGGCGGCGACCGCCAGCGTGATGGTGCCGGCCGAGGCGCTGGCGGAGAGCCGGGCGGCGAGCAGGGTGAGGTCCAGCGTCGCGAACGCCGCCGCGACGTGGATGGCGCGCAGCCGACCCACCAGCGGCTCGGCGTCCCACTGGCCGACCGCGCTGAGCCGGTGCCGGGAGACCTGCGCCTCGGGAGCGCGGAACGCCTCGAACACCCGACCCGGGCGGGTGCTGGCCCGCCAGAGCAGGCCGATGGCGGCGGCCGGCACCAGCGCGGACACCGCCAGCCGCAACCCGGCCGGCCGCCCACCCAGCCAGGACAGCCACCCGCGCCCGGCCACGCAGGGCGCCGAGGCCAGGCACTTCCACGCGATCAGGTCCAGCGCGACGCCGGCGACGGCCAGCACGTACAGCGCGGTGAGGGAGAGCGCCAGCAGCCGGCACAGCGACCGGACCACCGGGTCGGAGCCGGGACGCGCCGGGCGCATCCAGATCGCCACGTTGACCAGCATGAACGGCAGCAGGAACACCAGCGACAGGGTGCGGGCCATGGTCCCCGCGGGCAGGTCACCCCAGCGGTACGCCTCCAGCGTCACCCGGCCGCCGTCGTCCGTGCCCGACGGCGTGCGGGCCCGGTAGAAGCCCCCGCTGCGGTCGCCCGCGACCTGCTCGATCCGCGGCAGGTCCAGCACCTGGCCGGCGCTCGCGCTGGCGGCCCCGTGCACCCGCAGCTCCACCACCTCGTCGGGCAGCCCCGGCCCGCCCCACCGCGCTGACGCATCCGACATCGGCCCCCCGAGCCGTCCTGGCGGTCCGGAACCGGGCGAACCCGGCCGGGGACCGCCCCGCACAGTCGCGGCGGTCTACCCCACCCGGCCGGGCCCAACCGTCGTCCAGCGGCCCGGCCCGCTCCGCCGGAGGCCGGGGGAGCGGGCCCGATGACCTCCGCCCGGCGGGTTACCGCAGGTGCGCCTCGATGGCCTCGATGACCCGCGGACGGAGTTCGGCCGCCCGGATGACCGCGTCGACCGAGCCGACCTCGACCGCTCGCTGGATGCTGTGCACCCGGTCGAACTCGGTGGCCACCTCGCCGAGCTTCTCGGCGCGGACCGACGCGCGCAGCTCGTCGAGTTCCGCGGTCAGCGCGGCCCGGTCCGCGCCGGCGGCGGCCGCGACGCGGGCCTCCAGGTCCCGCACCCGGGGGTCGGCAGCGGTACGGGCGTCGACGTCGCCGGAGAACACCACAGCGGCGGCGGGCGCGCCACCGAGCACCGACGCGAACGAGCCCTCCAGCGCCAGCACCGTCATGTTCGGGTTCAGCGCCTTCGAGAACACCACGAACGCGCCGCCGTGGTACCGCGAGATCACGCAGAACACGATGGGCCCGCGGAAGTTCACGATCGCCCGGCCGATCTCGGCGCCGTACTCCAGTTGCAGCTTGCGCATCGACTCGGGCGAGCCGTCGAAGCCCGACAGGTTGGCCAGCACCACCAGCGGCCGGTTGCCGCTGGCCGCGTTGATCGCCCGCGCGGCCTTCTTCGACGAGCGTGGGAAGAGCGTGCCGGCGGTGTAGGTGTCCGGGCCGTCGGTGGGCGGGAAGCCCCGCCGGGGCACCGAGCGCGACTCGATGCCGAGCAGGCACACCGGGATGCCGCCGAGGTGGACGTCCTGCACCACGGCGGTCTCCGCGTCGGCCATGCCGGCCCAGCGTTCCAGCACCGGGTGGTCCTGGTCGGCGAGCGCCCGCATCACGGTCCGGATGTCGAACGGCTTCTTGCGGTCCGGGTTGGCCGTGGCCGAGAAGATCTCGCCCACGGTGGTGAAGTCGCTGCCGGCCACCACGTGCGGGAAGTCGGAGATGTCCCGGTCGGTGGGGTCGGTGGTGGCCGCCCGCCGCGGCGCGTCCTCGCCCGGCGCGACGTACGTGTGGTCGTAGTGCGCCATCAGCACGTCCCGCGCGGCGGGCAGGCTCGGCGCCCAGTACTGCGCCTGCCCGTTGGGGCCCATCACCCGGTCGTAGCCGCCGATGCCGAAGTTGTCCTCGGCGGACACGCCACCGGAGAAGTCCAGCGACTGCTTGCCGGTGAGCACCATCGCCGAGTCCGGCGTCATCACCAGGACGCCCTTGGTGTGCATCAGCATCGTCGCCTCGGCGTTCCAGTACGGCTGCGCGCCGACGTTGATGCCCGCGACCACGATGTTGATCTCACCGCCGCCCTGGGTGAACTCGACGATCCGCTTGAGCGCCGCGGCCACCCAGTCCATGTTCTCGGTGCCCGAGGTCATCGAGATGCGGGCGCCGGCGGAGAGCGCGTACCACTCCAGCGGCACCCGCATCCGCTCAGCCAGGTCCAGCGCGGCGATCACCCGCCGGCACTCCGGCTCCGACAGCGCACCCAGCGACTTCGTCGGGTCGCCGAGCAGCACCACCCGGGTGACCCCCTCCGGGTGCCGTACGGTCGGCGTGGTCACCACGCCGGCGACGATCGCCGCGGTGTTGCGTCCCCTGGGCCGGTCGACCGGCACCAGCGCGTGGTCGTCGTCGAGGTCGTGCTCGACGAAGTCGCCGAGCAGGCCGGTCAGCTCGTACGGGTACACCGTGTTGCGGCTGGCCGCCCGCAGCACCTTCAGTCGGTAGTCGTCGAGCGGCTCGACCGGGTCGACCGGCGGCTCGCCGATGGTCAGCTTGGCGCCGCCGGTGGCGTCGAAGGAGATCCGTACCGCCATCTTGGTCAGCTCGCCGGTCGTCCGGTCGCGCTGGCGCGCGATGAACAGGATCTCCTCCAGGCGGGCACCGCCGGTCGTCGGGCGCACGCGCCCGGCGATCATCTCCATCTCCTCCCGGGTGAGCTCGCTCGGCGGCCAGACGTAGATCACGATCCGGTTGGTGTTGAACCGCGCCTTCGACGAGCGCCGCGCCTGGGCGCGGCGGATCGAGTCGAGGCAGGCGGCCACGGTGTCCTCGGTCGTCGGCAGCGCGACCAGCCGGCCGTCGTGATCGCGCAGCTCGGTCAGGTCGCGCACCTGAGCGAACGCGATCAGTCGCTCGTCCGACGGGTTCTGTCGCGCCACGCAGCGGAAGAGGTAGACCTCCTCGTCCGCCGACGGCAACCGGGTCAGGTCGAACTTGTGCAGCCGCTCCAGCTGCATCCGCTGCGCGATGTAGGGGTGCAGGCCGCGGATCAGCCGCTCCTCGGCCATCCCGGCGCCGGACGGGCGGAAGGTGAAGTGGTGGTGCATCACCGCTCCGGCCCGGCCCGCGACGGTGGTGGTGACCCGGCGGACCTGCGGCGGCAGCGGGTGGGCGTTGATGACCTCGAGCAGCGCAGCCACCGTCGCGTCGAAATCCTCCGGCTGGCTCTCCCAGGCGAGGTAGATGTCGGCGTCCACGGCGTCCTCGCCGCTGGCCAGCTCGGCCAGCCCGCGCAGGGCGCCGTCCAGCGCGTCGAAGCGGACCGCGGCGGAGACCACGCACGAGTCGGCGCGCTCGGCGACCACGAACGTGCAGCCGGCGACCCGACGGGTGCCGACGGCGGTCAGCCCCTTGTTGCCGTAGTAGCGCCGGGTCAGCACCTCCAGCATCACCGCGTTGTCGAGGTGGTCGCGCACGAGCCGCTGGCCGAGCAGCCGCACCAGCGGCTCGGTGCTGCGGACCATCTCGGCGACCCGCTCGGCCCGGTCCGGCGCGTCCGGGTGCGCGTCCAGGTGGCGCAGGTGCCGGCGCACCTCGGCGTAGACCCGGGCCCGGTTGCGGCGCAGCAGCGGCTGGGCGAACCAGGCGAACACCACGCCGCGGGCGAGGTCGGCGACCACGGGGAAGCGGACCTGCGTCGCGGCCACCAGCCGCTCCAGCGCGAGGCCCGCCGGTTCGCGCAACGACTCGTCCGGCGGTGACTCCCGCAGCCACGCGCGCAGCAGCGTCGCGACGACAGTGGCGTCGGCGGCGGCGCGCTGCTGGGCGAGGAAGATCCGGAACACGGCGGCTTCCAGCTCGGGGGAGCGCTCCAGCTCCGTGACGCCGTAGTGCCCGAGCGCCTTGGCGAGCTTGGCCTGGAACGAGGTGGGCAGTCCGGCCCGCTCGACGTCGAGGCTCTGCAGGTAGGTGTGGAAGTACTCGCGGGCGCTGTGCACGTGGGCCTCGCCGCCGCCGTCCTCGCCGGTGGGCCGGTTGCGGCTCAGCTCGGCGAGGTCGACGAAGACGGTGACCAGGTCGAGTTCCTCGGCCAGCGGCCGGTGGCCGTCCTCGATCATCGCCCGCCGCGCGGCGAGGTAGTCGTCGATCACCCGGCGGTCGTCGTGCGGGTCGACGTCGAAGCCGAGCAGCAGCCCGCGCAGGTCCTCCCGGCCGCGGGCGGCGCGCTGCCGCGCCGGCGCCCCGCCGTTCGCGGCGGGCAGGTCCAGCTCGACGGCCACGGCGGCCGGACCGTCCGCCACCTCCTCGGCCGCCTCGGCCAGCGGCTCCAGCCGCAGCAACGGCGCGCCGGCCGCCACCTGGCTGCCCACGGAGACGGCGCACTCCTTCAGCCGCGCCCGGAACGGCGCCCGCAGCACCGTCTCCATCTTCATGGCCTCCAGCACCAGTACCGGTGCGCCGGCCTCGACCTCCGCGCCCACCTGCAGCGGCGTGGCCACCACCAGCGCCGGCATGGGCGAGCGGACCACCCCGCCCTCGTCGCGGCTGATCCGGTGCGTCACGCCGTCCACCTCGACCAGGTGGATCGGCCCGTGCGTCCCGGTGAGCAGGCGGTACCGCGCGCCGTTGACGGCGATCTGCCCGGTGTGCCGGTCGAAGCGGTCCAGCTCGACGTCGGCGGTGCGCACCGCCGTGCCCACCTCGATGCCGACCCGGAACCGGTGCGCGCCGACCCGCGCCACCCGCATCCGGTAGCTGACGCCGCGCAGCTTGAGGTCCAGCGGTCGGCCACTGGCGTGCCGCACCTGCGGGCGCCCGCCGGCCGCCGTGGCGAGCAGCCGCTGCCGCTCGACGCGCTCCTCCTCCTCGTACGCCTCGATGGCGGCGGCCGCCAGCGCGACGGCGGAGTGCCGGTGCGCGACGAGCCGGCCCGCGCCACGGACCCGGTCGATCCAGCCGGTGTCCGCGCTCGCGTCGATGACCTCGGGCTGGTCCAGCAGGTCGAGCACGAAGCTCTTGTTGGTCGCGCCGCCCTCGATGACCACCGTGGTGTTCGCCATCGCCCGGCGCAGCCGGCCGAGCGCCTCGTCGCGGTTCCGCCCGTAGGCGATGATCTTCGCGATCATCGAGTCGAAGTCGGCGGGGATGGTGTCGCCCTCGCTGACGCCGGTGTCCACCCGGATGCCCGGCCCGGCGGGCAGGTCCAGCCGGGCGATCCGGCCGGGGGCGGGCGCGAAGTCGCGGTCCGGGTCCTCGGCGTTCAGCCGGGCCTCGATGGCGTGCCCGCGCTCCACCGGCGGCTCGCCGTCGAGCCGCCCGCCCGCGGCGACGTGCAGCTGCGCCTTGACCAGGTCGAACCCGGTGGTCGCCTCGGTGATCGGGTGCTCGACCTGGAGCCGGGTGTTGACCTCGAGGAACGCGAACAGCCGGTCGCCCGGGTGGTAGAGGAACTCGACGGTCGCCGCGCCCCGGTAGCCGACCGCGACGGCCAGCCGCTCGGCCGACGCCTTGAGCTCGGCCGCCTGCGCCGGGCTGAGCACCGGCGACGCCGACTCCTCGATGACCTTCTGGTTGCGCCGCTGCACCGAACAGTCGCGGACCCCGAGCGCCCACGCCGTGCCCTGGCCGTCGGCGATGACCTGCACCTCGACGTGCCGGGCGCCGGTGACCAGGCGCTCCAGGAACACGACGCCGCTGCCGAACGCCCGCGCCGCCTCCTGGCTGGTGCGCTCGTACGCGTCGGCGAGTTCGGCGGAGTTGGTGACCACGCGGATGCCGCGCCCGCCGCCGCCGGCGGTCGCCTTCAGCATCAGCGGGTAGCCGATCTCGTCGGCCGCCGCCAGCGCGGCGTCCAGGGTCTCGACCGCGCCGCGGCTCCACGGCGCGACCGGCACGCCGACCTCCTCGGCGATCAGCTTCGCGCCGATCTTGTCGCCGAGCTTGCGCATCGCCTCCGGGCTCGGCCCGACGAAGGTGACCCCGATCTTCTCGCACAGCTCCGCGAACGCCGGGTCCTCGGCGACGAAGCCCCAACCGACCCAGGCGGCGTCGGCCCCGGTCTCCACCAGCGCGCGTTCCAGCGCCGTCAGGTCCAGGTACGGACGGGCGGACGCGGGACCGAGGTCGTAGGCGACGTCCGCCTCGCGCACGAACGTGGCGGTGCGGTCGACGTCGGTGTACAGGGCGACGGTCTCGATCCGGACCCCGGTCTCCGCGGCCAGCTCCCGGACCGCGTGGATGAGCCGCATGGCGGCCTCACCACGGTTGACGATGGCGACACGGCTGAACACCCGACCGACCCCTCCGGTTGACCCACGATGTACGCGCCGCGAGATTCCGCCCCCCGGCATTGGTCACCTTTCCGCCTGCCGGCGGGCCGCGCCATGTCGTAACCACCGAACCCTGTGCGGCACCGTTTGTAGGAACCGAACAAAACTTTTTGGCGTCCACACTTCGGGCTCGGACTGGTGCTAAAGGCGGTGACGGAGCGGTCCCGAAAGGGTTGGAGTTCGTGCGGCCGGATCGGGCAGCATCGCGCGGGTGATGCTCCTCGTTCCCGCCGACCCGCTGCGGCCGCGCCGCCCCGACGAGCACTTCGCGCCGGAGGCGCGGGCGGCCCGGGAGGCGGGCCTGACCGTCGCGTTGGTCGACCACGACGCGCTGGCGCGCGGCGACGACCCGGATCGGGCGGTGGCGTCCGTACCCGCCGGCGGCCCGGCCGTCTACCGCGGCTGGATGCTGCGCGGCGAACGGTACGCCGAGCTGACCGAGGCGCTGGCCCGGCGTGGGGTGAGCGTCCGCACGACCGCCGAGCAGTACCGGCGCGCGCACGAGCTACCGGGCTGGTATCCGGCGCTGGCCGCTGTCACGCCCCGCTCGGCGTGGACCACCGGCGCGGAACTGGCCGACTTCGACCGGGCCCGGCGGGCGCTCGGCGCGGGCCCGGCGATCGTGCGCGACCACGTCAAGTCCATGAAGCACCACTGGCACGAGGCCACCTTCATCCCGGACCTCGGCGATCGGGACGCCGCGTGGGCGGTCGCCCGCCGGCTGCGGCAACTGCGGGCGGACGACTTCGTCGGCGGGTTCGTGCTGCGCGCGTTCGAGCCGCTCGGCTCGGCCGAGGTGCGGACCTGGTGGGTGCGGGGCCGGTGCGCCCTGGTCGGGCCGCACCCGGACACCCCGCACGACCACCCGGCGGGCGAGGTCGACCTCGGGTGGCTCGCGCCGCTGGTCGCCGGATTGCGGCTGCCGTTCGTCACGGTGGACCTGGCGCTGCGCGCCGACGGGGTGTGGCGGGTCGTCGAGGTCGGGGACGGGCAGGTCAGTGACCGGCCGGTCACGGTCGAGCCGACCGCGCTCCTCGCGGCCCTGACCGCGGAATCCCGCTGACCGGAGCCACCGCACCGGAACCCCTCGTCGCCCGCCGCCCGGACGCGCCGGAACTCCGGCAGCCGACGCGCGGCGCGGCGGCGGGTCGTGGCCGCCTGGTCCAGCAGCGGGTACCGGCCGTGCGGGAGGCCGCCGCCGGGGTGTCGGCACGGCGAATCGATTGACTTTCGATAGGAACCGAGTGATAGTCGATGCATGATCGAAGTGCGCGGGCTCACGAAGCGCTACGGGGACGTCCTGGCCGTCGACGACCTGAGCTTCGTCGTCGAGCCGGGAAAGGTCACCGGGTTCCTCGGGCCGAACGGGGCGGGGAAGTCCACGACGATGCGGATGGTGCTCGGCCTCGACCGGCCCACCGCCGGCCGGGCCCTGGTGAACGGCCGGGCGTTCGCCACCCTCGGCGAACCGCTCCGGGAGGTCGGTGCGCTGCTGGATCCCGGCGCCGTGCACCCCGGCCGCACCGGACGCAGCCACCTGCGGGTCGCCGCGCGAGCCAACGGCATCCCGGAACGCCGGGTGGCGGAGGTGATCGAGCAGGTCGGCCTCGGCGGCGCGGCCCGCCGCCGGATCAAGGGCTACTCGCTGGGCATGCGCCAGCGCCTCGGGATCGCCGCGGCACTCCTCGCCGACCCCCGGGTGCTGCTGTTCGACGAGCCGATGAACGGGCTGGACCTGGACGGCATCCGCTGGGTCCGCGGGCTGCTGCGCGAACTCGCCGACCAGCAGCGCACCGTGCTGGTCTCCAGCCACCTGCTCAGCGAGATGCAGCAGACCGCCGACCGCCTGATCGTCATCGGTCGGGGCCGGCTGATCGCCGACGCGACGACAGAGGACATCCTGCGGGGGCTGGGACACGTCGAGGTACGCGTCCTCAGCACGCAGGCGGACGCGCTGCTCGCCCGGCTCCGGGAACGCGGCCTCACCGTCCGGCGGGTCGACCCGGACGAGTTGCGGGTCGAGGGCGGCACCGCCGTGCAGGTCGGTGAGGTCGCCAACTCCTGCCACATCCCGCTGCACCACCTCTCCGAGGTCCAGCAGTCGCTGGAGCACGCGTACCTCGAACTGACCAGCAACCACGTCGAGTACCACGGCCGCCAGCCGACGGCGGCCCGGGTGAGCCCGGAGGGGGAGCGGTGACCGCTTCGTCGACCATTCCGGTCCAGCGCGGTGCGGCCGCCGAGCCCGCCACCGGACGCCTGTTCGCGCGTACCTGCGCCGCCGAGTGGACCCGGCTCTGGACGGTCAAGGCCACCTGGTGGTTCCTGGCCGCGGCCGCCGCGGCGATGGTGGGGATCGGCGCTGTCGCCGGCTTCGAGGCCGCCGCGAGCCCCGACCCGCCACAGGGGGAACCGGCCTGGGCCATCTCGGCGATCACCGCCATGCCGGCGCAGTTCGCCCTGCTCGCGCTCACCCTGACCGCTGTCACCTCCGAGTACGCCACCGGCGGGATCGTGCCGACCCTGCAGTGGACGCCACGCCGCGGCGTCCTCTTCCTCGCCCGGACCGTGGTCACGGCCGGCGCCGCCACGGTCGCCGGGGTGCTGCTCGGGCTCGCCTCCGCGCTGGCCGCCTTCGCCGCGGCCCGGCCGGGACTGCGCCTGCCGGTGGGCGAAGGCGTCGAGGTGCTGGCCACCGTCGCGTTCGTGCTCGCGGCCGGCACCGTCCTCGCCGTGGGGCTCGGCTTCCTGCTGCGCAACACGGCCGGCGCCCTGGTCGCGGTGTTCCTGCTGATGCTGGTGCTGCCGCTGCTGCTGCCGCAGTTCGGCTACCAGTGGATGTCCGCGCTGGCCGACGTCCTGCCCGGGACGGGGGCGGCGTTCCTCCTGCTCGGCGAGGTGCCGGGGATGACGACGGCGTCGTCGGTGCTCGTCCTGCTGGCCTGGGCCGCCGGCGCGCTGCTGCTCGGCGGGCTGCGCCTGATCCGCGACGACGCGAACCGATGAGCGTGGACGTGCTGGTGGTCGGGGCCGGGCTGGCCGGCCTGCATACCGCCACGCTGCTCGCCCGGGCCGGTCACCAGGTGCTGCTGGTCGAACGGCGGCCCACGCTCACCGGCGCGATCCGCACCACGGGGATCTTCGTCCGGCGTACGCTCGACGACTTCGCGCTGCCGCCCGGGTGCCTCGGGCCACCCATCCGGCGGGTGGTGCTCTACCCGCCGGGGCTGCGCCGGCAGGTCACCCTGGTCAGCGCGCGTGACGAGTACCGGGTGGGCGACATGGCCGCGCTGTACGTGGCGGCCGCCCGCACCGCTGCCGAGGCCGGCGTACGGATCGCGCTCGGCACCCGCTACGCCGGGCGGCGAGCCGGCTCCCACCTGCTGGCCGGGGATGACGGGCCGACCCGGGTCCGGGCCCGGTTCGTCGTCGGCGCCGACGGCGCCCGCTCCCGGGTCGCCCGGGAGCTCGCCCTGGACCGCAACCGCCACCTGCTGGTCGGCGCCGAGGAGGTGTTCCCGATCCCCGCCGGGGCGGAGCCACCGGCGTTCCACTGCGTGCTCGACCCGTCGCTCGCGCCCGGCTACCTGGCGTGGGTCGTCAACGACGGCCGGCACGCCCACGTCGGCGTGGCCGGCTACCCCGACCGCTTCCCCGACGGTCTCCGGGGGGCCCTGCAGCGGTTCCGGACGGTGGCGCCCGGACTGCCCGGCGTCGACCGCCCCGAGCAGGTCGAGCGGCGCGGCGGCCCGATCCCGGTCGGCGGCGTGCTGCGCCGGATCAGCTGCCCGGACGGGCTGCTCGTGGGGGACGCCGCGGGTGCCGTCTCGCCACTCACCGCCGGCGGTCTGGATCCGTGCCTGCGGCTGTCCGAACTCGCGGCCGCCGTCCTCGACGAGGCCCTGCGCACCGGCCGGCCGGACGTGTTGACCCGCTACGACGGGGCCGCGCTGCGGGCCCGCTTCCGTGGCCGGCTGATGCTGCGCCGAGGGCTTGCCCAGGTGCGGACGCCCGCCCTCGCGGCGGCGGCGTTCACGCTGCTGCGCACGCCCCCCGGGCGGGCCGCGGCCAGCCGCATCCTCTTCGGCGACGGGTCCTTTCCCGACCCCTGACTCCTCGGTGACGCCGACGGCCCCGGCGGTCGACCAGGCGACCGCCGGGCGGGGCGACTGCGTCGGTGCCTCAGTTCGCCTGGTCCAGGAAGGCGAGCGTGACAGCGGCGAAGAGCGGGGAGCGGAAGATGTCGTAGTGCGTCAGCCCGGGCAGGATGGCCAGGGCGTGGCCGCCCGCCGGCCGGCCCTCGCCCGCCCAGCCGCCGTCGCGCAGCCCGCCGTCGAGCAGGTTGAAGACCTCGACGTAGTGGCTCGGCGGCGCCATGTCGGCGTCGGCGGCGACCACCAGGGTCGGCACCCGCAGGCCGCGCACCTCCTCGGTGAGGTCGAAGTCCTTCGCCATCGCCTCGCCGATCTTGTCCAGCAGGCGGGGGAAGTCCTCGGGGCGCGGCGCGACCCGTTGGTAGAGCTCGTACATCGGGGTGTCCTTCATGAACTCGGCGGCCGCCCCGGTGACCTGGCCCTGCTGCTGGAGCATTTCCGGGTAGATGGCGTTGCGGCGGATGTTCGCCGACGCCGCGACCAGGCGGCCCACCTTCTCCGGGTGCCGGATCGCGACCTGGAGCGCCACGCCGCCGCCGAGCGAGTAGCCGACGACGTCCGGCTTCTCCAGCCCGAGGTGGTCGATCAGGGCGGCCACGTCGTCGGCCATCAGGGCCACGTCGATCGGCCGGTCGATGTCGGCGGTGCGGCCGTGCCCCTGGAGGTCGACGGCGATGACCTGGTGCTGCTCGGCCAGCGTGGGCAGGACGGGCCCGAACATCTCACCCGAGCCGAGGCCGCCGTGCAGCAGGATCATCGGGCGGCCCGTCCCGTGCGTCTCGTAGTACAGGTTGATGCCGTTGACGTCGGCGTACTGCCCGGCGGTGGTGGTCTCGGCGCTCCACTGGGTGGTGGTCATGACGTGCTCCTCGTCTGGTGTCGTGTG
Source organism: Micromonospora desertarenae (assembly GCF_056150265.1). Classification (NCBI taxonomy): domain Bacteria; kingdom Bacillati; phylum Actinomycetota; class Actinomycetes; order Micromonosporales; family Micromonosporaceae; genus Micromonospora; species Micromonospora desertarenae. The sequence continues at coordinate 97,693 of NZ_JAXCFQ010000014.1, forward strand.
CTGACAACCGGTAGACCGGGCGGGGAGCACGGACTCATCGGCGCGGGGGCGACGAATTTTCCACCGGGCGGCTACGTTGTCGGAGTGGGTGATGTGGCGACGAGCGCACCGATCGAGTCGCACCTGGAGGCGTACCGGTCGGAGCTGACCGGCTACTGCTACCGGATGCTGGGCTCCGCCTTCGAGGCCGAGGATGCCGTGCAGGACACGTTCGTGCGGGCCTGGCGCGGTTTCGACCGCTTCGAGGGGCGGGCGGCCCTGCGCACCTGGCTGTACCGCATCGCGACGAACGTCTGCCTGAACATGCTCTCCAGCGCCCAGCGCCGGGTCCGGCCGATGGATCTCGGCCCCGCCGGGTCCGGCGACGCCACCCATCCCGGGGAGCCGCGCCCCGAGGAGATCTGGGTGGGCCCGGTGCCGGACAGTCGGGTCCTGCCGGAGGGCAGCGACCCGGCCGAGGTGGTCGCCGGGCGCGAGTCGGTCCGGTTGGCGTTCGTCGCGGCGTTGCAGCACCTGCCGCCGCGGCAGCGGGCCGTGCTGATCCTGCGCGAGGTGCTGGCCTGGTCGGCCCAGGAGGTGGCCACCCTGCTCGACACCTCGGTGGCGAGTGTCAACAGCGCCCTGCAACGGGCCCGGGCCACGCTCGCGGCCGCCGACGTCACCGCCGAGGTCTACCGGCCGATGGACGACGAGCAGCGGGCGCTGCTCGCCCGGTACGTGCGCGCCTTCGAGGCCTACGACCTGGAAGCCCTCACCACGCTGCTGCACGAGGACGCGACGCTGTCGATGCCGCCGCTGCCGCTGTGGCTGCGCGGCCACGCCGACATCCTCGCCTGGATGGCCGGCACCGGGTGCGGCTGCCGCGGGTCCCGCCTGGTGCCGGTGGTGGCCAACGGCATGCCGGCGTTCGGGCAGTACCGGCCCAGCCTCGACGGCGCGGGGCACGACCCCTGGGCGCTGATCGTGCTCGAGTTGTCAGCCGGCCGGATCGCCGCGGTCAACAACTTCCTCGACACCGCCCGCCTGTTCCCGCTGTTCGGCCTGCCCGACCGGCTCGAATAGCACGTCGCTCAGGCCGAGCAGGCCGGCGAGCTCGCGCAGGCCGGGGCCGGCGCCGCTGACCACGAGCCGCCAACCGTGCCGTCGCGCGGTCAGCCGCAGCCGGGCCAGCGCCTCGATCGCTACCAGGTCGGGGCCGGCCAGGCCCGTCACGTCGCAGACCACCACGCCACGCTCACGCCCGCGCAGCTCGTCGGCCAGGTCGGTGCAGAGGACGGGCAGGTCCGCGCGGGTCACCGTGGCACCGACGGCGAAGCGGATCGTGGAGGTGGTCATCCGGGTAGGACCGCCGGGCACCGGGAAAGTCATCGCTGCCGCGTCGATGAGTTCGGGACCAGCCCGGGGTCTGACGGGCATGACGATTCAGCAGACACTCCGCATCGACGGCCACGTCCTCCTCCCCGGCGACGAGGGCTACGACCACCATCGCAAGGCCCTCAATCCGGCGCTCGACCCGCGGCCGGCCGTCGTGGTGCGGGCCGCCGGCGCCGCCGACGTCCGCCGGGCGGTGCTGGCCGCCCGTACCCACGGCCTGCCGTTCGCCGTCCAGGCCACCGGTCACGGGACGCACGTGGCGCACGACGGCGCGCTGCTGCTCAACACCGGCGCGATGACCTCGGTCGTGGTCGACCCGGACCGCCGGGTCGCCCGCGTCGGTCCCGGGGCCCGGTGGCGCGACGTGCTGGCGGCGGCCGCGCCGTTCGGGCTCGCGCCGCTGTCGGGCTCCTCGCCCGACGTGGGGGTGACCGGCTACACCCTCGGCGGCGGCCTCGGCTGGCTGGCCCGCGCGCACGGCCTGGCGGCCGACAGCGTGCTGCGCGCCCAGGTCGTCACGGCCGACGGCACGCCGCGGACGGTCAGCGCCGACCGCGACCCGGACCTGTTCTGGGCGCTGTGTGGCGGTGGCGGCTCGTTCGGCGTGGTCACCGCGCTCGAGTTCCGCCTCTACCCGGTCACCCGGGTGTACGCCGGCGCGCTCACCTTCGGCCGGGACCGGGCCGCCGAGACGCTCGCCTACTACCGGCGGTGGATCGAGCGGGTGCCGGACGCGCTCAGCACCGCGGTGCTCCTCACCCGCGACGGCTCGCTGGTGGTGAAGGCCATGTACGCCGGTGACGCCGACCGGGGCCGGGCGCTGCTGGAACCGCTGCGCCGGGTGGCCGGGCCGGTCGTCGACGACGGCATGCGGGTGGTCGACTTCGCCCGGGCGGCGATGGGCGGCACCTTCGCGCGCACCTTCGACCAGGTCCGCGCGCTCGACGACGACCTCGTCGCCGCGCTCGTCGACGAGCCGGACACCACCGTCGAGATCCGCCACTGGGGCGGCCGCATCGCCGCCGGCTCCGGTGCCGCCGCCCACCGGGACGCGCCGTTGTCGGTGGTCCTCGACAGCGTGGCGTCGCCGCGGACCGCGGCGGCGCTGAGCCGCTGCGGGCTGGGCAGCGGCTTCCTCAACTTCCTCCACGACCCGGCCCGGCTGCCGTCGGCCTTCACCGCCGCGAACTGGGCGGCGCTGCGCCGGATCAAGGGCACCTACGACCCGGAGAACGTCTTCGCCGCCGGCCTCGCCGTCCCGCCCGCCGCACTGGTCGCCGCCTAGCCGCGCACCCCGTCCGGTACCGCTCGGCGTGGTCGGGACGCGACCGCCGGCCCGCCCTCAGAGCGCGAGGACGACGGTCATGGCGGCGTAGCTCACCAGCAGCAGGACCCCCTCGAAGCCGAGCCGGCCCCATCCGCAGGTCTGGCGGATGAGCAGCCCACCGAGCAGCGTGGCGGTCATGAAGAGACTGGTGGTCGTGGCGAGCAGTTCGGGATCGCCGGCGCTGTGGTAGATCGATCCCTGCCCGTAGGCCAGGTCGCCGGCGACCAGGGTGAGCACGTCCAGGATGTTGCCGCCGAGGACGGCGGCGATGGCGAGGGTCACCGCGCCCCGGCGGACGGCGGCGATGGCGGTGACCGTCTCCGGCAGCGCGTTGACGATGCCCATGAGCACCGCCCCGACGAACCCGGCGGTGAGGCCGGTGAGGTCGACGATGCTCTCGGCGGCCAGCGCCACCAGCCAGCCGCCGGCGGCGACCACCAGCCCGACCAGGGCGAAGCGGCTCCACAGCCAGCCCGGCGGACGGCGGTTGAGGGGACTCTCGTTGTGCGGGACGTCGGGTCGGGTCTCGGCGGTGGCGATCGCCTGCCACATCGGTTGCGCCCCGGCCCGGCGGATGAGGACCAGCCCGCCGACGTAGGTGGCGACGAGGACGACGGACATCGGGTCGACGCCGACGATGGTGGTCTCCGGCACGTAGCTGGCCAGCAGGGCGAGCGCGAGCAGCGCGATGAGCAGGCAACCCGAGAGCAGGTTCGACAGCGACGCCGCCGCGTGTTCGAGGTTGGCGCGCCGATGGAAGGCGTCGGCGACGGCCACCGCCGTGGTCTGCGCGGCGATGCCCCCGACGGCGTTGCCGTAGCCCAGGCTGGCCTCTCCGCTGGCGGCGGCGACGATGGTCATGATGATGCCGGACAGGCCGGTGACGAGGCCGAAGAACGCCACGCCGAACAGGGCCTCGCCCCAGCCGGTCCGGTCGGCCAGGGCGTCGCCGAGGCTGGCCAGGCGGATGCTGCCCGCGACGGTGACGACCCCGGCCAGGACGAACACGGCGGCACTCCAGGGCAGGGGCCAGGGCAGAGCGGTCACGTCCGGCACCGGCCGGTGGTTCCCCGAACCGCGCCGGTGATGCCCCCGTATCCCACCCGGGGTCGCCCGGCCGGCGCCGGCCGCCGCGACGCCGGCGCCCGGATCGGCCGTGGTGGCGTGGGTCCTCGGTCGACGCTACGTGGCTCCCCGGGGCAACAATAGTAAGGTTTGTGAACAGAAGGTGTTAGAGTCACTCCCGTCGATGGGTTACGGCCATCGGCCCGTCTCCCCGGAAGGAGTGGTCAGATGTCGAGACTGCGCGCACTGGTCGCGCTCGCGGCGCTAGCCGTCGCCGGCGGACTGGTGGCGATCATCCCGTCGACCGCCGCGTCGGCCGCCGCCTGTGCGACCCCCTGGCAGTCCTCGGCCGTCTACACGGGCGGCGCCCAGGTCTCCCACAGCGGTCGCAACTACCAGGCCAGGTGGTGGACCCAGAACGAGGCCCCGCCGGGCACCACCGGCGTCTGGCAGGATCTGGGCGCCTGCGGCGGCGGCAGCACGCCGCCGCCCACGGGAAGCTGCAGCCACCCGAACTGGGTGGCCGGCACCCGGTACGCCGCCGGCGCCATCGTGCGGTACACCAACGGCCTGTACTACATCGCCGAGCACGACAACCCGGGCTACGACCCCACCATCAGCACCTGGTACTGGAACCCCTACAGCTGTAGCGGCACGCCGCCCACCAGCAGCCCGCCGCCCACCAACCCCGGCGGCTTCGTGGTCACCGAGGCGCAGTTCAACCAGATGTTCCCGAGCCGCAACTCCTTCTACACGTACTCCGGGCTCGTCGCCGCGCTCAGCGCCTACCCGGCGTTCACGAAGACCGGCAGCGCCACCGTCCAGCGCCAGGAGGCCGCGGCGTTCCTGGCGAACGTGCACCACGAGACCGGCGGGCTCGTCCACATCGTGGAGCAGAACACCGCCAACTACCCGCACTACTGCGACAGCAGCCAGCCGTACGGCTGCCCGGCCGGGCAGGCCGCCTACTACGGGCGCGGGCCGATCCAGCTGAGCTGGAACTTTAACTACAACGCGGCCGGCAACGCCCTCGGGCTGCCCCTGCTGACCAACCCCTGGCTGGTGCAGAACGACGCCGCGGTGGCCTGGAAGACCGCCATCTGGTACTGGATGACCCAGAACGGGCCGGGCACCATGACCGCCCACCACGCGATGGTCAACGGCGCCGGGTTCGGCGAGACCATCCGGAGCATCAACGGCTCGATCGAGTGCAACGGCGGCAACCCCGCCCAGGTGCAGAGCCGGGTCACCCGGTACCAGCAGTTCGTCGGCATCCTCGGGGTGCCGGCCGGAGCCAACCTGTACTGCTGACCCCCGGACCGGGCCTCGTCACCCTCGCGCGTCGAGGGCGACGAGGCCCGGTGCGTGGGCGGCGCCGGTGGGGGCGGACGCCGCCGCGCGGTCGACGCCGCGGGCGAGCCGGCGGTGCTGGCTGGGGCTGATGCCGCGGACCCGCTTGAAGGCGGCGCTGAAGGCGAACTCGCTGGCGTAGCCGATCCGGCGGGCCACCGCGGCCAGCGTCATGCCGCCGTCGGCCAGCAGTTCCGCCGCCAGCGCCATCCGCCACGAGGTCAGGTAGGTCAGCGGCGGCTCGCCGACCAGCGCCGTGAACCGCTTGCCGAGCGCCGCGCGGGACACCGAGGTGTGCGCCGCCAGCGCTGCCGTCGTCCACGGCCGGGCCGGTGCCTCGTGCATCGCGCGCAGCGCCGGGCCGACGACCGGGTCGGCGAGCGCGCGGTACCAGGCGGGCGGCGCGGCGTCCGGACCGTCGAACCAGGCCCGCAGGGTGCACACCAGCAGCCAGTCGAGCAGCCGGTCCAGCACGACGGTCTGCCCGGCGCGGTCCTCGGCGATCTCCGCGCTGATCAGGCGCAGCAGGCTGTCGTCGCAGGTCGCCGGCACGACGAGCACCGGCGGCAGCGCGCCGAGCAGCCGGCGTCCGGTGTCCCGGTCGTTCCGGTACACGCCGACCGCCAGCGCGGTGGCGCCGTCGCCCGCGCAGATCTCGGGCCGGACCGCGGCGCACGCCGCCCGATCCAGGCAGCGGACGTCGATCGGTACGCCACGCGGGGTCGGGCCGTCGGCGAACAGGAACGGCTCCGGCCCGCGAACCACCGCGATGTCGCCGGTCCGCAGCTGCCGCGGTTCGCCGTCGGTGGGCACGATCCACCCCGAGCCGCGGGTCATCACGCACAGCGTCAGATCGGCTCCGTCGGCGAACCGGAGCGACCACGGGGCGGCCAACGACGTCTCGCCCAGTACCGCGCCGTCGCTGCGTACCCCGCGCAACAGGTCTCCCAGTACATCCACGGGTTTCACGGTAGCCGGACGGACATGCGCCGGAGCCGCTGACGTATGGTCCGCCCGGACGGCGCTCGGTTGACTGGACCCATGACCGCAGGAACGACCCTGGTATTGGGAAGCACCGGCAAGACCGGACGTCGGGTGGTGCGGGCGCTCAGGTCGCGCGGCGTCCCGACCCGCGCCGCGTCCCGCTCAGCGGAGACGCACTTCGACTGGAACGACCGCGCGACCTGGCCCGCCGTGCTGCGCGACGTGCGCGCGGCGTACCTGGTGGCGCCGGAGGAGCCCGACCTGGCCGCGGAGTTCGTCAAGACCGCGACGGCGGCCGGGGTCGAACGGTTCGTGGTCCTCTCCGGGCGCGGCGTGGACGTGTGGGCGCAGCGTGCGGGTGCCGACCAGAGCATGATCGCCGCGGAGCGGGCGGTGCGCGACTCCGGCGCCGAGTGGGCGATCATGCGGGCGAACAACTTCGCCCAGAACTTCAGCGAGGACCTCTACCACGCGCCGTTGCTGGCCGGGCGGTTGGCGCTGCCGACGGGCGGCGTTCCGGAGCCCTTCGTCGACGCCGACGACCTCGCGGAGGTCGCGGTCGCGCTGCTGACCGAGGACGGGCACGCCGGCCGGACGTACGAGCTGTCCGGCCCGCGCGCGCTCGGCTACGCCGAGGCGGTCGACATCATCGCGCGCGCCAGTGGCCGGCGGATGCGCTTCGTGGAACTGACACCGGAGCAGTACGAGGCGGAGCTGCGAGCCGACGGCGTCGAGGACCCGTGGGTCGGGCTGTACACCTCGCTGTTCGAGGTCACCCGGGAAGGGCTCCTGGCCGAGCCGGTGGACGGCGTCCGGCAGGTGCTGGACCGGGAGCCGACGGACTTCGAGTCCTACGTCGCCGCGGCGGTGGCGGCGGGGGCGTGGCGCTGAGCCGGCGCCCGTCGCCGACCGCCCGGGCGGTGCGGCGGAGGCCAGGGCTCCCCCGGGAGCCCTGGCCTCCGCACGCTCGGCTCAGCGGCCCTGGAGCGCCTTGACGTTGTCGCCGAACGTCCAGCCCTTCGACCCGTCCCAGTTCAGCGACCAGGTCATCAGCCCCTTCAGGCCGCCGCGGTAGGTGTTCCACGCCTGGGCGACGGTCGCCGGGGCCATGTGGCCGCCGCCGGCGCCGGGTTGCGCCGGCAGGCCGGGGACCTGCTTGTCGTACGGGACGCGGATGGTGGTGCCCTGGATGACCAGGCCGGCGTTGAGGCAGTCGGTCTGGACGGTGAACCCCTGCACGGTGCCGGCCGGGTAGGAGTCACCGGAGCAGCCGTACATGCTGCCGTTGTAGTACTGCATGTTCAGCCACCAGAGCCGCCCGTTGTCGGCGTACCGCTTGATGATCGGCAGGTACGCGCCCCAGATCGACCCGTAGGTGACGCTGCCGCCGGTGACGTACGCGGTCTCCGGCGCCATGGTGAGGCCGAAGGTCGGCGGCATCTGCGCCAGCACCCCGTCGATGATCCGGATCAGGTTCGCCTGCGACGCCGAGAGCTGGGCGATGTTCCCGCTGCCGGTGAGCCCGGTCTCGATGTCGATGTCGATGCCGTCGAAGTTGTAGCGCTTGAGGATCGGCACGATGGTCGCGACGAACCGGTCGGCGACGGCGGACGAGCTGAGATCGATCCCGGCGGTGGCGCCGCCGATCGACATCAGGATGGTCAGCCCGGCGGCCTTGGCCCGGCACATCTCGGCGGGGGTCGGCACCCGGACCGTGGCGTCCATGCCGTCCTCCCAGAGCACCGTGCCGTCGGCGCGGATCACCGGGAACGCCGCGTTGATCACGTTGTAGCCGTGCGCGGGGATGCGCGGGTCGGTGATCGGGATCCAGCCCAGCGGCGGGTGGACGCCGTTAGCGGCTCCGTCCCAGTTCTCCCAGTAGCCCTGGAGCACCTTGCCGGCCGGCTTCGGCTTGCCCGCGCAGGTCTCCGGGCCGGGTGGGGTGCTCGTCCCGGTGGGCGTGGGCGTCGGGGTGGGGGAGGGCGAGGACGTGCCGGTGGGCGTGGGCGACGGCGCGCCGTCGCAGGCGCCGAGATCGGTCCACAGCGAGGGGGTGGCGGCCGGGTTCCAGCCGGCGCCCGGTGGTGGGGTGTGGGTCACCAGCGCCTGGTACGACCGGCCCGCGTAGCTGACCCGGCTACCGGCGGGGTAGGTGGTGCCCTCCGCCCAGGCCGGCGCCGTGCAGGCGGCCAGCGTGTCGTGCTGGCCCGTCGTGGTCGCGGCGAAGCCGTCCACTCTCGGCAGTGCCGCGAGCGCGGCGACCAGTGCCACGCCGGCCAGTACGGCGGGCATCGTCCGTCGAAGTCCCATGACATTCCTCCTCGTCGATGAACCGGAGGCTATCAATTAACTTTGTTAAAAGTAAGAGGCGGCGTGCTCGGCGGGGTTTCACCCGCGTGCGGGTCGTTATCCTGACGCTCGTGCCGGCACGTCTGTCGCCCCGTCTGGCCGCGATCGTGGCCGCGCTGCCGATCCGGCCGGACTCCCGGGTCCTCGAGATCGGCTGCGGTCCGGGCGCGGCGGCCCGAGCGGTCGCCGCCCGCCTCGCCACCGGCCACATCCTGGCCGTCGACAGGTCCGCCAGCGCCGTCGCGCAGGCCCGGGCCGCGGCGGCGGCCGAGATCCGCTCGGGCCGGATGAGCGTCCGCCAGGTCGCGGCGGAGGACCTCGTGCTGGGCCGGGACGAGGAGCCGTACGACCTGGTGTTCGCCGTCCGGGTCGGCGCGCTCGACGGGCGGCACCCCGAGGCGGGCCGGCGGGCGTTGCGACGGATCGCGATGGCGACCACCGCGGACGCCCGGCTCTTCGTCGACGGCGGCGACCCGCTTCGCGCGCTGGAGATCCCGCGACCCTGAGCCGCCGGGGACGCGGGATGGGCCCGGCCGGCGCGGCGGTTAACCTGTGCCCATGCGGGTTGCGACATCCGGCGGCGACGTCCATGGCTGACGCGGACGACGTCCGCCGCCTGGCCCTCGCCCTGCCGCACGTGGTCGAGATCGACAGCGAGGGTTTCGACTTCCGGGTGGCCGACAAGGGCTTCGTCTGGTCCTATCCGGAGCGCCGGCCGGGCCGGCCGCGGGTCATCCGGACCGACATCGCGGTGCTGTACGTCGGCGACGAGGCGGAGAAGCAGGCCCTCCTGCTCGGCGAGCCGGAGCTGTTCTTCACCACGCCCGCCTACGACGGGTTGCCGCTGGTCATGGTGCGGCTCGCCGAGGTGAGCGTGGCACGCCTGCACGAACTCGTCACCGACGCGTGGCGGATGCGCGCACCGGACGCGCTCCGCGCCGACCTCGACGACCACGCCGACCCGTCCAGCCCGACCCCGGCCTGAACGCCCCCGGCCCGAGCGGTCCCGGCCCGAGCGACCTGGGTCCGAGCGGCCCCGGCCCGAGCGGCCCCGGCCCGAGCGGTCCCGGCAGGTCGCCGGGGCGACTCCGCCGGACGCCACCGGCCCGCCGGGCGGTGCGGCGGCGGGCCGGTGGGGGATCGCCGGGTGGACCGGGTGCGGCTACCGCGTCCCGAGCCCCAGGCCGATCGTCTTGGTCAGCGTGGCGTTGTCGTCGTCGCCGTCCAGCGACCAGACCATCGCTCCGCCCAGCCCGGCCCGCCGGATGTACAGCGTCTTCTGCAGCACCACCGCCGGATCGTCGTACGTCCAGAAGGTCGTACCGTCGAACAGCCAGGCGTGCCCGGCGCGCAGGTCGCGGTGGACGGTGTAGCCCTTGCCGGGCAGGGTCTTGAGCTGCTTGTAGTCCTCGAACCCGGGGGCGTGGGTGGCCGGCGCGGGCCCGGCGGCGGGCTGGAACAGGCCGTTGCCCCCGCCGGTGACGCCGGTCCAGCCCTGGCCGTAGTACGGGATGCCGAGGACCAGCTTGCCGCGCGGGGCGCCGCGGGCGATCCAGCCGTCGATCGCCACCTCCACGGAGAAGTCCGGGTTGTCCGGCGCACCCGCCGGCACCCGCAGCGCCGACTGCTGGTTGGTCACCCGCTCCCAGGTGCCGTGGAAGTCGTAGCCCTGCACGGTGGCGAAGTCCAGGTACCGGAAGATCTTGCGGCCCTCGAATCCGGCGTCCATGGCGGCCGGGTTGGCCGGCAGGAAGGCGGTCAGCGGGTAGTGCTTGCGGGTCTGCCGGCCGTACGCGTCGAGCTGCCGGCGGAACTCGGCGAGCAGCTTGGTGAAGTTCTCCCGGTCCTCCGGGCGGACCACGTTGCCCGGCTCGCCCGGCCAGTTCGGCCACTCCCAGTCCAGGTCGATGCCGTCGAACACCCCGGCGGCGGATCCGGGGCCGCCGCTGCCGCCGTCGAGGATCGGCAGGTTGCCCTTGAGGTAGAGGTCGATGCAGGAGGCGACGAACGCCTTGCGGGAGGCGTCGGTGCGGGCGGCGTTCGAGAAGTACGTCGACCAGCTCCAGCCGCCCAGTGAGATCATCACCTTCAGGTCGGGGTGCCGGGCCTTCAGCTTGGCCAACTGGCCGAAGTTGCCGTTGAGCGGTTCGCCCCAGGCGTCGGCGACGCCGTCGACGCTCTCCTCCGCCGGGACCGGACGCTGGTAGTCGGCCCAGGCGTCGCCCTCGCCCGGCCCGCCGTCCACATAGCAGCGACCGTCCTCGCTGACGTTGCCGAAGGCGTAGTTGACGTGGGTGAGCCGGCTGGCCGCCCCGGAGGTGTCGAGCTTCTTGACCGGGAAGGCCCGGCCGTAGATGCCCCACTGGGTGAAGTAGCCGACCCGGTGGTACCCGGGGCGCTTCCCGCCGTCACCCGCGCTCGCCGCGGTCGGCGGGGCGGCGGCGACCAGCACGGTCGCCAGGGCGGCGAGGGCGGTGAGACGGCGGTGGCGGAATGGTCGCATCGGCACTCCCGGGAGGGACGCGGCTGAATTAGTTAAGACACCTTTCTGATCGATGAAGCTAAGCGGATCGTCGCCGGCGGTCAAGAGCCCTGAGGTCGCCCGCGGCCGGCCGCACGGGGGATTGTGAGCGTGTTACCGGGCGGTGACCATGTCGTGTCATGGACTCGGCCCTGACCCTGATCGGACTGCCCATCGCCCTCGGCATCATCATGCTCGGCCTGGGTCTCGGGCTGACCGTCGACGACTTCCGGCGGGTGGCCCACCACCCGAAGGCGGCCGTCATCGCGCTGGTGTGCCAGGTGCTGCTGCTGCCGGCGCTCTGCTTCGCGCTGGTGCTCGCCTTCGACCTGGCCCCGGAACTGGCCGTCGGGATGATGCTGCTGGCCGCCTCCCCCGGCGGCACCACCGCCAACCTCTACAGTCACCTGTTCGGCGGGCACGTGGCCCTGAACATCACCCTGACCGCCGTCAACTCGGTGCTCGCCGTGTTCACCCTGCCGATCGTGGTCAACCTCGCCGCCGGGCACTTCCTGGCCGACGGGCGGAGCATCGGCCTCCAGTTCGACAAGGTGCTCCAGGTCTTCGCCATCGTGCTCGTCCCGGTCGCGATCGGCATGCTGGTCCGGGCCCGGGCGCCGCGGGTCGCGGAGCGGCTGGACCGTCCGGTCCGGATCCTGTCCGTCGTCGTGCTGGTCGCGGTGATCGCCGGCGCGGTGCTCGGCGAACGGGACAACATCGCCGACTACTTCTTCTCGGTCGGCCTGGCCGTGCTCGCGTTCAACCTGCTGAGCCTCGCGATCGGATACGGCGTGCCGCGGCTGGCCGGGGTCGACCGGCGGGCCGCGACGGCGGCCGGCTTCGAGATCGGCATCCACAACAGCACCCTGGCCATCACGATCGCGCTCAGCCCGGCGCTGCTGGACAGCACGCAGATGGCGATCCCGGGGGCCGTCTACGGCATCGTCATGTTCTTCACCGCGGCGGGCTTCGGCTACCTGGTGACCCGCGGCCGGTCCGTCGCCCCGTCGACCGAATCCGCCACCGCCTGAGGCGCCGGCGGGCGCCTCGTTCCGGCCCGGCGGCGGCTTAGCTGATCGTTAAGTAATGGGCCCGGCTGTTCACCCGGCGGTCCGGGCTGGGCAGACTGGGGCGATGCCCGGCCCCGACCCGTCCGCTCCCGCCACCCACCGCCGTCGTACCAGGACGCCGGTCGCGGTGGCCGTCGCGCTCGCTGTGGCGGTGGGGGCCGGCGCCTGGTCGCTGCGGGACCGGGTCGACGGCGACGGCGGTACGCGGGCGCGCGGTGACGCCGCCGTCGTCGGCGTGGCGCCGGACCCGGCGGGCGGCGCCCGCGACTGCGCGGGACGGGCGGCCGGGGCGCCCCGCGAGCTGCGCGGCATGTGGATCACGACGGTGAACAACATCGACTGGCCGAGCCGGCGCGGGCTGCCGACCGCGACCGTGCAGGCCGAGTTCCGGGCCTGGCTGGACCTGGCCGTGCGCAACAACCACAACGCGGTCTTCGTGCACGTGCGGCCGAGCGGGGACGCGCTCTGGCCGTCCAGCTACGCGCCCTGGTCGGAGTGGCTGACCGGCCGCCGCGACGGCCGCGACCCGGGCTGGGACCCGATGGAGTTCATGGTCGCCGAGGCGCACGCCCGCAACCTGGAGTTCCACGCCTGGTTCAACCCGTACCGGGGCGGGCAGCCGGCCACCGTGGGCGGGCCCGGCCCCCGGCTGGACCAGTTGGCGCCGACCCATCCGCTGCGGCGGCACCGCGACTGGGTGGTGACCTATCCCAGCGCCGACCGGCCCGGCAGCCGCCTCTACTTCAACCCGGGCATCCCGCAGGCGCGCGCGTTCGTCGAGGACTCGATGCTGGAGGCGGTCCGCCGCTACGACGTCGACGGGGTGCACTTCGATGACTTCTTCTACCCGTACCCGGAGGCCGGGCAGGACTTCCCGGACGACGCGGCGTTCGCCCGGTACGGCCGGGGCTTCCCGGACAAGCACGCCTGGCGCCGGCACAACGTGAACACGCTGGTCCGCGAGATGAGCGAGCGGATCAAGGCGATCAAGCCGTGGGTGAAGTTCGGCATCAGCCCGTTCGGCATCTGGCGCAACAAGCGCACCGACCCCGCCGGCTCGGCCACCGCCGGGTTGCAGAGCTACGACGCCATCTACGCCGACACCCGGCTCTGGGTACGCGAGCAGTGGCTGGACTACGTCGTACCGCAGCTCTACTGGCACATCGGGTTCGACAAGGCCGACTACGCCAAGCTGCTGCCGTGGTGGACGGCCACGGTGAAGGGCACCCGGGTGCAGCTCTACATCGGCCAGGCCGACTACCGGGTGGGCGAGCGCGGCGCCTGGCGCGACCCGGCCGAGCTGGACCGCCAGCTCGCCCTCAACCGCCGGCACGGCGTGCACGGAAGCGTGCACTTCAGCGCCAAGCAGGTGCGCGCCGACAAGCTCGGGGCGGTGAGCCGCTATCGCGCGGCGCACTACGCGGGCCCGGCGCTGCTGCCCACGATGGCGCAGCTGCCGGCGGCGCCCCCGGCCGCCCCGACGGTCACCGGGACGCGGCGGGCGGACGGCGGCGGTGTCGAGCTGGCCTGGCGCGGCGACGGCGCGACCAGCTTCGCCGTCTACCGGGTGGACGGCGACGCCGCCCGGCTCGTCGGCACCACCCGGGACACCGGCTGGGTCGACCGCACCGCCCCGGCCCAGGGGCCGCTCACCTACTGCGTGTCCGGCCTGGACCGCAGCGGGAACGAGGGCGGGCTCAGCGCGCCGGCCGCGGTCGCCGGCTGACGCGGCGGCCGGACCGGGAGGGTCCGCTCGGGGCGGGCGCTCGCGCTGTGACCTGCGTTACCTCGGGTCGGACCGGGAATCAGATCATCGGATCCGGATTTGGAGTCAGGTGTGACTCCTGAGCTGTTTCCCGCCCGACTGCCCGCCGACCGCCCGGAATCGACCCGATGAGCGCCGTCGTCGAGGTTCCGGAGGCGGCCCCGCCGACGCCCGGTGACCTGATGAGCACCCGGCAGCGCCTGCGGCTGGTCCTCGTGCTCGGGTCGCTGATCGCGGTCGGACCGTTGACGATCGACATGTACCTGCCGGCGCTGCCCGCGATCGTCGCCGACTTCCACACCACGTCGGCGGCGGTCCAGCTGACCCTCACCGGCACCCTGGCGGGCCTCGCCCTCGGCCAGTTGCTGATCGGCCCGCTGTCCGACGCCGTCGGCCGCCGCAAACCGCTGATCGCCGGCATCGCGCTGCACGTCGTGGCGTCGCTGCTCTGCGTCGTCGCACCGAACGTCACCGTGCTCGGTGTCCTGCGGGTGGTGCAGGGCCTCGGCGTCGCGGCCGCCTCGGTGGTCGCCATGGCGGTGGTCCGCGACCTGTTCAGCGGCGCGGCCTTCGCCCGGCTGCTCTCCCGGCTGCTGCTGGTGATGGGAGCCGCGCCGATCCTCGCGCCGACCCTGGGCGGCGGGCTGCTGCGCTGGACCGACTGGCGCGGCGTGTTCGTGGCCCTGGCGGCGTTCGGGGTGCTGCTCGTCGTGGTCGCCGCCCTCGGCCTCCGGGAGACGCTGCCGGCCGATCGGCGCCGGCCCGCCGGGGTGGCCGCGACGGTCGCCGTCTACCGCTCGCTGCTGCGGGACCGGACCTTCGTGGGCCTGGTCCTGGTCGCCGGACTGGCCATGGCGGCCCTGTTCGCCTACGTGGCCGGGTCGTCGTTCGTGCTCCAGGAGCAGTACGGGCTGGACGAGCAGCAGTTCGGCCTGGCCTTCGGCGCCGGGGCGGTCGGGCTGATCGCGGCGACCCAGTTCAACGTACGGCTGCTGCGCCGCTATCCGCCGCAGCGGATCCTCGTCGTGGCCCTGGGCGTGGGGACCGCGGCGGGGCTGGCGCTGCTCGCCGTCGCCGCCACCGGGTTCGGCGGGCTGCCGAGCCTGCTGGTGTCGCTCTGGGTGGTGCTCGCCGCCGCGGGCCTGGCGATGCCGAACGCGCCGGCCCTGGCGTTGTCCCGGCACGGGGAGGCGGCCGGAACCGCGTCCGCGCTGCTCGGCGCCGTGCAGTTCGGCGTCGGCGCGCTGGCCGCGCCGCTGGTGGGCGTGCTGGGCACCGGCGCGGTGGCGATGGCCCTGGTGGTGGCCGGTGGCATGGTCGCCGCGACGGCGGTGCTGCTCGTGGTGGTCCGGCCGGCCCGGCTGGCCGAGCTGGGGTCGGAGCCGATCGTCGTGGCGGCGCACTGACGACCGGCGCGCCGGCGGTCACGGGCGTTCGACCCGGGTGGGGTTGCCGCGGACGAGTTCGTCGTGGACCCGCCAGCGGGCGGCGGTGACCGCCTGCCGGGCCGCCTCGTCACCGCGCTCGACGCGCTGCCGCAGCAACTGGACGGCGATCCGGCGGTTGAGGCTGAACCGCCGTTCGGTGTCGACCACGACGACCTGGCCCGACGGGCGGTGGGTCGCCCGCACCGCCGTGCTGACCTTGTTCCGGTGCTGGCCGCCGGGGCCGCCGGTGCGGCAGGCCACGATGTCGACGTCCGCTTCGGTGAACGTCGTGGTCGGGGCGTCGAGCGGGCACGGGTGGGCGATCACGTACCAGTTCTTCCGGCCGGCGCTCGGCCGGTACGGGCTCGGCGCCTGCCAGCACAGGGTTCCGGTCCACGACGCGGCGAACGGCTCCGCGCCGGCGCCGGCGATCCGGATCAGGACCGACCGGTAGGTGTCGCGCCGGTCGCCCGGCACCGTCCGGAGTCGACCGGTGGTCAGGCCGTGCCGGGTGGCGTCGGCTTCCAGCCGGCGCAGCAGCCGACCCAGCGCCCAGGCGCACTCCCGCGGGCCGCGTCCGGCGGAGATCAGCAGGTGGACGGTCACGGCCGGCCCCGCCGCCGACGGTCGTCCCGGCGGTTCGGCCGGGCTGCCGATCCGACGTCGGCGGTCTTGTAGGTGACCAGCGGAACCGTGGTGGCCACGGGCGTGGCCAGGCCGTGGTCGGCGAGGTCGCCGATCACCCGCTCGATCCGCTTGTAGGCGGTGGGCGCCTCCTCGAAGAGCAGTTGGCGGTCACCGCAGACCACCAGCGACCCCACCGGGGTGCGGCGCAACTCCTCGACGGTGTGCTTGGCCCGGCCCCGGCGCAGGGCGTCGGCGCGCGACATCTTCCGCCCCGCGCCGTGCGCCACCGAGTGGTTCGCCTCCGGCCCGGCGTGGGTGACCACCAGGTAGGAGGGGGTGCCGCGGGTGCCGGCGACGAGCACGTCCCGCCCGTCGCCCGGCGCCGCGCCCTTGCGGTGCAGGTAGACCCCGTCGTGGACCTCGACCAGGTTGTGGCACTGGTCGAGGACCGGCTCGGTGGGCTCCGCGCCGAGGGCGTGGGCCACCCGGGCGGCCAGCAGCCGCCGGTTGAGCGAGCCCCACCGTACGGCGTCGTCGTGCGCCGCCAGGTAGGTGGCGGGGTCCGGGGCGGGGCCGGCGCCGTGGACCTCGGTGTGCGCCCGCAGGATGCGCTCGCCCAGCCCCCGGGAACCGCTGTGCACGACGAGCACGAGGTCGCCGGCGTCGAGCCCGAGCCGGCTCGCGTGGCCCGGTTCGAAGACGGTGCCGATCCGGGCCAGTTCGACGAAGTGGTTACCCCGGCCGACCGTCCCGAGCCCCTCGACGTGACCGGCGGGCAGGTCGCCCGGCACGACCGCCCAGGCCGGGTCGTCGGCGTCCCGGTCCGGGTCGAGCGCCCGGTCGAGGTCGGGGAACCGGGCGGCCAGCCGCTCGGGCACGGCGCGCTTGAGCGCGATCGGGAAGACGGCGATGCCGCAGCCGATGTCGGAGCCCACCAGGAACGGATACAGCACCGTCGAGGTCATCGCGGCGCCGATCGGGGCGCCCTTGCCGGGGTGCAGGTCCGGCATGCCGGCGACGTGGATCATGCCGGCGAGGGCGGCCACCTGGTGGCACTGGGCGACCGCGGCGGACTCGATCCAGCTCGTGGGGGAGGCGAAGACGGTGACGGTGGCAGGGCCGGGCGGCGGCAGGGGCTCCTGCCGCACGGGGTGCTGGGACAAGGACGCTCACTTCCCGACGGGAGAGGGATGGACGGACGGAGGCGGCACCGGTCGGCGCCGGGCGGCCTCGGGCGGGGTGGGTCCGTCAGAACGTCATGGCTGTCACCCTGCCGGAGCCGGCCGTACGGCGGCAAGCGACTTTCGGCGGCGGACGGACGCCCCGCCGCCACAGCCCGCTGACCTCGCGCGGCGGGCGGCCCCGGCGGGGTCCCGGGTGGCGTCCGACATTCTTTCTTGACTCATTCCAGAAAACCGGCCACACTTCCGGCGTGACCACGGCTCTGGACCTCCAGCAGATGCTGCGTGGGGCCGCGTTGCGCGTGACCCGCCCCCGGGTGGCAGTGCTGAACGCGGTGCACGCGCATCCGCACGCCGACACGGACTCGATCATCGGTGCCGTGCGCCGGGACCTCCCCGAGGTCTCCCGCCAGGCGGTGTACGACGTGCTGCGCGCGCTGACCGCGGCGGGTCTGCTGCGGCGCATCGAGCCGCCCGGCTCCGTGGCCCGCTACGAGGCGCGTACCGGTGACAACCACCACCACGTCGTGTGCCGGTCCTGCGGCCTGATCGCCGACGTCGACTGCGCCGTCGGCGCGGCGCCCTGCCTGACCGCGTCCGACGACCACGGCTTCGCCATCGACGAGGCCGAGGTCGTCTACCGGGGCCGCTGCCCCGACTGCTCCACCGCTGGCAACTCCTGATCCCACTGTTCCCCCCACCACGGAAGGAAAGCGTTGTCCGAGAACCCGATGTCCGAGCACCACGAGGCCGTCGTCCACGACGCGGAGGCGGGTAGCGAGTCCCGCTGCCCGGTCGCGCACGGCCGCGCCCCCCACCCGACCCAGGGTGGCGGCAACCGCGCCTGGTGGCCGGAGAGCATCAACCTCAAGATCCTCGCCAAGAACCCCGCGGTGCGGAACCCCCTCGGCGAGGAGTTCGACTACGCCAAGGCGTTCCAGAGCCTCGACCTGGCCGCGGTGAAGCGGGACATCGCCGAGCTGCTGACGACCTCGCAGGAGTGGTGGCCGGCCGACTTCGGCCACTACGGGCCGCTCATGATCCGGATGGCCTGGCACAGCGCCGGCACGTACCGGATCAGCGACGGCCGGGGCGGCGCCGGTGCCGGCATGCAGCGCTTCGCGCCGCTCAACAGCTGGCCGGACAACGCGAACCTGGACAAGGCCCGCCGCCTGCTCTGGCCGGTCAAGAAGAAGTACGGCCAGAGCATCTCCTGGGCCGACCTCATGATCCTCGCCGGCAACGTCGCCCTGGAGTCGATGGGCTTCAAGACCTTCGGCTTCGCCGGCGGCCGGGCCGACGTGTGGGAGCCGGAGGAGGACGTCTACTGGGGCCCCGAGACCACGTGGCTGGGTGACCAGCGCTACACCGGCGACCGCGAGCTGGAGAACCCGCTCGCCGCGGTGCAGATGGGGCTCATCTACGTCAACCCCGAGGGCCCGAACGGCAACCCCGACCCGCTCGCCTCGGCCCGGGACATCCGCGAGACGTTCCGCCGGATGGGGATGAACGACGAGGAGACCGTCGCGCTGATCGCCGGCGGCCACACCTTCGGCAAGACCCACGGCGCCGGCCCCGCCGACCACGTCGGCCCGGAGCCGGAGGCCGCCCCGATCGAGCAGCAGGGCCTGGGCTGGAAGAGCAGCTTCGGCACCGGCAAGGGCGCCGACACGATCACCAGCGGCATCGAGGTGACCTGGACCTACCACCCGACCCGGTGGGACAACGAGTTCTTCCACATCCTGTTCGCCTACGACTGGGAGCTGGTGAAGTCCCCGGCGGGCGCCAACCAGTGGCGTCCGAAGAACGGCGCGGGCAGCGACATGGTGCCGGAGGCGCACGACCCGACGAAGCGCCGCGAGCCGCGGATGCTGACCAGCGACCTCGCCCTCCGGTTCGACCCGATCTACGAGCAGATCTCGCGGCGCTTCCACGAGCACCCGGAGGAGTTCGCGGACGCCTTCGCCCGGGCCTGGTTCAAGCTGACCCACCGCGACATGGGCCCGATCCAGCGCTACCTCGGCCCGGAGGTCCCGTCCGAGGTCTTGGTCTGGCAGGACCCGGTCCCGGCGGTGGACCACGAGCTGGTCGACGCCGACGACGTGGCCGCCCTCAAGGCGCAGATCCTCGCCTCCGGGCTGTCGGTGCCCCAGCTCGTCTCCACCGCGTGGGCGTCGGCGTCGACGTTCCGGGGCGGCGACAAGCGCGGCGGCGCCAACGGCGCGCGGATCCGCCTGGAGCCGCAGAACAGCTGGGAGGTCAACAACCCCGACGAGCTGGCCCGGGTGCTGCACACCCTGGAGGGGATCCAGCAGGCGTTCAACGCCGCCCAGACCGGCGGCAAGAAGGTCTCGCTCGCCGACCTGATCGTGCTCGCCGGCGGCGCCGGCGTCGAGCAGGCCGCCCGCAACGCCGGTTTCGACGTCGAGGTTCCCTTCACCCCGGGGCGCACCGACGCGACCCAGGAGCAGACCGACGTGGAGTCGTTCGCCGCGATGGAGCCGACCGCCGACGGCTTCCGCAACTACCTCGGCAAGGGCAACCGGCTGCCGGCCGAGTTCCTCCTGGTCGACAAGGCGAACCTGCTGACCCTGACCGCGCCCGAGATGACCGTCCTCGTCGGTGGTCTGCGCGTCCTGGGTGCCAACCACCGGCAGTCGCCGCTGGGCGTCTTCACCACGAACCCGGGCTCGCTGACCAACGACTTCTTCGTCAACCTGCTCGACCTGGGCACCACGTGGCGGGCGACGTCCGAGGACGCGAACACGTTCGAGGGCGTGGACGCCGCCACCGGCGAGGTCCGCTGGACCGGTACCCGCGTCGACCTGGTGTTCGGCTCCAACTCGGAGCTGCGCGCGCTCGCCGAGGTCTACGCGGGCGACGACGCGCGGGAGAAGTTCGTCCGGGACTTCGTCGCGGCGTGGGTCAAGGTGATGAACCTGGACCGGTTCGACCTCGTCTGATCCCGACGGAGCGGGCCGGCCGGCGTACCCGCCGGCCGGCCCGCTCGTCGTCGGTCGGGTGGTCGGCCGCCCGGCAGCGGTGCCACGGGACGGCGGGGCGACCGGGGGTGGTTGCGGGACGCCTGATTTGTCGCATACCCGTCCCGGCGGTGCCCCGTGCCTGTGCGAGGATCGACGGGCGTCACGTCGACCGGCTCGCCCGCCGGTCCGCCCACGCACGATCGCCGGCCGCCAGGCAGGTGAGCAGCGACCACTCCTCGTACCTCCTTGGAGAGCACCATGTCCCTCTCGCCGGCCCGGGTCTTCGCGGCGCTGAACCAGGTGCGACCCCCGCAGCGGTCGTGGCCGGTGCTGGGCAAGGCGGTGGTGGTCGGCGGCAGCGTCGCGGGGTTGCTGGCCGCGCGGGTGCTGTCCGACCACGCGGAGAGCGTCGTCGTCCTCGACCGGGACGACCTGCACGTGCCCGGCGGGCGGCCCGGCGTGCCGCAGGGCACGCAGCTGCACGCGCTGCTGCCCGGCGGCTTCCTCCAGCTCGAGCAGCTGTTCCCGGGCTTCCGCGAGCAGGCCCTGGCCCAGGGGGCGGTCGAGGCCCCGCCGGCGGCCCGGCGGAGCTATCTCGACGGTCGACGGAAGGTGGTCGTCCCCGACGACGCCGACAGCCTGGCGGGCAGCCGGCCACTGCTGGAGGGGCTGATCCGCCAGCAGGTGCTACGCCTGCCCAACGTCAAGACGGTCACCGCCCGGGCCACCGGTCTGGTGATCGACGGGGCCGTCACCACCGGGGTGCGCTTCGACGTCGGCGGGATGTCCGGCGTGGAGAGCGGAGATCTCGTGGTGGACGCCATGGGGCGGTCGAGCCGGCTGTCCGACTGGCTGGAGCGGGCCGGTTGGGACCGGCCGGTCACCCGGCGGATGCCGGTGCACCTCAACTACGCGACGGCCCTGTTCCGCCGCCGGGAGGCCAACCCGGCCCTGACTGTCGTCATGGCGCTGCACACCCCGAGGATGTCGTCCGACGTGGCCGGGGCCGCGTTCTTCGCCATCGAGGACGGCCGGTGGATGGCCATGATGGCCGGTTACGGGGACCACCGGCCGGGGTGTACCGCCGAGGACTTCGTCCGCCGGCTGCGCGAGCAGTTCCCGCCGGAGTTCGGCGAGGTCGCCGACAGCGAGCTGCTCGGCGACGTGCAGACCTACCGCCATGCCGACAGCCGGCGGCGGGAGTTCGCCGCGTTGGAGCGGTTCCCGGCCGGGCTGGTCAGCGTCGGCGACGCGGTGGCGTCGTTCAACCCGGTGTACGGGCAGGGCATGACGGCGGCGGCGCTGCACGCCGCCTGCCTGTCGACGTACCTGCGATCCCGGCCGGACCTGCGGGTGCCCGCGCGCCGGTTCCTCGCCCTGCAGAAGGTCGTGGTCGACGCCGCCTGGTCGATGTCGACCTCCGCGGACCTGGCACTGCCGCACGTCGACGGGCCCTACCCGCGCGGCTACCGGCTCTCCAGCTGGGTCAGCCGGCAGATCGTCGCGGCGACCGTCACGCACGTGCCGACCGCGCGGCGCTTCAACGAGGTGGTCTCCATGCGCGCGCACCCGCGATCGCTCGCCACCCCCGGCGTGGTCCTGGGCGCCCTGCGCGCCAACCTGCGCGCCCGCTGACTGGGTCACCGCCGGGTCAGCGCCGGGTGGCGCCGGGTCAGCGCCGGGTGGCGCCGACCTGGAGACCGTTCCCGGTCATCCGGGCCGGGCGGCGGCGGTCGGCCGGACCTGCCGCCCGGGGATCCGGGTCGCTGTCGGCCAGGAAGTTCTCGATCCCGGGATCGCGGCCGGTCACGCAGTTGTCCAGGATCTCCCGCGCGGCGGACCGGCTCGACTCGGCGAGGCCGACGTCCCCGGTCATCTGGTGAACCCGGGCGGACTGCCGCAGCACGATGCCGTACAGGAAGGGGCGGCCCAGGCCCTCGGCGAGGTGACCGGCCCGGTGCAGGTCGGCGAGGGCGGCCTCGGCTTCACCGCGGCGCACGGCCACCTCGGACCGGACGATCAGGCCGTGCCACTCCGCCTCGCCGTATCCCACCTCGCGGGCCTCGGCGATGCCGCGGTCCAGCCACCAGATCAGCGGCGTGCCGTCGGTGTAGAACTCGTGCTGGTCCTGCCGCCGGCACATGCAGGTGTAGCAGCCGGTCCGATCCGGCAGGAACGAGCCGACGACCGTCATCGGGCCGGTGTAGAGGGCCATGAACCAGGGTGTGCGGGTGCGCAGCGCCGCCTCGTTCGTCCAGCTCTGGATGAGCTGCACGGGCTTGTCCGCGCAGAGCACGAAGGCGTCGCGGTCGGCCATCAGCGGGGCGAGGTCCGCGGCGGAGCGCACCTGGCACTCCTCGCCGGTCACCTCCACCCCGGAGTTCATCGCCCGCAGTCGCTCCACCGCGACCTTCACCTTCGGCTGGCCGACGTCGCGCTCGGTGTAGAGCAGCTGGCGGGTCAGGTTCGGCTCGTCGACGACGTCGAAGTCGACGCAGTGCAGGCTGCCGACGCCGCTGGCGACCAGGCCGGCGGCCACCGCGGTGCCCGTGCCGCCGAGGCCGAGCAGGGCCACGCGGGCCCGCCCGATCCGCGCCTGGACCTCGTAGGGCGACCGGCGCGGAGTGGGGTCGATCCAGGAGTAGAAGTGCCGCGCGCGGTCGTACCGGGCGGCGGCCTCGGGCGGGAAGCCGTCGGGCAGCGGCGCGCCGGCGTCCTCGACGAACCCCTGCTCGATGAGCTGGTCCACCACCTCCCGGACGCTCTCCTCGTCCAGATCCGGGTGGGTGACGGCGAGATCGGCACAGACCTGGGCCAGGTCGCGGGTGCCGTCCAGCAGCGCCAGGATCCGGGCTACGCTGCCCTCCTCGTCGTCCTGGATCTCGGCGGCGACGCCGTACTGCATCAGCCCGATGAGCAGTCGACTCCCCGGCAGGCGGTACGGCTGATGGACACGCTTGACACGTGGCCTGAGCATGGGCATCCGCGACCTCACAACCCTCGCTGGGACAGGGGCGCCCGGGCCGGCCGGGAAGGACCGGAGCCCGGACGAAACCTGGTCTGGCGACGGCACTTCGGTCGCTACCCCCGATATTCCGTAGCGACCGAAGCGCCGTCGCCGGATCAGCCGCCGACGGCGTCGCGGACGCCCGTCGTCTCCAGCTTCTCCAGCTTGCGGACCTTGAGCGCCAGCTTCTTCGTGCCGGTCTGCTCGACCTTGGCCTTCTCCATGGCATGCCTCCTCGGGTCGCATCGCCTCCCGGTCACCCCGGCAGGTGAACCCCACCCTGTCGCCCGCCGTCATCAGCTCGACACAAGTCGATCATCAACGATCGGCCGCGACCGTCGCGGCGGTGAGTTCGCCAGCGCTCCGGTAGTGCTGGCCTGCCCGCGCGGGACGGCGGCGCGGCGACCGCGATCCACTGGTGGCGGGAGAGCCGACCCGATCGGGTGGTTGGATGTGCGCCGTGCGGCTGTCTGCTGGAACGGTGTGCTGGTCGGTGGTTGCCGGCGCGGTGGTGGTGCACGTACTCGGGGCGCTGTCGGACGCGCCGGTGCTCGCCGGGCAGGCGACCGGGGTGGCCCTCGCCGGGCTCGCCGCCATCGTGCTGCTCGGCGGCGGGCGGGGGCGTGTCCTGGTGGCTGCCGGTGCCGGCGTCCTCGCGGTCGACGCCGCGCTGTCGGCGCGCGACGTGGGCGGGCCGAGGTACCTGTCGCCGTTCTACGCGCCGCTGGGCGCGCCCGAGCCGTACTCCGTCGGCGCGGATCTGTCCTGGCTGGGGGAGGCGTTGTCGGCGCAGCTCACCGCGCACTGGCCGATGGTGCTGGGCACCTGGTTGATCTGCGGCGGCACGGTGGTGACGCTGGCCGACCGGCCGCGGACCGAGGCGCGCTGGCCGCGTCGCGTCGCCTGGGCCGTCGTCGCGGTGGTGGCGGCCGTCCTGCTCGTCGACGTCGACGGCGGGACGCTGGCCCGGCGGCTGGTCACGCTCGGCGCGCGGGTGCCGACCATGGTGGCGGTCGCCGCCGGGCTTGCGGTGCTCGTGGTGGCCGCCGGCCGACGGTGGCGCTCCGGGGTGCCGGCCGTGCTGGGCGGTTTGCTGCTGATCACCGCCGTGCTCGCCGCCGACCTGGCGGGCGCGGGGCCGGCCCGGCCGATGGTCTGGCAGGCGGCAGAGGTGGTCACCGGGGGCTCGGCGTTCCTGGAGCCCGGGTACCGCCGGGAGGCGGTGGTCGCCGTGGCGATCGGCCAGCCCTCGTCGCCGGGGCCGGCCACGGCACCGCTGCCGGCGTTGCTGCCGGTCCTCGCGGTCGCGCTGCTCGCGCTCGCGGTGCCCGGCCGGCGCCGCAGCGGGGCCGTCCGTGGTGACGGCCCCGACGCGACCGGCGACTGAGGGCGGCGGGCGCGCGGCCGCCGTGAATGGACGGATCGGCGATGGATCGATCGACGGGACTGCCGCCCACGCCCGCCATGTGACATGTTCGGGGGCACCCCTGGCCGACCGTGGCCACGGCCCGACGAAGGGAGCCGCGCGTGCGTCGATCCCCCTATCTGGCCCTACTCGGCGTCGGCGTGTCCGGCGCGTTGCTGCTCAGCGCCGCCCCGGCGGCGGCCCGACCCGCGGCCGCCCCACCATCCGGCATCGTGGTCGTCGACGGCATGACCCAGCCGGTCTTCTCGCTCGCCGACGCGATCGAGGAGCGGGTGTACGTGCAGACCACCGTCGACACCGACCACGGCGGCCGGCTCGACCGGGTGGCGATCGACATCTCCCGGCCCCGGGAGACCGCCACCCAGGGGCTCAAGGTGCCGGTCATCTTCGAGCACAGCCCGTACCGCAAGGACGTCTGGGGCGACGTGCCGTACCCGAGCGTGCTGGTGGACGAGCTGCCGCAGAACGGGCTGACCCGCGGCTCCGGGCTGCGGGCGCTCGACCTGGGCGTGCAGCGCGCCGGGGCGAAGGCCAACCTGCCCGGCTCGCTGGACGACTACTACGTCCCGCGCGGCTACGCGGTGGTGCTCGGCCAGAGCGTCGGCACCGGCGACTCCGACGGCTGCCCGACCAGCGGCGACCACGCCGAGACGCTCGGCACCAGGGCGGTCGTCGACTGGCTGAACGGGCGGGCGCCGGGGTACGACGCGAACGGCGCGCCGGTCACCGCCGGCTGGACCACCGGCGCGGTCGGCATGACCGGCGTCTCCTACAACGGCACGCTGCCCAACCAGGTGGCCACCACCGGGGTCGAGGGACTCCGCACGATCGTGCCGGTCGCCGCGATCAGCAGCTGGTACGACTACTACCGGGCCAACGGTCTGGTCGTCGCGCCGGGGACGTTCCAGGGCGAGGACACCGACGTCCTGGCCCGGTTCACCGCCGGCCGGGCCCGGGCCGAGGGTCCCTGCGCCGACGAGATCGCCCGGCTCACCGCGGAGCAGGACCGGGTCACCGGCGACTACACGAGCTTCTGGGGGGACCGCGACCACCTCGACGCCCGGCGCGTCGAGGCGAGCGTCTTCGTGGTGCACGGCCTCAACGACTGGAACGTGAAGACCGAGCACTTCGCCGGCTGGTGGGACGAGCTCGCCCGGCGGGACGTACCGCGCAAGATCTGGCTGCACCAGGGCGGGCACGGCGGCCCGGGCAGCAACGCGTCGGTGACCCTGCCCGACGGCCGGACCTGGACCTACAAGCAGACCGAGAACCGCTGGTTCGACTACTGGCTCTGGGGCGTGCGCAACGGGATCATGGAGGAGCCGACCGCGGTGGTGCAGCGGGAGAACCGCGTCTACACCACGTACCGCAACTGGCCCGACCCGGGCGCCCGCGCGGTCGCCCTGAAGCTGGCCGCGACCGACGCCACCGGACCGGGCACGCTCACCACGGGCGGGCGGCCACAGGGGAGGGTCGAGCAGGGCTTCGTCGACGAGGGCCGGACCATCCACCCGGACGCCCTGGTGGCCAACCCGGACGCGGCGAGCCCGAACCGGCTCGTCTACCGGTCCCCGGCGCTGAGCCGGGACGTCCGCATCTCCGGTCGCCCCGAGATGCGGTTGCGGATGGCCATCGACAACAAGCCGGACGCGAACCTCACCGTGTACCTGGTCGACTACGGCCCGGCCGGCTCGACCGCCACGCCGACCGTGGTGACCCGGGGCTGGATGGACCCGCAGAACCGCAACGACCCGGCCCGCACCCAGCCGGTGAAGCAGGGCAAGCGGTACGACTACCGGTGGACCCTGGAGCCGAAGGACTACGTCTTCCCGGCCGGCCACCGGATCGGGGTGGTCGTCTTCTCCAGCGACCAGGAGTACACCCTGCTGCCGCTCGGCGGCACCCGGCTGCGGGTCGCGCCGGGCGACAGCGAGCTGCGGCTGCCGGTGGTCGGGGGCAGGGCCGTCCTCGGCTTCTGAGCCGGCCCCGAGCGGCGGGAGCGACCGGCGGCTTCAGGTGGCCGGCGGTCGGCTGTGGCACTGACCGAGGTGGGGCGGTTCCGGCGGGTCGGAACCGCCCCACCGGGCCGTCCGGTGGCCGCCTGGTCAGGCCCAGCCCCGCCGGTTGCGGCGTCCGCGACGTTCGCCGCCCGGCGTCGGGCCGCCGGCTACGAGGGCACTGATCCGGATCTGCCCACCGCCCGTCGTCCGGCGAACGGCGTGCTCGCCGGGATCGGGCCGCGGGACGCCTTCCACGTGCACAACCTGACCGGACGCGCGGATGTGGTCCGACGTGGTCGGCGGCTTCTACCTGTATCCGGGCACCGCCAGCGCCGCGGGCGCCGTGGCCGGCCTGGCCGGACCGGCGGCGGTCGCGCCGGGCGGCGGGGAATACGTCCGCCGCTGAGCCGCCGACCGAACGGGGGCGCGCCGGTCCCGCCGGTGCGCCCCCGCCGCGCGCCTCACGCCGTCGCGGTCAGGAAGGCCACGAGCGGGTCGACCAGTCGGGCCGGCGCGCGGTTGATGCCGTCGTGGCCGCAGCGCGGCACCGGCAGCACCCGCATCCGCGGCAGGGCGGTGGCCAGGGCGGCCGCGATCTTCGGGTAGTACGGCGGCCCGGCCTGCCCGTAGGCGAACAGCACCTCCGCGTTCACGCCCGCGTACTGCTCGGGCGCGCCGCCGTGCGCCGCGACCAGGGCGGTCTCGTCGAGGGTGATGTCGAGCAGTTCGCTCATCTGCCGCCCGATCCGGGTGCGCAGGAAGAGCCGGCAGAGCGCGGTCTGCGCGCCGAGCGGCAGTCGGGACGCCGGGAGGTGCGGGTTGGCGGCGGCGCCGACGATCGCCATCGCGCGGGCGGGGTCGCCGGCGCGCAGCGCGGCCCGCGCCGAGGCGATGAACTCGCCGGTGAGGATGCCGTCGACCGAGACGGCCGGGTCGTAGAGCGCGAGCCGGGCGATCGGCAGGGTGAGCGCGGCGCGCAGCGCGATGAAGCCGCCCGAGCTGTGCCCGACGACGGTGCGGGCGCCGGTGTGCGCGAGCACCGCGCCGAGGTCTTCGATCTCCTGCGCCACCGTGTACGGCTCGCGGCGCGCGGGGGCGTCCGCCCGGCCGCGCCGGTTGTAGAGGTGCACGGTGCAGCGTTCGGCGAGGGCGGTGGCCAGCCTGCGGTAGGGCTCGATGGTGACCCCACCGCCGTGCACCACGACGACGTCCGGGCCGGCGCCGGTGGAGTGCAGCACGATCTTCTCGCCGTCCGGGGCGATGATCCGGTCCATGGTGTTCCGCCTTCCCCGCGTCTCCGCGTCGGCCAAAAACTGCGAACGGCGTTTGCAGTTTACAGTGGATCGGTGAGCGACGCAGCCCCGAAATCCGGCCACTCCCAGCGGGAGTCGATCTGGCGCCGACCCGAACGTGGCACCCGGGGCCCGACCCCGGCCCACAGCCGGGACGACATCGTGGCCGCGGCGATCGCCATCGCGGACGCCGACGGGCTGGCCGCGGTGTCGATGCGGGCGGTCGCCACCCGACTGGAGACCGGTGCGGCCTCGCTCTACCGGTACCTGTCCTCCCGGGACGACCTGCTCGACCTGATGGCCGACCGGGTGGCCGCCGAACTGCGGCCGTATCCGGAGCCGGAGGGGGACTGGCTGGACGCGATGCTGCGGATGGCCCGCGCCCAACGGGCCGTGCACGAGCGGCACCCCTGGCTGTCGGAGTTGAGCCAACGGGCCTCCGCGATCGGCCCGGAGGCACTGGCGTTCTTCGACGCCTGCCTGCGGATCATGGCACCGGTCCCGGCGACGCCGGTCGCCAAGTTCGAGGCGATCGGCGTGATGAACGGGATCTCCATCCTGTTCGCCCGCAAGCGGACGGCCGGGGAGGGGTTCACGTTCGCCGGCCTCGACGTCGGTCCGTACCCCCATCTGGTGGCAGCCCTGACCCAGCCGCCCGCCGCACCCCCGGCCACGGACCTCTTCGAGCGGGCCCAGCGGAGCCTGCTGTGCGGCCTGCTCGCGACTGACCCCGCCTGAGCCGTGCCGCGCGGCACGTCGACGCCGGACGGGGTGCACACCGCGGAGACCGCGCGCACCCGCCGCCGGGTCACGACACGCACCTACCAGCCGCGCCGAAGCACCGAGGTCCGTGCCCGGGCATAGTCGGCCGCCCGCAGGGGTAGAAGTACATCACTGCGCCGGCGGTGGCTGGCGGCAACGTCGCCGGGCCAGCCAGGGCTCGACCTCCCCGCCGGCGGTGCACCGGACGTAGCGCGAGTGGAGGCGGTCAGCATGATCTTGTTGAACGGATGCGTAGCTCGGCAGGCGGCGCTGCCCGGGACGTCCGGCAGCGTGCCGGCCCGGCGCCCGTACCCGGTGGTCACGTCGCGCCGGCGGCACGGCCCGGCCAGTTGTCCGGGGCGGTGACGGCGATGTCCGCGCTGTCCACCACCCGACTGGAGTTCGCCACCCCGTCGATTCCCCGTGAGTACGTGGCGTATCTGCAGTCCAGGCTGCTCGAGGCGGAGGCCAGCCTGGCGGCGATGACCGAGAAGTACGACCGCACCAAGGCCCGCTTCGACCGCTGCTGCGCGCGCCGGGGCATCGACCCGGAGACGGACATCGTCAACTACATCAACTCCAAGTCGATGAACCCGGAGCTCAAGTACTGGTACGCCAAGGTCGAGCACTTCCAGCGCGAGTTGACCGCGTACGGGGCGGCGCTGACCGGGCTCGAGGCCGCGCGCCGGATGCTCGGCGCCGACGGCCGGACGGAGAACGTCCGCCGAGGCAACGGCCGGCGCGGCCTGAGCCGGGTCACCTGACGGTCGCCCGACCGGCCCCGCGGACCTCGCCGCTCGCGCGTACCCCCGCGAGCGGGCGGGGTCCCGCCGGATGCCTGCCACCGGCCGACCATCGTGCGCCCGTCGCGCCCGGGCGGTCCCGCTGCCTGACGTGGGATGAACCGGCGCTGTCCGGGTACCCCGCCGTGTCCTGTCGCGGTGGGACCTGCCACGGCCGTCGCACCGCGGACCGCCCGTTCGCGCGCAGGAGGTGCGGAAAGTGCCCGTGTTGGCCGCGCTCGACCCTCGGCACACCGTCGCGCCCCCCGGATACAGCCGGTGGCTGATCCCGCCGGCCGCGCTCGCTGTGCACCTGTGCATCGGCCAGGTCTATGCGACCAGCGTGTACAAGAACTCGCTGATCGCCCGGTTCGACGTCAGCCAGACGGCGATCGGCGTGATCTTCAGCATCGCGATCGTGATGCTCGGTCTCTCGGCGGCGGTCGGCGGCACCTGGGCCGAGCGCAGCGGGCCCCGCAAGACGATGTTCACCTCCGCGTGCTTCTGGGCGGCCGGCTTCCTGATCGGCGCGCTCGGCATCGCCACCCGGCAGCTCTGGCTGCTCTACCTGGGCTACGGCGTGATCGGCGGCATCGGGCTCGGCATCGGCTACATCTCGCCCGTCTCCACGCTGATCAAGTGGTTCCCGGACCGACCCGGGCTGGCCACCGGTCTGGCGATCATGGGATTCGGCGGCGGCGCGCTGCTCGCCAGCCCGGTGTCGCGCCAGCTGCTCTCCCTCTACGACCCCGGCTTCGACCCGGCCAGAGCGGGGGCGGTGGCCTCGGGCGGCGCGCTCGTGGGGCTCTTCCTCACGCTCGGCATCGGCTACTTCGTGATCATGATGTTCGGCGTGTTCAACGTGCGGGTGCCCCCGCCGGGTTGGCGCCCGGCCGGCTTCGATCCCTCGTCGGTGGCGCGGAAACCCATGATCACCCGGGCCAGCGTCTCGGCCGCGAACGCCATCCGCACCCGCTCGTTCTGGCTGCTCTGGATCGTGCTGTTCACGAACGTGACGGCCGGTATCGGCATCCTCGAACAGGCCGCACCGATGATCCAGGACTTCTTCCGGGACAACGGGGTGTCGGCGGTCTCGGTCGCCGCGGCCGGCGGCTTCGTGGGCCTGCTGTCGCTGTTCAACATGGCCGGGCGCTTCGTCTGGTCGACGACGTCCGACCTCATCGGCCGCAAGCCGATCTACGTGCTCTACCTCGGCCTCGGCATGGTGCTGTACACCCTGCTGGCGGTGGTCGGACAGAACGCCACCGTGCTGTTCGTGCTCCTGGCCGGCGTCATCATCTCCTTCTACGGCGGCGGTTTCGCCACCGTTCCCGCCTACCTGCGGGACCTGTTCGGCACCCACCAGGTCGGCGCCATCCACGGCCGGCTGCTGACCGCCTGGTCCGCCGCGGGCGTGGCCGGCCCGCTGATCGTCAACGGGATCCTCGACACGCAGGGCAAGCCGGGCACCCTCACCGCGTCGGCCTACCGGCCGGCCCTGTTCACCATGGTCGGCGTGCTGGCCGTCGGTTTCATCGCCAACCTGCTGGTCCGCCCGGTCCCGGAACGCTTCCACGAACCGGACACCGGCGGCGCCGTGCCGGTGGCGCCGGCCGAGAAGACCGACCCGGTCGCGCTCGGGCCGCAGAGCCGACCCCCGGCGCCGGCCGTCGGCACGCAACAGGCCCGGCTCTGGATCTCCTGGGCGCTGGTCACCGTGCTGCTCGGGTACGGCGTCGTGCAGACCCTGACCACCGCGGCGAAGCTCTTCACGGAATGATCCGCCGCGCCACCCGGGAGCCGGAGCCTTGCCGGCGTCTGCCATGCTTCGGGCGGTGACGACCGGCCACCCTCCAGCCCGACGCCGCACCCGCCGCCACGCCCGCAGACGCAACCTCCGGTGGATCCTCGCGCTCGCCGCGGCCCTGGCGCTCGTCGCCGTCGCGGTGGTCGTGGTGCCGCTGCTGCGGCCGCCCGGCCCGCGTCCGCTCTTCCAGCTCCCGGTGGCCTGCGGGGAGACCTGGCAGCTCGGCACCTACCCCGGCCACGACGACTTCGACGTCGACCTGTTCCCCACCACCGGCGAGGCGTGGGGGAGGCCGGTGCTCGCGTCCTACGCCGGCACGGTCACGGTCGCCGGGATCAACGGCTCCCTGGGCGGGCGTACCCCGGACAACCCGAACGGCCCGCGCGGCCGGGGCGGCGGTTACTGGGTGAAGATCGACCACGGTGGCAAGTGGGAGACGCAGTACCT
Source organism: Micromonospora desertarenae (assembly GCF_056150265.1). Lineage (NCBI taxonomy): Bacteria > Bacillati > Actinomycetota > Actinomycetes > Micromonosporales > Micromonosporaceae > Micromonospora > Micromonospora desertarenae. Next base: position 129,240 of record NZ_JAXCFQ010000014.1, read on the forward strand.
GCACCTGCTCGAACCGCCGCTGGTCGCCGAGGGCCAACGGGTCGCCCAGGGCCAGCAGATCGGCCGGGTCGGCAGCACCGGCAACTCCGGCGCCCCGCACCTGCACTACGAGCAGCGCCGCGGCTGGGAGAAGGTGGAGACCTACTTCGACGGCCAGCCGTCGGGCATCACGAACGACGACACCGAGTACACCGTCACCCGCAAGAGCAACAACTGCGCCGCCGGGCAGCCGTAGCACCGTCGGCCGCCCGCACCCGCCTGTCCCCGGTCATGGGCCGGGAGAGGCGGGTACGGGCGACCGCGTCACGGCGCCGGCTCACCCCGCCGGGTCGCCCGCCGACCGCTGGCGGCGAACACGGTGTCAGGAACTGGTCAGGATGACCAGCTGCTGGGTCGCCCGGGTCATCGCGACGTAGCGGTCCACCGCCCCCTCGATGCCGTCGCCGAACGTCTCGGGGTCGACGAGGACGACCAGGTCGAACTCGAGCCCCTTCGACAGCTCCGGGGTCAGCGAACGGACCCGGGACGTCGCGGCGAAGGTGGGATCGCCGATGACGCAGGCGATCCCCTCGGCGTGCGCGGCGAGCCAGGTGTCCAGGATCGGGCCCAGCTCGGCGGTGGACCCGTGGACGACGGGCACGCCGCCGCTGCGGATGGAGGTCGGCACATTGGCGTCCGGGAGCGCCGCCCGGATGACCGGCTCGGCTGCCGTCATGATCTCCTTCGGCGTCCGGTAGTTGATGGTCAGGGACGCCAGGTTGATCCGGTCGAGCCCGATCCGCCCGAGCCGGTCCTGCCACGACTCGGTGAACCCGTGCCGGGCCTGGGCGCGGTCGCCGACGATGGTGAAGCTCCGGGACGGGCAGCGGAGCAGCAGCATCTGCCACTCCGCGTCGGTCAGCTCCTGGGCCTCGTCCACGACGATGTGCGCGAACGGGCCGGCGAGCCGGTCCGGCTCGGCGCCGGGCAGTGCGCCGTCGTCGACCAGGGCGTCCTTCAGGTCCTGCTGACGCAGCATCGTCATCAGGCCTTCGCCGTCGTCGTACGCGTCGGATGCGATCAGGTCGTCGACGACCTGGTCCATGTGCTCCCGCCGGGCGGCCACGGTGGCCTCGTGCCGGTGCCGGCGTCGGGACGCCTCCGGGTCGCCGAGCCGCTGCCGGGCCGCGTCCAGCAGCGGCAGGTCGGACACGGTCCAGGCGCGGGGGTCGTCGCGCTGTAGCGTCCGGATCTCGTCCGCGCTCAGCCAGGGGGCACATGTGCGCAGGTAGGCGGGGACCGACCAGAGGTCTCCGACGAGGTCGGCCGGGTCGAGCAGCGGCCAGGCGCGGTTGAAGGCCCGGCGTAGCTCCGCGTTGCGCAGCAGCGACCTGCGGACCAGCTCCTCCGGCTCGTCGCCGTCGTACCTGTCCGTCAGGATGGTGAGCAGCTCCTCCCAGATCTCGTCGCGCGCCTCGTTGTGCGGGGTACCGGGATCCGGTGCGTCGAACGCCTCGGCCCAGTCGTCGGCGGTCAGCCGGATGTCGGAATCGTCGGTGCTGACCGTCATCCCCTTGCGGGGCGGCTCCTCGTAGAACCGGACGGCCGCCTCGATCGCCCGCACCAGGTCGGCCGACGACTTCAACCGGGCCACCTCCGGGTCGGTCTCCACGGTCGCCGCGGCGCCCTCGGGGACGAGGTCCCGCAGGGTGCAGATCTGCACGTCCTCCTCGCCGAGGCTGGGCAGGACGTCGGCGACGTAGGCCAGGTAGGGCTGGTGCGGACCGACGACGAGCACGCCGCCCCGGCGGCTGCCGAGCCGCGGGTCGGCGTAGAGGAGGTACGCGGTGCGGTGCAGCGCGACGACCGTCTTCCCGGTACCCGGACCGCCGTCCACCACGAGCGCGCCGCTCGAAACGGCGCGGATGATGGCGTCCTGGTCGGCCTGGATGGTGCCGAGCACGTCCCGCATCCGGTTCGACCGGCTGCCGCCGAGGCTGGCGATGAAGGCGGACTGGTCGTCGAGCGCGGCGGCGTGCCCGTCGAACCCGTCCGGGCTGAACACCTCGTCCCAGTAGTCGGTGATCCGGCCCTTCGTCCAGCGGTACCTGCGGCGGCTGGCCAACCCCATCGGGTTGGCGTGGGTCGCGCCGAAGAACGGCTCGGCGGCGGGGGAGCGCCAGTCGAGCAGCAGCCGACGCCCCGAGCTGTCGGTGAGGCCACGCCGTCCGATGTACACCGGCTCGGGGTCGTCGGCGCTGACCATGTGCCCGAGGCAGAGGTCCAGACCGTAGCGACTCAACGTACGCAGGCGGGCGGTCAGCCGGCGGATCTCCTGGTCCCGGTCCACCGCCTGCCGGCCCTTGCCGCCGGGCGCCCTGCGCGCCGCGTCGAGGCGGTCGGTCAGGTCGGCGAACACCTGCTCCAGGCTCTCCGCCATGGCCGCGAAGTGCTGCTCGTCGCGGCCGATCAGCGCTGGGTCGGCCTTGGCGGCGAGCTGGTCGGGCAGGTCGAACACGCTGCTGGTCGGGGGAGCCGTGTCGCCGGCCGCGCGGCCTCCGGCGCCACCGGCCGCGGGTCCCGCCACCGGTCCGCCATCCCCATCCGCCCCAGACGTCGACAAGACGGTACCCATATCGCAATTCCCCCCAATTCCCGAGGTTCCTGACCTCGGCCAGCGATTCTGCGGCACGACCCGGGTCTTGCGGCAAGCCCCCCGGTCCGCTATACCTTGAAAATGGAGGGGAGCGATTCCCTCTTTTTTCGTGCCCGTCGACCCTCCCGGAGACCCTCCGCACGCCGCGACGGCACGCCGCGGACGGCGGCGCGACGGCACGCCACGGCGGTCCGCCGGCCGGGGAGGAGCGCCTGGGCCTGGCCCTACCGCCGCGGACCCGCTCCGATCGCGGCCGGTCCGCCGGATCGCGGTGCCCGGGTGCTACCGGGACGCGCCGGCCGGTGGGGTGATCCGGTCCCAGGCCGGGATCGGCAGCGCGATCACCGCCGCCGGGAAGAGGCCGTGCTCCTCGTTGTCGATGTGCCGGTGCAGCCGGTCGAGGGCGGCCAGCACGGCCGGCCAGTCCGGCGCCGCGCGGTCCACCCCGCCGAGCACGCCGTGGATGTCGTCGTGCTCGGCGCAGAGCTTGGCCACCGCGTCGGCCAGGCTGTCCTCCTCCCGCAGCGCTACGAAGAGCCCCTGCTCCTCGGTGGCGGTGTGCGGCAGCAGGAGGTCGAGCAGGTCGTCGAGGGCCGCGTACGGGTCACCGCCGTCGCGTACCGCGGTGCGGAGCCGGCCGGCGGCGTTGGCGATCGCCTCGTGCTCGGCGGAGAGCCGACCGATCAGCGGGAACTCGCGGCAGCCGCAGTAGTTGCACACCGCACTCACCTCCCGGTCCGGTCGGACGCCTGCCGGCATCGTCCGCCCGGCGGGCACCCCGCCGGCAGGGCCGGACGACCCGGAAGACCGGGACCGTCGGCCCACCGCTGGCGGGTTTTCGCGGACCTACTGCCTTGTAACGTTGGTCAGCGTGGAAACGCCGAGAAACGGGCCGGTCGGCGAGCGGATCGATCCCCGCCGCCATCGGGCGCTCGGCGCCGCCAGCCGGGCCGAGATCCTCGACCTGGTGCGCAACGCCGACACCGGGCTGACCATCGCCGAGGTGGGGGAGCGGACCGGGCTGCACCTGTCCACCGTCCGCACCCACCTGGACCGCCTGGTCGACGCCGGGCTGCTGGTCCGGGCGCGGGCCAGCGGTGGCCAGCCGGGGCGGCCGGCCTGGCGCTACCGGGCCGCCACCGTCGCGGCGCCCGCCCCGGCGCCGTACCGGGCGCTCGCCGCCGCCCTGCTCGACCACCTCTCCCGCCGCGACCCCGGCGCGGCTCGGGCCGAGGCCGTCCACGCCGGCCAGGGCTGGGGGCGCCACCTCGCCGCGGCCGCGACCGCCACCGGCGACGATCCGGTCGACACGTTGCTCGACGTGCTCCGCGGCCTGGGCTTCGACCCCCGCCGGCACCGGACCGCCGACGGGACGGTCGAGGTCCACCTGCGCACCTGCCCCTTCCTGGAACTGGTCAACCGCAGCCCGGACACGATCTGCGCGCTGCACGTCGGTGTGGTCCGGGGTGCGCTCGAACAGGCCGGCGCGCCGGCGACCGGCGCCGTGGTCGAACCATTCGGCGCACCCGACGCCTGCGTGGTGCGGCTGGCCCTGCCCACGGTCGCCGCCGACCCGGCGCCCGTGCCGTCCGTGAGGTGACCCGTGTCCGCCGCCACCAGCACCGCGCGACCGGTCGGCCCCCGCCGGCGGGTGCGCCGTTTCCTGCCACCGCAGCACGGGGCCTGGGCGATGCTCCTGCTGCCGTACACCGCCGGGGTGGCGCTGGTCGGCCCGCGCTGGCCGCACCTGCCGCTGCTCGGCGCCTGGCTGGCCGGCTACCTGCTGTCCTACTACGCCTTCCAGGCGATCAAGACCCGCCGACCGCGCCGTTTCGCCGAGCAGTTGCTGGTCTACGGCCTGGTGGCCGCGCCGCTGGCGGTGACCGTGCTGCTCGCCCGGCCGGCCGTGCTCTGGTACGCCCCGGGCTACGCCGCGCTGCTGGCGGTCAACGCCGGATACGCCTGGCGCCGCCGGGAGCGCGCCCTGCTCAACGACCTCGCCTCGGTGGCGCAGAGCTGCCTGCTGGTCTTCGTGCTGGCGACCATCGCCGGGGTGCCCCTCGCCGAGGTAGTCCCCGCGTTCCTGGCCCTGCTGCTGTACCTGGTCGGCACCGTGTTCTACGTCAAGACCATGATCCGGGAACGCGGTGACGCCGGTTACCTGCGCCTGTCGGTCGGCTTCCACGCGCTCGCGCTGCTCGCCGCGGCGGCGCTGGACCCGCTGCTCGCGCCGGTCTTCCTGCTGCTCCTGATCCGGGCGGTGGTCCTGCCGGGCCGGGGGCTCCGGCCGGCGCAGGTCGGGATGATCGAGATCGGCTGCTCCCTGCTCGTGCTCGCGGTCGTGCTGATCGCGCTCTGAGCGCCGGCTCGATCGCGCTCTGAGCGCCGGCGCTCCGGCCGGTGGCCAATCCGGGCTCGTTGGGCACCGGTCGCCAGCGCTCCGTCCCGACCCTGACCCGCCCTCCGCGACCCCCTGCACCGGGCCCCGAGGCCGGTTTCACCGGGTGCGCGTGAAAACCGCGTCAATAACCGCGCGGTCGCCGTCACGGTCGCGTCAAAGCCCCTGTCGGCCCGGTTCGGGCGGCGCTTTGATTGCCCGGCGCGGCCGGGAGGCGGCCGCGGGAACTCGTCCGGTTGGAGGAGTCAGGCGTGTCTGACGTGCTGTTCGTGGGGTTGACGGTGGGGCTGTTCCTGGCCCTCGCCCTCCTGGTGCGGGCGGTGGAGAAGCGGTGAGCGCGGTCAACGCCGTCGGCCTGGTGCTGGCGATCGGTGTGGGTGTCTTCATGGTGGTCGCCCTGCTGTTCCCGGAGCGCTTCTGATGACCATGACAACGGCCGGTGCCGTCTTCGTCCTGTCGCTGGTGGCGGCGCTGGTCGCCGTGTACAGGCCGTTCGGCGACCACATCTACCGGGTGGTCGCCGGCACCCGGCAGTCCCGCGTCGAGCGCGGGATCTACCGGCTGGTCGGGGTCAACCCGGCCGCCGAGCAGACCTGGGGCGTCTACGCCCGCAGCGTGCTGGCCTTCTCGGCCGTCTCGCTGCTGTTCCTCTACCTGTTCCAGCGGGTGCAGGACCGGCTCTGGCTCTCCCTGGGTTTCGACCCGGTGGTGCCGCACGGAGCCTGGAACACAGCGGTGTCGTTCGTGACCAACACCAACTGGCAGTCGTACTCGGGTGAGTCGACCATGGGTCACCTCGTGCAGATGGCCGGCCTGGCGGTGCAGAACTTCGTCTCCGCGGCGGTCGGCATCGCCGTCGCGGTGGCCCTGCTGCGCGGCTTCGCCCGGCACCGGACGGAGCAGTTGGGCAACTTCTGGGTCGACCTGACCCGGATCACCGTGCGCATCCTGCTGCCGGTCGCGGTGCTCGGCGCGCTCGCGTTGATGATCGGCGGGGTGGTGCAGAACCTCTCCGCCGGCACCGACGTCAGCACGCTGACCGGCGGCAGCCAGACCATCACCGGCGGGCCGGTGGCCAGCCAGGAAGTGATCAAGGAGCTGGGCACCAACGGTGGTGGCTTCTACAACGTCAACAGCGCCCACCCGTTCGAGAACCCGACGGCCTGGACCAACTGGATCGAGATCTTCCTGATCCTGTTGATCCCGTTCAGCCTGCCCCGGGTGTTCGGCCGGATGGTCGGCCAGAACCGCCAGGGGTACGCGATCGCCGCCGTCATGGCGATCCTCGCGCTGACCAGCGTCACCCTGACCAACGTCTTCGAGTCGACCGGCCACGGCACCGTGCCGCAGGCGGTCGGCGCGGCGCTGGAGGGCAAGGAGGTCCGCTTCGACGTGTCGAACTCGGCCACCTTCGCCGCGGCGACCACGCTGACCTCCACCGGCGCGGTGAACTCGTTCCACGACTCGTACACCGCGCTGGGCGGGATGATGCCGCTGGTCAACATGATGCTCGGCGAGGTCGCCCCGGGCGGCGTCGGCGCCGGCCTCTACGGCCTGCTGGTCCTCGCGGTGGTCACGGTCTTCGTGGCCGGGCTGATGGTCGGCCGGACGCCGGAGTACCTCGGCAAGAAGATCGGCGCCCGCGAGATCAAGTTCGCCGCGCTCTACTTCCTGATCACCCCGACGCTGGTGCTGATCGGCACGGCCGCGGCGTTCGCCACCGGCAACAACGCCACCGCGCTGAACGTCGGCCCGCACGGGCTGTCGGAGGTGCTCTACGCGTTCACCTCGGCCAGCAACAACAACGGCTCCGCCTTCGGCGGCATCACCGTGAACACCACCTGGTGGGACACCGCGCTCGGACTGTGCATGCTGCTCGGCCGGTTCCTGCCGATCATCTTCGTGCTCGCCCTGGCCGGTTCGCTGGCCCGGCAGCAGCCCACCCCGGCGTCCGAGGGCACCCTGCCGACCCACCGACCCCTGTTCGTCGGGATGGTCGTCGGCGTCACGGTCATCCTCGTCGCGCTGACCTTCCTGCCCGCCCTCGCGCTCGGCCCGCTGGCCGAGGGGCTCTGATCTCCATGAGGAACGAGAACATGTCCGTCCCGTCGGTGACATCGGGGGCCGGCGACGCGCCGACCGCCGGGACGCCCGCGACCCGGGGCAACCGGGTCGGCGGCGGCCTGCTCGACCCGAAGCAGCTGTTCCGGTCCCTGCCGGACGCGCTGCGCAAGCTCGACCCGCGCACGCTCTGGCGCAACCCGGTGATGCTGATCGTCGAGATCGGCGCCGTCTTCACCACCGTGCTCGCGGTCGCCGACCCGTCCGGGTTCGCCTGGGCGATCACCGGGTGGCTCTGGCTGACGGTGCTCTTCGCCAACCTGGCCGAGGCCGTCGCGGAGGGCCGGGGCAAGGCCCAGGCGGCCACCCTGCGCCAGGCCAAGCGGGACACCGTCGCCACCCGCCTGATCGGCTGGACCCCGGGCCTGCCCGCGAACCGGTACCGGGACGAGGCCGTACCGGGCCCGGAGCTGAAGCAGGGCGACATCGTCCTGGTCGAGGCGGGCGGGATCATCCCGGGCGACGGTGACGTGGTCGAGGGCATCGCCAGCGTCGACGAGTCGGCCATCACCGGCGAGTCCGCGCCGGTGATCCGGGAGTCGGGCGGCGACCGGAGCGCGGTCACCGGCGGCACCCGGGTGCTCTCCGACCGGATCGTCGTGCGGATCACCCAGCAGCCCGGCGAGAGCTTCGTCGACCGGATGATCGCCCTGGTCGAGGGGGCCAACCGGCAGAAGACGCCGAACGAGATCGCGCTGAACATCCTGCTCGCCGCGCTCACGATCATCTTCCTGCTCGCGGTGGTCACCCTCCAGCCGCTGGCGGTCTTCTCCAAGGGCTACCAGGCGGCGGCGCCGGACACGACAGCGATCACCGATGCCGGCGTCAGCGGTGTGGTGCTGGTGTCGCTGCTGGTCTGCCTCATCCCCACCACGATCGGTGCCCTGCTGTCGGCGATCGGCATCGCCGGCATGGACCGCCTGGTGCAGCGCAACGTGCTGGCGGTCAGCGGCCGGGCGGTCGAGGCGGCCGGCGACGTGAACACCCTGTTGCTGGACAAGACCGGCACGATCACCCTGGGCAACCGCCAGGCCGACGAGTTCCTGCCCGTCGAGGGCGTCGCGGCGGCGGACGTGGCGGACGCGGCGCAGCTCGCCAGCCTGGCCGACGAGACCCCGGAGGGGCGCTCGGTGGTGGTGCTCGCGAAGAACGAGTACGGGCTGCGCGAGCGCGAGCCCGGCGTCGTGCCGCACGCCACCTTCGTGCCGTTCACCGCCCAGACCCGGATGAGCGGCGTCGACCTCGGCGCGGAGAGCGTCGACGGCGGCGTACGCCGGATCCGCAAGGGCGCCGCGGCGGCGGTGCTGGCCTGGGTACGCGACAACGGCGGGCACCCGAGCGGCCAGGTCGGCGAACTGGTCGACGCGATCAGCGGCAGCGGCGGCACCCCGCTGGTCGTCGCCGAGCACCTCGACGGCCAGCCGGCTCGCGCGCTCGGCGTCATCCACCTCAAGGACGTGGTCAAGTCCGGGATGCGCGAGCGGTTCGACGAGATGCGCCGGATGGGCATCCGGACCGTGATGATCACCGGTGACAACCCGCGGACCGCCAGGGCGATCGCCGACGAGGCCGGCGTGGACGACTTCCTCGCCGAGGCCACCCCGGAGGACAAGCTCGCCCTCATCCGGAAGGAGCAGCAGGGCGGGCGGCTGGTCGCGATGACCGGCGACGGCACCAACGACGCGCCGGCGCTGGCCCAGGCGGACGTCGGGGTGGCGATGAACACCGGCACGTCGGCCGCGAAGGAGGCCGGCAACATGGTCGACCTCGACTCCGACCCGACCAAGCTCATCGAGATCGTCGAGATCGGCAAGCAGTTGCTGATCACCCGGGGCGCGCTGACCACGTTCTCCATCGCCAACGACGTGGCGAAGTACTTCGCCATCATCCCGGCCATCTTCGCCGGCCTGTACCCGAGCCTGGACGCGCTGAACGTCATGCGGCTGGCCAGCCCGGAGACGGCGATCCTGTCCGCCGTCATCTTCAACGCGATCATCATCGTCGCGCTGATCCCGCTCGCCCTGCGCGGCGTGCGGTACCGGCCGGCGAGCGCGTCGAAGCTGCTCAGCCGGAACCTCTGGCGCTACGGCCTGGGCGGCCTCCTCGTGCCGTTCGTCGGTATCAAGATCATCGACCTGTTCGTCCAGCTCATCCCGGGGATCTCCTGATGCGCCTTCCCAGCTGGCTCGCCCAGCACCTCGCCGCCCTGCGGGCCCTGCTCGTCTTCACCGTCCTGCTCGGCCTGCTCTATCCGCTCGCCCTGGTCGCCGTGGGCCGGCTCCCCGGTCTCGACGGCAGGGCGGCCGGCTCCCTGGTCAGCGCCGACGGGCGGACCGTCGGCAGCCGCCTGATCGGGCAGTCGTTCACCGACGCCGACGGCAACCCCGTCCCGCGCTACTTCCAGAGCCGCCCGTCCGCCGCCGGCGACGGCTACGACCCCACCGCCACCGCGGCCAGCAACCTCGGCCCGGAGAGCGTGGTGGACACCATCGCCACCGACCCCGAGGAGTCCACGCCGAGCCTGCTCACCCAGGTCTGCGCGCGCAGCAAGGCGGTCGGCGCCCTCGACGGTGTGGACGGCGGCCGCCCGTTCTGCACCCCGGACGGGGTCGGCGCGGTGCTCGCGGTGTTCCGCGCCGACGGGCTCACCGGCCCGGTGACCCGGGCGGTGAGCGTCAACCAGACCGCCCCGGCCACCCCGTTCCTCGCCAGCTACCAGGGCGTCCCGGTCGAGCTGGCCGAGCCGGGCCGGGACTACGTGGCGGAGGGCGGCATCGTCACCCCGATCCGGGGCGACGCGCCCGCGGAGCCCGCGGTGCCCGCCGACGCGGTCACCGCCAGCGGCAGCGGCCTCGACCCGCACATCTCCCCGGCGTACGCCGAGTTGCAGGTCGACCGGGTCGCGCGGGAGCGTGGCGCGGACCCGGACGCGGTCCGCCGCCTGGTCGCGGCGCACACCACCGGCCGGGCGCTCGGCTTCATGGGCGAGCCCGGGGTCAACGTGCTGGCGCTCAACCTGGCCCTGGACCGGGAGTTCCCGGCCCGCTGAGCCTCCGGTCGCGCGGGGCGGGGCCTCCTCGGCGGCCCCGCCCCGTACCGTCATCGCAGCGAGAGGATGGTCCCGTGCCACGAGGAGAGCTGCGCATCTACCTGGGCGCCGCCCCGGGCGTCGGCAAGACGTACGCCATGCTGGAGGAGGCCCACCGGCGGGCCGAGCGGGGCACCGACGTGGTGATCGGGCTGGTGGAGACGCACGGGCGCAAGCACACCGCGGCGATGATCGGCGACCTGGAGCAGGTGCCCCGCCGCGCCGTCGAGTACCGCGGCGCCGAGTTCGCCGAGATGGACGTCGACGCGGTGCTCGCCCGCCGGCCGCAGGTCGCCGTGGTCGACGAGCTGGCGCACACCAACGTGCCCGGCTGCCGCAACGGCAAGCGCTGGCAGGACGTGCAGGAGCTGCTCGACGCCGGCATCGACGTGCTCTCCACGGTCAACATCCAGCACCTCGAGTCGGTCAACGACGTGGTCGCGCAGATCACCGGGACCGTCCAGCGGGAGACGGTGCCCGACGAGGTGGTGCGGGCCGCCGAGCAGGTCGAGCTGGTCGACATGACCCCCGAGGCGCTGCGCCGGCGGATGGCGCACGGCAACATCTACCGGCCCGACAGGATCGACGCGGCGCTGGGCAACTACTTCCGGGTCGGCAACCTCACCGCGCTGCGCGAGCTGGCGCTGCTCTGGCTGGCCGACAAGGTCGACGAGCAGCTCGGCCGCTACCGGGACCAGCAGGGCATCGCCGAGACCTGGGAGGCCCGGGAACGGGTGGTCGTGGCGCTGACCGGCGGGCCGGAGGGGGAGACCCTGATCCGCCGGGCCGCGCGGATCGCCGCCCGCGGCAAGGGCGCCGACCTGCTCGCCGTGCACGTGGCCCGCAGCGACGGCCTGGTCGGCGCCGACCCGGCACGGCTGGCCCGGCAGCGGGTGCTCGTGGAGAGCCTCGGCGGCACGTACCACCAGGTCCTCGGCACCGACGTGCCGGCCGCGCTGCTGGACTTCGCCCGCGGCGTCAACGCCACCCAGCTCGTGCTCGGCGCCAGCCGGCGCGGTCGCTTCGCCCAGGTGTTCTCCCGGGGCGTCGGGGTGACCACCATCGCCCAGTCCGGCGCCATCGACGTGCACCTGGTCACCCACACAGAGGCTGGCCGCGGGCGCCGGGCCGTCGGGGTGCCGGCGGCGCTGTCCCGGCGCCGGCGACTGCTGGGGTACGCCCTCGCCGCGCTCGGCCTTCCCCTGCTCACCCTGCTGCTCAGGGTCCTGCCGGACCTCACCCTGGCCAGTGACATCCTGCTCTTCCTGGCCGGCGTGGTCGCCGTCGCGCTGGTCGGCGGGCTCTGGCCGGCGCTGGTCGCCGCGCTCGGCGGCTCGCTGATCCTCAACTGGTTCTTCACGCCGCCCTTCCACACGCTGACCATCGCCGAGCCGGACAACCTGCTCGCGCTGGCCGTCTTCGTCGGGGTGGCGGTCTCGGTCAGCTGGGTCGTGGACGTCGCCGCTCGGCGTACCCGGGAGGCCGCCCGTGCCGCTGCCGACGCCCAGACCCTCGCCACGGTGGCCGGTGGGGTGCTGCGCGGCGGGCGGCCGCTGACCGCGCTGCTCGACCAGCTCCGCGAGACGTTCGGGCTGCGCGCCGTCAGCATGCTGGAACTCGCCGAGGAGGCCACCGGACGGCCGGCCCGCACCCGGGAGGAGCGGGCCTGGCGGGTGGTGGCGAGCGTCGGCGAGCGGCCGGCGACCACCCCGGACGCGGGGGAGACGACGGTGCCGGTCGACGAGCGGATCACCATCGTGCTCACCGGCCGCCGGCTGGCGGCCGCCGACCGGCGGCTGGTCGAGGCGTTCGCCGCCCAGGCCGCGGTGGCGCTGCGGCAGGAGCGGCTGGCCGAGGAGGCGGCGACGGCCCGGCCGCTGGCGGAGGCCGACCGGATGCGGACGGCGCTGCTGGCCGCGGTCAGCCACGACCTGCGTACCCCGCTCGCCTCGGCCAAGGCGGCGGTGACCAGCCTGCGCAGCCCGGACGTGGAGTTCGACGAGGAGGACCGGGCGGAGTTGCTGGCGACCGCCGAGGAGTCGCTGGACCGGCTGGCCCGGCTGGTGGCGAACCTGCTCGACATGAGCCGGCTCCAGGCGGGCGTGCTCGGGCTCACCCCGGCCGCGATCGGCCTGGAGGACGCGGTGCCGCGCGCCCTGGACGAACTCGGGCCGCCGGCCGCGGGCGTCACCGCCGACATCCCGGCCGACCTGCCCGCCGCCACCGCCGACCCCGGTCTGCTGGAGCGGGTGCTGGTCAACCTCATCGCGAACGCCCTGCGGTACAGCCCGCCCGACCAGCCGCCCACGGTGACCGCGAGCGCCCACGCCGGCCAGGTCGAGCTGCGGGTCATCGACACCGGCCCGGGCATTCCGGAGGACCAGTGGGAGCACGTGTTCCTGCCGTTCCAGCGCCTCGGCGACCGGGACAACCAGACGGGGGTGGGGCTCGGGCTGGCGCTCTCCCGCGGGTTGGCCGAGGCGATGGGGGGTAGCCTCACCCCGGAGACCACGCCGGGTGGTGGACTGACGATGGTGCTGCGGCTGCCGGCCGCCAGCCACGGCCTGGTGGAGGGACCACCGGAATGACACGGGTCCTGGTCGTCGACGACGAGCCGCAGATCCTGCGGGCGCTGCGGATCAACCTGCGCGCCCGCCGGTACGACGTCGAGGTCGCCGACACCGGCGCCGGCGCGCTGAAGGCCGCCGCCAGCCACCCGCCCGACCTGGTCGTTCTCGACCTCGGCCTGCCGGACATGGACGGCGTCGAGGTGATCCGCGGCCTGCGCGGCTGGACCGGCGTGCCGATCATCGTGCTCTCCGGGCGGGCCGGCAGCGAGGACAAGGTGGAGGCGCTGGACGCGGGGGCGGACGACTACGTGACCAAGCCGTTCGGCGTCGAGGAGCTGCTCGCCCGGATCCGGGCGGTCACCCGGCGGCTCGGTGCCACGACCGACGCCAGCGCGACGCTGCGGGTGGGGCGGCACACCGTCGACCTCGCCGACCGCACGGTCAGCCGCGACGACGGCACCGAGGTCAGGCTGACCCCGACCCAGTGGGCGGTGCTGGAGAAGCTGCTGCGCCACCCCGGCAAGCTGGTCAGCCAGCGGCAGTTGCTGCACGACGTGTGGGGGCCGGAGTACCAGAACGAGACCAACTACCTGCGCCAGTACATGGCCCAACTGCGCCGCAAGTTGGAGGACGACCCGTCCCGCCCCCGGCACCTCATCACCGAACCGGGAATGGGCTACCGCTTCCGCCCGTGAGGCCGCTTCCTCAGGCCCGGCGAGCGGGTGATGGCCCGCTGTTGACCGAACGGGGATCATCGGAATGGTCGGGAGTTCCGAGCGATGGGGTGTGCCATGGTCGTGGAACCGAACGACGCTCGCACCGAGCGTTCCTACGCAGTGGAGGTCGCCGACGGTTCGTACCGGTGGTATCTGGTGGCCGCGAAGCGCTCCCGCCGGTCACACCGGATATCGGAACTCACCACCGTGGTGCTCTCCGCGGCGATCCCGCTCGCCGCTCTGCTCGTGCCGAGTCGCCCGCAGATTCCCGCGATTCTGGGTTCGCTCCTGGTGGTCATCGCGGGGTGCCGCGCGGTGTTCCAGTGGCAGGAGAACTACCTGCGGTTCAGTCAGGCGCGGGAAGCGGTGGAGGAACAGCGCCGGCTCTATCGGGTGGGCGCGCACCCGTACGACGATCCGGCCCTGCGCGACGTCGAACTCGTGAAGGCGGTGACCCGGATCGAAGGCGATGAAATGCAGCGATGGGCGCAAATCGCCCAGGAGCGCGCGGAGCCGGGCCGGTCGTTGCCGAACTAGACGTGTCCTTGAGTCGGATATTTGTAGTCGTTTTCGCATCTGCGGTTTGTTTTAATGCAGGGAAGTGAGGCAATTTCGCCGGCCAGGGGGCGGGTATGCCACTAGCTGACGTGTCAGTCCAGCCGACCCGCCCGACCAGCGTCGGTCCCGGCAGCGCGAGTGCCGCCACCGCGTCCGACGAGGACGAGGGCTTCGACGTCCTGTCCCACCACCTGCGCGCGGCCCGCCATCGGCAGCGCGATCCGGAGTCGACGGACCAGGTCGCGCCGTGGAACTCCGCGGTCTGACGCCCTCGCTCCCGTTCCGGCAGTTCGTGGTGAAGATCCACGGCTGGTGCGACCTGGCGTGCGACTACTGCTACGTGTACGAGCACGTCGACCAGAGTTGGCGGGGACGCCCCCGGGCCATGTCCGCCGCCGTGGTCGACGCGACGGCGGCGCGGATCGGCGAACACCTGCGGCGGCACGGGGTCCGGGAGGCCCGGGTCATCCTGCACGGCGGTGAGCCGTTGCTGGCCGGCCCGGCGCACCTGGCGAGGACGGTGGCCGCGGTCCGCGCGGCCGCGCCCGCGGACGCCGACATCGGCTTCACCGTGCAGACCAACGGCGTCCGGCTCGGGCACGAGTTCCTCCGGCTCTTCCGGGACCAGGGCGTCCGGGTGGGGGTGAGCCTCGACGGCGGGCTCGCCGAGCACAACCGGCTCCGCCGCTCGGCGGCCGGCGCGGAGAGCTTCCCCCGGGTCGCGCGGGCGCTGGCCCTGTTGCGCAGCGAGGCCTACCGGACGGTCTACGGCGGCATCCTCTGCACCATCGACCTCGCGAACGACCCGCTGGAGGTGTACCACAGCCTCCTGGCGTTCGGGCCACCGATGATCGACCTGCGGCTGCCGCACGGGAACTGGGTCCACCCGCCCCCCGGGCGGCACCCCGCCAGCACCGGGACGCCCTACGGCGACTGGCTCGTCGCGGTCTTCGACGAGTGGTACGACGCTCCGCGCCGTCGCGTCGCGATCCGGCTCTTCGACTCGATCATCCAGCTGCTGCTCGGTGGGCCGAGCGGCACGGAGGACATCGGCACCACCCGCACCGGCGCGGTGGTCATCGACACCGACGGCAGCATCCAGGGCAGCGACGTGCTGAAGACCACGGTTCCCGGCGCGCCGGAGACCGGACTCGACGTGCTGTCCCACTCGTTCGACGACGCCCTCACCGTGCCGTCGATCCGCGCCGAGCAACGGGGGGCAGGCGCCGTACCGCGGGCCTGCGGCGGCTGTGACGTGCTCGACGTCTGCGGCGGCGGGCTGTACGCGCACCGGTTCCACCCGACCGCCGGGTTCGACTTCCGGTCCGTCTACTGCCTCGACCTGTTGCGGGTCATCCGACACGTGCGCAGGCGCGTCTCGGCGGACCTCGCCGCCCGGCGACCGCCGGCCGCACCGGCGCCGTTCACATGACGAACGGCTCGATGTCGAGGTCGACCCGGCGCTTCTGCCGCCCCAGCTCGGTGATCGGGTGGTCGCTGCCCAGCACCTGCGCCGAGTAGGCCACCGCGTCGTTCCAGCCCGACTGGTCGTAGTCGCCGCCGGCGAGGCGGCCCACCGCGACGTTGAGCATCGCGCCGATCAGCGCGATGTTCTCCGGCCGCAGCGCCTCGCGGAGGATGTCGTAGGCGCGTTCGTCGGTGTGCCGGCCGTACTCGGCGTCCCCGGCCGCGTGCGCGGCGTTCGCGACGTTGACCAGGGCCAGCGCGGTGATGGTGTGCGCGGCGCCGAGCACCTGCTCGAAACCAGCCGCCGCCCGCTCGGCCATGTCACGCCCGGCCGGCAGGTCACCGCACCGGCGGGTGAAGACCCCGAGGTTGTTGAGGGCGACCAGGTACAGCGGATGCGTGGCGTCGAACAGCTCCCGGTACGCCCGCTCGGCGTCCGCGGCGAGCCGCCGGGCCACGTCGTCCTCACCGAGGTCGGACGCCACGTTCGCGCGTTCCAGGCGGCACCCGACGGTGGCCGGGTGACCGCCGCCGAGGACCCGCTCGTAGCGTGGCAGCGCGACGTCGAGCAGGCTGGCGGCCAGCCGGGTCTCGCCGAGCCAGCGCAACGTCGTCGCGAAGTTGCGCAGCGTCCGCAGGGTGTCGGGATGCTCCTCGCCGAGCACCTCCTCGCAGGCCTTCCACGCCGCCTCGAGCGTCTTGCGCGAACCCTGAAGGTCCCCGTTGTCCCGCTGGTCGGTGCCGTAGGCGTCGGCCGAGGACAGGGTGAACGGGTGCCGCTCGCCCAGCAGCCGGCGCCGCTTGTCCAGGGTCTGCCGGTCCAGCCGCAGCGCTTCCGCGTAGTTGCCGGCCAACCGCATGGTCAGCGCGTAGTTGAGCGCCGCCATCAGCGTCCGCGGATGGTCCTCGCCGAGCACGACCGGGATCAGCCCGAACGTCTTCGCCTCCCGCTCCTCGGCCTCGGCCCACCGGCCCTGCTCGCGCAGGTCCTGGGCGTAGCTGCCGGCCACCATCAGGGTGTACGGGTGGTCCTCCCCGGCCACCCGGGTGAACCGCTCCATCAGGTCGTTGTCGATCCCGTACGCGTCGGCCATCCGCCCCAGGTCACGGATGATGTTGGCGTACTGGAACCGCAGGAGCAGCGTCATCACGTCGTCGGGATCCGGGAACAGCTCCGCCCAGGCGGCGATGGCCCGGTCGGCGAGCTGCTCGCCGCCGGCGTAGTAGCCACGCAGCCGCAGGTAGCGGACCAGGTCGATGATCAGCTTGCGGACGTTCGGCGAGTCGGAGGTGACCGCGTCGAGCGCGTCGACGTGCGGCCGGAGCGCCTCGTAGAGCGGCCAGTTGTCGGCGTTGTCGGCGTCGCCCGGGTTGATGTCCGCCAGCGCCTCCTGGCCGATGCTCCGGTTCGCCGTCCGCTCGTCCGGGCTGAGGCCGTGCCGGATGGCCTGCTGGGTGAGCACGTGCATGCTGATGCTGCGGCTGGCCGGGTCGGACTTGATCAGCCCGAACCGTCCGATGTGCTGGATCAGCCGGCTGAGCAGGAGCGGGTCGCGCAGCGCGGCGTCATGCTCGGCGAGCAGCGAGCCGATCCGCTCGGACTTCAGGATGGCCGTGGGGATCGGGTTGGGGGCGAAGAAGGCGAGCAACTCGACCAGCCGGGCGGCGGCCGGGCTCCGGCCGCGCAGCGACTCCATCGCCACCGAGAACGTCGCGGTGATCGGCGCCTCGTAGCCGGGCACCTGGAGCGCCTCGGCGACGTGCCCCTCCAGCAGCCGCAGGTACTCCGGCACGGTGCCGGCCGTGCTCGCCAGCCAGTAGCCCGCCGTCTCGACCGCCGCCGGGAGGTCACCGAGCCGCTCCGCCAGGACCCCGGACTCGCTGGTGGCCAGCTTCGCGCCGCGCCGGGCGAGCAGCGCGACGCTCTCGGTGCGCTCGAAGACGTCGACCGGCATCTCCCTGGTCGAGCGGGACCACGCCTGGTCCCGGGTGGTGATGATGGTGTCGCCCGGGCCGGTCGGCACGAGGTCGGCCAGCTCGGCCGGATCCTCGGCGTTGTCCAGCACGACGAGCCAGCGGGTGGCCGGGTCCCGCTCGCGCAGGGCGCGCAGGACCGCGTCGACCCGCCCCGTCCCCTCCCGGTTGGGCGGCAGCCCCAGCACCTCGCCCAACGCCTCGAAGCCCGCGGTCACCTGTTCGACGCTGTCGGCGGAGATCCACCACACGATGTCGTACGCGGCCGCGAACCGGTAGACGTACTCCAGGGCGATCTGCGTCTTGCCGACGCCGCTCATGCCGATCAGCGAGACCGCGGCCGACCCGTTGAGGTCGAGCAGCCGGTCGCGCAGCTCCTCGATCGCCGCCTCCCGCCCGACGAACGCGGGGTTGCGCCGGCTCGGCACCCGCCAGTGCCGGGTGTGCTGCGCGGGAAAGCGGATCCGGGAGAGCTCACCGGCGGCCGATCCGGGCGGCGTGTAGCGGATCCCGAGGGCGGTGAAGACGGCCTGCACCGCCTCGTCGGCGCGCAGGTTGGGGAAGTCCACGGTGCCGGCCACCGACGCCGGCACCGGCAGGACCGGTCCGTTGACGCGCATCGGCACCAGGAAGTCGGCCGGACGCAGGTCGGCCCGGTCGACCTCGCGCCGCCAGTACCGTTCGATGCCCTCGTAGGTCAGCCCGTCGTGAGACAGCAGCACCACCACCCGGTCGATGCCCTCCAGCGCCGGCGCCTCCGGCCGGCCCGGCCCGACCAGCAGGCAGTCGTGCCCGATCCGGGTCAGCTCCTGGCTGATCCACTCGGCCCAGATCCGGTCGATCGCGGCGTAGTGCACGATCACCTGGATCGGCGCGGAGGTGGCCGTCCGTTCGAACCGGGCCAGCACCGACAGCCGCTGCTTCTCCGGGGTGTCCGGTGTTTCCAGCGTCCGCTCGGCCAGCAGTTCGGCGAGGGCCACGAACGCCGACAGCGGCGAGTTCGGCTCGCTCGGGCGGTCGCCGAAGACCGCCAGGATCTCCTCGTACGCGTAGTACGGCTTGTACGGCACCTCGACGCTGCGCCAGTAGCGGTCGCCGTCGAGATCGAGCGCGTCGGTGTACGGCCGGAACTTGCGCTGCGCGTAGTCCCGACCCCGCTGGAGCTTGGCCTGCTCGCCCGGCTCGACCCGGCCCGGCAGCGGGTAGATCCTGATCTTCGGGTCCGCGCGCACGATGGACCGGGCGACGCTGACCGCGCCGTCGACGCCCTGCGTGTTGAGGGCGAAGCAGTCGACCACGGTGTCCGGCAGGCTGATGGTGCACACCCCGGCGCTGTCGCTCAGCCCCGTCCGGCTGTCGACCAGCACGAAGTCGTAGTCGCGACGCATACCCGCCGCGAGCGCGTCGATGAAGCCCTTGCCGTTGAGTCGCTGCCAGAAGTTGTCCCAGTCGAACTTCGAGACCTTCACCGAGTACCGGCCGTCCTGCTTGCCGGACGGGAGGAAGTCCAGCACACCGCCGTGCGGGAACATCCAGTTCAGCGACATCGTGGCGCTGTCGAGGCGGCTCACCTCCTCGAACCACGAGGGCGAGCTCTCCTGGGTGACGGTGGCCGCGCTGTAGCGCTGGAGCAGCTCGATCAGGCCCTCGGTCCGGCGCAGCTCGTCGTCGACCAGGAACGGGTGGAAGTAGCGGTGCAGGCCGGGGGATTCGAGGTCCCAGTCGATCGCCAGCACCTTGTAGCCGTTGCTGGCCAGGATCCACGCGGTGTTGGCCAGTGCCATCGTCCGGCCGCTGCCGCCCTTGTACGAGTAGAAGGTGATGATCCGCCCGTGCCGCGGCTCACCGGCCGGCTCGGGGACGCTACCGGACACCGTGGACCTCCCTCTGGATCGCTGTCACCGGTCAGTTGCCGTGCAGTCGCGGAAGCTCACCTCTACCGCCCAGATCGGGCGGCGTGCGGGGTCTGCCGCCAGGGTGTTGCCGAGCGGTCACCTCGGCGTCCCGTTGCCGGGGAACCGCCGCGGCGCCGCCCCCCGTGGGCGGAACGGTCGGAAACGCGGCGGGCAGGCGATAGAAATCCGGACCCGGCCGGGACGGCGGAATCGGATGACTCCGCGCCGTGCGAACGATCAGAGCCGCGAGCCTGCCCACGAATTCATGGTAGGCATCACGATGCCGGGTCAACCGCATGACGTGGAGCAGGCCCTCGTCGAACACGATGGTCGACAAT
Source organism: Micromonospora desertarenae (assembly GCF_056150265.1). Classification (NCBI taxonomy): domain Bacteria; kingdom Bacillati; phylum Actinomycetota; class Actinomycetes; order Micromonosporales; family Micromonosporaceae; genus Micromonospora; species Micromonospora desertarenae. The sequence goes on from NZ_JAXCFQ010000014.1 coordinate 149,000, forward strand.
GACCGGTCGGCGTACTGAATCGTGCCGAGGTGTTCCGGAATCTCGGTCGGCCGCCACGAAACAGGCAGCAACGAGGGCGCGGCCCGACCGGTGGCCGCGCGATATGCCGACAGGCGGTCGGCGAAGGCCTGCCATTCCCGGCCGCAGGATTCGCTGCCGAAATAGGTGGGTGAGCTGAGCGCGACGAAGACCCGACAGGTGCCGAGGGCGGTCCTGATCTCCTCCGACCAGTCGGCGCCGAGTCGCAGGTTCGCGATGCTGAGGAACCCGGTGGGCGCCGGATCACTCTTCCGAGTCCCGCTGACCGCCCGCACCTCGCTACGCAGATCCTTGAAGAAGATCGCCACCAACTCGTCGTCGGTGTCGCTCGACTCGGCGAAGCTCAGGAAGAAGAAGACGTCGGGGTCCGCCTCCGCGCCCGCCGGGCCGCGCCGACCGGCTGCCCCGCTCAAGGGGCGTCGAGCAACGGGCGGCTGCCGGCAGGGGCGCCCGGGGCGACTCTGCGGACATCCGCGGAGCGGAAGGTGAGGTTGCGCGACGCCTCCAGGATGCCGCCCAGCTCCTGCTCGAACTCCTCGGCGGAGTCGGGGCCGATCCGCAGCATCGGGTTGCACCGCGCGGAGCGCAGCGCGAGCAACCGCGACAACGCCTCGGTCAGCTGCTCCCGCGCCTGGCTCGTCTCCGGGTCGGTGGCACTGATCGGCACCACGAATCCGGTGGCCGGGTCGGCTCGCCGGTCGACCTCCGCCAGCGCTTCCCGGTGCGCGGCGAGCCGCACCACCCAGGCGTCGATCAACATGACGAGCAGTTCCTGGTCGGCATCCGCCCGCTCCAGCACACCGACGATGTCCTCGATGTCGTCGACGACATCGGAGTCGAACAGGTGCTCGGCGGCGACCGCCTGCGCCTGGGTGGCGAGGGCCTCCGGCCGCTGCGGACGGTACGGCCGCCAGTCGGCTCGCCGGGGACCGTAGAAGTCGAGGTCGTCGCGGACCGGGGCCATCTCGTCGCGACGTCCCGCCGCGACGACGAAGCGCACCGACGGCGACGGGAATCCGGCTCTGGCGCCGGCCGGCCGGGCGGCGTGGTCGCCCACCGCCCGGAAGGCGTTCGGCGTGGCCGCGTAGGGCAGCAGGGTGACTGCGGGGCGTACCGGATCGTTCCGGCTGACCTCGGCGATGTGGCGGGCGAGCCCGCCCAGCAGGTCGCGGTAGCGGGACCGGTGGCTCCTGAGCCGGACCAGGGCACGGATGTCGGTCCGCCGGGCGACGTCAGTGGTGAACTCGCCGGCCGGGAGTTCGCCGTAGAGCCCGTTGTCTCCCCAGGCGACCGGGACCAGCGCCTTGGGTCGACGTCCGGTGACCGTCTCGTGCTGGCTCAGCCGGTCCTGGAAGACCGACCATTCCCGGCCGCACCGTTCGGTGAGGAAATACCGGTGCGAACAGATTGCGAGGAACACTGTGCATTCCGCCAATGCCCGCGCGGCCGGTCTCGTCCATTCACCGTCGACGACCGCGTCGTCGCCGGAGATGAAGACCGTCAACGACGTGTCACCGCCGCTGAGCAGCCGGATCGCGTCACAGAGCTCGCCGAGGAACGCTTCGGCGTAGGCGCCGTCGTCGTCTGGTCGATAACTCAGAAAAATGGATGCCACAACCCCTCCGGACACGCTCGATTGGACGCGGAGGCGCGGTCTCGGCGCAGGTCGCAGGATCCTCCAGAGCTACATACATACACGCAACAGTGTTGAGAACGCAATCGGGTGCACAGTCGGATAAGCGCTGGTGCAAATCGGACGATAACCGGCTGTCCGGCGGCCCGACCCGACGGTCGTACCGTCTCGACCCTGCTCGATGCCGGCGCGTCCCGATCCGGTCGTCGCCGTCGCACAGCGGACCGGCGTCGCGGCCGGGAGTCGCGGCCCGCCCGGACGGTGCCCCGATCCCGGCGGGGGCCACAGCGCTGATGACCCGCCGTGCCCCTGCTCGCCATGCCGGTGAGTGTTCCGCACGGCCGGGGGGAGCGGACCTCGTGTGTCGGAAAGTTCGCGGAGCCGGCTTCCGGGGACGGCGGCGCTGCGTCGGATCGGATGGCGGATTCCGCCCGGCCGGTGCTGGTCACGGGGCGCCGACGGTGTCCGCGCCCCGGGGCAGCAGGCCGTTGCCGCCCGCGGGCGGCCGGGCAGCGACCCGCTGGCGCTCCTGTTTCGCCCGGTAGAGCCGCTGGTCGGCGGCGAGCATCAGCGCTTCGAGGGAGTCGCCGTCGTACGGCGCGGTGGCCGAGCCGACGCTGACGCTGCTGTGCTGGCCCACCGCCGCGCCGATCCGGGCGGCGATCGCCCGTGCGGTCGGTTCGTCGGCGTCGACCAGCACGACGACGAACTCGTCGCCGCCGACCCGGGCGATGGCGTCCTCGACGCGCAGCACGTCCCGGGCCGCCGTCACCGTCCGCCGTAGCAGCTCGTCGCCGGCGGCGTGCCCGAGGCGGTCGTTGACCAGCTTGAAGTCGTCCAGGTCGAGGCAGAGCAGGGACGGGCCGGGACGGCAGCCGGCGTGGAAGAGGTGGCTGGCGAACTCGGCCAGGCCGCGCCGGTTCAGGGCACCGGTGAGCGGATCCAGCGCCGCCAGCGCCCGCAGTTGGGACCGCTGCCGCGCCAGGATCCGGGCCTGCGTCGAGCAGACGGAGGCCAGCACCAGCATGCCCGCGAGGTAGATGAAGACATGACCGGAGTGCGCCGGTCCGCCGGTGACGGCGACGGCGAGGTAGGAACCGACGACGAGCACCTCGAGCGCGATCATCAGCCGCAGGTGCGGCGTGTAGTTGGCGACGAACACGGTGGTGGTCACGAAACCCAGGGCGGCCGGCGAGGTGACACCGCCGTCCCAGTGCGCGCCGAGCGCCGCCGTCAGGAGCGTGACCAGCAGGATGGTGAACGAGAGACGGTATCCCGCCACCTGCGTCGTCACCCGCCGCGCCGCCCACACCCCCACCAGCCCGGACGCCATGCCACACAGGTAGGCGGCGAGCATGAGGGAGCGGTTCGGCTGGTGGAGCGTCAGCAGACAGTAGATGACGGCCACCGCGTGCGAGACGGCGTGCAACGCCGCGCCGAGGAGGATCCTTCGGCGACGCTCGTTCACCCGACTGTCCACCGTAGCCACGGCACTCCGCCGACGATCGCAGGTGACGTGGTAGCGCTACCGGTGTCGTCGCCGCTCCGGTGGCGCGTCCCACCACCCCGACATTGAAGGGTGCGCCTCCGTTCACCGTCAATACCCGCGCCGGTAACCTCACCAGCTCGTGTGCGTATCGGCACGCAGTGTCGCGGACCAGTGGAAACGTCCCGGCGTCCCACGCGCCCCAGCCGCCACCGGCCGCCGGCCGGCGCCGGGCCGGTGCTCCCCATCCGGAACGAGCCGACCGGTGCTAGGGTCGACGGGAGTGATCGAGCGAGGGAGAGCAGACATGGCAGGTGACGACGACATCTCCGGGTGATACCGGAGTTTCCGGCCACCGGCCGGCGCGGTGACCAGCGCCGCCGCCGTGGCCATGCCGTCGTTCCACCAGCCCTTGTCTCCGCCGGGCCGGCGCCGCCGCGCTCACGTCACCTCTGAGGTCTTCCGATGTCCGATGCGTTCATCGTCTGCTCCAACCTGTCCTTTTCCTGGCCGGACGACACCCCGGTCTTCCAGGACCTGTCCTTCTCGGTCGGCGCCGGCCGTACCGGCCTGGTCGCGCCGAACGGCGCCGGCAAGACCACCCTGCTCAAGCTGATCGCCGGCGAGCTGCGTCCTACCGGCGGCACGGTGACCGTCAACGGCGTGCTCGGCTACCTCCCGCAGAACCTGTCCCTCGTCGGCGACCTGACGGTGGCCCAGGTCCTCGGGATCGACCCGGTGCTGCGGGCGCTGAGCGCCATCGAGTCCGGTGACGCCAGCGAGGAGCACTTCACCACCATCGGCAACGACTGGGACATCGAGGAGCGCACCCGCGCCGAGCTGGACCGGCTCGGCCTCACCGACGTCACGCTCGCCCAGCCGCTGGGCACCCTCAGCGGGGGCCAGGTGGTCTCCCTCGGCCTGGCCGCGCAGCTGCTGAAGCGGCCGGACGTGCTGCTGCTCGACGAACCGACCAACAACCTCGACATCGACGCCCGGCACAAGCTCTACGGGGTGTTGGAGAACTGGAGCGGCTGCCTGCTGCTGGTCAGCCACGACCGGGCGCTGCTCGACCGGATGGAGCGGATCCTTGAACTCGACAGGGGCGAGGTCCGCTCCTACGGCGGCAACTACACCGCGTACTCCGACGCGGTGCGGGCCGCGCGGGAGGTCGCCGAGAAGAACCTCCGCAACGCCGCGCAGGAGGTCAAGCGGGAGAAGCGGGAGATGCAGCAGGCCCGCGAGCGGGCCGAGCGCCGGGCCAGCAACGCCTCCCGGAACCTCAAGAACGCCGGCCTGCCGAAGATCTTCGCCGGCACCATGAAGCGCGGCGCCCAGGAGTCGGCGGGCCGGGCGCGCGAGACGCACGCCGCCCGGGTCAGCGAGGCGAAGGCCCGCCTCGACGAGGCCGGCCGCGCCGTGCGCGAGGAGGAGAAGATCGCGCTGGACCTGCCCGAAACCAACGTCCCCGCCGGGCGTACGGTCTTCCTCGGCGAGCGGTTGCAGGTGCGCTACGGCGGACGCGCGCTCTTCGCCGGCGACGGCCTCGACCTGGCCATCCGGGGGCCCGAGCGGATCGCCCTGACCGGGCCCAACGGCGCCGGCAAGTCCAGCCTGCTGCGCCTGGTCAACGGCGATCTGGCGCCGGAGAGCGGGGTGGCCCGGCGGGCCGAGGGCCGGGTGGCCTACCTGAGCCAGCGCCTGGACCTGCTGGATCTCGACCGCACGGTGGCCGAGAACCTGGCCGCCTTCGCCCCGGACCTGCCCGAGGCGCGGCGGATGAACCTGCTGGCCCGGTTCCTGTTCCGGGGTGCCCGCCCGCACCTCCCGGTCGGCGTGCTCTCCGGCGGGGAGCGGCTGCGCGCCACGCTGGCCTGCGTCCTGTTCGCCGAACCGGCGCCCCAACTGCTGCTGCTGGACGAGCCGACGAACAACCTCGACCTGGTCAGCGTGGGGCAGTTGGAGAGCGCGCTCAACGCGTACCAGGGCGCCTTCGTGGTGGTCAGTCACGACGAGCGGTTCCTGGAGAACATCGGGGTGGAGCGCTGGCTGCGGCTCGCCGAGGGCCGGCTGCTGGAGACCGGGGCGCCGGACGGCGCGGCTACGTGATCTTCGGGCCGGTGAGCCGGTAGCCGTCCTCGGTCAGGGTGCGGGTCATGTGCTCGGCGTACCACTGCGGCCAGTCCGGGTCGGACCGGCCCAGCTTCTGCTCGTGCACGCCGTGCGCCTCCGCGGCGCGCTTCAGCGCGTCCAGCAGGACCTCGGTGGTCGGATCCATCGCCGTCCCTTCCGTTCCCGCGCGCCGTCCGGGCGCTCGTGCCGCAACCCGCGGACGCCGGCCGTCGGTCGGCACGGTCGGCCCGCGACCCCCTCCCCAGGGGCAGCCTAGGCGGAGGTGTCGGGCGGGGAGGCGGAACGGCGACTCGCCGTCGGGACCGCCGCGTACCGGTCGCGCATGACCTCGCTGGCGGCCGGGCCGGCGGCGAAGACGAAGTTCTCCGGGTCGAGGAGTCGGCCGGTGGCCCGGTCCACGACGACCGGCTCGACCTCGGCGCCGGTCTCCCGGTCGACCAGGACCATGCTGCGCTCCTCGGGGCGCAGGCGGGAGTTTCCCCAGGCGGCGAGGGCCACGATCACCGGCCGCAGGCTGCGGCCAAGGTCGGTGAGGACGTACTCGTAGCGGTCCGGGTGGGTCTGGTAGCGGCGGCGTTCCAGCAGGCCGTTGGCGGTGAGCGTACGCAGCCGGCCGGTCAGCATGCTGGAGGAGATGCCGAGGTTCTCCTGGAACTGGTCGAAGCGGGTGTAGCCGTCGAAGGCGTCGTGGAGGATCAGCAGGGTCCACCACTCGCCGACCACGCCGAGGGTCGCCGAGAGCGGACACTCCCGGTCCTCGAGCCGGACCTTCCCCGCCATGGCTGGCTCCTCGCAAGTCGGTGCTAATGTCGAAGTCACTGACTTCTAGTTCAGCAGTAAGGGTACGCCGGATGGCGGGAGGCGGGATCCGGCGCGCCTTGCCGACCGGCGGCGCGAGCCGCGGCGTACCCGGGGAGGAGTTCCCGTGACCGGAGCACCAGAGATCATCCGTCGCTACTTCGAGCTGGCCGGCCAGCCGGACACGGAGGCGTACCTCGCGCTCTTCGCCGACGACGCCGTGGTGCAGGACGAGGGCCGGGAGCACCGCGGCGTCGCGGCCATCCGCGCCTGGCGACGGGAGACGCCGCTGGTGTCGTACGAGATCACGGACGTCGCCGCCACGGCGGAGGGCACCGTGGTCACCGCCACCATCACCGGTGACTTCCCCGGCAGTCCGTTCGCCGGGCTGCGGTTCCGCTTCGAGGAGTACGACGACGACCGCATCCGCCGGCTGCGCATCGCCCCCTGACGGCGCACGGGCCGGAGCCGATAACCGGCTCCGGCCCGTGCTGTCGGTCGCCGTTACGGGACGGGGTACTGCGCGACGTAGACCGGCGCGCCGACCCGGGTGGTGTCGGCCGCCTCGCCCACGCCGTTGACCACGTGGTCGATCGTGCCGGCGCTGAGGTTGACGGTCATCACGTGGTGCAGCCGCACGCCCGGGGTCACCGGGACCTCGAAGCCGTTCTCGGTGTGGATCGACGGGTTGTTCTGGTTGAACACGTAGACGCCGCCGCCGTACAACGTGTGGTGCCGGACCCGGTCGCCGACCTTGTACCCGGCCCAGCCCTCGACCCCGCCGTTCATCCAGTCGGCCTGCGTCGGCGGGTCGTACGGCAGCTCGTTCTGGTACAGGACCGTGGTGCCGTGCTCGCCGTTCCAGACGGTGTTGTAGCGCTGGAAGTGCTCGACGAAGAGCCCGGTCGCGGTCACGTGGTCGCCGTTGATCACCGCGCCGTACCGACCGGTGTTGGTCCGCCACCGGTCGGTGTCGCCGTTGACGCCCTCGGTGAAGCCCTCGACGCCGTGGTCGCCGCGCCACACCCAGGTGTGGTCGATGAGGACGTGGTCGCTGTTGACCTCCAGCGCGATGTCCGTCCGGCCGATGTGCGGGCCGCCGACCCGGAAGTACACGTCGGAGAGGGTGGTCGGGTTCCACGGCGTGCTGTGGTTGCGGCCGTGCTTGGCGCCCACCCGCAGCAGCACCGGCGACTCGGTCGGGCCCGCGTCGATGGTGACGCCGGCGATCACCACGCCGGGCACGCCGGCGACGTCCAGCGGCACCGACCCGTCCACCGCGGTGAGGGTGGCGTGCCCCAGGCCGAGGACCACGGTGTTCGGCCGCTTGACCTGGATGCTGCGGGCGATGTCGTACACGCCCGGGGTGAGCAACAGGTGCTTGCCGCGGGCGAGCTGGCTGTTGATGACCCGGACCGGATCGGACGGCTTGGCGATGAAGAAGTCGCCGATCGGGATGGTCCGGCCCGGGGTCAGGCCGTCGGCCCAGGTGACGCCGCGGCTGTCGCGTCGCACCGCGGGCACCCGGACCTGGTAGCGGCCCTTGGCGTCGACGAACAGGTAGGGCTTCTCCCGGCTGAGCGGGGTGGTGTCCAGCGTGGTGTACGGCGGGTCGGGGAAGCCGGCGTCGTCCGGCGCGCCCACCACGCCGGCGAAGACCTGGTTCCACACCGCGTTGGACCAGCCGGCGACCTCGCTGTTGCGGGTCAGCCACTGCTGCTGCGAGCCGTTGGTGGTGGCGGGCAGCCGGGAGTCGGCGATGAAGCCGCCGCTGGCGTACTGCGGGCCGGCGGTGCAGTAGTCCATCAGCGACAGGTTGCCGCCGGCGATGTCCAGCCGGCGCATCGACACCGCCTGGGACACGGCCCAGAAGTTCGCCGACGACCGGCAGCCGTCCTGGCCGGTGGCGTCGATGTCGATGGACAGGTTGGACAGCGTGCGCCAGAAGTTGACCAGGGCGATGCAGTTGCCCGCGCCGCCGTCGGCCAGGCAGCGGTTGTAGACCTCGATCTTGCCGTTGACGTCGACATCGGTGGGTGTGGCGCCCAGCCCGGCGACCTCGGTGTAGTAGCCGACCTTGACCTGCAACGGCTGCTCGGCGGTGCCGTAGCTGCCCGGCTTGAACAGGTAGGCGTGCCGGGCGGTGCCCATTTCGGCGTCGACCTGGCGGGCGTGCGCCGCGTCCAGGGTCGCCTGGATCTCGCCCACCGGCATGCTCGGGTCGAAGATGGTGACGTTGGGCCCGAAGTCCGGCGTACCGTGCCGGGGCGGGCCGGCGGTGGCGGCGGTGCCGGTCAGGGCGGCGCTGGCGGCCAGCGCGAGTCCGAGGGCGAGCGCCCGGCCGGCGGTGCGCCGCCGTCGGGCGCGGGGATGCGTCGTCATGCGGTTCGTCCTCTCCGCTGGCCGGCACCTGCTCCCGGACGCAGCGACGTGGGTGGGGGGAAGGAGACCTGCCACTGGCGGCTGCCGAGGGGGCCCTGTGAGAGCGCTCTCTCGATCTCGCCGACTTGTATCACGTTGTGAAAGAAGGGGGTGGCTTGTTTCTACCCTGTGAACCGGGTCGCCCGCTACCGGCGGGAGCATCGATTTTCCGGACGGCCGGCGACCGGGCGGTCCACGGCGGACCCTCGCCCCCGGGGGCCGGGCCGGCACACGCGCGGGGGTGGCGACGCGCCGCGTCGCCACCCCCGGTCGGGTGTCGTCGGGTCAGGAGGCGGTACAGGACCGGACCTGGGGCCGGGTCCAGTTGCCGTTGGCCATGGTGGTGAAGCCGAAGACGTTGCCGCTGCCGTTGGACCGCATGGTCATCACGTTGCCGCTGCTGTCCCAGCTCGGGGTGCCGTTCCAGGTCGCCGAGACCTTCTGCGGCGGGGTCACCGCGACGACGACCGTCCAGTTGCTGGCTCCGCTGACGGTGACCTCGCTGTTGAACCGGTCGCCCCACCGGGTGCCGTCGCGCAGGGTCGCGGTGCAACTGCCGCCGGGCGGCGGGGTGGTCGGCCCGGTGGTCGGCGGGGTGGTGGGGGGAGTGCTCGGGGTGGTGCCGCCGTTGAGGGCGGCCAGGACCGCGTCGTACGCCGGCTTCTTGGCGCCGCTGCTGGTGAACAGCAGCGGGTTCTGGTCGGCTCGCCAGGAGTCGCTGTCCCGGATGCCCCAGACGGTGATCCCGGTGCAGCGGGAGACGGCGAGGCAGTCGTTGACCACGTTGCGGTACGTGTCGGCCGGGGCGTTCTGGATGTCCAGCTCGGTGATCTGCACGTCGACGCCGAGGGCGGCGAAGCTGGACAGCGTGGTGCGGTAGTTGGCCGGGTACGGCGAGCCGCTGTTGAAGTGCGACTGGAGGCCGACGCAGTCGATCGGTACGCCGCGCTGCTTGAAGTCGCGGACCATGTTGTACACGGCCTGGGTCTTGGCGTGCGTCCAGTCGTCGGTGTTGTAGTCGTTGTAGCAGAGCTTCGCGCCGGGGTCGGCGGCCCGGGCGGCGCGGAACGCCGCCTCGATCCAGTCGTTGCCGGTGCGCTGGAGGTTGGAGTCGCGGCGGGCGCCGGTGCTGCCGTCGGCGAACGCCTCGTTCACCACGTCCCACGCCACGACCTGGCCGCGGAAGTGGGTGGCCACCTGGGTGACGTGGTTGAGCATGGCCTGACGCAGCGCGCTGCCGCTCATGTTCTGCATCCAGCCCGGCTGCTGGGAGTGCCAGGCCAGGGTGTGGCCGCGCACGCTCATCCCGCGGCTGCGGGCGTGGCTGACGATCCGGTCGGCGTTGGTGAAGGTGAACTGCCCCTGCTGCGGCTCGGTGGCGTCGATCTTCATCTCGTTCTCGGGCGTCACCGAGTTGAACTCGCGGTTCAGGATCGTGGTGTACGCGCTGTCGCTGAGCTTGTTGGCGGCCACGGCGGCGCCGAAGTACCGGCCGCGCTCCGCCGCGGAGGCGCCCAGGGTGGTGCCGGCGCTGGCCGCGACGGGCAGCACCACGGCTCCGCCCGCGGCGAGCAGACCAACGGCGGCGAGGGCGAGGGCCGCCCGCCTTCGTGCTGTCGATTTCGGACGGTTGTCCCGCTGGCAGCTGTCGATCATCTCTGCCCCTTCTGCTGGCGACCGGGCTTGGTGGCGCGCCGGCCTGGTGTGGTGGGGGTGTGTCGGGGTCGCGACCGGCCGCCGGTGGAACGCCGACCGGGTATCGACCCGAATAGATGTGGAGTATCGCAGCGACCGATCGGCGCGGCAAGAATTTCCGGAAAACTAACGATAGCTAAGGAGGGGGTTGCGAGGTCTCCTCGGAGAAAACAGGCAGGCCAGAGCCTCTATCCAGCAGTCGGCGAAGCTGGCCACGGTTACCCGGGATGATCTGCTGGATATCCCTCTGGATGGATGTTCCGGGGGAGTTCCGTAACGCGTGGCCGGTGGTTCGCCGGTCCGGCGCCGGTCCGGCCCGCCGGCGGTGTCCCGGTCCAACCGGGCCGGTTATCCGGCGGGACGGCCAGGCGGGGGCCGGCGACTCCGTAGAATCGCTGGGTGCCGCGGATCGTGCAGTTGCTGGCCTCGCCGGTGCACCGCTACGTGGGCCGGCCCGCCGACGGCCCGGCACCGGCCCCACCCGGCGAACTGGTCGACCAGGTCCAGCTCCGGGCCGGCCTCGGCATCGTCGGCGACCGGTACTTCGGCAAGCCGGCGCACCGCGAGGCGAGCGTGACAGTGATCGCGCGGGAGTCGTTGCCGCCCGGGGTCGACCTGGTGCAGGTCCGGCGCAACGTGCTCACCACCGGGATCGCCGTGGACGAACTGATCGGAGCCGTGCTCACGCTGGATTCCGGCGCGGGTCCGGTCCGGCTGCGGGTCAACCGCCCGGCGAACCCCTGCGCCTGGATGGAGGTCACCATCGGCCCGGGCGCGTGGAAGGCGTTGCGCCGCCGGGGCGGCGTGCGCTGCACCCCGCTGGACGACGGCACCCTGCGCGTCGGGCCGGTCGACGTGACGATCAGCCGCTGACGCCCGCCGGCGGCACCGGCCGGGGCGCCGCTAGCCGGGCTGGACGGTGAGCGGCACGTCACGCAGGTCCGGCACCTCCTGCCGGCGCGGTTCCCGGGTCAGCGTCGCGGTGAACTCCGCCGGCCGCACCTCCAGGTAGGGCGGGGCCTCGGTGGCGGTGAAGCCCCCGGCGGCCACCGCGGTCGGGGTGGGGCACTGCTTCTCCGGCCGCACCTGGATGACCTGCCCGGGGCGGACCAGGTACGACGGTTGGTTGACCTTGCCGCCGTCGAGGGAGAACGTGTTGTTCCCGATCAGGTGACGGGCCTCGGTCACGGTGCGGGCGAAGCCGGCCCGGTGCACCAGCGCGTCCAGCCGCTGTTCCAACTGCCCAGCCAGGTTCTCCGCCGCGTCGCCCGGTTGCCCGGCGGCCGTCACCAGGGCCCGGACCAGTTGCCGCTCCCGCAGGTCGTACGCGGTCCGGAGCCGGTGCCGCTCGGCGTCGGGCAGCCGGTAGCCGCGGGGAGCCCGGCGCGGCCCGCCCCGCCGGCCGATCGGATGCTGCTGCCGGCGCAGCCGGTAACCCCACGCCGGCTTGAGCGGCACCTCGTCGGTGGGCGCGACGTTGACCTTGGACCGCAGCATGGTGTCCTCCCTCGACTCGCCGTGGCCCTCACCCTGCCCCCGACCCGGGTGAACCGGCCTCACCCGATCCGGGTGACCCGGCCGGCGAGCTCCCGCCCGCCGGCGCCCGAGCCTCGCCCGACCGGTCGGCCGGCGGTGCCAGCGCCCGGCGGCACCGATCGCCGAGCGCGCGTACCGCGTCGACGAGTTCCGGTGGCCCGGTGACGGTGACGTCGAGGCCGATCACCGCCACCATCCAGGCCAGGTCGGCGGCCGTGTCGGCGCCGAGGTGGACCAGGCAGCTGTCCGGGCCGACCGGCTCGACCGCGCCCATGCCGGGCCAGATCCGTTCGGCGACCACGGCGGCCGGCCGGTGCACGGTGACCGTGGCCCGCACCGCCCACACCCCGGCGGAGAGCTGCCGGGCCAGGTACGCCGTCACGTCGCCGTCGGGGGGATCGCGCCGGGCGAAGCGGGGGCCGGTCGGTATCCGGGGGTGGAGCCGGTCGACCCGGAAGGAACGCCAGTCGGCCCGGTCGGTGTCCCAGGCGACCAGGTACCAGTGCCGACCCCAGTTGACCAGCGCCTGCGGCTCGACCAGCCGCACCGACCGTGCGCCGTGGTGGTCGGTGTAGTCGAAGCGCAGCCGTTCCCGCCGGTGGCAGGCGTCGGAGACGGCCACCAGGACGTCGGCGTCGACGGTGAGTCCGGGCGCGCCGGCCCGTACGGTGGCGTGCTGCACGGTGGTGACCCGGTGCCGGAGCCGGGCCGGCAGCACCCGCTCCAGCTTGGTCAACGCGCGCAGCGCCGTTTCGTCGATGCCGGTCACCGAACTGGCCGCGGCGGTGCGCAGACCGATCGCGACGGCCACCGCCTCGTCGTCGTCGAGCAGCAGCGGCGGCAACGCGGCGCCGGCGCCGAGCCGGTAGCCGGCGGTGCCCTGGACGGCGTCCACCGGGTAACCCAGCTCGCGCAGCCGGTCCACGTCCCGGCGGATCGTGCGCACGGTGACCCCGAGCCGGTCGGCCAACTCGGCGCCGGACCAGTGCCGGTGGGTCTGCAACAACGACAGCAGTTTGAGCAGCCGCGCCGGAGCCTTCAGCATGCCGACCAGAATGCCAGCAGGTTAGGACCGGAACTGTCCTGAGCGGCTCCTAGCGTGGCCACCATGACGACGGCAGACCCCGACATCCACCCGTTCCGCATCGACGTCCCGCAGGACCGGCTCGACGACCTGCGCGCCCGGCTGGCGAACACCCGCTGGCCCGAGCTGCCCGACGTCCGGGCCTTCTTCCGGAAGGTCCGCTGAGATGGGCGCCCGCCGGCCGGGAACCACCGGCGCGCCGGTCGAGACGCTCGACCGGCGGGCGCTGGGCCGGGCCACCCTGGCCCGCCAACTGCTGCTGCGGCGGGCGCCGCTGGACGTCGTCACGGCCACCGCCCGGCTGGGCGGCCTCAACGCGCAGCACGCCAACGACCCGTACCTGGCCCTGCACTCGCGGCTGGCCGGCTTCACCGCCGCCGACCTGACCGCCGCGATCGAGACCGGCCGGCTGGTGCGGTCGACGATGATGCGGGCCACCCAGCACCTGGTCACCGCCGCGGACTACCGGGCGTTGCGGCCGGTACTGACCCCGCTGCTGACCCGGGTGCAGCGCAACGCGTTCGGCCGGCGTACCGCCGGGATCGACCTGGCCGCGGTGGTCGCCGAGGCGCGGGAGATCCTGGCCGGGGCGGCGCTCACCCGGCCGGACCTCGGGCGGCGGCTCGCGGCCGGCCGGCCCGGCGCCGACGGCACCGCCCTGGCCTGGTCGGTGCAGTACCTGCTGCCGCTGCTGCACCCCGCGCCCAGCGGCACCTGGGACGCGACCGGGGCCACCCCGTTCGCCCTGGCCGAACCGGTGCTGGGGCCGCTGGACCCGCCGGACCCGCGCCGGCTGGTCCGGCGCCATCTGGCCGCGTTCGGCCCGGCCACCGCCGCCGACGTACGGGCCTGGTCGGGCGTCGCCGGCCTGCGGGAGGTCATCGCCGGGATGGCCGCCGAGCTGCGCGTCTTCCGGGACGAGGACGGGCGCCTGCGGTACGACCTGCCGGACGCGCCCCGGCCCGACCCGGCCACCCCGGCGCCGGTGCGCCTGCTCGCCGGCTTCGACAACCTGCTGCTCGCCCACGCCGACCGGAGCCGGGTCATGACCGACGAGGTCCGCCGCCGGGTCTGCGTGGGCGACCTGGTGGCGCCCACCGTGCTGGTCGACGGCATGGTGGCCGGGATCTGGGAGCTGGACCGCCGCGCGGGCGTGGTGACCGTGCGGCCGTTCGCCCGCATCCCGCCCGACGAGCTGGCGGCGGTGCGGGCCGAGGGGGAGCGGGTGCTCCGGTTCGCCGCGCCGGACGCGGCCGCGCCCGAGGTGCGGATCCTGCGTCCCTCGTGACGGCCGGCGCGGCCCGGACGCGGCTGCGCGTCCACCTCGCTGGCCGGCCGCCGCACCTCATCGATCGCCGGCGCCCGCCTCGGCCCGCCGCCCGGCCGGGCCCTCGCCGCCCGGTGCGGCGTCGAGCAGCACACCGGGGTTGAGCACCCAGGACGGGTCGAGCGCCGCCTTCGCGGCGCGCAGCGCCAACCCGACCGGCTCCGGGCGCTGCCGGTCGTACCAGGGCCGGTGGTCCCGGCCGACGGCGTGGTGGTGGGTGATGGTGCCGCCGGCGGCGAGCAGCGCCTCGGAGACGGCGTGCTTGATCTCGTCCCACTGGGCGAGCGTGCCGCCCCACCGGCCGGTGGCGTAGACGCCGAAGTAGGGGGCCGGCCCGTCCGGGTAGACGTGGGTGAACCGGCAGGTGACCACGCCGGTCGCGCCGACCTCGCGCAGCGCCGCCGCGGCGGCGTCGAGCACCGCGGCGCGCAGCGCGGGGAAGCGGTCCCAGGTGCAGGCGGTCTCGAAGGTCTCCACGATCATCGACCGGGCGGCGAGGGCGTCGCGCTGGTACGGCATCCGCAGGAACGCCGAGCGCCAGGTGTCCACGGCGCCACCCCGCTCGCTGGACGCCGGGCCGACCCGGGGCGGGTCGGGCAGCGCACCGCCGTGGTCGCGGCACAGCTCGACGGCGCGGTCCAGCCCCGGCCCGACCGGGTGGTCGGCGGACTCGAAGCCGAGCACGAGAACCCCGCCGGTGCTGGCGACGCCGGCGTTGAGCAGCGCCTCCGCCGGGTCGAGCAGCCGGCAGTTGCTCGGGTGCAGCCCGGACTGGGCGATCGCCCGGGTGGCGGCCACCGCCGCGTCGTACTCGTCGAAGTGCACCGCCGCGTCCGCCCGCCAGCGCGGCCGCTCCTGCAGGCGCAGCCACGCCTCGGTGATGACGCCGAGCGCGCCCTCGGAGCCGAGGAAGAGCCGGTCGGGCGACGGCCCCGCGCCGGAGGCGGGCAGCCGGCGGGACTCGCTGGTGCCGGCCGGGGTCACCACCCGCAGCGACTCCACCAGGTCGTCGATGTGGGTGAGCACCGTCGCGTAGTGGCCGCCGGCCCGGGTGGCCAGCCAGCCGCCCAGCGTGGAGAACTCGAACGACTGCGGGAAGTGCCGCAGCGTGAGATCGTGCCCGCGGAGCTGGTCGGCCAGCGCCGGGCCGAACACGCCGGCCTGGATCCGCGCCGCCCGGCTGGTCCGGTCGACCTCCCGCACCCGGTCGAGCCGGCCGAGGTCGAGGCTGACCCCGCCGGGGTAGCCGTCGGCCACCCGTGGTTCCACGCCGCCGACCACCGACGAGCCGCCGCCGTACGGGATCACCGCGATCCCGGCCCCGGCGCACCAGTCCAGCACGTCGACCACGTCCCGTTCGGACGCCGGGCGGACGACCAGGTCCGGCGGGTGCCGGACGTCGCCGTGCAGGTTCCGGACGACGTCCCGGAACGCCTTGCCGTGCGCGTGCGCCGCCCGGTCGGTCTCGTCGGTGGAGCAGAGGTGGGCCAGCGACGCCGGCGGGGCCACCCGCGGGGCCCGCAGACCCAGCTCGGCCACCGGCGGCGGGACGCGCGCGGTCAGGTCGGCGTCGGGCAGCAGGGCCCGCACCCGGTCGGTCAGTGCCGCGGCCTCCGCGCCGGTCACCGCGTCCTCGACGTGACCCCAGCCCCACCACGAACGGTGCTTCCCGGCCATCCGGCCTCCCCGCCGTCACCCAGCCCAGCCCGATCCGCCGTAACGTACTCGACCGGCGCGGTGTCCGGTATCCCGGCGGCCGGCGGCCCCTGCGCCGAAGGGGTGGCCGCCGGCGGCGGCCACCCCCGTGTACCTCGGTCAGGAGGTGGCCGGTACCGGCTCGGCCGGGCGGTGCCGGGCGGCCCGGGACGCCGGGCGGGCCAGCGCGCTCGGCCACCAGGTGCGGCGGCCGATCTCCAGGGCGAGCGCCGGCACGAGCAGGCTGCGCACCAGGAACGTGTCGAGCAGCACGCCGACGCCCACGATCACGGCGGACTGCACCGACGGCACCAGCGGCAGCACGCTCAGCGCGCCGAAGGTGGCCGCCAGCACCACGCCCGCGCTGGTGATCACCCCGCCGGTCACGGTCAGCGCGTGCAGCACGCCCTGCCGGTGACCGAGCAGCGCCGCCTCCTCCCGCGCCCGGGTGGTGAGGAAGATGGTGTAGTCAACGCCCAGGGCGACCAGGAACAGGAACGTCTGCAACGGGATCCCGACGAACAGCTTGGCGTGCCCCATCGCGTCGAGGATCAGCCCGGCCGCGCCCAGCGCCGCGAGGTACGACAGCACCACGCTCGCCAGCAGCAGCAGCGGCGCGACCAGCGCCCGCAGCAGCACGATCAGGATGACGAACACCACCGCCAGGATCAGCGGCACCACCAGCCGGTTGTCCCGGTCGACCGTGCGTTCCTCGTCCAGCAGGTAGGCGGTGTCCCCGCCGACCAGCGCCTGCGCGCCGGGCACCGCGTGCACGGCGGTGCGCAGCCGCTCCACGGTCTCCAGGGCGGCGGCGCTGTCCGGGGTGTCCGCCAGCACCGCCGCGATCCGCACCCACCGGCCGTCCGGCGAGCGTTCCGGCGCGCCCACCTCGGCCACCCCGGGCACGGCGCGGGCGGCCGTGACCACCTGGTCGGCGCGGTCCGCGGTGGCCAGGATGTCGGCGGGCGCGACCGTGCCGCTCGGGTAGTGCGCCGCGATCATCCGCTGGCCGGTGATCGAGCCGACCTCCCGGGTGAACGTCTCGTCGCCGGGCAGGCCGACGCTGAGGTTGCCGATGCCGAAGCTGAGCGCGACCAGCGCCGCGGCCGTGCCGATCCACACCGTCCGGGGCCGGCGGCCGACCAGGCCGGCGATCCGCCGCCACACCCGGTGGTCGGCGGCCACGTCCACGTCGGCCGCGTCCGGCGCGTAGCGCGGCACGAACGGCCAGAACAGCCAGCGACCGAACAGCACCAGCACGGCCGGCAGCAGGGTGGTCATGGCGAGCAGGGCGGCCACGATGCCGACCGCGCCGACCGGGCCGAGCCCCCGGGTGGACGGCAGTTGCGCGGCCAGCAGGCAGAGCAGACCGATCGCCACGGTCGCCGCGGAGGCGCCGATCGCGCCGAGCGAGCGGCGCAGGGCCACCGCCATCGCGGCGTGCCGGTCGGCGTGCCGGCGCAGCTCCTCCCGGTAGCGGGCGATGAGCAGCAGCGCGTAGTCCACGCCGACGCCGAACACCAGCACGGTGAGGATGCTCTGGCTCTGGAAGTCGACCGCCAGCCCGGCGTGCCGGGCCAGCAGGTAGACGACAGCGCTGGCGAGCTGGCTGGCGAACGCCGCGGTGAGCAGCGGGATGAGCCAGAGCACCGGACTGCGGTAGGTGACCAGCAGCAGCAGGGCGACGGTGGCCGCGGTGGCCAGCAGCAACGCGCTGTCCATGCCGCCGAACGCGTCGAACACGTCGTGCTCGGCGGCGGCCGGGCCGGTCAGTGCGGTCCGCAGGCCGGCCGGGGGGTCGGCGGTGAGCCGGTCCTTGAGCTCGGTGACCGCGGTGCCGCGGCGCTCGTCGTCCCCGGCGACCGGGAAGGAGAGCAGCAGCGCCCGGCCGTCCTCGCTCGGCACCGCCGCGGGCACCTGCCCGCCGTCGGCGTACGCCGCGAAGGCGGCCCGGTCGGCGTCGACCTTCGCCCGGTCGGCGGCGGTGAGACCGCCGTCCCGGACGTAGACCGCGATCGCCAGCGGGGCCCCCGAGTCGGGGAACGCGGACTCCGCCCGCTGCGCCGCCCGGCTGTGTTCGACGCCGGCGGGCAGCGCGCCGAGGGTGTCGTTCTCCTGCACCTCGGTGAGCTTGAGCGCCAGCGGCCCGGCCGCCGAGATGACGATGAGCCAGAAGACGAGCAGGACGTACTTGGATCGTCGACCGGACGGCAGGCCGGCCAGGCGGTGCCGGAACATGGCGGGTTCCCTCCGCGGGTTGGTTGTTCTCACGCCGTCGATCCTTCGGCCCCGGACCGGCCGGGGCAGGGGTGTCACGTCCCGAACTCCGGTGGTGCTGGCACCACCGATGCGGCGGCGGCCGTGGCCCAGAATGGGAGC
The DNA here is from genome assembly GCF_056150265.1 of Micromonospora desertarenae. Classification (NCBI taxonomy): domain Bacteria; kingdom Bacillati; phylum Actinomycetota; class Actinomycetes; order Micromonosporales; family Micromonosporaceae; genus Micromonospora; species Micromonospora desertarenae. Next base: position 167,226 of record NZ_JAXCFQ010000014.1, read on the forward strand.
CGTGCACAGCTCCGTACGCCTGTTCGCCCGGCAGTGGCTCCGGCCGGGCGCGATCGCCGCCGTGCAGGGCCTGGCGCTGGCGCTGCTCTGCCTGACCACCAACGTCGCGCTGTTCGCGCTCTCGGTGGTGTCGCTCGCGCTGATCCCGGTGTTCGGCATCGGGTTCGCGCTCTTCCCGGTGGTGACCGCGCTGGTGCGGCTCTGCCTGGGGGCGCAGCGCCGGCTGGCCCGGTGGGGCGGGATCCCGATGGCCACCCCGTACCGGCCGAAGCCGGCCGACGCGCAGATCGGCACCTGGCGGCGGTTCCGGTGGGTGGTCGCCGACCCGGCCACCTGGCGGGACTTCGCCTGGCTGGTGCCGGGTGCGATCACCGGCGCGGCCTGCCTGCTGGCGTTCGTGCTGCCGGCGTACGGGCTGGAGGGCGTGCTGCTGGTGCCCCTGGTGCTCTACCTGACCATCGACTGGTACGGCTACGGCGTGTTCTGGCCGATGGACAACATCGTCGAGGCGTGGGCGTCCGTACCGCAGGGATGGTTCTTCCTGATCGGCGGGCTGGCGGTGGCGCCCTGGCTGGTCTGGCTGCACCTGCGCTTCGCCGGCTTCTTCCTCACCCCGACCAGGGCGCAGGAGCTGGCGCTGCGGGTGCGGCAGCTGACCGTCACCCGGGCCGACACGGTCGACACCCAGGCGGCCGAGCTGCGCCGGATCGAGCGCGACCTGCACGACGGGGCGCAGGCCCGGCTGGTGGCGCTGCGCATGAGCATCGGGCTGGCCGGGAAGCTGATGGCCGACGACCCGGCGGCGGCGCGACGGCTGCTGGCCGAGGCCCAGGAGGCCAGCGGGCAGGCCCTGGTCGAGCTGCGCGACCTGGTCCGCGGCATCTACCCGCCGGTGCTCGCCGAACGCGGCCTCGGCGGGGCGGTCGAGGCGCTCGCGCTGGCCGTGCCGCTGCCCGTGACGGTGGACGTGGAGTTGCCGGGCAGCCCGCCGGCGGCGGTCGAATCGGCGGCGTACTTCGCGGTGGCGGAGGCGCTGGCCAACGTGACCAAGCACAGTGGCGCGGCGCGCGCCTGGATCCGGATGGCGCACCGGGACGGCCGGCTGGTCATGGTGGTCGGCGACGACGGCCGGGGCGGCGCGCGACCGGACGCGGGGACCGGCCTGGCGGGTGTGCGGCGCCGCCTGGCAGCCTTCGATGGAACGATGTCGGTGACCAGCCCGCCGGGCGGGCCCACCGTCGTGACCATGGAGCTGCCGTGCGAGTTGTCATCGCCGAGGATCTCGCCCTCCTCCGGGACGGGCTGACCCGCATCCTCGACGCGTTCGGCTTCCAGGTGGTCGAGGCGGTCGCGGACGGGCCGTCCGTGCTGCCCGCGCTGACCCGGCACCGTCCCGACGTGGCGGTGGTCGACGTACGCCTGCCGCCCACCTTCACCGACGAGGGCCTCCAGGCGGCGTTGCAGGCCCGCACCCGGCTGCCCGGCCTGCCGATCCTGGTGCTGTCCCAGCACGTCGAGCAGCTGTACGCCCGGGAGCTGCTCTCCGACCGTGCCGGGGGAGTGGGCTACCTGCTCAAGGACCGGGTGTCCAACGTCGACCAGTTCGTCGACGCGGTGCGCCGGGTGGCGGCCGGCGGCATGGTGATGGACCCGGACGTGGTCTCCCAGTTGCTGGCCCGCAACACCGGCGGGCAGCGGCTGGCCGAGCTGACCGCGCGCGAGCGCGAGGTGCTGGGCCTGATGGCGGAGGGGCGGTCGAACGCGGCGATCGCCGGCCGGCTGTTCGTCACCGAGAAGGCGGTCAGCAAGCACATCAACAACATCTTCAGCAAGCTCGGCATGCCGCCGTCGGACGACGACAACCGGCGGGTGCTGGCCGTGCTGGCGTACCTGAACGGCTGAGAGCGCGGCCGCCGCGACCCGGTCAGGCCGGCGAGCCGGTGCCGCCGCGCATGGCGTCCGCGGTGACCGCGCAGCGGTCCGGGTCGTGCGCCACGCCGTTGGCCGCCTGCCGCAGCAGCCGGTGCAGCAGCGCGCGCTCCGCCTCGGGCAGGGCGCCCAGCAGCTCCTCCTCCACCTGGCGCACCCGGGCGTCCAGCTCGTCGAGCCGGCGGCGCCCGTGCCCGGTGGGGACGATCCGGCGGGCCCGCCGGTCGGTCGGGTCCTGCTGGCGCTCCACCAGGTTGGACTCCACGCAGCGGTCGATCAGGTAGGTCATCACGCTGCGGTCGATGCCCAGCCGGGTGGCGAGCGAGGCCTGGCTGGGCGGTTCGTCGCGGACCACGGCCGCGAGCACCTGGTAGCCCCGGGTGCCGTACGGCAGGTCGCCGACCGCCGCCGCCACCCGGGCGCTCCACTCCCGCAGCAGCACGGTCAGCGCCCAGCCGAACTCGCCGACGAACTCCGGTTCGCCGTCGGTGCCGACCGGGGTGGGAACGCCAGCGGTGGTCATGCCGCCGATGCTACCAGCCAGTGATTGAGCAGACATATCATCGACGAGACAGATGAGTTGGAGCGTGTATCGTTTGTCGCGCAAACAATATGGCGGACGACGGAGCGGATCCATGACCGACTACGGGCACGAGCTGACATTCGGGACGTTCATCACGCCCCAGAACGAGAACCCCCAGGTGCCGGTCCAGCTCGCGCAGCTCACCGAGGCGGCCGGGCTCGACCTCGCCACCTTCCAGGACCACCCGTACCAGCCGGGATTCCTGGACACCTGGACCCTGCTGACCTGGGTCGCGGCCGCCACCGAGCGGATCTCGGTCTCCGGCAACGTGCTCAACCTGGCGCTGCGCCCGCCGGCGGTGCTGGCGCGCTCGGCAGCCAGCCTGGACCGGCTCTCCGCCGGCCGGTTCACCCTGGGGCTCGGTGCCGGCGCCTTCTGGGAGGCCATCGAGGCGATGGGTGGCCGGCGGCTCACCCCGGGCCAGGGCGTCCAGGCGCTGGCCGAGGGGATCGAGATCATCCGGGGGATCTGGGACACCGCCGAACCGACAGCGCTCACCGTGGACGGCACGTACCACCGGGTCGCCGGTGTGCAGCGCGGCCCGGCGCCGGTCCACGACATCCCGATCTGGCTGGGTGCGCTCAAACCGCGGATGCTGCGGCTGACCGGCCGGGTCGCGGACGGCTGGGCGGTCACCCTGCGGTATGTCGGCGACGACGGCCTGGTCGAGGGCAACGCGACCATCGACGAGGCGGCCACCCGGGCCGGCCGCCACCCCGCCGAGATCCGCCGGGTGCTCAACATCGGCGGCGCCTTCACCCCGCGCGGCCGGGGCTTCCTCCAGGGGCCGCCCGCCCAGTGGGTCGAGCAACTCGCCCCATACGTCCTGGAGCGGGGGATCGGCACCTTCATCCTGATCGGCGACGACCCCCGCGCCATCCAGACCTTCGGCCAGGAGGTCGCCCCGGCGCTGCGGGAACTCGTCGCCGCGGAGCGGGCCTCCGCCGGCACCGCGCCGGTCGCCCGGCGGCGGGGCAGCGCCGCGCTGGCGGCTCGCCGGGCCGGCATCGCCTACGACGACGTGCCCGCCGCGCTGGCCAGCCGGGTGGTGGAGCCGGGTGACCGGGAGTACGAGTCGGTCCGCTCCGGCTACCTGCGCGCCGGCCGGCCCGGCCTGGTGCTGCGCCCGCGCAGCGCCGAGGAGGTCGCCGAGGCGCTCGCCTACGCCCGCAAGCAGGAGGTGCCGATGGCGCTCCGCTCCGGCGGCCACGGCATCAGCGGGCGCTCCACCAACGACGGCGGCATCGTCGTCGACCTGGGCGCCCTCGACGGCATCGAGCTGCTCGACGAGCGCACCGGGCTGGTCCGGCTGGGCGCCGGCGCCCGCTGGGGGCAGGTCGCCGAGAAGCTCGTCCCGCACGGCCTGGCGATCAGCTCCGGCGACTACGGCGGGGTCGGCGTGGGCGGGCTGGCCACCACCGGCGGCATCGGCTTCATGGGCCGGCTGCACGGGCTGACCATCGACCACGTCCGGGCCGCCGAGGTGGTCCTCGCCGACGGCCGGATCGTCCGCGCCGACGCCGAGCACCATCCCGACCTGTTCTGGGCGCTGCGCGGCGCCGGCGCCAACGTCGGCGCGGTCACCTCGCTGGAACTCGCCGCCGACCGGGTGGGCGACATCGTCCACTCCGTCATGCTGCTCGACGCCTCGGACACCGCCGGGGTGCTGGCGCGCTGGGGGCAGGTGGTGGAGACCTCGCCGCGCGAGCTGACCAGCTTCATCATCCTGTCCCCGAACCGGGGCGCGCCGTCGGTGGTGGCCCGGGTGATGACCGTCTACGCCAACGACGACACCGACGCCGCGGTCGCCGCGCTGCGCCGGCTCGCCGACGTCGCCCCGGTGCTCGACCACGAGGCCCGACTGATGCCGTACTCGGGGGTCGTCTTCCCCACCGAGCCGCACTACGCGTCCGGCGGGCTGGGCCCGATCACCCGCTCGGGGCTGTTCACCCACCTCACCCCGGAGGTGGCCGGCGGGCTCGCCCGGCTGGTCACCGAGGGTGTCTCGTACTTCCTGCAACTGCGCGCCGTGGGCGGGGCGGTCAACGACGTGCCGGCCGGCGAGACCGCGTACCCGCACCGGCACCAGAACTTCTCCGCCGTCGCCTTCGGCGGCGGGGTGCGCCGCTCCGCCCTGGACGAGCCGTGGGACGCCTGGGTGTACCCGCACGCCGACGGCCTCTACCTGAGCTTCGAGACCGACCCGCGCCCCGAGCGGCTGCGCGACGCCTTCCCGGAGCCCACGCTGAGCCGGTTGCGCCAGGTCAAGCGCGCCTACGACCCGGACGCGGTGTTCCACACCAACTTCCCGGTCCCGCCGGCCACCCGGTGACGCGGCGGCGGGGTGGGCCGATCGCCCACCCCGCCGCCGTACGGGTCAGTGACCGGCCGCCTGGGCGGCGGCCTCCTCCCGGGCCCGCCGCTCGTCGCCGCTGAGCGTGTGCAGCGGCTTCTCCTTGATGAACAGCACCACGATCAGGGCGAGCACCGCGAACGGGGCGCCGACCAGGAACAGGTCGGCGGTGGCGACGCCGTAGACCTCCTGCACGACGCGCAGCACCGGCTCGGGCAGCGCGGACAGGTCGGGCACCTCGGCCGAGCCACCGCCGCCGGTGGCGGCCGGCCCGAGCTTCTCGGTCATCAGCGAGGTGACCCGGTTGGCCAGCACGGCGCCCAGGGCGCTGACCCCGATCGCGCCGCCCATGCTGCGGAAGAAGGTGATCACGGAGGTCGCCGCGCCGAGCTCGTGCGCCGGCACGTCGTTCTGCGCGGCGAGCACCAGGTTCTGCATGAGCATGCCGACGCCGACGCCGAGCACGGCCATGTAGATCGACAGCACCAGCACGCTGGTGCCGGCGTCGATGGTGCCCAGCAGCAGCATCCCCACGATCATCACCGCCGCGCCGGCCACCAGGTACGCCTTCCACCGGCCGTACTTGGTGATCAGCTGGCCGGCCACCGTCGAGGAGACCAGCAGGCCGAAGACCATCGGCAGGCTCATCAGGCCGGCGATGGTCGGCGACTTGCCCAGCGAGATCTGGAAGTACTGGGACAGGAAGACGGTGCCGCCGAACATCGCCACGCCGACCAGCACGCTGGCGACGGTGGCCAGCGAGACGGTGCGGTTGCGGAAGATGTCCAGCGGGACGATCGGGTCGGTCGCCCGCGCCTCCACGACGACGGCCAGCGCCAGCAGCACGATCCCGCCGACCACCATCAGGGCGGTCCAGCCGGAGGCCCAGGCGAACGTGTTACCGGCCAGCGAGGACCAGATCAGCAGCGTGCTGACGCCCGCGGTGATCAGCACGGCGCCGAGCCAGTCGATGGTGACCCGCCGCCGGACGACCGGCAGGTGCAGGGTCCGCTGGAGCAGCACGATGGAGAGCAGGGTGAACGGGACGCCGATCAGGAAGCACCACCGCCAGCCCAGCCACGAGGTGTCCACCAGCACCCCGCCGATCAGCGGCCCGGCGACGGTGCCCACGCCGAAGACCGCGCCGAAGATGCCGGCGTAGCGGCCCAGTTCGCGCGGCGGGATCATCGCCGCCATGACGATGGTGGCCAGCGCGGTCATGCCGCCGGCCCCGATGCCCTGCACCACGCGGCTGACCAGCAGCACCTCGACGTTCGGGGTGAGGCCCGCGATCAGCGAACCCACCACGAACAGTCCGAGCGACAGCTGGATCAGCAGCTTCTTGCTGTACAGGTCGGCCATCTTGCCCCACAGCGGCACGGTTGCCGTCATGGCGAGCAGTTCACTGGTGACGATCCAGGTGTAGACGGTCTGGCTGCCGTTGAGATCGGCGATGATCCGCGGCAGCGCGTTCGCCACCACGGTGGAGGCGAGGATCGACACGAACATGCCGACCATCAGGCCGGAGAGGGCCTGGAGGACCTCCCGGCGCGACATTCGCGCGCCGGCCTCGGCGGGCTCGGCGGGTGGGGCGGTAGCCGTCATTGACGCTCCCTCGTGCGGTTTCTGGCGGACAGGCGGACCCGGGCGCGGCGGCGCTCGGGTTGGCGTGGGGGGTTCAGGGCCGGGGATCCGGCAGGCCGGCGGCGACCGCGGCGAACGCCTCGTGGACCAGGTCCCCCAGCGGTCGGGTGTCGGCCTCGGCGGCCCAGCGCAGCAGGGCGGTGCGGAACGCGGCGCCGGCCACGGCGGCGACCAGCGCCGGGTGGCCGTGGTCGGGCGGGACCCCGAGGCGGTCGGCGATGGTCTCGACGATCGCCCGCTCGGCCTCGGCGTTGCCGGCGATCAGCCGGGTCAGCAGCGCCGGGTTGCGTTCGATGACCGCCAGCCGGAGCCGCCACAGCTCGCGGTCGGCCTGCATCGTCTCGACCGTCTCGGTCAGGGCCAGCCGGATCGCCTCCAGCGCGGGCACCCCGGGCGGGGTCGCGACCAGCCGCGCCAGCAGCAGTTCCCGGTCGGCCGCCGGGTTGCCGATGAGCGCCTCGTCCTTGGACGAGAAGTAGTTGAAGAAGGTGCGCGCCGAGACGTCCGCCGCCTCGCTGATCTGCTCGACGGTGACGTTCTCCAAACCGTGCTCGGCGACCAGGCGCAGCGCGGCGGTGGTGAGGGCGTCCCGGGTCAGCCGCTTCTTGCGGTCCCGGCGCCCGGGCGCGGTCTGCTCGGCAACGGTCACGCGGGGACGCTACGAGGAAACTTGCACGCTCTGCAAGTTTTTATCGAGTGAAGTGATGTTGGTGACTCCTGGTGGCGGGCCACCCTCCGGCCGGGCCGCCGTCGCACCACCGGTGCGAGCGGACTCGCCGGCCCGGCTCACCCCGCTGACCTGCTGTTATGTGTCCGATCCCCGGGTGGATGGTGCAGCCGTTGCGGACCCGGGTGACCGAGCTGGAGGAGGAGGCGCTGGCCGCCCGGTCGCAGCTGGCGAACTCGCGCGAGCAGGTGCAACAACTGCGGGCGACGGTCTGGGACCTCCGCGGCCGGCTCGACCGGTGGCGGGCGGCGATCCTCGCGCCGGACGCCACACTACGCAAGATCCGGGCGATGGTGGCCGAGAGCGACCGGCGGCAGGAGCGTCCGTAGCGGGCGCGTCCACCGATCGGGTGTCGGGGTGGGGGGTGCTGATCACCCCGATATTCGGTTAGCCTACCCTAACCGCATGACCCAGGTCCTGCCCGTCGCGCCGTGGCGCGTCTTCACCGTCGAGGTCCGCGCGGTACGCCGGATCAGCCCGTCGTTCCTGCGGGTCACCTTCACCGGCCCGGATCTCGACCGTTTCGCGGACAACGGCTACGACCAGCGGATCAAGCTGGCGTTCCCGCTGCCCGGCGAGAACAGCGTCCAGCTGCCCGGCGGCGAGGACTGGTACGCGCAGTGGCGGGCCCTGCCGGTGCAGCGGCGCAACCCGATCCGCACCTATACGGTCCGGGCCGTCCGCCCACTGCTCAGCGAGGTGGACGTCGACCTGGTGCTGCACGGTGACGGCGGGCCGGCCAGCCGGTGGGCCCGGCGGGCCCGGCCCGGTGACGAGATCGCCATCCTCGGCCCGGACGCCGGTTACCCGGGTGACCACGGTGGGGTGGAGTTCCGTCCGCCGTCGACCGGCCACCTGCTGCTGGCCGGCGACGAGACCGCCGCCCCGGCGATCTGCGCCATCCTGGAGCGGCTGCCGGCCGACGCCCGCGGCCGGGCGCTGCTGGAGGTGCCCGAGGAGACCGACGCGCTGCCGGTCGTGGCGCCGCGCGGGGTCGACGTCCAGTGGCTGTCCCGGGGCGCCGGCGCGCACGGCTGCCGGCTCGTCCCGGCGGTCGCGGCGGCGGCGGGCGCGCTGCTCGGCGACGGTGGCACCGGAGCCGACCAGGTGATCACCGACGTGGACGTCGACCGGGACATCCTCTGGGAGGTGCCCACTCCGGCCGCCCCGGTGCCGCTCTACGCCTGGCTGGCCGGCGAGGCCGGGGTCATCCGCACGCTGCGCCGGCACCTGGTCGGCGAGCGGGGACTCGACCGGAGCGCGGTGGCGTTCATGGGGTACTGGCGGCTCGGCCGGGCCGACACCGCCTGAGCCCGCCCACCGCCGCGTACGGTGGCCGCCGCGCTCCGCGGTGACCGAGCGACCGGAGTGCCCCGACCGCGAACGGCGGCTCAGGGCAGTGGCTGGGAGATGCCGCGGGCGTGATCGGTGAGGGCCGCGCCGACGACGGTGGCCTCCAGCGGCAGCACCTCCAGGCACCGCCGGACGGCCGCGGCCATCAGCACGTTCGGCACCCGCATGGAGAGGGTGCAGTGCGGCACCCAGCGCCCCGGCCGGTAGTGCTCGACCAGCGTGATGCCCGCCGCGGCCAGCCGGTCGTGCACCCGCCGGTGGTGGTCCAGCAGTTCGGCGGTCGGCGTCGGGCCGAGCCAGAGCACCCGGCCGACGAACTGGCCGGCGTGCTGGAAGGACAGCCGCAGCGGCGCGGCCACCACCGTCCCGGCCAGCGCGGCGGCCACCCGTTCCGGGTCGAAGCGCGACGCCACCGCGAGCGAGACGTGCGGCCGGTGGCGCTGCTCCAGCAGGGAGCGCATGCTCTGCACACCCTCGGACTCCAGCGCGTCCCAGAGCACCCGGATCCGCCGGGTGGCGTCGGTGTCCAGGTAGAGCTCCAGCGCCGCGACCACGCGATCACCTTAGGCGCCGGGTTTGACCGTCGCCCCCGGCGGTACCCGGAGGTGTCGGCACAACCAGGAGGCGCCGGATGGACGTGAACGACCTGCTGACCGAGACGTACGACCGGCTGCCCGCCCTCGTCCGCGCGGCGGTCGACGGCCTCTCCCCGGAGCAGTTGCGGCACGCACCCGGACCGGACGCGAACCCGGTCGGGTGGCTGGTCTGGCACCTGACCCGGCTCCAGGACCACCACGTCTCCGACGCCTTCGACACCGAGCAGCTCTGGGTCACCGGCGACTGGGCGGGGCGTTTCGGACTCCGCCCCGACCCCGACGACATCGGCTACGCGCACACCCCCGAGCAGGTCGCCGCGGTGCGGCCGGAGAGCGCGCGGGCGCTGGTGGACTACCACGAGGCGGTGGCCGCGCGCACCCGCGCCCTCCTGGCCGAGCTGCGCCCGGCCGACCTGGACCGGGTGGTCGACGAGTCCTGGGATCCGCCGGTGACCCTCGGCGTCCGGCTGGTCAGCGTGGCCAACGACGACCTGCAGCACATCGGCCAGGCCGCCTACGTGCGCGGCCTGATCGAGCGGGGCTGACGGCGGTGCCGGTCAGGGCACGATGACCGCGCGCCCCTCCAGCGTGCCGTCCCGCATCTGCCGGTACGCGGTGACCGCCTCCTCCAGCGGGTAGGTGGTCGACTTCGGCCGCACCAGGTCCCGCGCGCCCAGGTCGAGCACCTCCACCAGCTCCGGCCGGCTGCCCCAGTAGGTGGTCTGGATGCTCACCTCGTACGCGACGGTGAAGAAGCCGACCGACAGGGTGCCCCCGCCGATCCCGACGATGGTGAGGTCGCCGACGGTGCGCGCGGCGGCCACGCCCAGCGCCAGAGTGGCGTCCGCGCCGACGCAGTCGAGGATCAGGTCCGCGCCCCGGCCGCCGGTGGCCCGCCGGATCTCGTCGACCGTCCCCTCGCCGGAGGGCAGGGCCAGGTCGGCGCCGCACTCCTCGGCCAGCCGCAGCGCCGCGTCCCGGGTGTCGACGGCGATCACCCGGGCGGCGGTGGTCGCCTTGAGGATCTGGATGCCGACGTGCCCGAGCCCGCCGACGCCGATCACCACGGCCGTGCTGCCCGGCGCGAGCTTCGGCCAGGACCGCCGGATCGAGTGGTACGGGGTGAGGCCGGCGTCGGTCAGCGGCGCCGCCCGCACCGGGTCCAGCCCGTCCGGCAGCGGCACGATGTGCCGGGCGTCCGGCACCAGCTGGTAGTCGGCCATCCCGCCGTCCGCGCCCAGCCCGCCGCCGCCACCGGGCGCCGGCGCCGCGGCGACGTTCTCGCAGTACGGGTCGACGCCGACCCGGCAGCGGGCGCAGGTGCCGCAGCCCCACGGCCCGTAGACGGCCACCGGCTGGCCGACCTCCAGCCCGGTCACCCCGGCGCCGAGGGCGTGCACCCAGCCGGCGTTCTCGTGGCCGAGGGTGAACGGCGGGTTCCAGGGCACCGAACCCGGCTCGAAGTCGTGCATCAGGTGCAGGTCGGAGTGGCAGGCGCCGGCCCCGCCGATCCTGACGACCACCTGGCCGGGGCCGGGGGTGGGTTCGTCGACCTCGACCAGTTCCGGTTCCGACTTCCAGCCCGGCAACCGCAGTGCGCGCATGCCTCGACCCCCCGTCCCTCCGTTGCCGTCCAGCGGCGGGTCTGCCCGCTGGGGGCCGGCACAAACCGGTGGGACCGAGGCGGTGCGGGGAGCGCGCCCGGGGGCGGGCCCGGCCCGGCGTCGCACGGCCGGCGGCGGGCCCGGAATCACCCCGTCCGGGTGAGCACCGCTCACCCTCGTCGGGGTGACCCTGAGCCTGCGAGGTGCGAGGGGGGAAGCCGATGACCGCGTCCGCGGTGGAGCACCTGCGGCGGCTGGGCCCCAGCCGCCGCGTCGAGCTGCCCGACGCCGTCGCCGGCACGGTGCGGCTGGACATGCGGGAGGAGGGCCGGACCGAGCACTGGTACCTCACCATCGGCGACCAGCGCGTCCAGGTGAGCCGTTCGACCGACGACGCCGAGCTGGTGGTGCGCGCCGACCGGGAGATCTTCGACCAACTGGCCCGCGGGGAGATCCACCCGGCGGAGGCGCTGATGCGCAACGAGGTGACCGTGCAGGGTGACATCCGGCTGTTCATGCTGCTCCGGCGGATCTTTCCCGGGCCGCCGGACGCCCGGCACCCCCGGGAGCTCACCACCGGGACGGGTGGCGGCCGATGAGGCAGGAACGGCTGCACGTCATCTCCGGCAACGCCTTCGCCATCGGCGACGGGCAGGGCGACATCGAGGTGGACCCGCAGGCGCCGGTAGGCCTCTTCTTCTTCGACACCCGGTTCCTGTCCCGCTGGGTGCTCACCGTCGGTGGCGAGCGGCTCAACGCGCTCTCCCGCGACGACCTGACGTACTTCGAGACCCGGTTCGTCCTGGTGCCCGGCGCGGCCAGCCACTACGTCGACGCCAACGTCTCGGTGATCCGGCACCGCTCGCTGGACGACAGCTTCAACGAGCGGCTCACCGTGCTCAACCACGCCGCCGAGCCGGCGTACCTCACCGTGCGGATGGAGATCGGGGCCGACTTCGCGGACATCGCCGAGGTCGGCCAGCCGCGACACCGCGAGGTCGTGGTCACCCCCGACGCCGAGCGGGGCCTGCTGCGCCTGCGGTACGCCCGGGGTCGGTTCGCCCGGGAGACGGTCATCTCCAGCACGGCGCCGGCCGAGATCGACCGGAGCGGGATGACCTTCCGGATCCGGGTGGAGCCGGACGGGCAGTGGAACACCGACCTGCACATCGCCATGACCTTCCAGGGCGAGGCCGGGCGGGACATGCGGGCCGACCTGACCACCCACCGGCACCACATCCGCCGCGGCATGCGCGACGACCTCCAGGCGTGGCTGGACCGCGCGCCGCAGCTGGTCGCCGAGCACGAGGCGCTGCCCGCGCTGTACCGGGGCAGCCTCACCGACCTCGCCGCGCTGCGCTACGAGCCGCTGTCGTCCGTCGACCGGGTCCCGGTGGGCGGCCTGCCGTGGGCGATGTCGCTCTACGGGCGGGACAGCCTGATCACCTGCCTGCAGACCCTGCCGTTCGTCCCGGAGCTGACCCCGGCGACGCTGCGCCTGCTCGCGCTGCTGCAGGGCGGGCAGCTCGACGACGAGCACGACGAGGAACCGGGCAAGATCCTGGCCGAGCTGCGCTACGGCGAACTCGCCGCCTTCGGCGACCGGCCCACCGCGCTCTACTACGGCGCGGCCGACACCACGCCGCTCTTCGTCATCCTGCTCGACGAGTACGAGCGCTGGTCCGGTGACGGCGAGCTGGTGCGGCAGCTGCGACACCCGGCGCGGATGGCGCTCGACTGGATCGACGAGTACGGCGACCTCGTCGGTGACGGCTACCTGCGCTACCAGAGCCGCAACCCGCGCACCGGCACGGTCAACCAGACCTGGAAGGACTCCGCCGGCGCGATCGTCGACCGGCGCTGCCGCGCGCCCGCCCTGCCCCGGGCTACCTGCGAGTTGCAGGGCTACGCCTACGACGCGAAGGTGCGGGGCGCGCGCCTGGCCCGCGAGTTCTGGGACGACCCGGAGTACGCCGACCGGCTGGAGCGGCAGGCGGCGCAGCTCAGGGAGCGGTTCAACCGGGACTTCTGGCTGCCGCACCGGGGCCATTACGCGCTCGCGCTGGGGCCGGACGGCGAGCCGGTCGACGCGCTCTCGTCGAACATCGGGCACCTGCTGTGGAGCGGGATCGTCGACGAGGGGCGCGCCGGGGCGGTGGCCGAGCACCTGCTCGGCCCGGACATGTTCAGCGGCTGGGGCGTCCGTACCCTGGCCGCCGGCCAACGCCCGTACAACCCGGTGGGCTCGCACGTCGGCGCGATCTGGCCGTCGGACAACTCGCTGATCGCCGCCGGGCTGCGCCGCTACGGGTACGACGAACAGGCCGCCCGGATCACCGCCGGGATCCTGGAGATGGCGCACACCCTCGGCGGTGCGGTGCCCGAGGTGATCGCCGGCTACCCGCGGAGCCTGACGAAGTATCCGGTGCAGCTGCCGAGCGCGGGTCGACCCCAGTCGTGGTCCTCCGGGGCGGTGCTGCTGCTGCTCTCCACGATGCTCGGCCTGCGCCCGTGCGGGGACAACCTGCTGGTCGATCCCCGGCTGCCGAAGGGGTTCGGGCGGATCGAGCTGTTGGACATCCCGGGCCGCTGGGGCCACGCCGACGCGTACGGCCGGGACCGGGTCACGGTCTCCCGGCCTCGGCTGCGGTGACCGGGGCCGCGGTCGCGGCCGTGGTGGTCGACGGCGGCGGGTGCGGGGCCCGCCCGGCCAACCCGCGGTCGACGCCGACGAGGAGGAGACCGAGTAGCCATAACGCGACCGCGAAGACGAGCGCGTTCACCCCCACCGCGGCGTAGCCGGACGTCGCCGCGTCCAGGAACGGGTACGGGTAGCGGTGCACCACCAGCCCGCGCAGCAGCGCGAACCCGAGGTAGCCGAGGGGGAAGGCCAGCCAGTACAGCGCGTGCCGCGGGCGGAGCCGCCCGCGCCGGTCGACCAGCGCCCAGTCGGCCAGGGCCAGCAGCGGCACGACCGTGTGCAGCACCTGGTTGCCCAGCGCCTCGCCGGGGGCGCGGTCCGGTTGCGCCATGGCGAACGGGCTGGCCGGGTTCGCCAGCAGCAGGTGGTACACCGCACCGGTGATGGTGATGTAGAGGGTGACCGCGCCCCCGAGCGCGGGCGGCGGCCCCGGCCGGTCGCGCCAGGCGCGCAGGCCCGCGTACCCGGCGAGCAGGCCGACCGCGACGTTGCTCTGGATGGTGAAGTACGGCAGCGGGCCGGTGACGGTCGCCGGCCCGAGCGCGGTCAGCACGATCCCGGTGAGCACGCCGATCACGATCGCCACACGGAGGGCCACCGCCACGCCCCGACGCCGCGGACTCATCGGCGCACGCTATCAGCCCGCCCCGCCGGCCGGTCGGCCGCCGCACGGCCGGGCCCGGCGGCCTCGATCAGCGGCGGCCGCCGGTCAGCTCGCGGCGTGTCCCGGCGGGAGGCCGCGGTGCGGGCTCGCGGCCGGGGCGCGGTCGCCACCGGTCACGGTGGGCCGCCCGTCCGGGGACGTGTCCGGCGCCGGCCGGTCGGTCGCCCGGGTGCCCGGCGCACCACCCGGCCGGTCGGTCGGGGCTCCGGGCGACCTCGACTGGCCCGGGGGACCCCCCAGCGCCCGGTCGCAGTAGCCGTCCACCCGATCCTTGCCGCCGGCGGCGCCGACCAGGGGAGCGATGGCCGGATTGTCCAGCGCGCGGCCCGGGTTGTCGGCCACCTCGCGGTAGGACCGGCACAGGCCGGTCAGCGCGGCGGTCGGCGCGACGTCGGGACCGCCCGGCCCGGACGGCGGCGCCGACGGACCCGCCGAGCCGCCGGGGGAGGCGGCCGGGAGCGACGGGGTCGACGGTGGCGCACTGGCCGGCGCGGGCTCGCGCAACGGGTTCGGCAGGGTACCGTTCGCGGCCGCGAACGCCACCCCGCCGGTGGCGGCGAGGGCGATGCCGGCCACCAGGGCCCGGACGCCGAACGCGGTCAGGGTGAGCCGCTGCGGTGGCCGGCCCGGCAGGTCGAGCGGCGTGCCGGCCAGCGCCCGGCGGTACGCGTGCACCGCCGCGCCCTCCCCGGCCAGCTCATCGTCGCGTGGTGCGGCGCGGACCGCGGTCAGCAGCAGCACCAACGGCCGGGGACCGTCCTGCGGGTCGACGACCGGACCGTCGAGCAGCCGCTCGACGGTCTCCTGGTCCATCCGGTGTGCGTTCATCTCGTGTCCCTCAGCGCCACCGGCTCCGGTGGCGTCACATCAAACCGGTGTGACGTGGGACGGGAGGCGGACCGCACCGGGGACGGGACGGTGGCGGAAGACCCGGCGGCGGGGCGGCCGGCACCGCCGGGGCGCCGGGGCCGTCAGCCCATGGTCTTCGCGCCGTCGATCGCCTCACGGAGGATGTCGGCGTGCCCGGCGTGCTGGGCCGTCTCGGCGATCAGGTGCAGCAGGACCCGGCGCACCGACCAGCTCGCGCCCGGCTCGAACCACGGTGCCTGCGGCAGGGGGTGCGCGGCGTCCAGGTCGAGGGTCAGGACCAGCTCGTCCGTCCGTGCGGCGACCCGCGCGTAGTCGTCGAGCAGGGCGGCCAGCGTGTCGCCCCCGGTCATCCGGAACTGGCCGGCCCAGTCCACCGGCTCGCTCTCCATCGCCTCGGCGCCGCCGACCGCGAAGAGCATCCACCGGTGCTCGGTGCCCGCCACGTGCTTGATCAGCCCGCCGAGGCAGAGTTCGCTGACGGTGGTGCGCCGGGCCGCCTGCTCGTCGGTGAGCCCGTCGACGGTCTGCCGGAGGAACCCGCGGTGCCGGCGCAGCGTCTGCAGCAGATCAGCCCGCTCGCTGGTGGTGGTCACCTGCTCCGAGATGGTCATCGATGTCACCCTTCACCCGACGTCGTGGCGAGGGTCAGGATAGGCCGGACCACCGACGGTTTCGTCCCGGCCGCGTCTCCGGTTGCCGATCCGCCCGATCAGCGGTGCACTGAACTACATGGGTGTGATTAAGGTGGGTACGTCGGGCTGGGCCGACCGGATGCTGCTCCGCTCCGGGTGGTATCCCCGGGCGGCGAACACCCCGGCCGCCCGGCTCGGCTGGTACGCCAGCCGGTTCCCGCTGGTCGAGGTGGACACCTCCTACTACGCGGTGCCGGTGCCGGAGACGACCCAGGGCTGGGTGGACGCCACGCCGGAGGGGTTCACCTTCGACGTCAAAGCGTTCAGCCTCTTCACCGGCCACCCCACCCCGGTGGCGGCGCTGCCGCGGGATCTGCGCCCGGCCGGTGGCCCGGCCCGGATCCGCCGCCGGGACCTGCCGCCGGCGGCGTACGACGAGCTGTGGGCCCGGTTCCACGCGGCGCTGGAGCCGCTCGCGGCGGCCGACCGGCTCGGCGCCGTGCTGTTGCAGTTCCCGCCCTGGTTCGCCCGCGGCGCGGCCGCCCAGCGGCGCATCGCCGACCTGGCCGAGCGGTGCCGGCCGTGGCGGGTGGCCGTGGAGCTGCGCCACGGGTCCTGGTTCGACGGTACGGCCGCGGCGGAGACGCTGACCTTCCTGCGCGATCGCGGGCTCACCTTCGCCTGTGTGGACATGCCGCAGGGGCACCCGTCCTCGGTGCCGCCGATCCTGTACGCCACCGCCGGCCTCGCGCTCGTCCGGTTCCACGGGCACAGCGCCGACTGGGCCGACGGCGACAAGCAGGAGAAGTTCCGCTACGCCTACGGAGAGCAGGAGCTGCGCCGGTGGGCGGAGCTGCTGGTCGAGCTGGCCGGGCAGAGCGACGAACTGCACGTGCTGTTCAACAACTGCTGCGGCGACCAGGCGCAGCGGGACGCCGCCCGGCTGGCCGGGCTGCTCGGCGTCACGCCGGTCGACGGCCGGGCGGTCCGCGCCGTCCCGACCGGCTGAGGACCGGCGGCCGCGTGGCGCCGTCCCGGCGGTGTGGTTTCCCGGTGGGGCGGCCGGGTACCGGCCGGGACGAGGAACGACGGAGGGACAGCACACGATGAGCCAGCAGGAGAACCGGTCAGCGGACCGGACGCCGGCGGTGCCGGACGACGCGGCGGCCCGCCGGACCCGGGAGGCGCAGGAGGCGCACGGCGGCAGCATGGTGCCCGGCCTGGTGGACGACACCGGGCACCCGGTGACCGAGCCGCCGCCCACCGCGGTGGCCGGTGAGGACCGCAGCGGTTCCTGACCGCCGCGTGGGACGGGTGGCGGGGCGGTCGTCCACCCGCCGCCGTCCCGCCGGTCACCCCGGCGCCGGTCGTCCGCCCGCCGCCGTCCGGCCGGGCGGCACCCGGCCACCACGCCGGGAAAGGGTCGATCGCCACCCCGGCTCTGGAGCACCGGGAACGGCCGCCCTGGCGCCCGGACGGGCGGCGACCGACCGGCCCTGGCGGGCCGGCCCGGTGACCGCCGGCTACGAGTGGCGCCGGCCCTGGGTCCGGAAGGCGTCCTCGGTCCGCTCCCCGATGTCCGCGTCGTCCGGGAAGGACCGGCGCGACGGCGCCGGGTCCGGCGGCGCGCCCGGCCCCGCCTCGGCCGTCCGGGTCGGCTCGACCGGACCGAACCCGTGCCGGCCGCGTCCGCCGGACGGTCCGGCCGGCTGGCCGGCGCGGCGCTCCCCGCGCCGGCCCTCCGGTACCGCGGTCTCCTCGCTGCCCTCGTCCATCGGGTCGTGCTCGCCGGTGCCCCAGGGTGGTTCGGCGTCGAACCCGTCGGTCGTCTTCCACGGGGTGGCGACGTCACGTCCGTCGCCGCCGCGTCCGTCTGCTGGTGCCATGCTCACCTCGCTGGTCGCTCCGCCGCTACCGGCGCGGATTGCCCGTCCCGGCCCCGGTCATGCCCCGCGGTGCCGGGACGCTCGGCCGGCGTGGCGGCGTCCGGGCACGCCGGCCGGCGCCCCGCCGTCGAGGAGCCGGCGGGACGCCGTGTGCTCGGGGCCGGGTCAGCGGCGGGAGGACATCGGCATCCGCTTCCCGAGCGCGGTCAGCGCCGCCATCTTGCCGACCGCCCTGGGCGAGCCCATCGCGCTGACCCGGTTCAGCATCCCGCGGAACACCTCGCCGGGTTTCTGCTGCTCGCTCATGTACGCCGTGACCACGATCAGCGCGCCGGTCAGCGCCGGGACCGCCCACTGGAGCGCCTTCATCTGGCGTTGGGCGGACGCGACGTTCGACGGCGTCTGGTGGTTCGGCTCGGTGATCCCGTCCACCGGCGGGCTGCCGGCCTTCTCGAGCTTCATGCCGAGCAACCGGCTGTAGCCGGTGACCGCGAGGGCGCTGACCGTCAGCGCGGTCTTCAGCGTGCTGGCCCGGCCGACCCCCGTCTGGGCCATCACCCGGGGGCTCTCCGTCACCAGCTCGCCGACCGCGCCCGCGAGGTGGGCGCCGATCGCGGCGGCGTTGACCGGGGTCCACCGGGACCAGCCCGCCGAGGCCACCGGAAGCCGCTGGGTCGAGTCACTGATCTGTGCCGCTCCGCCGTTGACGCCGAACGCTCCCATCAGGGAGCCCCCGAACCAGGCCGCCAAGCCCAGATCGTGCATCGAGCGCAGTGCGGTGTGCCGTTCGGACATCTGATCCCCTTCCACCGTGTCGGGCGTCGCGGCATACCCACCACCCGGGCCGCTAATCCCGCCCGTCATCAGGCGGGACGCCCCGGACGCGGAGCCCGGTGGACATCGGGGAGCCGCCGGGACGACCGGGGGCGGTCCGGCCGGTGCGGACGGTCCCTGGGAGAGCCGACCGGCGTGCCGAGGAGTCGGCCGGGCGGCGGTGGGTAGTTCGTGACCGAGGCAGTTCGAGGGGGAGGGGAAGCGGATGTCGCAACCGGACGAGAGCAGGGAGAAGACCCAGAAGACCGACGCCGTCCTGATGCATCCGGACAACGACCCGCGCAAGACCAGCGCGCAGGTCCCGCCGCCGGCCGAGCACGGCGAGACCCGGGTGGAGCGCGACGGCCGGATGGTGCCGGTCGACCAGGAGGAGTGACCCCGGGCGCGGCACCGCCCGGCGGCCGGTGACCGATGCGCCGTCGGCATCCCTGCGGGCGGCGCGACCGGCGGGCCGTGCCGGCCCGGGCGGGGATCAGGCGCGCGGGGCGCCGGTCAGCGGGCCGGCAGGCCGGCGGTGAAGGCGGCCACCCGGTCGGCCAGCGGGGTCGCGGCCCGCACCCAGGTGAAGTGGTCCAGCGGGGCGCCGGCCTCGGCCACCGTGTAGCGCTCCCGGGCCACGGGGGCGCTGACCAGCTTGGCGCAGAGCTGGTCCATCGTCCCGTGCGGGGTGTACTGGTCGTCGTCCACGCTGACCGCGAGCACCGGGGTGCGTACCGCGCGCACGGCCGCCTCCGCGTCCACCCCGTCCAGCCGGGGGAAACGGCCGGTGCGGGCGGTGTGCGCCCAGTCCCGGATCACCCCGCGCGCCTGACGGCCGCCGAAGCCCCAGCCCGGCCAGACGCCGAGCAGCCGGGCCGTCGCGGCGATCCCCTGGGTGTACGGCAGCACCCCGAACCGCCGGGCGCCGGGGTAGGACCGCCAGTACGGGACGCCGACCGCGACCAGGGCCAGGCCGTCGACGGCGTCCGTGCCGTGCAGGGCGAGGTGCAGCAGGGCGACCTGCCCGCCGAGGGAGTGCCCGAGCAGCACCGTGCGGCGGCCGTCCAGCCGGGGCTTGAGCGCCGCCTGCACGGCGCCCACGTCGGTGGCCAGCTCGGCGTAGCCGTACCGGCAGGCACGGCTGGGTCTCGGTGTGCTCTCCCCGGTGCCACGCAGGTCGGCCACCACGACCGCCAGGCCGGCGGCGCGCAGCGCGGCGGCGAACGGGCGGTAGTAGCGGGCCCGCACTCCCATCGCCGGCCAGATCACCACCACCGGCGCCGCCGCCACCCCCTCCGGCTCCGGGTAGACCTGGATCCCGAGCCGGGCCCCGTCGACCTCGACGAACTCCTGCGCGTACTCCGCCGTCGCGTTCACGGGCTCAGGTTACCTGCCGGTAGCTGGCGGACCGTCCACCACCGGCCGCCCTCCTACGGTGTGGGCAGCAGGGCCGGCCGGTGCCGCTGCACCCGGTCCACGGCGGCGAGGACCTGCGACACGTCGAGCGCGGCCAGGGCCGGGTGGGGTGCGGTGTCGTCCGCCGCGGCCCGCGGCACCGGCCCGACCCAGAGCGCCTGGTGCCAGGGCCGGTCCGGCGGTGGCCCCCACTGCGCCGGGGCCACCGGGCCGAACAGCAGGACCGAGGGGGTGCCGTAGGCGGTGGCGAGATGCCCGATGCCGGTGTCGCCGCTGACCACCAGCCGGGCGTACGCGACCAGCGCGGCGAGGTCGCCGAGGTCGGTCTCGCCGGCCAGCACCGCCTCGTCGGGCAGCCCGGCCAACCGGGCCACCGCCACCGCGATCCCGCGTTCCCCCCGGTTGCCGGTGACCACCACCCGATGCCCCCGCCCGGCCAGTTCCCGGGCCACCCGGGCGAAGCGGGCCGGCGGCCAGCGTCGCTGCGTCGCCTTCGCGCCGGGGTGCACGATGCTCACCCCGGTCGGGATGCCGTCGGGTGGGGGGCGGTGCAGGTGCAGGTCGGTGCGGTCGGTGGGGATGTCGTACCAGGCGAGTAGGCGGCACCAGCGGTCGATT